>NZ_JAHSTX010000002.1:190000-815307 GCF_019145375.1 Pseudomonas triticicola | reverse complement strand
GAAACTCTATGAACGTAGAATCAGGCTTCGGACTTGTTCGCCGCTGCCGCTTCGACAGCCGCCTTGATGGTGCTTTGCAGCGAACCGTCTGCAGCCATCTCGGTCATGATGTCGCTGCCGCCGACCAGCTCACCGCCGACCCACAGTTGCGGGAAAGTCGGCCAGTTGGCGTACTTTGGCAGGTTGGCGCGGATTTCCGGGTTCTGCAGGATGTCCACGTACGCGAACTTTTCACCACAGGCCATCACGGCTTGCGCAGCTTTTGCGGAGAAGCCGCACTGCGGGGCATTCGGCGAGCCTTTCATGTAAAGCAGAATGGTGTTGTTGGCAATCTGCTCTTTAATCGTTTCGATGATATCCATGGAGCACCTCGGCTGAACTTTCCGACTCAGAGGTCGGCACGGTGGCGCATTGTAACGGAATCCCGAGCGCCATGCTCGGTCTCCCCGACAGACCCGCTCAAGCCGCCGCCACCGTCACCGGCACACCGTTCAACGCCGCGTTGCCCGACAGTTCGTCAAGCTGACACTCGTCGGTCAGGTCGTTGGCGCTCGACCCCGGCTGGCCGCTGGCGATCGCCATCTGCACGCCCGGGCGCGCGTGGCCCCAACCGTGGGGCAGGCTGACCACGCCTTTCATCATGTCGAGACTGGCGAGCACTTCCACCTCGATCTGCCCGACCCGCGAACTCACCCGAACCCGCTGCCCATCAGCCAGACCACGGCTGGCCAGGTCATCCGGGTGCATCAGCAACTGATGCCGTGGCTTACCCTTCACCAGCCGATGAAAATTGTGCATCCACGAATTGTTGCTGCGCACATGGCGGCGGCCGATCATCAACAACTCATCGGCAGCCGGCGCCTGCAACGCGGCAAAGCGAGCGAGGTCGGCGAGAATTTCCGGCGGTGCGGCCTGGATACGCTGATTCGGCGTTTTCAGACGTGACGCCAGATTCGGCTTCAGTGCCCCCAGATCAATGCCGTGCGGATGATCGAACAGCGTCGCCAACGACAACTTGTGCTCGGACGCATCGCCATAGCGGCCCATGCGCAGGCCCATGTCGATCATGTTCGCCGGCGGTATCGTCGGTTTCAGCTCCTTGGCGGTTTTTTCAGCGAAGGCCTTGGCCAGCCCGACGAAGATCTCCCAGTCATGCAAAGCCCCCTCGGGCTTGGCGAGGATCGCGCGATTGAAGCGGGTGACGTTACGCACCGCGAACAGATTGAAAGTGGTGTCGTAGTGATCGTTTTCCAGCGCCGAGGTCGACGGCAGGATCAGATCGGCATAACGCGTGGTTTCGTTGATGTACAGGTCGATGCTGAGCATGAAGTCGAGGCCATCCAGCGCCTGCTCCAGTTGCCGGCCGTTGGGTGTCGACAACACCGGGTTGCCGGCGACGGTGATCAGCGCGCGGATCTGCCCCTCGCCGTCGGTGAGCATTTCTTCAGCGAGCGCCGAGACCGGCAACTCGCCGCCGTATTCAGGACGCCCGGAAACCCGGCTCTGCCATTTGTTAAAATGCCCGCCCGAGGTCGACGCCACCAGATCCACAGCGGGTTCGGTGCACAGTGCACCGCCAACGCGGTCGAGATTGCCGGTGACCAGATTGATCAACTGCACCACCCAGTGACAGAGGGTGCCGAAGGCCTGGGTCGAGACGCCCATGCGCCCATAGCAGACCGCACTCGGTGCGGCAGCGAAGTCGCGCGCCAGTTGGCGAATCTGCTCGGCCGGCACTGCGCAGAGCGGGCTCATCGCTTCGGCGCTAAAAGCAGCCACGGCGTTGCGCACCTCGTCCAAGCCATCGACCGGCAAATGGCTATCGCGGGTCAGGCCTTCGCTGAACAGCGTATTGAGCATGCCGAACAACAGCGCCGCATCTCCGCCCGGGCGGACGAACACGTGCTGATCAGCCATCGCTGCGGTTTCGCTGCGGCGCGGATCGACCACCACCACTTTGCCGCCGCGCGCCTGAATCGCCTTCAGGCGCTTCTCGACATCCGGCACGGTCATGATGCTGCCGTTGGACGCCAGCGGATTGCCGCCGAGGATCAGCATGAAATCGGTGTGATCGATGTCCGGAATCGGCAAGAGCAAACCGTGGCCGTACATCAGATAGCTGCTGAGGTGGTGCGGCAGTTGATCGACTGAAGTGGCCGAGTAGCGATTGCGCGTTTTCAGCAACCCCAGGAAGTAATTGCTGTGGGTCATCAGGCCGTAGTTGTGCACGCTCGGATTGCCCTGATACACCGCAACGGCGTTCTGCCCGTGACGTTCCTGAATCGCCGCGAGCTTCTCGGCCACCAGCGCAAACGCCTCATCCCATTCGATCGGCAGCCATTCGCTGCCGACGCGGCGCATTGGCTGACGCAACCGGTCGGGATCGTTCTGAATATCTTGCAGGGCCACGGCTTTCGGGCAGATATGGCCGCGGCTGAAGGTGTCGAGGGCATCACCCTTGATCGAGGTGATCGCGACGTTGCCATCGGTTTCCGTGGTTTCGATGGTCAGCCCGCAAATGGCTTCGCACAGGTGGCATGCACGGTGGTGAAGAGTCTTGGTCATGGCCAGTCTCTGTCTTGTTCGGGAGCAGGCAATCACGCCCGCGGGAACAAAACTATGGCCCGTGCGCAGAGGCGGCGCCAGCGACGTTCGTCTTGTGAATCGACGGTTATCAGGACAGCCGATAAATCGCCGCGATCAGTTCGGCGGCAACTGCGGCGGTGCCGCCAGCTGGATTTCCTGGATGGTTTCGATCTGCTCATGGGCGACGTGTACGCCGGTGAGCTCGCCGATCAAACGCCAGTGCTCATCAAGCCCAGCGCTGATGGTGGCCATGCGATCGATCATGTGTCGACCGGCGGATTTGACCACTTCGTCGTCACTGCGCAGCAACTCGAAAGACATCGAGGTGACGGACGCGGTGAGATGGGTCAGGGAGCGAGCCGTGTGGCCCAGCAGTTCCATTAACAGTTGTTCTTTCGATTCCATGCGGAGGCTTCCTGCGTCGCTCGAAACTTATTTATAACCCAGCACTTTGCTTTAGCAAATGTTTCAGTCTGAACATCCGACCAAGCGAATCCGTGGCACAACACTCGCAAACCGACCAGGACGGCTGCGATGCGGTCGCGGCGCATTGCCAAGCGCGGCGGGGCCAGTGTACAAAGAGGCTCGCTTCTGCACTGGACCCGGCTTCAAAATGCGCACCGATATCACTCGGTCCGCTCTCCGAATCCCGCTGAAAAAGTAGCCTATTGGAAAAACGCGACATTTAGTGTCAATATCGCGCCTTCCCCTATTTCGTCGCCCCGTGCGGCTTACGCCGCAGGTCTCGCCCGTTGTTCCGTTAAACAAGGCTTTGAGCATCTGCGGTCTGTAGCAAAAAGGTAGTCAATGATGAGCGCAAGGCACTTTCTCTCCCTGATGGATTGCACGCCCGAAGAGCTGGTCAGCGTGATCCGTCGAGGCGTTGAGCTCAAGGACCTGCGTAACCGCGGCGTACTGTTCGAGCCTCTGAAAAACCGCGTGCTGGGGATGATCTTCGAAAAATCCTCGACCCGTACCCGGATCTCCTTCGAGGCCGGCATGATCCAGCTCGGCGGCCAGGCAATCTTCCTGTCCCCGCGCGATACCCAACTGGGCCGTGGCGAGCCAATCAGCGACTGCGCCATCGTCATGTCGAGCATGCTCGATGCGGTGATGATCCGCACCTTCGCCCATAGCACCCTCACCGAATTCGCCGCCAACTCGCGGGTGCCGGTGATCAACGGCCTGTCCGATGATCTGCACCCGTGCCAGTTGCTCGCCGACATGCAGACCTTCCTCGAACACCGTGGCTCGATCCAGGGCAAGACCGTGGCCTGGATCGGTGACGGCAACAACATGTGCAACAGCTATATAGAAGCGGCGATCCAGTTCGACTTCCAGTTGCGCGTTGCCTGCCCGGAAGGTTACGAGCCGAACCCGGAATTCGTCGCCCAGGCTGGCGATCGCGTGACCATCCTCCGCGATCCGCGAGACGCCGTGCGTGGCGCGCATCTGGTCAGTACCGACGTCTGGACGTCGATGGGTCAGGAAGAGGAAACTGCCAAGCGCCTCAAGCTGTTCGCGCCGTTCCAGGTCAACCGTGCCCTGCTCGACCTCGCTGCCGAGGACGTGCTGTTCATGCACTGCCTGCCGGCGCACCGTGGCGAAGAAATCAGTCTCGACCTGCTCGATGACCCGCGCTCCGTCGCCTGGGATCAGGCAGAAAACCGTCTCCACGCACAGAAGGCCCTGCTCGAGTTCCTCGTCGAACCGGCATATCACCACGCATGAGCCATGAATTACTGCTGAACCTGCGCAACCTCGCTTGCGGCTATCAAGATCAACGCGTGGTGCAGAACCTCAATCTGCACCTCAACGCCGGCGACATCGGCTGCCTGCTCGGCTCGTCCGGCTGCGGCAAGACCACCACCCTGCGCGCCATCGCCGGTTTCGAGCCGGTGCACGAAGGCGAAATCACCCTCGGTGGCGAAACCCTCTCCAGCGCCGGTTTCACCCTGGCGCCAGAGAAACGCCGGATCGGCATGGTGTTTCAGGACTACGCGCTGTTCCCGCACCTGAGCGTGGCCGACAACATCGCCTTCGGCATTCGCAAGCACCCGAACAAGGTGCGCGTGGTCGAAGAACTGCTGGAACTGGTCAACCTGAAAAACCTCGGCAAGCGCTTCCCCCACGAGCTGTCCGGCGGCCAACAACAGCGGGTCGCCCTCGCCCGCGCCCTGGCGCCGGAGCCGCAACTGCTGTTGCTCGACGAGCCGTTTTCCAACCTCGATGGTGAGTTGCGCCGCAAGCTCAGCCATGAGGTGCGCGACATCCTCAAGGCCCGTGGTACCAGCGCGATTCTGGTCACCCACGATCAGGAAGAAGCCTTCGCCGTCAGCGATCACGTTGGCGTATTCAAGGAAGGTCGGCTGGAACAGTGGGACACGCCCTACAACCTCTACCACGAACCGGCGACGCCGTATGTCGCCAGTTTCATCGGTCAGGGTTATTTCATTCGCGGTCAGCTCGTCACCCCGGAGTCGGTGCAGACCGAGCTGGGTGAGTTGCGCGGTAATCGCGCCTACACCTGGCCGATTGGCGGCGCGGTGGACGTATTGCTGCGTCCGGATGACATTGTATATGCGCCGGATAGCTCACTGAAGGCGCAGATTGTCGGCAAGACATTCCTCGGCGCGGCAACCTTGTATCGCCTGCAACTGCCGACCGGTGCACAACTGGAATCGATCTTCCCCAGCCATGCCGATCATCTGGTTGGCGCGCAGGTCGGGATTCGCGTAGCGGCGGATCACTTGGTGTTGTTCCAGGCATCCGGCAGCACAGCGGCGCAGATTCCGGCAGTGGAAAACGGCGTCCGTCGATTCAGCACCAGCCTCTGATCCGCACTGGATGAAAATTGTGGGAGCGAGCCTGCTCGCGAATGCGGTGTTTCAGTCGCCGAAGATGTTGACTGAACGGCCGCTTTCGCGAGCAGGCTCGCTCCCACAGTTGGTTTTGCGTCAGCCTAAAAACAGGGTACCGCTGGCCACCAGCGTCGCATTGCCGCCAATCTTCACTCGCTCACCTTCCAGCCGACAGAACAACTCCCCGCCCCGCGCCGAGCGCTGGCACGCGGTCAGGTTCGATTTGCCCAGACGTTTGGCCCAGTACGGAATCAGGCTGCAATGGGTCGAGCCGGTCACCGGGTCTTCATTGATACCGATGGCCGGGGCGAAATAGCGCGAGACGAAGTCATGCTGGTTGCCACGCGCAGTAACGATCGCGCCCAGCCATGGCAGTTTCGCCAGCGCCGCCATGTCCGGTTGGCAGTCGAGCACGGCCTGTTCCGAGTCCAGCACCACGAACAGCTCGTTGGAGCCGAGCACATCAACCGCCTCGACACCGAGCGCCCGCTCGACGTCCAGCGTCACGCCGATTTCCGATGGCACGATGGTCGGAAAATCCAGCCACAAGCGGTCGCCTTCGCGGCTGACACTCAACGGCCCGGACTTGCAGGTGAAGTCGATGCGCTCGGCACTTTCGTTATAGATTTCGAACAGTACAAACGCGCTGGCCAACGTCGCATGCCCGCACAGCGGCACTTCAGTGGTCGGGGTGAACCAGCGGATATGCCAGGCCTGACCTTCGCGCACCAGAAACGCAGTCTCCGCCAGGTTGTGTTCGGCGGCGATCTTCTGCATCAAGTCATCAGCCAGCCAGCTGTCGAGCCGATAGACCATCGCCGGGTTGCCACTGAACGGCCGATCACTGAACGCGTCGACCTGATGAAACGCAAGCTGCATGACTTTCTCCCTGAATTGGTCGACCGAGCATGCAACGGCGGGCCGGATCAGTGCCAGTGACAGAAGCGCAATTTTTTCTTCATACAGCTCGCACGCTTGTTACGCGCGACCGATATCGGCGAACTTCGCCTGGGTGTGCTCGGCCAATACCGCTGGCGCCAGTTCCACTTCCAGCCCTCGCCGGCCGGCACTCACATAGATAGTCGCAAAACCCTGAGCGGAATTATCAATGAAGGTGCGCAGGCGTTTCTTCTGCCCGAGCGGGCTGATGCCGCCCAACAGGTAGCCGGTGGAGCGTTGCGCGGCAGCAGGATCAGCCATTTCGGCTTTCTTCACTCCAGCGGCATGGGCCAGCCCCTTGAGATCGAGCGTTCCGACGACCGGCACTACGGCCACCAGCAGTTCGCCTTTTTCACTGGCGGCCAGCAGGGTTTTGAACACTTGCGCCGGTGCGAGCCCGAGCTTCTCTGCTGCCTCCAGCCCGTAGGACGCGGCCTTCGGATCATGTTCGTAACTGTGCACGCGATGTTCGGCACGAACTTTTTTCAACAAGTCCAACGCTGGGGTCATGGCAGCTCCGGGTTCGGCAGTTTTTCAAAAACCTGCGACGGATTCTAGGTCATCGTTGGGCAAAAGGCTCTATTCCAAGCCGCTAATCCCGTGGCTTCGCGCTGCATTCAAGCTGATCACCGCGCTGATCATTCATACGGCGAATAGTTTTATTGTGACCGACGGTTCACTTTCGACCTTTGACAGGTTTGTTTCTTGTCTATATTTTTTCGAATCTGAATAATGTAAGAATCATGCTCCGCGCAGTACCCAGCAGTAACCCGGGAACCGAATGGGGATTCCGACCCGGTGAAGATCGCGCCCTGCTCAGTTGGCAAGGCGCTACACAAGAAAAAGAACCGAGGTTTTCAATGACAGCTGCTCTACCGCAACCATCGCTTTCCGGCCAATGCATGGCCGAATTCCTGGGCACTGCCCTTCTGATCTTCTTCGGCACCGGTTGTGTCGCCGCGCTCAAAGTCGCGGGCGCCAGCTTCGGCCTGTGGGAAATCAGCATCATCTGGGGCGTCGGCGTGAGCATGGCGATCTACCTCACCGCCGGGGTTTCCGGCGCGCATCTGAACCCGGCCGTGAGCATCGCTCTGGCAATCTTCGCTGACTTCGAAAAGCGCAAACTGCCGTTCTACATCCTTTCGCAAATTGCCGGCGCCTTCTGCGGCGCGTTGCTGGTCTACACGCTCTACAGCAATCTGTTCTTCGATTACGAACAAACCCACCAGATGGTTCGTGGCTCGGCCGCCAGCCTGGAATTGGCGTCGGTGTTCTCGACCTACCCGAACCCGGTACTGTCGACGGCCCAGGCCTTTCTGGTCGAGATGATCATCACCGCGATCCTGATGGGCGTGATCATGGCCCTGACCGATGACAACAACGGCCTGCCACGCGGCCCGATGGCGCCGCTGCTGATCGGTTTGCTGATTGCCGTGATCGGCAGTGCGATGGGTCCGCTGACCGGTTTCGCGATGAACCCTGCGCGTGACTTCGGTCCGAAACTGATGACTTTCTTTACCGGTTGGGGTGAAATTTCCTTCACTGGTGGTCGTGATATTCCGTATTTCCTGATTCCGATTTTTGCACCGATTGTCGGTGCCTGCCTCGGTGCTGCCGGGTATCGCGGGCTCATCGCCCGTCACCTGACCGGCGCCACACCTGCTACAAAGGATGCAGAACCGGCCATTGACGGCAAACCAAGAACTTCTTGAAACAGTCGGCGCCGGCTCCTGCCCATCCGAGCCTGCGCCACGGCCCACTCTCGTTTTTTTCGTCCAAGGCAATCGACATGACCGACATTCAGAACAAGAACTACATCATTGCCCTTGATCAGGGTACGACCAGCTCGCGCGCGATCATCTTCGACCGCGACGCGAACGTGGTCTGCACCGCGCAGCGCGAATTCGTTCAGCATTACCCGCAGGCCGGTTGGGTCGAGCACGACCCGATGGAAATTTTCGCCACCCAGAGCGCGGTGATGGTTGAGGCGCTGGCCCAGGCCGGCCTGCATCACGACCAGGTCGCCGCGATCGGTATCACCAACCAGCGTGAAACCACCGTAGTCTGGGACAAGACCACCGGCCGTCCGGTCTATAACGCGATCGTCTGGCAGTGCCGCCGCAGCACCGAGATCTGCCAGCAGCTCAAGCGCGATGGTCACGAAGACTACATCCGCGACACCACCGGCCTGGTCACCGACCCGTACTTCTCCGGCACCAAACTGAAGTGGATCCTCGACAACGTCGAAGGCAGCCGCGAGCGTGCGCGCAACGGCGAACTGCTGTTCGGCACCGTCGATAGCTGGCTGATCTGGAAATTCACCGGCGGCAAGGTGCACGTCACCGACTACACCAACGCCTCGCGCACCATGCTCTTCAACATTCACTCGCTGGAGTGGGATTCGAAGATGCTGGAGATCCTCGACATCCCGCGCGAGATGCTCCCGGAAGTCAAAGCCTCCTCGGAAATCTACGGCCGCACCAAGAGCGGCATCGCCATCGGCGGTATCGCCGGCGACCAGCAGGCAGCACTGTTCGGCCAGATGTGCGTCGAGCCGGGCCAGGCGAAAAACACCTACGGCACCGGTTGCTTCCTGCTGATGAACACCGGCGACAAAGCGGTGAAATCCCAGCACGGCATGCTCACCACCATCGCCTGCGGCCCGCGCGGCGAAGTGGCTTATGCTCTGGAAGGCGCCGTGTTCAACGGTGGCTCGACCGTGCAATGGCTGCGCGATGAACTGAAAATCGTCAACGACGCCCACGACACCGAATACTTTGCCAACAAGGTCAAGGACAGCAACGGCGTGTATCTGGTGCCGGCGTTTACCGGTCTCGGCGCACCGTACTGGGACCCGTATGCCCGTGGCGCACTGTTCGGCCTGACGCGCGGCGTACGCGTGGATCACATCATCCGCGCCGCACTGGAATCGATCGCCTACCAGACCCGCGACGTACTCGACGCCATGCAACAGGACTCCGGCGAACGCCTCAAGGCCCTGCGCGTGGACGGCGGCGCGGTGGCGAACAACTTCCTCATGCAGTTCCAGGCCGACATCCTCGGCACTCAGGTGGAGCGCCCGCAAATGCGCGAAACCACCGCACTCGGCGCTGCCTATCTGGCCGGCCTGGCCTGCGGCTTCTGGGGCAGCCTGGAAGAACTGCGCGGCAAAGCAGTGATCGAGCGCGAGTTCGAACCGAGCCTGGACGAAACCGAGAAAGAGAAACTCTACAAAGGCTGGAAAAAAGCCGTCAGCCGCACCCGTGACTGGGCGCGTGAGGACGCTGAATAAGCCAGCCTTGAGTTACACATAGGTATCTAACTGGTCGGGAGCGGATTCCTGCGGCATCATGGGCAAATTTTGCTTGGCAGCCCAAAGGAAGCCCCATGAATCTGCCTCCCCGTCAGCAGCAAATCCTCGAGCTGGTCCGCGAACGCGGCTATGTGAGCATCGAGGAAATGGCCACGCTGTTCGTTGTTACCCCGCAAACCATCCGCCGCGACATCAATCAGCTCGCGGAAGCCAATCTGCTGCGTCGCTACCACGGTGGCGCCGCGTACGATTCCAGTGTCGAAAACACCGCGTATGCGATGCGCGCCGATCAGATGCGCGACGAAAAGCAACGCATCGGTGAAGCCATCGCCGCACAGATCCCCGATCACGCCTCGCTGTTCATCAACATTGGTACAACCACCGAATCGATCGCCCGCGCCCTGCTCAATCACAGTCACCTGAAAATCATCACCAACAACCTGCACGTCGCCTCGATGCTCAGCGCCAAGGATGATTTCGATGTGCTGCTGACCGGCGGCAACGTGCGCCGCGACGGCGGTGTGGTCGGTCAGGCGAGCGTGGACTTCATCAATCAGTTCAAGGTCGATTTCGCCTTGGTCGGGATCAGCGGCATCGATGAGGACGGCAGCCTGCTCGACTTCGATTATCAGGAAGTCCGGGTTTCTCAAGCGATCATCGCCAATGCGCGGCAGGTGATCCTGGCGGCGGACTCAAGCAAGTTCGGGCGCAACGCGATGATTCGACTGGGGCCGATCAGCCTGATCGATTGCCTGGTCACCGATCAGCAGCCGGTACCGGCGCTGGCGCAGTTGTTGAGTCAGCACAAGATTCGTCTGGAAGTCGTCTGATCCCTCTCCCTCGCTGACCGAACCGACGCCTTCGCGAGCAGGCTCGCTCCCACACTTGGAATGCATTGCAAAATGTGGGAGCGAGCCTGCTCGCGAAAACAATCGATTACACAACACATCTTCTTCTGCGCTCTCGCGCGCGTTCATGTTCGAAAATTTTCTTTTAATCGCCCTTCGATGAGTTTTTTCAATCGAACGCGACTGGCTGCGCGCGTGTTTATGGGCTACCATTTTCGCAAATGAACATTAATGTTCGATTTCCAAGACATAAAACCAAAAGAACCGAGGCCAGCCGATGTCCACCTCTACCTTGCGTACGCCCCCTCTCTCCGAGATCTATGACGTTGCCGTGATTGGCGGCGGGATCAATGGCGTAGGGAT
Organism: Pseudomonas triticicola; assembly: GCF_019145375.1. Taxonomy (NCBI): domain Bacteria; kingdom Pseudomonadati; phylum Pseudomonadota; class Gammaproteobacteria; order Pseudomonadales; family Pseudomonadaceae; genus Pseudomonas; species Pseudomonas triticicola. The sequence goes on along the minus strand of NZ_JAHSTX010000002.1, from coordinate 804,397 downwards.
CGCAGCGGATGCCGCCGGTCGCGGTCTTTCGGTGTTCCTTTGCGAAAAAGACGACCTGGCCAGCCACACCTCGTCGGCCAGCAGCAAGCTGATCCACGGTGGCCTGCGCTATCTGGAGCATTACGAATTCCGTCTGGTGCGCGAAGCGCTGGCCGAGCGCGAAGTGCTGCTGGCCAAAGCGCCGCACATCGTCAAACCGATGCGTTTCGTGCTGCCACACCGCCCGCACCTGCGTCCGGCGTGGATGATTCGTGCCGGCCTGTTCCTTTACGACAACCTCGGCAAGCGCGAGAAGTTGCCGGGTTCGAAAAGCCTGAAGTTCGGCGCCGACAGCGCGCTGAAAAGCGAAATCAAGAAAGGCTTCGAATACTCCGATTGCTGGGTCGACGATGCCCGCCTGGTGGTCTTGAATGCCATGGCCGCCCGCGAAAAAGGCGCCCACGTTCATACCCAGACCCGCTGTGTCAGTGCCCGCCGCAGCAAAGGTTTGTGGCATCTGCATCTGGAGCGCGCCGACGGCAGCCTGTTTTCGATCACCGCCAAAGCACTGGTGAACGCCGCCGGCCCATGGGTGGCGAAGTTCATTCGTGACGACCTGAAGATGGAATCGCCGTATGGCATCCGTCTGATTCAGGGCAGCCACATCATCGTGCCGAAACTGTACGAAGGCGAGCATGCGCACATTCTGCAAAACGAAGATCAGCGCATCGTTTTCACTATTCCGTACCTGAACCACTTCACCCTGATCGGCACCACCGACCGGGAGTACACCGGCGACCCGGCGAAAGTAGCGATCACCGAAGGCGAAACCGATTACGTGCTGAAAGTGGTCAACGCCCACTTCAAGAAGCAGCTGAGCCGCGAAGACATTGTGCACAGCTACTCGGGCGTTCGCCCGCTGTGCAACGACGAATCCGACAATCCTTCGGCAGTGACCCGCGATTACACCCTGGCGCTGTCGGGCAGTGCCGAAGAAGCGCCGTTGCTGTCGGTGTTCGGCGGCAAGCTGACCACTTACCGCAAACTTGCCGAGTCGGCGATGGCGCAATTGATGCCGTTCTTCACCCAGATGCGCCCGAGCTGGACCGCGACCGCCACCCTGCCGGGCGGCGAAAACATGACCACGCCAGAGGCGCTGAGCGCGCGAATCCGCGACAAGTACGATTTCGTCCCGACTGAAATCGCCCGGCGCTGGGCCGTCACCTACGGCAGCCGCACCTGGCGCATGCTTGAAGGCGTGGAAAGCCTGGCCGACATGGGTGAGCACATCGGCGGCGGACTCTACACCCGCGAAGTCGATTACCTGTGCAGCGAAGAGTGGGCGACCACGGCGCACGACATCCTGTGGCGCCGTACCAAGCTAGGCTTGTTCACCACAGCGGAGGAACAGCAGAAGCTGTCGACGTATCTGGGCAAGGTTGAGCAGAACCGGAAGATCGAGGCGGCTTGATCTCACCGTTCAAACGAAAGCCCCTGAATCGAGAGATTCAGGGGCTTTTTGTTATGTGGACTTTGTTGAACCTGATTGGGGCAGTTAGATCTTTTCCCCCTCACCCCAGCCCTCTCCCCCAGGGGGTAGAGGGGGAAAGGGAGCCGATCTCCGTGGATTCCAAAATCCAAGGTCGACTCGTATCTCACGTCGCCGTAACTCGACCATCCACCGCAGTCAGTCCCCTCTCCCTCCGGGAGAGGGTTAGGGTGAGGGGCTTTTGATCGTTCGGTTTTCCGAACGCGACTCTACAGTCGATTCGGTTAACCGGATCATGCCTTCATAAAATTACCGCTATAAAACTTTAATAACTTTATAAAACAACCGCTTAACTGACTTCGCCTGCTCTGGCACGACTCATGCTCTACACTCTCTCGACGAATGCCTGCTGTGCCAACACCTTCAGGAGCCGTCAGGCATTCGAAGCACAAAAAGGGCCGACAAACTGGCTCCATAAAAAAAACAATGTCGAGGAAAATTTGATGCGCATCGTTCCCCATATCCTGGGCGCAGCCATTGCTGCCGCTCTGATCAGCACGCCAGTTTTCGCCGCCGAGCTCACCGGCACCCTGAAGAAGATCAAAGAGTCCGGTGTCATCACCCTGGGCCACCGTGACGCCTCCATTCCGTTCTCCTACATCGCTGATGCATCCGGCAAACCGGTCGGCTACTCGCACGACATCCAGCTGGCAATCGTCGAAGCGATCAAGAAAGACCTCGACCTGCCGAACCTGCAAGTCAAATACAACCTCGTTACCTCGCAGACCCGTATCCCGCTGGTGCAGAACGGCACCGTGGACGTCGAGTGCGGTTCGACCACCAACAACGTCGAGCGTCAGCAGCAGGTCGACTTCTCCGTCGGCATCTTCGAAATCGGTACCCGTCTGCTGTCCAAGGCTGACTCCAAGTACAAGGATTTCGACGATCTGAAGGGCAAGAACGTCGTGACCACCGCCGGCACTACTTCCGAGCGCATCCTCAAGGCGATGAATGCCGACAAGCAGATGGGCATGAATGTCATCTCTGCCAAAGACCATGGCGAGTCCTTCCAGATGCTGGAATCGGGCCGGGCCGTTGCCTTCATGATGGACGACGCGCTGCTGGCCGGCGAAGCCGCCAAGGCCAAGAAGGCTGATGACTGGGCTGTCACCGGCACGCCACAGTCGTACGAAATCTACGGCTGCATGATGCGTAAAGGCGACGAGCCGTTCAAAAAGGCTGTGGATGACGCGATCAAGGCCACCTACGCTTCGGGCGAAATCAACAAGATCTACGAGAAGTGGTTCATGCAGCCGATTCCGCCAAAAGGCCTGAACCTGAACTTCCCGATGAGCGACGAGCTCAAGACCCTGATCGCCAATCCGACCGACAAAGCGGCTGACGACAAGAAGTCCTGATTTTCTGACTAACCTTATCCCCTGAGGAGGCGCCTGCCTTTTCAGGGGATGGTCACTCCCTGCTGGCATTTTTCTGGAAACACTCGAACCGGTGGCTGTCGAGCCGATCGCGTGTGCCCGGTCTTTGAAAAAAGACTGGGGAGGGAACGGAGTTCCCCAGGCGGGCACTTGTACATCGATCGAATCGAGGGGAGACCCTAATGAATTACAACTGGGACTGGGGCGTGTTCTTCAAGTCCACCGGTGTGGGCAGCGAGACCTATCTCGACTGGTTCATCTCCGGTCTGGGCTGGACCATTGCCATCGCCGTCGTGGCGTGGATCATCGCCCTGCTGCTCGGCTCGCTGCTGGGCATCATGCGCACCGTGCCGAACCGCATCGTATCGGGCATCGCGACCTGCTACGTCGAGCTGTTCCGTAACGTGCCGCTGCTGGTGCAGCTGTTCATCTGGTACTTCCTGGTGCCCGATCTGCTGCCGCCGGATCTGCAGGAGTGGTACAAGCAGGACCTCAACCCGACTACTTCGGCCTACCTGAGCGTTGTCGTCTGCCTGGGTCTGTTCACCGCCGCCCGTGTCTGCGAGCAAGTACGCACCGGTATCCAGGCGTTGCCCCGTGGCCAGGAATCCGCCGCCCGCGCGATGGGTTTCAAACTGCCGCAGATCTACTGGAACGTGCTGCTGCCCCAGGCCTACCGGATCATCATTCCGCCGCTCACCTCGGAATTTTTGAACGTGTTCAAGAACTCCTCCGTGGCGTCCCTGATCGGTTTGATGGAATTGCTGGCGCAGACCAAACAGACCGCCGAGTTCTCGGCCAACCTGTTCGAAGCGTTCACCCTGGCGACCCTGATCTATTTCACCCTCAACATGAGCCTGATGCTGCTGATGCGCCTGGTCGAGAAGAAAGTCGCAGTGCCCGGCCTGATCTCCGTGGGGGGTAAATAATGGAATTCGATTTCAGTGGCATCGTCCCGGCCATTCCCGGTTTGTGGAACGGCATGGTGATGACCCTCAAGCTGATGGCCATGGGCGTGATCGGCGGCATGGTTCTGGGCACGATCCTCGCGCTGTGCCGTTTGTCGCACAACAAGCTGCTGTCGAGCATTGCTGGCGCCTACGTCAACTATTTCCGCTCGATTCCGCTGCTGCTGGTGATCACCTGGTTCTACCTGGCGGTGCCGTTCGTGCTGCGCTGGATCACCGGCGAAGACACGCCGATCGGTGCGTTCACCTCGTGCGTCGTGGCGTTCATGATGTTCGAAGCGGCGTATTTCTGCGAAATCGTCCGGGCCGGTGTGCAGTCGATTTCCAAGGGCCAGATGGGTGCTGCTCAGGCACTGGGCATGAACTACGGGCAGATGATGCGCCTGATCATCCTGCCGCAGGCGTTCCGCAAGATGACCCCGCTGTTGCTGCAGCAGAGCATCATCCTGTTCCAGGACACTTCGCTGGTCTACACCGTGGGCCTGGTGGATTTCCTCAACGCCTCGCGCGCCAGCGGCGACATCATCGGCCGCTCCAATGAGTTCCTGATTTTCGCCGGTCTCGTGTACTTCATCATCAGCTTCGCCGCCTCGCGGTTGGTCAAGCGTCTGCAAAAAAGGTTCGCCGTATGATCTCTATCAAAAACATCAACAAGTGGTATGGGGACTTCCAGGTGCTGACTGATTGCAGCACCGAGGTCAAGAAAGGCGAAGTGATCGTGGTCTGCGGCCCGTCGGGTTCAGGCAAGTCGACGCTGATCAAGTGCGTCAACGCCCTGGAACCGTTCCAGAAAGGCGACGTTGTGGTTGACGGCACGTCGATCGCCGATCCGAAAACCAACCTGCCGAAACTGCGTTCGCGCGTGGGCATGGTGTTCCAGCATTTCGAGCTGTTCCCGCACCTGACCATCACCGAAAACCTGACCATCGCGCAGATCAAGGTGCTCGGCCGCAGCAAGGAAGAGGCGACCAAAAAGGGTCTGCAACTGCTCGAGCGCGTAGGTTTGTCGGCGCACGCCCACAAGCATCCGGGGCAACTGTCCGGTGGTCAGCAACAGCGTGTGGCGATTGCCCGTGCGCTGGCGATGGACCCGATCGTCATGCTGTTCGACGAACCGACCTCGGCGCTCGACCCGGAAATGGTCAACGAAGTGCTCGACGTCATGGTGCAACTGGCTCACGAAGGCATGACCATGATGTGCGTGACCCACGAAATGGGCTTCGCCCGTAAAGTGGCGGACCGGGTGATCTTCATGGATCAGGGCAAGATCATCGAGGACTGCCCGAAAGAGGAATTCTTCGGCGACATCAGCGCCCGCTCCGAACGCGCGCAGCACTTCCTCGAGAAAATCCTGCAGCACTAAAAGCAACACACCCGCACCCTGTCTGTGGGGTGCGGGCAGCCTGACAATGAGATCCACTGTGGCGAGGGGATTTATCCCCGTCCGGCTACGCAGCAGTCGTAAAAACCTGTGCATGCGGTCATTCAGTTAAACCGCAGTGATGGTTTTGGGGCCGCTTCGCGGCCCAACGGGGATAAATCCCCTCGCCACAGGCACAAACAAGTGTTGTGGTTGACCCAAGGCATCTGTGATGAAATGCGACCCCACTCTTTATCGCGCTGCAAAGCCATCACTTGCCGTGAAGCCCCGTCTGATCCGTCATCTGTTCCTGCCGCCACTGATCATCGCCCTGATGGTCGGACTGGGTTTCATCGGCTTCTGGACCAGTGAACACTTCGGCATCCGCAGCCTCGGCGAGAACGGCCAGCGTCAGTTGGAACTGCACGCCCGCGCGGTCGAAAGCGAGATCAGCAAATACACCTACCTGCCCAGCCTGCTGGAACTCGAAACCAGTGTGCCGCAGTTGCTCGCCGACCCGACTCCGGAGCACCGGCAGACGGTCAACGATTACCTCGAAGGCCTGAACCGCCGCAGCCGCAGCCGGGCCATCTACGTCATGGACACCACCGGCCGGGTCATGGCCACCAGCAACTGGCGCGACGTCGACAGTTATCTGGGTGAGGACTTGTCCTTCCGCGCCTATTTCAAAGACGCCGTGCGCGGCCAGCCTGGGCGTTTCTATGGCATTGGCAGCACCAATGGCGAACCCGGTTACTACCTCGCCCACGGCCTCGAAGAGCACGGCAAGATCATCGGTGTCGCGGTGGTCAAAGTGCGTCTGGAAGCCATGGAAGAACGCTGGCAACGGGCGCGTCTGGAAGCGTTCGTCAGCGATGAGAACGGCATCATCATTCTGTCCAGCGACCCGGCCAGGCGGCTGAAATCGGTGATTCCGCTCAGCGACGAAGTCAAGGAAAAACTCGCCCGCAGCCTGCAGTACTACTGGTTTCCACTCAACGAATTGCAACCGCTGGCCCGCGAGACACTGGCCGAAGGCGTGGAGAAACTGACCTTCCCGGCCAACAGTGAATTGCAGCCCGACGAAGACGACATCAGTTATCTGGCGCAAACCCGACTGCTGAGCGACACGCCGTGGAATTTCACTCTGCTGACACCGCTGCAGGACCTGCGCCGCGAAGCGATCAACCAAGGCATTCTGGTGGCCGTTGCGTTTGCCCTGTTCGCCTTCCTGCTGATTGCCTGGAACGAGCGGCGCAAAGTCCTCGCCACCCGCCTCGCCGCCCGCGAAGCATTGCAGGAAGCCAACAGCCAACTCGAACGTCGGATTACCGAACGCACCGCCGATCTGCGCGCCAGCAACGAACGCCTGAAGAGTCAGATCCGCGAGCGCCGCCAGGCCGAAGAGACGTTGCGCCGCGCTCAGGATGAACTGGTGCAGGCCGGCAAACTTGCGGCCATCGGCCAGATGTCGACCAGCATTGCCCATGAACTGAACCAGCCGCTGGCGGCGATGCGCACGCTGTCGGGCAACACCGTGCGCTTTCTGGAGCGTGGCCAGCTCGACGTCGCCAGCACCAACCTCAAGACCATCAACGACCTGATCGACCGCATGGGCCGGATAACCGCCAGCCTGCGTTCGTTTGCCCGGCGCGGCGACAACAAGGGTCAGGCCAGTCTCGGCAAAGCCGTCGACGCCGCCTTGCAAGTGCTCGGCGCGCGCCTGGAAAACACCGCGCTGCAGATTCACCGGCAGTTTGCCGATGTGCAGCTGCTGATCGATCAGACCCGCCTCGAACAGATCCTCGTCAACCTGATCGGCAACGCCCTCGACGCCATGCACGCGCAACCGCAGCCGCAACTGTGGCTGGAGGGTGAAGAGTTCAATGGCAAGTATCGCTTGCGGGTGCGCGACAACGGCCACGGCATCGACGCCGAAGCGCGCAAGCATCTGTTCGAACCGTTCTTCACCACCAAACCCGGCGAGCAAGGCCTGGGACTGGGCCTGACCCTGTCCGCCAGCCTCGCCGCCGCCACCGGCGGGCACCTGGGTGTCGAACACCCGGCCGGCGGTGGCACCACTTTCGTCCTCAGTTTACCGTTGGTAAGCCCTCTTTCTGCCGAGCCAATATGAACCCTGAACTCAGTGTGCTGATTGTCGAAGACGACCCCCATGTGCTGCTCGGCTGCCAACAGGCGCTGACCCTCGAGGACATTCCGTGCATCGGCGTCGGCAGTGCCGAAGAGGCGCTGGCGCAGGTCGGCGACAACTTTGCCGGCATCGTCATCAGCGACATCCGCCTGCCGGGCATCGATGGCCTGGAATTGCTCACTCGTCTCAAGCAACGTGACCGCAGCCTGCCGGTGGTGCTGATCACCGGCCACGGCGACATTTCCATGGCTGTCGGCGCGATGCAGAAAGGCGCCTACGATTTCATGGAAAAACCGTTCTCGCCGGAGCGCCTGGTCGATGTCGCGCGACGGGCGCTGGAACAACGCAGCCTCGCCCGCGAGGTTTCCTCGTTGCGTCGGCAACTGGCTGAACGCGATTCGCTGGAAGGCCGGATCATCGGCCGTTCACCAGCGATGCAGAACCTGCGCGAACTGATCGCCAACGTCGCCGACACCTCGGCCAACGTCTTGATCGAAGGCGAGACCGGCACCGGCAAGGAACTGGTCGCTCGTTGCCTGCACGATTTCAGTCGGCGTCACAGCAAACAGTTCGTTGCGCTGAACTGCGGCGGCCTGCCGGAAAACCTTTTTGAAAGCGAGATCTTCGGCCACGAAGCCAACGCCTTCACCGGCGCCGGCAAACGCCGCATCGGCAAGATCGAACACGCCGACGGCGGCACGCTGTTCCTCGATGAAGTGGAAAGCATGCCGCTGCCGCTGCAGATCAAACTGCTGCGCGTATTGCAGGAACGCACCCTCGAACGGCTCGGCTCGAACCAGAGCGTGGCAGTGGATTGCCGGGTGATTGCGGCGACCAAATCCGACCTTGATGAGTCAAGCAAGGCCGGCGAGTTTCGCAGCGACTTGTACTACCGCCTCAACGTCGTGACCCTGGAATTGCCACCGCTGCGCGAACGCCGCGAAGACATCCTGCAACTGTTCGAACACTTCACCCAGCAATCGGCGCTGCGCTTCGACCGCGCGCTGCCGGAGCTGGACAACCAGACCCTGTCGAACCTGATGAGCCACGACTGGCCGGGCAACGTGCGCGAACTGCGCAACGTCGCCGAACGCTTCGCCCTCGGCCTGCCGGCCTTCAAGAAGTCCGGCGCCAGCGCCGGCCATGGTCTGGCGTTTGCCGAAGCGGTGGAAGCCTTCGAGCGCAATCTGCTGGTCGACGCCTTGCAACGCAGCGGCGGCAACCTGACCCAGGCCAGTCAGGAACTGGGCATGGCCAAGACCACGCTGTTCGACAAAGTCAAAAAGTACGGGCTGAGCCACTGATGGATCTGATTCTGAAAGCCGCCATCGGCGCCGCAGTGGTGCTGATCCTCGCGGCACTGTCGAAGACCAGAAACTATTACATCGCCGGCCTGGTGCCGCTGTTCCCGACCTTTGCCCTGATCGCGCATTACATTGTCGGCAAGGGCCGCTCGGTCGACGACCTGAAGACCACGATCGTGTTTGGGATGTGGTCGATCATTCCCTACTTTATCTATCTGGCGACGTTGTACGTGATGGTCGACCGCATGCGTCTGGAAGCGTCGCTGGCGGTGGCGGCGGTGGCCTGGTTGATAGCGGCGACGGTGCTGGTCAGCGTGTGGGTCCGGCTGCATGCCTGAACCCACGTGCATCAGCCTCTAGCGACCGTAGACTCGGGCCAGTTGCGCGGACGACAAGGCATCCTCGAACGGCACCGGCACTGACTTCACCGCACCGTAGAGATTGCGGTAGCGCCAGTAGCTGCCGTTCTGCGCCAGTTGATAACCGCGCTCGACCACGCGCTGGCCGTCGAGCACGTAACGCAGGGTTTCCTGCGCGGCGGGCGGAGGCGTCGGTTGCATCAGGTCGGCGCTCAACACGCGCATGGATTCATCAATGCATTCATCCAGCACAGCGGTGACCTTGGCCAGGTCTAGGGCGCCGTCGTCGATGCATTGCTTGCCGCAACGACGAATCGGCTGACTGGCCACTTCGATGCGCATGCGGTACAGCGGCGAGCCGGCGATATCCTGCAATTGAACCTGATTGACCAGCACGAAACTGCCGCGATCAGGCGTCAGCATCAGCTTCGGTTCGATCATCAACCGCGCGGTGACCGCGCCCTCCCCCTGCTTGAATCCCGACACCTGCGAAGCCGCCTGGAAGCGACGCTGCAAGCGCTCCTGCAACGGCACGCCAGCGAGCAGGTCGGCCAGTGGCCGCGATTCGTTCAGCGCGGCTTTTTCGGCATCGCGCTGCAACGTACCGGAACCCATTTGCGTGTTGATCAGGCTGGCTACCAGAATCCCCGCCAACCCGGCGCCCGCGCCGGAGCTCGACACCAGTGTGTAGCTGGAATTGGCCGCGCTCACCGCCGCCTTGCTGTCGATCACCGTGCTGGCGCCGACGAATTCCGCCGGCAGTTGCACGTCGACCTTCAGTCCGTGTGCCTGCACATAGCTCATCGCCGCCTGATCCTTGAAACCGGCCTCAGGTGCCGGTTTCTGCGCACAGCCAGGCAACGCCAGCAGCGAGATCACCGCAATGGTCAGCGCCAGACGTTTCATTGCGCGAACGGGGCGATCATTTGCTGACGGCTGTTATCCATCGCCTGATAAAACGCGTTGGACAGGTTGGTGTAGGACGGCTCGTCCCACTCGCCTTGCGCGGCTTGCACAGCGGCGAATGGCTGGTACCACAAGAGTTTGTTGTCCGCCAGATCGATCACCATGCCCTGGCCGCCGACCTGAGCCATCGGCACGCTGGTGGGCACGATGCTGTAGTAGCTGCGGGTGGCACCGGTGGCATAAATCGACACCAGCAACAGACGGTCAATGCCGTGGGCAGCCTTCATCGGCGACAGGTCCTTGGTCATGTAGCCCTCGCGGAAATCGACTTCCTTGAAGGTCTTCAGATCGACCTTTTCATCAATGCGCTTGGCCTTGTAGCCCTTGGCTTGCAGCTTGGCGACGATGGCGTCGGGCAAGGTTTCCAGGTCGCGCACCTGCCAGGTCTCGACGTTGGCGCTGAGCTTGCTGTTGACGCCGGCATTGATGGCGTAATCAAGGATGCCCTGATTGCCGGTCAGCGCCAGCACCGGCGACGGTACGACGGTAATGGCCACACCGATGGTCGGCTCTTTGGCATCCCAGAATTGTTTGTCCAGCGGCACCGGTGGTTGCACGTGGGCACAACCGGTCAGGGTCAGTACGGCGAGCAGGGCCAGCGCGGCCCATTGACGTGTAGCGCGAAAAATCATGGATCAAGTCCCTATGTCTGAAAACGTTCCTGCGCCTTATCGGCAACAACGCGGCAAACAATAGTGGCACATTGATATTTTTTTGGCGACAGGATGCTGGCGCCCTTACAGCAGATTGTTCGGCGCCGCTGGGTCGACCTGCGCCCAATGCGAAGTATCCTCGCGATGCGCCTGCAGATACGGCAGCACTGCCGCCAGCAACGGTTCCTTGAACGCCTCCTGAAAGCGATGCGCGAGTCCCGGAATCAGTTTCAACTGACTGCCCTGAATGTGCGCCGCCAGATGCACGCCGTGCATCACCGGCAGCAGCGGATCTGCCGTGCCATGCACCACCAGCGTCGGCACGCGCAGTTGATTGAGCAGTGCCACCCGGCTCGGCTCGGCAAGGATCGCCATGATCTGCCGCTTGACGCCTTCAGGGTTGAACGCGCGGTCGTAGGACGCCGCCGCCTGTTGCAACAGCGCTTGGCGATCATCGGTTACCGCCGGGCTGCCCAGTGCTGCGAGCAGATCGGCCTGTTGCTCGAGCGCCACTTCGCGGTTCGGCGCGCCCCGCCGTGAGAGCAATTGCACCAGCGCCGCACTCGGTGCCGGCAGGCCTTCGGCGCCGGAAGTGGTCATGATCAGCGTCAGGCTTTCCACCCGCTGCGGCGCCATCGCCGCCATGTGCTGGGCGATCATCCCGCCCATGCTCGCGCCGAGCACGTGGAATTGCTCGACCTTCAGCGCCGTCATCAAGCCCAGCGCATCGTCGGCCATGTCAGTCAGGCTGTACGGGGCCGAGACCGGCAGACCGAGTTTGTAGCGTAGCACTTCGAAGGTCAGATTGGCCTCGATCGGCGCCTGCCGCCAGGTCGACAGGCCGACGTCGCGGTTGTCATAACGAATCACTCGAAACCCCTGCTGACACAGCGCGACCACCACTTCGTCCGGCCAGTGAATCAACTGCCCACCCAGGCCCATGACCAGCAACAGCGCCGGGTCCGATGCACGACCGATACTCTGATAGGCAAGACTGACCTGCGCCAGCTCGGCGTGCTCGGTCGGCACGTTGACATCGCAGCGTCCGGCTGCAAACGAACCGGCCCCGAACAAAAGCGCGGCCAACGCGGCCGCGACTGAAAACAATCTCTTGAACATGAAAAACACCAAAACGCAGCACCCCAGTAGAGCGCGAGTCTGATGAAGTTCGTACAAGCGCGCTGCCACAGTTGCATGACAGTTTGATGAAGAGTGCCGAGCGGTCGGCTGTCGATTGCATCGCCGGATCCTGGCCGGCAGATCGACAACGCGTGCTTCATGAGACAAACTCACCTTCCACGCATTCGTCACAAATTTCCTTCATGGAGCCCCGCCGGTGCTTGAAATCCGTCACCTGAAAACCCTGCATGCCCTGCGCGAGGCCGACAGCCTGGTCGACGCCGCCGACCGTTTGCATCTGACGCAGTCAGCACTGTCGCACCAATTCAAAGAGCTGGAGGAGCGCATGGGCATGCAGTTGTTCGTGCGCAAGACCAAACCGGTGCGCTTCACCAGCGCCGGTTTGCGCCTGCTGCAACTGGCCGACGCCACCCTGCCGCTGTTGCGCGCCGCTGAACGGGACATTGGTCGGCTGGCCGGTGGCACCGCCGGGCGTCTGCACATGGCGATCGAATGCCACAGCTGCTTCCAGTGGCTGATGCCGACCATCGACCAGTTCCGCGATGCCTGGCCGGAAGTCGAGCTGGACCTGGCTTCGGGTTTCGCTTTCGCCCCGCTGCCGGCACTGGCCCGTGGCGATCTGGATCTGGTGGTGACCTCCGATCCGCTGGAAATTGCCGGCATCACTTACGTGCCGCTGTTCACCTACGAAGCTATGCTCGCGGTGGCCAACCAGCATGCGCTGGCGAGCAAGCCGTACATCGTTCCCGAAGACCTGCTGACGGAAACGCTGATCACCTACCCGGTGGAACGCGATCGCCTGGACATCTTCACCCGCTTCCTCGAACCGGCCGACATCGAACCTGCGCAGGTGCGCACTTCGGAGCTGACGGTGATGATGATGCAACTGGTCGCCAGCGGCCGTGGCGTCTGCGGCATGCCGCACTGGGCGCTGCATGAATACAGCTCGCGTGGCTATGTGAAGGGCAAACGGTTGGGTGAAAAGGGCTTGTTCGCGACGCTGTACGCGGCGATTCGCACCGACATGCTCGACGCGCCGTACATGCGCGACTTCCTGCTGACCGCCAAGGACACCTCGTTTTCGACCCTGGATGGGGTCAGCGCCGTACGCTGATTTTTCCGAGCAAGAGTTCCCCCTGTGGGAGCGAGCCTGCTCGCGAAAGCGGTGGATGATTCAGCGATGATGTCGGCTGGACGGACGCCTTCGCGAGCAGGCTCGCTCCCACAAGAATTGTCGTGGTGGGTCAGAGCTCGCGCCACATGTGGATCTTGTCGAAGTAGTCTTCGCCCACTCGCACGGCGAGCGGTTCGAGACCGTACTGAATGAATCCGCAACGCTGGTACAACTGAAAAGCCGCGTCGTTGCCGGTGGTGACGGTGAGCTGGAGCAGTTTCAACGCCGGATGCTTTTGCGCCTCGGACAGAGCCGCTTGGACCAGATCAAACCCTAGACCCTTGCGACGAAAATCCGCCGAGACATACATGCCGAACAGCGTGGCCTTGTGGCGCGCCTTCTCGCGCGGTTCGAACGCCAGGCCGACAATCCCGGCCAACGTCCCGGCATCGAATGCCCCCAGCACCACATCGAGCTTGCTGGTCAGGCGCCCTTCCCACCAACTCAATGGCATCACCGCGCGTTCGCGCACGCTGGAAGTGAACGCCTGCGGATGCCGGTCATAGGCTTCAAGCATCAGTTCGCGGTAAGCCAGGGCGTGGCTGGCATCCAGCCGTTCGATCCACACCTCAGGCGGTCCGGCGTTGTTCGAGCATCAGCCGTACGGCAAGGCCGCCAAGCACCAGGCCCATGAAATAACGCTGCATCGCCAGCCACGTCGGGTTGCGCACAAACCACGAGGCGATACCTGCGGCGAACAGCGCGATCAACAGATTGACGCTGAAGCTGACGCTGATCTGCGTCAGGCCGAGAATGATGCTTTGGGTGAACACCGAGCCGTGTTCGGGGCTGATGAATTGCGGAAACACCGAGAGGTAGAACACAGCGATTTTCGGGTTCAGCGCGCTGGTGAGAAAGCCCATGGTGATCAGTTTGCGCGCCGAGTCCGGCGGCAATTGCTGCGCTTCGAAAGGCGAACGTGCGCCGGGTTTCAGCGCTTGCCAGGCCAGCCACAGCAGGTACAACGCGCCGGCCCATTTCAACACTTCATAAGCCATCGGCACAGCCAGAAAAACGGCCGTCAAACCGGCCGCCGCGGCGAACATATGCACAAAGAACCCGCCGACCACGCCGAGCAATGAGGTCACTCCGGCGCGGCGCCCCTGACAAATCGAACGCGAGATCAGGTAGATCATGTTCGGCCCCGGCGTCAGCACCATCAGCAATGCGGCGGCGGCAAATATCAGCAAGTCTTGCAGCGGGATCATGGCGGAGTCCTTTGCGGGAATGATCAGGCGAGTGCAGTCAATGAACGGCGATAGAACGGCAGGATGTGTTCGCGTGTCAATGGCGCCAGCTCGAGCGCTGGATCAGTGGCCGGATCGACCCAGATGACTTCCTCGATCTCCGCCGCCGGGCAGACGTCGCAATCGATGGTCAGTTGAAAAATTTCCGCATGGACGATGAAGCCTGGCTCGTTGGCGGCGGGGGCGGAAAAGCTGTTGAGGAAAATCGCCTGCGCCGGATCGATTTCCAACCCGAGCTCCTCTTCCAGCTCACGGGCCAACGCGTGCACTGGCAGCTCATGGGCCTCGATCTTGCCGCCCGGTTGCATGAACGCCGTGGTGCCGCGCTTGCGCACCAGCAGGGTCTGGCCTTGAGCGTTGAGCAACAGGGCTGCGGCGATATGAATGGTCGACATAAAGGAATTCCCTGGCGCAAAGCGCCAAGGATCCCATGCCCGTCAGAGGGAAGCCAAGCCACGAAGCTCAGGTCGCTTCCTGAAAGTCCAGTTCCGGCGGCTGACGGCGGAAACCACCCGTCAGCACGGCGAGGTACACCACGCCTATCGCCAGCCAGCTCAGCCCCAGCCACACCGCCAGATGATCGAGGCTGACCATCAGCCACAGGTCGGCCACCAGACCGATCAGCGGGCAGAACAGAAACAGCAGCAGCTCGCGCGGGCCTTTTTTCTCGCCGCCGATCCAGTAGTGGAAGATCACCGACAGGTTGACCAGGCTGAACGCCAGGAATGCACCGAAGTTGATGAACGAGGTCGAGGTGGTGACGTCGAGTTTCAGCGCCAGCAACGCCACCGCTGCGCACAACAGAATGCTGTTGACCGGGGTGCCGAAGCGCGCGTGCAAGGTGCCGAAAAATGACTTCGGCAAGACGCCGTCGCGGCCCATGGCGAACAGCAGTCGCGAACCGCTGGCCTGGGCCGACAGCCCCGAGGCGAACTGGCCGACGATCAGGCCGATCAGGAAGATCGACACGAACAGGTCGCCACCGATGTTGCGCGCAATTTCATAGGCTGCCGAGTCGACGCTGTCGAACTGGAACGATGGATGAGCGATCTGCACGAAGTACGAAACGCCGACGAAGATCAGGCCGCCAATCAGGGTGATCAGCATGATCGCCCGGGGAATGGTACGGCGTGGATCGCGGGTCTCTTCGGTCAGGGTGCTGACTGCGTCAAAGCCAAGGAATGAATAGCACGCAATCGCCGCGCCGCTCATGATCAGCGGCATCTGCATATCGCCGTTGAAGAACGGTTTGATCGACCACAGCGGCGTGCTCGCATCGCCGCCGATGTAGTGCACGCACAGCGCAACGAAGGCAATCAATACGAGGAACTGCACTAGCATCAGCAAGGCGTTGATGCCGTTGGCCAGTTTCAGCCCGACAATGTTGATCGCACTGGTGATGCCGATGAACGCCAGCACCCAGGTCCACTGCGGGATCGACGGGAACGCCGAGGCCAGATAAGCGGCGCCGATCAGCCAGATGGCCATGGGCAGGAACAGGTAATCGAGCAACACCGCCCAGCCGGCAATGAAACCGAGTTTCGGGCTGATCGCCTTGCGCACGTAGCTGTAAGCCGAACCGGCCACCGGAAAGGCAGCGGCCATGCGCCCGTAACTCATGGAGGTGAAAAACATCGCCACCAGCGCGGCCAGGTAGGCGGCCGGCACCATGCCGGCGGTGGACTGGGCGAGGATGCCGAAAGTGCCGAGGACAATGATCGGCGTCATATAGGCGATGCCGAACAGCACCACCGACCCTAGCGAAAGGGTGCGTTGCAAACGAGCCATGGGCGACTTACTCCGAATGTTATTGGATTTATGGCAGAGCCGGGTTCGGCGAAAATTTCGGGTGTGGCTGATTATTTTTGTTCGACTGAAGATCGTTCCCCCCTCACCCCAGCCCTCTCCCCCAAAGGGGGCGAGGGGGAAAGGGAGCCGATCTATGTGGACTTCAATATCTGAGTTCGACTCGGTATCTCAGGTCGATGTATCTCGAAAGTACACCTCGGTCAGTCCCCTCTCCTTCCGGGAGAGGGCTAGGGTGAGGGCAGCGGTTATGGGTGTGGAATCAATAGCTCGCGAACACCGCAAGCCTGCTCCACCACCTCCCCCGGCAACTTCAAACGCTGATCATCCAGATAGCGATAATCCTTGCGCGCAATTTCCAGTTGCGCGAAATCCAGCTCGACCCTGAACTGCCCTTGTTCACGTCCGGCCTCGAACAGCAGCGTCCCCAGCGGATCGACCAGCGCACTGCCGCCGGCAAACACCAGGCCGTCATCCCCCGCCTCGACGCGATTGACCATCAGCGCAAACGCCTGGTTTTCCTGGGCGCGCGCCATGATTGCGGTGCGGTGGGTCGGGCCGTACGGGTCCATGTTGCCGTTGGTGACAATGAGCAATTCCGCACCCAGTTGCGCCAGGGCGCGGGCGGTTTCCGGGAACTCGATGTCGTAGCAGATCAGCAGGCCCACGCGCACACCGTTCCACATACAGGTGGCGTAACGGTCGCCGGCTTCGAACACGCCGCGATCCGACGCCCACAGATGGGTCTTGCGGTATTTCAGGGCGATGCCTTCGGGGGTGATCAGCAGCGTGGTGTTGTAGAAGCGGCCGTTGTCGTTCTCGGCCATGCCGATCACTACGGCGATATCCTTCTCACGCGCCGCCGCGAGCACGGCGCTGACGGTCGGGCCGTTGAGCGGTTCGGCGATCTGCGCCACGGTTTCGGCGTTGGGGAAGCCCATCAGGTGGGTTTCCGGGAACACGATCATCTGCGTGTCGGCCGCGCAGGCAGCAATCGCCGCCAGTGCGCATTGCAGGTTGTAAGCCGTGTCGTTGTCACGGCCCGCCAGTTGGGCGAGTTCGACTTTCATGGTTATCCCTTGTTATGTGGCCCGGCCCGGAAAGATTGCCCGGTGCCTGTCTGTGGGCCAGTATGCGCAGCAAGCAACCGGCCAGGGAATCACGCGGCCGGGGTAACCCGATAGGGGTAGATCGATGACACTTTCGTTGAATGACATCACTTGGCACCGGGCCGTCGGGCAATTGATCGACGCGCTCGACAAGCCGAATTTCTGGGCGCAACTGGTGCGCCTGCTTGAGCAGTACGTGGCGTTCGATAGCTGGGTGGTGCTGCTGTTCAGCGCCGATCAGCATCCGCAAGTCTTCGCCGAATGCCCCGGCGAGGACGGCAGCCCGGACCCGCTGTTCCAGGATTATCTGCGTGGGCTGTATCTGCTCGACCCGTTCTACATCGCCTGCCGCGAGCAGTCGCGCACCGGCCTGTATCGCCTGTCGGAAGTCGCGCCGGAGCATTTCGAGCTGACCGAGTACTACCAGCGATACTTTCGTCTGAATGTGGTGGCCGACGAAATCCAGTTCAATTGCCAGCTCGAAGGCGAGCGCACGCTGTGCCTGTCGCTGGGCAGTGAAAAACGTTTCACTGGCGAACAGATCGCTTTGCTGTCTTTGATTCAGCCGTGGGTGCTGGGTCTGTTGCGCCAGCGTCTGCCGTACGAGATCAACGAAACCGTGGCCCTCGCCGCCACACCTGCGCAGGCAGACTGGCGGGTGCAACTGGAAGCCTCGGTGCAACAGCTCAAGGGCGCTCAACTGACCGCGCGGGAACTGGACGTCGGGCGTTTAATGCTCAGCGGTTGTTCCAGCAAAGAAATCGCCCGCAAGCTGGAAATCTCCGTGGAAACCGTGAAAGTCCATAAGAAACACATGTACAGCAAGCTGGGGATCAAATCCCAGTCCGAGCTGTTTTCGATTTTTCTGCAGGCGCAGAACGCCTGAAACAGTGTGCTTAACGCTTTTTGTGGGAGCGAGCCTGCTCGCGAAGAGGCCCTCATGGCCGACATCAAGGTTGGCTGGTCCGCCGTCTTCGCGAGCAGGCTCGCTCCCACAGAAATGCGTGCCGTTGCACAAAATTGAGTCCGAACCAAGGAACCCGTATGAGCCTGTCGCTGCTGAGCCGCTACGCCTTCTTTGCCGTCTGCGTGATTTTCACTCTCGCCAGCCTGCCCTTTCTCGAACATGACTGGCTGTGGCCGATCAGCGCCGTCACCGCGGTGCTGAGCCTGCTCGGCGTGTTCGACCTGTTGCAGACGCGCCATGCAGTGCGCCGCAATTATCCGATTCTGGGCAACATCCGTTATCTGGTCGAAGGTATCCGCCCGGAGATTCGCCAGTACCTGCTCGAATCCGACAGCGACGCCCTGCCCTTCTCCCGCGCCCAGCGTTCGCTGGTGTACTCGCGAGCGAAAAACGAAACCGCTGACAAACCGTTCGGCACGCTGATCGACGTCTACCAGTCCGGCTTCGAATTCATCGGCCACTCGATGCGCCCGGCGCCGTTGAGTGACCCGAACGGTTTCCGCGTCACTGTCGGCGGGCCGCAGTGCACGCAGCCCTACTCGGCGTCGATCTTCAATATTTCGGCGATGAGCTTCGGCTCGCTCAGTGCCAACGCCATCCGCGCCTTGAACCAGGGCGCCAAACTCGGCAACTTCGCCCACGACACTGGCGAAGGCAGCATCAGCCCGTATCACCGCGAACACGGCGGCGATCTGACCTGGGAGCTGGGCAGCGGCTATTTCGGCTGCCGCACCAGCGACGGCCGTTTCGACCCGGAGCGCTTCGCCGTACAGGCACAGAATCCGCAAGTGCGCATGATCGAAATCAAGATGAGCCAGGGCGCCAAACCCGGCCACGGCGGGATCCTGCCCAGGCACAAGGTCACCAAAGAAATCGCAGAGACCCGTGGCATCCTCATGGGCGAGGACTGCGTCTCTCCATCGCGCCACAGTGCGTTTTCCACGCCGATCGAGATGATGCAGTTCATCCAGCAACTGCGCGAACTGTCCGGCGGCAAGCCGGTGGGCTTCAAGTTCTGCCTTGGCCATCCGTGGGAATTCATGGGCATTGCCAAGGCCATGCTGGAAACCGGCATCCTTCCCGACTTCATCGTCGTCGATGGCAAGGAAGGCGGCACTGGCGCAGCGCCTGTCGAGTTCACCGACCACATCGGCGTGCCGATGCGCGAAGGCTTGCTGTTCGTGCACAACACGCTGGTCGGCCTGAACCTGCGCGACAAGATCAAACTCGGTGCCAGCGGCAAGATCGTCAGCGCCTTCGACATCGCCAGCGTGCTGGCCATCGGCGCCGACTGGGCCAACTCGGCGCGCGGCTTCATGTTCGCCATCGGCTGCATCCAGTCGCAGTCGTGCCACACCAACAAATGCCCGACCGGCGTCGCCACCCAGGACGCCTTGCGCCAACGCGCTTTGGTGGTGCCGGACAAAGCCCAGCGCGTCTACAACTTCCATCGCAGCACGCTCAAAGCGCTGGCGGAAATGCTCGCTGCCGCCGGGCTTGATCATCCTTCGCAACTGTCGGCCAAGCATCTGGTGCGTCGCATGTCGGCAACCGAGATCAAACTGTTCTCGCAGTTGCATGTGTTTTTGAAACCGGGGGAATTGCTTACTGGCGAAGTGAACGGCGAGTTCTATTCGCGGATGTGGCAGATGGCGCGGGCGGACAGTTTTGAGCCGCAGGAAGTGGTAGCGGCGTAAGACTGGCGATCAGCTCACGCGAACCAAAAAAGCCCCGATCTTGCGAGCGGGGCTTTGTTTTTTTTCAGCGGTTTGAACTTACGAAACCGAACGCACCGCGTCTTGCGAAACCTGATTCGGCTGCAACTTGAACACGTAAAACAACACCGTCAGCAACACCAGGAACGCCGGCCCGACATACAGCGCCACGCGGGTATCCGGGAAGTACGCCATCAGGCCGACCACCAGTACCAGAAACGCCAGGGCGAAGTATGAGCTGACCGGGTACAGCCACATCTTGTACTTGAGGCCGGCACGTTCGCTGGCGCTCAGGCCTTTGCGGAATTTCAGCTGGGCGAGGAGGATCATCACCCAGGTCCAGATTGCACCGAAGGTGGCGATCGAGGTGACCCAGACGAAAACCTTTTCCGGTACCAGATAGTTGAGCACTACACCCAACAGCAACACCGCAATCGACAGCAACAACGCGCGGCGTGGCACGCCGTTGTTCGAGGTCTTGGCGAAACCGGCCGGGGCCTGGCCGTTCTGCGCCAGGCTGTAGAGCATGCGCCCGGTGCTGAAGATGCCGCCGTTGCACGACGACAGCGCCGCAGTAATCACCACGAAGTTGATGATACCGGCGGCGGTCTTGATGCCCAGCCGCTCGAAGGTCATCACGAACGGGCTGCCCTGGGTGCCGATTTCGTTCCACGGGTAGATCGACAGAATCACGAACAGCGCGCCGACGTAGAACAGCAGAATCCGCCAGAACACCGAGCCGATCGCGTCAGGAATGGTCTTCTGTGGATTCTTCGCTTCACCGGCGGTCAGGCCGATCATTTCCACGCCGAGGTAGGCGAACATGACCATCTGCAGCGACATCAGCACACCGGTCACGCCGTTGGGCATGAATCCGCCGTGCGCCCAAAGGTTGGAAATGCCCAGCGCCACGCCGTCATTGCCGAAACCGAAGGCAATGATGCCGACGCCGCCGATGACCATGGCGATGATGGTGACGATCTTGATCAGGGCGAACCAGAATTCGAACTCGCCGAAGGCTTTCACCGCGATCAGGTTGATCGAGCCCATGCTGATCAACGCCGCCAAGGCCCAGATCCAGCGCGGCACATCCGGGAACCAGATGCCCATGTACACCGCCACGGCGGTGATTTCCGCGACGCAGGTCACCAGCCACAGAAACCAGTAATTCCAACCGGTGAGAAAGCCTGCCAGCGGACCGAGATAATCCTGCGCGTAGCGGCTGAACGAACCGGCCACCGGGTTATGCACGGCCATTTCGCCGAGGGCGCGCATGATCACCAGGATCGCCAGACCGCCAAGGATGTAGGAAAGCATGATCGCCGGACCGGCCATCTGGATGGCTTTGGCCGATCCGAGAAACAGGCCGACGCCGATACAGGCACCGAGTGCCATCAGGCGGATATGCCGTTCGCCGAGTTCACGTTTGAGCGGACCGCCCGAAGCGGTGTCGCCGTGCGGCTGAGGATTGCCAACTGGCATAGGGGTACAACCTCGTCTTGTTATTGGATATGACCACCGGGTTTCGAAGCGTCGGCCGATAGGCCTTGGCTGGGCAGGAAACCGCGTCTGCTTCGTGGGCTGACGCGTCTTGCAGGGCGGGCCTGAAAGATCAGCGGGGCGTGCAGTATAAAAAGCTCAGGGCAGGATTTTTCACTCTAAAAGTCACAACATTCAGCGACAACTCTCGGCAATAGTGGGTTCTGCGGAGAGGCATTACCTGCATTACGTAGGAAAAGTCGCCACTGAAAAAGCCGCGAAGTATTGCACAGCGATGGTGCAGCGTCATGTTTCAGCCCTAGGGCATTTGATCCACTGTGTGATGTCTCGCCTCGCTTGATCACGGATAAATCGCCCGACGGATTCAGAAATTTCGCTCAACACTTGCGGCGCCGACCGGGGCAGGCAACCACTAACCTTTGAAAAAGCCAGGAGCACATGCAAGGAAGCTCACATGCCAGTCCGTCCCAATTCCCACCGTTTGCGCCAAGGTCGTTTCTCGGAAAACGGTCGTGCCTATTTCATCACCTCTGTCATCCACGAACGCCAGCCCGTATTTTCTGATTGGCAGACCGGCCGATTACTGGTTGCAGAACTACGCCGGGTTCATGAGCAAGGAGTCGCGCAATCCATCGCCTGGGTTGTCATGCCTGACCACTTTCATTGGCTGATGCAATTACAACGCGGCTCACTTGGCGAAGTCATTGGCGGTGTAAAGGCTCGCTGTACGCATGCGGTTAACAGAAAAACCGGACGTCACGGATCGCTGTGGCAAACCGGCTACCACGACCGTGCGATCCGTGACGGCGAGGACCTGGAGCCCATCGCCCGCTATATCATCAATAATCCCTTGCGAGCCGGGCTGGTCGATAACCTCGGTGACTACCCGCTTTGGGATGCCTGGTGGCTCTGAGCGCGACAGCTCTATGGAAAGGTGTATTTATTGTGGTGAGGGGATATCCCCGCTCGGCTGCGCAGCAGTCGCAATTTCCTCACACTCGGTGTGCCTGTAGAAACTGTGCTGGCAGGTTTTGGGGCCGCTTCGCAGCCCAACGGGGATGAATCCCCTCGCCACAGGAAGTCCCCGCTCGGCTGCGAAGCAGTCGCAACTTGCTGACACGCGGTGGGCCTGCATAAACCGTGTTGGCAGGTTTTGGGGCTGCTTCGCAGCCCAACGGGGATAAATCCCCTCACCACAGGGAATCCCTGCATGACTGATAAATCTGCCAGCCACAGGGAGCCCTTTCCTCGCACAGACAACTTCCCGGGATGTGCACAGCATCCTTGTGGCGAGGGGATTTATCCCCGCTCGACTGCGCAGCAGTCGCAACTTGCTGACACGCGGTGGGCCTGCATAAACCGTGCTGGCAGGTTTTGGGGCCGCTTCGCTGCCCAACGGGGATGAATCCCCTCGCCACAGGGAGTCCCTGCAAGACTGATAAATCTGCTAGCCACAGGGAGTCCATTGCTCACACAGACACATCATGGGGTTGTGAACAGTATCTTTGTGGTGAGGGGATTTATCCCCGCTCGGCTGCGCAGCAGTCGCCATTTGCCGATATGCGGTATGCCTGCGTAAACCGTGTTGGCAGGTTTTGGGGCTGCTTCGCAGCCCAACGGGGATGAATCCCCTCACCACAGGGAGTCCCTGCAAGACTGATAGATCTGCTAGCCATCTGAATCCTTTCCTCACACAGACAACATCCCGGGATATGAACAGCATCCTTGTGGTGAGGGGATTTATCCCCGCTCGGCTGCGCAGCAGTCGCAACTTCCTCACACTCGGTGTGCCTGTAGAAACCGTGCTGGCAGGTTTTGGGGCCGCTTCGCTGCCCAACGGGGATGAATCCCCTCGCCACAGGGAGTCCCTGCATGGCAGATAGATCTGCTAGCCATCTGAATCCTTTCCTCACACAGACAACATCCCGGGATATGAACAGCATCCCTGTGGCGAGGGGATTTATCCCCGCTCGGCTGCGCAGCAGTCGCAACTTCCTCACACTCGGTGTGCCTGTAGAAACCGTCCTGGCAGGTTTTGGGGCTGCTTTGCAGCCCAACGGGGATGAATCCCCTCGCCACAGGGTGTGTTCCAGTTTTATTCAGACAAAGCGCCGCGTCCGCTCTTCACATTTTTTTCACCGGCTCCAAGCACCGTCTAAGCTTCAGACAAGTCCGATCAATCTGCGTGAATGGATCAGTCGACTATGGGCGCTTTGTGGCAAACCGATTCGAGTAAAACCGTGGTTCAGACTGAACGTGTGAATGAAGCGCCTGTCCCTGAAAAACCCCGTCGCCAGCGGCACGGGTGGAAGGCTTTCTGGTTGCTGTTTCTGATCATCGCGGTAGTGGTGGGACTCGCCGCGTCCAAGGAAATGCGCACCTCGCGCTTTCAGGCGCGGGAGCTGAGCCAGTACGCCGCTTCGCTGACCTACAAGCTTGAACCCGGCCCCAGCGAAGCGATTCGTTATCCGGGCAACGGGCCGTTCGATTTGCGCCTGGGTTACAGCTCCCTGGACGAATTCCTGCCGCGCCTGCTCAAGCGCAACTATGTGATCACCGAGCAGACGCGCTTCTCCCCCGCCCTGCTCGGTTACACCGACAAAGGCCTGTTCGTGCCGTATTCGGAAAAGATCCAGGCCGGGCTGTCGATCACCGATTGCCGAGGCGCGCCGCTATATCGATACAACTATCCGCAGCAACTGTATGCCGACTTCGCGGCGATTCCGCCGGTGGTGGTCAGCAGCCTGCTGTTCATCGAAAACCGCTTTCTCCTCGACCCGAAACAGCCGCTGGCCAACCCGGCGGTGGACTGGCCGCGCTTCGGCATGGCCGCGTGGTCGCAAGTGGCGAAACTGCTGCGCCTGCCCGGGCAATCGGCCGGCGGCAGTACCCTGGCAACGCAACTGGAGAAGTATCGCCACTCGCCCGACGGCCTCACCGTATCGGGCGCGGAGAAGATCCGCCAGATGATTTCCGCCAGCGTGCGCGCCTATCAGGATGGCCCAGAGACCCTCGGTTCGCGGCAGAACATCGTGCGCGACTACCTCAACAGCGTGCCGCTCTCGGCGGTGCCCGGCCACGGTGAAGTGCACGGCATGGCCGAAGGTTTGCGAGTCTGGTACGGCAGCGATTTCAACAAGGCCAACGAGCAACTGAACAGCCCGGCGACCGACCCGCAGACCATGGCCGCCAAAGGCCTGGCCTTGCGTGAAATGCTCTCGCTGATGATCGCCCAGCGCCGTCCTTCGCATTACCTGACCAAGGGCCGCGACGAACTGGCCAGCCTCACCGACAGCCACCTGCGCCTGCTCAAGCAGAACGGCGTGATCGACAGCGCTCTGGCCGACGCTGCGCTCGCAAGCACCGTCTCGTACCGTGACTGGCAGACCCAGCCGACCATGCAGCCGATCGAAACCAACAAAGGCATCAGCGTCGCCCGCAGTCGTCTGGCGAGCATGCTCAACCGGCCGCTTTACGACCTCGATCGTCTCGACCTGTCAGCCACCAGCACCCTGCAGGGCGATCTGCAAACGCAGGCCACGGCTTATCTGAAAAAACTTGCCGACCCAGCCTACGCTGCGGAAATCGGCCTGCTCGGCGAACGCTTGCTGACGCCGACCAGCACCACGCAAGTACGCTACAGCTTCACCCTGTTCGAACTGACCCCGGACGGCTCGCGCGTACGCGTGCAGACCGACAGCACCGATCAGCCGTTCGACATCAACGAAGGCAGCAAGCTCGAACTCGGCTCGACGGCGAAAATGCGTGTGCTGACCACCTACTTGCAAATCGTCGCCGAGCTGCACGACAAGTACGGCGCGATGAGCGGGCCGGAATTGAAAAAAGTCGAAGTGCCCGATCAGGACCGCCTCAGCCGCTGGGTCATCGACTACCTGATCCAGAACAAGGATCACGACCTGTCGAAGCTGCTCGGCGCCGCGCTGGATCGCAAATATTCGGCGAGCCCCGGCGAGGCGTTTTTTACCGGCGGTGGGCTGCACACCTTTCATAACTTCCGCAAAGAGGACAACGGTCGCCTGCCGACCCTGCGCGATTCGCTGCGCGAGTCGATCAACCTGCCGTTCATCCGGCTGATGCGCGACATCGTCCGTTACACCACCTACTCAGGCCCCAACGGCGAATTGCTCAAGGATGACCGCGACCCGCGCCGTCAGGAATACCTGGCCAGTTTCGCCGACCGCGAAGGCACCTCGTTCCTGCTCAAGTTCTGGAAGAAGTACAAGAACAAGGACACCCAGGCGCGCCTGGAAACTTTCCTCGACAGCATGCGCCCGACGCCGATCCGCATGGCGGCGGTGCATCGCTATCTGCTGCCGGAGGCCAGTCAGGAAGATTTCAACCGGTTCGTACGCTCGCACCTCAAGGGCACCAAGCTCAACGAAAAACTCACCGACGAGCGTCTGATCCGCCTTTACGATTCCTATGGCCCCGGCAGTTACGATTTGCCCGACCAGGGTTTCATCGCCAAGGTACATCCGCTGGATCTGTGGATGATGGGTTATCTGCTGCATCACCCGGAAGCGACCTTCAGCGAGATCGTCAAAGCCAGTCATTTCGAGCGCCAGGAAGTCTACAGCTGGCTGTTCAAGAGCCGGCACAAGGGCGCGCGCGACAGCCGCATTCGCACCATGCTCGAGATCGAAGCGTTCCTCGACATTCATCAGCGCTGGCAGAAAGTCGGCTACCCGTTCGATCACCTGGTGCCGTCACTGGCCACCGCCATCGGCAGTTCAGGCGATCGTCCCGCCGCGCTCGCCGAGCTGATCGGCACCATCCTCAACGACGGCGTACGCATGCCGACGCTGCGCATCGACAGCCTGCATTTCGCCGCCGATACGCCCTACGAAACCAGACTGGTCAACGACCCGCACGTGGGCAAACGGGTGATGCCGGTGGAAGTGGCCAGAGCCATGCGCGAGGCGCTGTCGCAAGTGGTCGATGCCGGTACCGCCAAACGGTTGTCGGGCAGTTTCAAATTGCCCGACGGCACGCCGCTGGCCATGGGCGGCAAAACCGGCACCGGCGACAACCGCATTGCGGCGATCGGCTCCGGCGGGCGGATCATCAGTTCGAAGTCGATCAACCGCACGGCGACTTTCGTGTTCTACATCGGCGATCACCATTTCGGCACGCTTACCGCGTTCGTCCCGGGGCGCTCGGCAGAGAACTTCAAGTTCACCTCGGCCCTGCCCACGCAAGTGCTCAAGGGCATGGCACCGATTCTCAC
This sequence comes from Pseudomonas triticicola, assembly GCF_019145375.1. Taxonomy (NCBI): domain Bacteria; kingdom Pseudomonadati; phylum Pseudomonadota; class Gammaproteobacteria; order Pseudomonadales; family Pseudomonadaceae; genus Pseudomonas; species Pseudomonas triticicola. The sequence continues at coordinate 777,825 of NZ_JAHSTX010000002.1, read as the reverse complement.
GCCGTACCTGCAACCAGGCAGCGACTCGCAGTGCCAACCGCCACAGGCGCCCGTGGTGGCATCGGCGCTGCACTGACCGAACGTGGCATGCACGTTGCGCCGAAGGGTATCGGCGGGAAAGGTGGTATTCGTGCATTGTTCCGATTCGAATTCTTGTCGCATCGCTGAGGCGATCACCCGTTTGGCTCCCGATCTTTGAACTTTTGTTTTGCCCTGCCGCCGGTACGCTGATCATCCCTCAAACAATCAAGGATGATTGGCCATGTCTGACTCCCCTCAGCCTGCCGAAGCCGCCGACAAAGGCCGGCATTACGCGTTCATCGAATCGGCTGTCAGCGCGCCGTTCAAAGCGGCGACTCTCAGCCGCAGCCTGGCCCTCGCCGCCACGCCACTGAAGCGGGAAACCTGGTACAGCGCGCCCGGTACGTTTGCCAGCCGACTCGCCGCCGCCAACCTCAAGGCTTGGGAATCGCAGAACAAGGTCGATCATCTGCTGGCCAGGACCGACCTGTACGCCTTCGCCGAGCCGCTGCTCAAAGCTAGGATCAAGCAATGCCATGGTATCGAGCCGGACGTCAGGAAGACCTGGCTGCGCCTGTACATTCCCGCCAGCAGTCCCTGGTATGCAATCGACGTGATCGACGGTTCGACGACCCGTACGGTCTCGCTGCTCGATGCCGCTCTGCACAACTTTGCCGCCAACGAGACGGTCGGTGCAGGTTCGGATTACATCAGCCAGCCTGATGCGCGCGGACACTTCGACGTCTTGCCGCTCAAAAACCAAATGCCCATCAGCCAGTTCCAGACACTGTGCCGCGACCTCGACCTGGGCGGGCAATACGCCAGGCACTTGCAGGGCTACTTGCTGCCCGGCGAAGCGCTGGCCGAGAGCCTTTTGCAATACAAGGTCAGCGCCAGCCTCAAAGATGCCCTCGCCGTCGCGGCGCTCATCGCCTTGCTCAAGGCAGAGATCCAGTACGACACCTTCAGGATGGTGCTCAGCTTCAGCACAGAGGAAAACCCGCGCTTGCGGCTCAACAATCGTTCGATTCGCTGCAATGACCTGTCCATGCTCGGCACCCGCCTGACCGGCATTCTGTTGCTGATGCATGGCCACCCCGACAGTCGTGGCGTTCGCCGCCTGATCGTCTACGTGCCGCACGACCCGGATCATCCACTCAAGGAGTACGAGTCGCTGGCGGCGTTTCGTGAAGAGCTGACTCGGCAGTTGCGCGAGGACCGTCTGAGCGCCTCGACCGGGCAGACGTACCGGCAATTCTTCAGCCAGTTCGTCGATCAGCAGCAACGTGGGCATTTCTTTGCCGAACTCGAACAGCGGTTGTTCGTCGTCCGCCATCACGTGCGCGAGCAGAGCACCGACCAGCGCCCGGTGTGGCGCAAGGACCCGGTGGAAAAGCCCAGGCTGCAATTCACGCGCTTGCCGTTGCAGGGCGATTACTGGCGACATGTCTACCAGCAGAAACTCAACAAGATCATCAACGATGCGCGGCAAATCGCTGTCTCTACCGCCGATGCCGACAGCAACGCACGCTGGGCGTGGTGGGACAACTTCAAGCGGATCGTCTCGGACATCTTCAACGTCGCCCTGCTGATTGCCACGCCCTTTGTGCCTGGTCTCGGCGAGGTGATGATGGCCTATACCGCCTATCAACTGACCAGCGATGTGATTGAAGGCATCGTTGATCTGGCCGAAGGCGTCTGGGAGGAAGCTGCCGGACACGTGATCAGTGTGGTGACCGATGTCATTCAACTGGCGGCGTTCGGCGCCGGCGCGCAGATTGGCGAAACGTTGCGGATAAAACTCTCACCACGGGTCGATGCCATGCAACAGGTCAAATTGCCCGACGGCAAACCGAGCCTGTGGCATCGCGACCTCGGCCCTTATGCACGTGACGAGCTGAGCCTGGCAGCGCAATCGAAGCCCGATCGTCACGGCCTGCATCCCCATGCCAGCGGAAGCGTCCTGCCGCTGGAAGGCAAGCTCTATGTGGTGGAAAAAGCCTCGACCGATGCCACCAGCAAAACCCACCGGATCAAACATCCGAATCGAGAAAATGCCTACCAGCCACGGATCGAACACAACGGTCACGGCGCCTGGGTGCATGAAGCAGAATCGCCGGGCGACTGGCCGGACGCCCGGCTGATGCCTCGCCTGGGCCACAGCGTCGAGCGCTTTACCCCTGCGCAACTGGAAGACATCCGGCGCAGCAGCGGCACCAGCCACGATGAACTGCGCCGCATGCACAGCGACAACAACCCGCCACCGCCGCTGCTGGTCGACACGGTCAGGCGCGTCAGCGCGTACGAGGATGTCATCGAGGCTGGGCGGAATCTGCGTAGCGGCAAGCCGATCGATGCCGACGCGGTATGGCTGGAGCCGATGCTGACCAGCCTGCCGGGCTGGCCGCCGCGACGCGCGCTGGAGGTCTTCGCTCGTCAGGACCTGACCGGCTACTCGCATAAATACGGCAACCCGCTGGCCTCCGCAGCCGACACGTTGCGCATCAGCCAGGCCGATCTCAACGCCGGGAATTTGCCGGAGCGGGTCGCCGGGTTCCTGCGCGACGACGAGTTCAATCATCTGCTCGGCCCGATGGTCACTGCCGAGCAACGGGTCGAAGTCCTGCGCAGTCAACTGGCCGACGCGCTGAAAGAGCAGCGCAGCAGCGTGGCCCGCCACCTGTACCAGGCCGGGCAGCGCAGCGGCGACACCGACATTGCCGTGATCAGAGAGTCGTTTCCGGATCTGCCGTTGCCCTTGGCCGAGACGGTTCTGAGCCAGGCTCGTGCTGCCGAACGGCAACGCATCAGCGAGGAACAGCACTTGCCGCTACGCCTGAAGAATCAGGCCCGGGAGCTGGATTTCGAGGCGTCGGCCAGTCGCGCGTACGACGGTTTTTACCGGGACGATCTGATGACCGAACAGACCGAACGCCTGGCGCTCAACACCATGAAAATCCACACCGACACCTTTGCCGACCTGCGCATCGAAGTGTTCGACGGTAGCCCGCACGGTCCGTTGCGCTGCAGTGTCGGGCCGCAGGACGCCAGCACTGTGAGGCAGCTGCTCAGGCGTGGAGAAGGCCGCTATGAAGTGCGCGACGCCAAGGGTCAGGTGCTGCATGACAGTACCGATTTCCATGAAGCCATCCTGCGCGCCGTACCGCTCGAAACGCTGGCGAGTACCGGCTATCAGCGCGGTCAGGGCCGCGCCTTGAAACTGTGGATCATGGAACAGTGCGCGCCGCCTGCCGAACGCCGGATTGCCCTGGCAGAACCGCCGATTCGAGCGGTCGCCCCCCGCGAAACGGAAATTCTGCTACGGGGCTGGCCATGGACGGCCAAAACCCCCGAGCAACGGCTCAGACAGTTGTATCCGAAACTGAACGATAGAGAGATGGCGAGTTTCCTGATGACGCTCGAGAAAAAGGGCAATAGCGAAAGAGCAATCGCCGACCTTGAGCGCGAACGCGAAATGCTCGACAACGCCCTCGACAGCTGGCGTAGCAGTTACACACCTGTCATTGAAGAAAACGGGGAAATGGTCGCGCTGCCAACGGATTTCGTCCGCGAGGGCGGCGGGTACATAGAGCAGCAGTTGAGGAAATGCTTCAAACGCGACAACGAGCGGCCCGGCGCAAGCAACCCGCATCCGGAACAAGGGTATACGCTGGACCTTTCATCCGAACTGCCGTTATCGAACCTTGAGACATGGTGGCGCGACTTGCAACGGCGCCCCGGAATGCAGCAATACTTCGACCGGATTACCGGACTGAACATCGCCAACATTGCGCTTTCAACCACGCCGGACAGCCTGCTGGCGAGTTTCCCCAATCTGCGGCAATTGAGTGCCCAGCGCTGCGGCTTCAAGGAGATGCCGGCTGCCCTCGGGAAAATGCCTCAGCTGCAGACACTGGATCTGTCGCACAACAGCATTGAACTGACCTATGACTCACGAACGCGCCTGAGCAATCTCACCCGCTTGCAGAGCCTGAATCTCAACGGCAACAACCTGCGTGTGCCGCCGGATATCGGCCGCATGGAGCAACTGGTCGAACTGAACCTGGTCAATACGCGCATTCGCGATTGGCCGACGGGGTGGCTTGAAGTCGACGGACAGATACGGCAGCGCCCGAAAGGGTTTTACCTGGACATGCGGGACAATCCGCTCGACACCCTGCCCCGCGTCGAACCCGGTAGCGATCAGGCGCGCCTGCTTGCTCGCGCACGAATCAGTGTCGCCAAATTCGACAGTGACCAGTTGCGGCGTCTTGGCGAGTATCGCCAGTCGGTAGGGTTGAGCGTCGTACCGGGTTACTCATACGCCGCCGCCGATGAGCTTGATTACTGGAAGTTGATGCCCGCCAATGCTGATCCGTTGCCCCCCTCATCAGCGTTCAGCCGATACCGCGAGCAGTCGTGGCATGACCTGATGGCCGAGCCTGACTCAGCCGGTTTTTTCAGCGTGATCCGCAAGCAGCGCGAATCCGCCGATTACGGAACTGACTCGGGGCGTCGGAACCTGACCGCACGGGTCTGGGACATGATCGATGCGGCGGCGCTCGACGAAAATCTGCGCAAAAAGCTCTTCGAGCAGAACGTGGCTGCGCAGGACTGCCCTGATCTTGGCCCGCAGCTGTTCAACTCACTGGGGCTCAAAGTCCTGGTGTCCAAGGCCTACAACGAAACGACAACGGCCGCGCAACTGGAAGACAGACTCGTGCGCCTGGCGCGTAGCGCGGCGCGACTTGATCGGGTCAGCGATGAGGCCGCCATGGAGGTCAGTCGCCAGCAACAGCAACACCTGATCGATCCGCGCCTGCCGGCCCCTGACGAAATACAGATTCATCGGGCGTTCGAAGCAGGCCTGGGCGAGCGTCTGGAGTTGCCCTGGCATGCGCAGGGCATGCCCGTTCAGCCTCGGGCCGGTGTGACCGAGGAAATGCTCAACGCGGCTTACCAGAGAATCATCCAGCGCGAACAGGGTGATGGCCTGGTCAACGGCATGATCGACCTCTATACCGATCCTTTCTGGGCGGACTACCTGCGCGATACCTATCCTGACCGCTATCAGGAGAATCTGCGCCTGTTCGAAGAACAATCCCGTCAGCTCGACAGCCAAGTGTTCAGCAGCACCCGGGAGTACAGGAAGCTGGCCGAGAAAATCAGCTACGAGCGCAACGAGCTATCCCGCGCCCTGAGTCGCGAAGCGCTTGAGCGGGCCGGGCTCTGAAACGATCCCGCAGCATTCGGCGAGCGCTTCAGGCTGGCCGAATGTGCCCCGAGGGACGTTCGTCGCTTGCGATACCCCCTCGCACGACATTCAGGCATCCGCGTCATTGCCGTTTGGCGCGCTGGCGTTAAAAAAAAGCACTACGTTGCCGCTGTACTCCCCGGGGCGGTAGCCACCCGGCGGTTTGATCGGTTCGATTTTCAGCAGCACACGTTTACCGACAGCGGCCTCTTCTTTCGAAAGCACTTGCTGCGGGGTGATGTGCGAACTCAGCGTGACGTCATTGAACGTCACCCGCAATTCGATCAACTCACCCGGGCGGCCAGTGTCAATCAACGGGTCGGTGGCGAGACGCGCCTCGATGGCGCTGCTGTCATGCCGCATATCGAAATATTTTTCCAGCTTGCCCAGGCTGTCCGTGGCGTGGTGCCAGGCCAGTAGCTGCGGACGGTGAATCCAGTCCGGTTCCACCGGGATGACGTAGAACGGCCGACTGGGAATGTTGAGCGACACTTCGAAGGTGTGCTCCTCCCGGGCGGCCCACGTCACAGCTGCGGTCAACGCGGTGGCGCCCGCCAGTAGGGCGGCGGTACATTGCTTGATCATGTTGGCTACCTGATGCGTCAATGGAAAACCGGCCTAGCGGCTGGCGACTTTCATGGTTTTCTTGTCGCTGCCTTCGATCAGAAAGAAGCGGTACTCACGGCCTTTTTCCTTGTCGAAGGCAAAGGATTTACCTGCCAGAACATGGTGTTTGGTGGTCGCCCCGCAATCGCTTTCCTTGCTCAGCGAACAACTCTTGAACTCGTCGACAATCACCACGGTATTGCCGTTGTTGCGCAGTTCGTAGCGACTCTCGCTTTCGTTGATTGCCGTGGCGTAACGCGCGTCCTTGGGGCGGACGAAGAAGATGGTGCCAAACCCGGTCATGACGTTGACCCCGGCCGACAATGACTTCTTGTAATCCTCACGCTCTTCACCGGTGACCACAAAATCGTCTTCCTTTTCCGGCACCACGGGGACGAAGCGCACGCGGAAATAACGCTCCCGGTCCCGTTCTCCCATGTACAGCAAGCGTGTGCCCTGCATGCCTTGAGCCGGGACGATCAGCCGCGCCGGGCTGGCCATCAGACCGTTGCGCGAGGCGCCATCGGCGGCATTCTCGACAGCAATTTCCTTGGGCGTGCCGGCGTCGTCGTAAACGATTTCGAGCACATTGATCTTGACGAATGCGGTGGCGTCACCGCTATTGAAGACCCGCTTGAGATAGGTGCTCTTGTCGGCTTCCAGATAGTCGTAAACGGTGCCGACATTAATCTGCGGCCCGGCCTGCGCCGGCAGGCAAAAAACGCTGAGCAGGCCCAGCAAAAGACCACGGTTCATCGTGTTGAACTCCAAGAACGTTGAGTGAAACCGGCCCGGGACGCTCATACTTCCGAATCCCAGATGATGGTGACGTTACCGCGCAGACGGTCGTTCTTGCCCGGCCTGAGCAAAAAGTCGATGTCTCTCGGGTCCATGTCGAAATGCAGATACCCAGGCTTGTTCTCCACATACACTCCAGGCTGAAAAGGCGCTGACCAGCGGTTGAAATCCAGGGAGATCCGGTTCACCGGACCGCCGCCGGGGCCAATGATGCCTGGCGGCAGACTCATCCTGACTTGAACCTGAGAGCTATCGCCCGAAGGGCTACCCAGGTTGCAGATATTTCCGCCCTGGGAACTGCACAACAACATGACCTTGAAACGCGAAGAGGCCGAAATGTAGAAGACCTGGTCGGCAAATATCCGCGTGGGTTTGCGTCCGCTGTTGATCCACGGCTCCCAGCCGCCCACCGGCTGGAGCGTAACCCGAGTGCCGCCGGGAGGCAGATCGACCTTGAGGGTGTGTTGCACGTCGAGGACGAAATCCAGGGTCAACGTGGGGTCGTCCGGCTGATGATAGAGGCCGCCCATAACAAAATCGCGGGCGGGTCCCAAGGTGTAAGTAAGGGAACCGGTATATTGTCCGGTAGACATGCCCAGCGGATTGGGGGTTCTCAGTTCATAAGTAAAATCCATCTTGTCGAAAGCTATTGACGAGAGACGGTAAGCGACATTTTTGGAGCAACCAGTTTGCACCGGGGTCTTCCAGAAGAAGCGATAACTGTGCGTACCGTAGGACGCCACACCGCTGTAACGGCAGGGTTCCGGCACATAAACCCAACCGCTGGAGTCCCATAATTTGTCATGCGCTTCAGCCGGGGTTGACGCGCCGGTGATGTTGGTCGCGGAATCGTCCAGGACGTAAGTGGAGCCGATACCGATGATGCGCACTTCGACGGTTTCGGTTTCCTGCGTTTGCGCATTGGTTACTGTCAATTGCCGCCAGTTGGCCGGGGCTTTCACCAGCATCGATTCACCGCGTGAGATGAAGCGTGTGGAATCGAACCGTACAGGCATCTCGATGCTGAACATGTTGTGGTCGGCGCATTGCGCCGGGTAGCTTGCGCAGTAGCCGCTGTTGGGGGTTTTGTTGACGAACAGATTCTTGCCTGGCTGCGTCGGGTCAGGCTGAAACGTCGCACGGATTTCCTGAGTGAACCCATGGGCGGTAGACATGGCCAAAGCCAGCGCCAGCGCGCAGCTTGCCTGGAAGATTTTCATATGCTCAGCCTGCCTTCATTTCGGTGGTAGTGACGTCGGCGAGAGTGTCCGGCGTGCAACGCAGATCACCGATCATCAACACGTCGTTTTCGCTGCGGTGGTCGGCCTCGTTCAAGCGGAACTGACACAGCAACTGATTGCCCTGACGTACTTCCAGGGTGGGTGAGCCGGCGTTCATTTCCATCGAGAAGAAACCGTCGACTTCGGTCACACCACGGCTGGCGTGGTTGATCACGTGGTGCCCCTTGAGCGGCCGCCCGCTTGCATCGACCAGTCGACCCAGCACGGTTAGGGTTTTCATCACGCGAACCTTGCGATACTCGATGCCGCCCTTGTTCAAGTGATAGCGGGTGCGCGCCGGCTCGATGGTGGCGGCCGGTACGGTGTTGCCTTCGAAGTCGAAGCTCACCGAGCTGTTCTGATAGGCGGTGATCGGAATGAAATTGCGCCCCGGTTTCAGCGCGGCACCGCCGCCGCTGTAATCGTCTGCCCGCAGGACGATGTCGTCGATATCCGACTCGACATCGACGATCATTCCGGCACCGCGCACGTCGCTCTGGCTGGTCAGGAGCATCTTTTCGCCGCCGACCACCAGCGTGCTGTCGAGGTTGAGCCCGCCTGTGAAGTTGCCGTTGTAGGAAGAGCGCTGGACGAAGGCGTCGCCGTTTACCGCGTCGGTGCGGAAATTGGTCAGGCTCGACATGCCCAGGCCGTAAGTGTCGGTAAGCGCCGTGACCGAAACGCTTTGCAGCACGTGATCCTTGAAATCCTTGCGCCAGCCGAGCGAGGCATTGTTGTCGCGTTTGCCGTCGCGGGCCGTGCGTGAACCGATGCTGCCGGTGAGCTGCTGACCGGGAGCGCCCAACGCCAGGTTGATGCTCAGATCGACGCCGCGATTGCGCGCATCGCCACTGCTGAAACTGCCCGGGCGATCAAAGACCGACAGGCGCCAACTGGCATCACTGCCCAGCAATACGGTGCGCTGTGTCCAGCCCAGATCGAGGCCCACGCCTTCGACGTTACCTTCGCTATGCGATACCCGGGCATTGACCGAGCTCTTGCTGCTCACTCGATGGTTGAGCGCCAGCGACGAATTGCTGGTCTGGCCGACGAACACGTTACGTGGACGAACGCGCGTGCCATCCGGCAGCGTGTCGTAGGTATTGGTGGTATCGAGCCAGCTGCGGTTGTGGCTGATCACCAGACTGCCCGCGCCATAGTTGTAAAGACTTTGCAGGTCCAGACCGGTGCCGTAATCCTCAGTCTTGTAGACATTGGCATACAGGCTGACGTGGTTGGCCAGGGTCCAGTCGATGGAGGTGCCGTACTGCAGTTTTTCGCGGATCTGCCGCGCCGACGCGCCGACAATCACCCGAGGGTGCAGCAGATAGTTCACCGCCGCACCGGCGGTGGGACTGCCGCTCGATTGCGTGTCCCAGTTGCTCAGCAGTTTGCTTTCTTCACCGGCAAACACGTTGTAGCGCCAGCGTTCGTCCAGGTTGCGCCAGTTGCTGGGCTTGTACACCAACTCCTGGGTAGTGGAGGTGATCTGACCGTCTTCGATCAGGCGCACTTCCACTTCATAAATGCCGCCGGGCAGCGGCCGGGTGTCGAGGGTCTGCAAACCGGCCGGTACCGATTGGGTATTGATCAACAGCCCGTCGCGCCAGATCTCCACCGAACCCTGCCGGTTGGCGGTCACGTAGATCGGGTAAACGCTGGGCATCGGGCTGTTGATCGCGAGGCTGTCGGAGCTGCCGTACATGATGCCGACCGCCGTATCAGGGCTGGTGCCAAACGTGCGCGGCTGGCGCGTCAGCCCTTCGGATGTGGGGGTGAAATAGCCCAGGCGCAAGAAACTGCCTTGCAGTTCGCGCTGGGTGTGCAGCTCGTGCACGGCGTGGTAGAGCTTGTCGTCGGGGCCGCCGAGCCGGGCCAGTTGCAGATTCAGCGTCTGGCTCCAGTTACCCAGGCTTGAACTGGCTTCCAGGCCGAAGCGTCCGCCGAGGTCCTGATCCTGGCCACCGTTGAGGTTGAGCTGATTGCGCACCATCAGGCCGCTGCTGCCGCCGCTCGGTTGCTCGTAATAACGCTTGGCTTCGAGGTCGCGTTCGGCATTTTCGGTAACGATCGAAACCAGGGAACTTTCCAGGTTGTAGTGCACCGCGAGAAACTGGTCCGGGCAGGAGCCGCTGCACCCACCCAATGGCACGCCGGGTTTGAGGTAGCTTGCCCATTTTTCCCGTTCGGCAGGGCCGAAGCGGTTTTCGCTGGTGTCGGTGAATTCGAGAAGGGTGATGCGATCATCACGGGACAACACCACCATGGCCTCACCCAGCGGCTGTTGGTCGACTTCGACCCGCACCGCCAGAGGCACATCAAAGAAATGCTCCTCGAAATCCGCCGGCAGGCCTTTGGCCTGCGCCAACAGACTGCGTGGCGTCGTACCGGCGGTGTTGGATGCGACGGCTGCGCTGGCACAAAACAACAGCGCAAGCGCAGCCGCGATGGGGGTCATCGGGAACATGAACTCGTACTCTGATTGACTGACAATGAAAGTCCGTCGGGGCAAACATCACTGCTTGCCCCGTCGGTTGACGCCACGCGTGAAAAGCGAGCGTTTTTTGAATCTGATCAGTCGATCAGTTGCCGCCAACCGGTGGCACGGCGTCGAAGATCATCGCCACGGAACCGGTGTAGTCGCCCGGCTGGAAGTTGCTGCCTTTGGCGGAGATTTTCAGCGGGGCGCGGTAGTTCACGTCCGACTCGGATTCACCGACGACCATTTGCGGGGTCAGGGTCAGTTCCTTGTTGTTGAGCATGACCTGCAGGTCGATTGAGGTATTGCCGGCAACCAGTTTCGGCAGGCTTTCCAGGCTGGCATGAACCGAACCGTTGTTATTGCGCACATCGAAGAAACCGTTGACGTCGGCCATCTTGCCGGTGGTCGGCTGATAGCTCATGTCCTGGTCCTTGTTGACCAGATCCGGATCAGTCGGCACCACATAGAAACCGTTGGTTGGCACATGAGCGATCAGGCTGATGGAGTGCGACGCTTCGCCCGCAGCGAAGGCCGTGGAGGACAGTGCCAGAAGAGCCAGTGGAGCAGCGATTGCGATTTTCTTGAACATCGTTCAGTACCTGTTTGCTTTATATAAGGGGGTGTCATTGAAAGTTCAAAAATCCTTTGCTCATCGACCGCCAGAGCAACTTGAACTTTCAATGGCGGGCATCATCGACTGTTGCCTCTGGATTGTAAGCAGGCAACTTCCGACAAACTCGTAGTTAAACAACCCCACACCCCGCCGGAAAAAAGAACAAAAAACAGATACTTGCAACATTCACTGTAAGTTGCGCCCTACACACAGTTACAGGCAAAAAACCATACAGCAACTAGGCCGCTTTAACTCGGCAACTTGCGAGAAATTAGAATATATACTCAAGTGCAACTAGAGCGATAACTTTAACTTTACGGTCACCGCTTTGATTTATTGCTCAAAAAACTTTTTCCAGCTTTTTTCGCCTCGACCGCTCGTCCGTCCGGCTCAGGGCAAGGCCAAAAACGTCTTGCGCAGCGCTTAAGATATATCTTAAGTTGTATCTAAATACGACGAGAGAGAAACGAAATGAGAGACCATCATTCCCCCCACCGCGAGCACGGCGATGGCCGCGACGGCTTCGAGAAACGCCCCGGTCGCGAACGAGGCGGCCGCGGCCCGCGAGTCTTTGCCCCCGGCGACTTGAAATTACTGTTGCTGGCGCTGATCGCCGAGCAGCCCTGCCACGGTTACGACTTGATCCGGCAGATCGAAGGCATGTTCGACGGCGCCTACAGCCCCAGCCCCGGGGTGATCTACCCGACCCTGACCTTTCTGGAAGAGAGCGATCTGATCGCCGGTGATGCCGAGGCGGGCAAAAAGCGTTACAGCGTCACCGACGCCGGTCGTTTGTCTTTAAGTGAACAAGCGGTGGCGCTCGACGGCGTACGCATGCGCATCGACGTCAGCAAGCGCTCGCTGCGCGGTCATGATCGTCCGGCGGAAATCCACGAAGCGGTGCACAACCTGCGTCATGCCCTGCAACTGCACCACGGCCGCTGGAGCGCCGAGGAAATCCTGCGCGTACGCGACCTGCTCAATGACACCGCCAAAGCCATCGTCGACGGCCCTGCCGTTCAACCTGCCCCGGAGAAAGCCGAATGACTGCAGTCGATACTCAAACCATTCACCGCGTGATGCACGAAATCAAACGGCGCAAACTTGAAGTGCTGCGCGTCACCGACCTGACCCCCCGCATGCGCCGCATCACCCTCGGCGGGCCGGAACTGGCCGGGTTCATCAGCCTGGGGACGGACGATCACGTCAAACTGCTGTTCCCGCAGAACGCCGAACAAGCGGCGGCGCTGGAGACGATGCAACTGGGCGCCGGCAAGGACAATGGGCCGATGCCGGAGATGCGCGACTACACGCCGCGTCGTTACGACCTGGAAAAAATGGAGCTGGACATCGATTTCGTCCTGCACGGCGACGGCCCTGCCTCGACTTGGGCCGAGCAGGCGCAACCGGGGCAGTTCCTGCACATTGGCGGGCCACGCGGTTCGATGATCGTGCCGGACATCTTCGACAGCTACCTGCTGATCGGCGACGAAACCGCCCTCCCCGCCATCGCCCGCCGCCTCGAAGGTCTGGCGGCAAATCGCCGGGCGCTGGTGGTGATCGAGGTGGAAAACGGTGCCGAGCAGCAAGTGCTGGAAAGCCCGGCGCAGTTCAATGTGATCTGGGTGCTGCGTGAAGGTGGCAAGGACAATCTGCTGACTACCGTCAAGCAACTGCAAGTGCCCAAGGGCAATCTGTATGCCTGGGTGGCGACCGAAACCAAGGTCTCGCGGCAGATTCGCCGGGTGCTGATCGATGAGCATGGGCTCGATGAACAGTTCATCAAGGCGGTCGGCTACTGGCGCGCGGAAGGCACCGAGGAAGAGTGATCTCTTCCTGACCCATATCACCTTGGTGGGAGCGAGCCTGCTCGCGAAGGCGTCAGCGCAGTCGAAAGATTTGCTGACTGACACACCGCATTCGCGAGCAAGCTCGCTCCCACATTGAATATCAACTTCGTGCGGACAATCTGCGGTCGAGACCGATAATCAGCAGGCCCACCAACACAAACCCCACCAATATCCCCCCGGCATTTGCCAGCACCTGTGGATAACCCAACACCGCGACATCAATGAACGGATACGCATAGGCGCCGAGCAGATGCCCGCGCAGCAGGGCATAGATGAAATATACCAACGGATAAATCAGCCACAGCGGCAGATGCCACAGGCGCAACGTGCCCTTGGGGACGCAGCACCACCAATAGCCAAGAAACAGCAATGGCATGACGTCGTGGAGCAATTCGTCGGCAACAAATTGCCAGCCTTCGGGATGCCACAAGTGCCGCAGCAGGATGCTGTAGGCCAGACCGACCACGGCGATGCTCACCGCGATCCCGCTGCTGACCCACGGTTGCAGAAACCAGCGCCGCGCGGCGGATTCGCGCTCGGTGACCGCGCAGGTCAGCACCGTCGCCACCAGGGTGTTGGTCAATATGGTGAAGTAGCTGAAGAAACTCACCAGCCCGCCCAGCAGGCTGGCGCCGATGCTCAATCGTGCGAAGAAAATCAGGTACAGCTGAATTGCCAGCCCCGCCCAGCCCAACACGGCTAGGCCGGTGATCAGGCGTCGCCGCCTCGCGCTGTCCATCTCAGAGCGGTCGCCTGGTGCGCATCAGCTTGACGTACAGGCGCTCGACCTTTTCCCGCGCCCACGGGGTTTTCCGCAGGAAGGTCAGGCTCGACTTGATGCTCGGATCGCTCTTGAAGCAACGGATGTCGATGCGCTCGGCGAGCCCCGACCACTCGTAGTGAGTCACCAGTGCGTTGAGGATCTGTTCGAGGGTCACGCCGTGCAGCGGATCGGGGGATTGTTCGTTCATGCCGGGCCTTTGGGCGAAGTGATATGCAGAAGCCGCGCACCTTAGCCGAGGGGCAGAGCAGGTGGAAGGCCTTCCTGCAAATGTAGGCCAACCCGGGAAGATCGCAGGCTGCGGCCCGACTCACAATGCGCCCGTTTGCCGCACTGTTACCGAATCCGAAACGCTGCATGTCTGCAAAAGCCCTTTCTCAATTTGTTACAGATCATTATCCTGCCGCCCTTCCGCTGAAACGCTTCACTGCCTGCGACAATCTGAAGCGCTCGGCCTGCACTCGAAAAAACATCAAAAAAAGACTTCTTCATGCCTGACTTTTTCTTCTCCCGAGACAGCGCTATCTCTGCGCTGCGCACCCTTGGCGGCTGCACCGCCCTTGGCTTGGCTACCTGTGCCCACGCGGCGCCGGCCTTCGATAGTGAATCACCGTACATGCTCGGTGACTGGAACGGCACGCGCACAGAACTTGCGGAAAAAGGCTACGACTTCAAACTCGATTACACCGGCGAAATGGGCAGCAACCTGCACGGCGGTTATGACCACGACCGCACTGCGCGCTACAGCGACCAGTTCGGCCTCGGCACCCATCTGGATCTGCAGAAGATCCTCGGTTGGAACGACGCTGAATTTCAGTTGACCATCACCAAGCGCAGCGGCAACAACATCAGCAACGACCGCATCAACGACCCGCGCGTTGGCGGCTTCACTTCCGCCCAGGAAGTCTGGGGCCGTGGCCAGACCACGCGCCTGACGCAGATGTGGTACCAGCAGAAATTCTTCGATCAGAAACTCGACATCAAGGTCGGCCGCTTCGGCGAAGGCGAAGACTTCAACAGCTTCCCTTGCGACTTCCAGAACCTGGCCTTCTGCGGCTCGCAGGTCGGCAACTGGGTCGGCGGCATCTGGTACAACTGGCCGGTCAGCCAGTGGGCGCTGCGGGTCAAATATCACCTGACGCCGGAGCTGTATGCGCAGGTCGGCGCCTACGAGCAGAACCCGTCGAACCTCGATCGCGGCAACGGTTTCAAACTCAGCGGCAGCGGCACCCAGGGCGCGATCCTGCCGGTCGAACTGGTGTGGACGCCGAAGCTCAACGGCCTGCCGGGCGAATACCGCGCCGGTTATTACTACAGCAATGCCAAGGCCTCTGACGTTTATAAAGACCAGAACGGCCAACCGGCAGCGCTGAGTGGCGAAGCCTACCGCAGCGCGTCGAGCAAGCACGGCGTGTGGCTGGGCCTGCAGCAGCAGGTCACCAGTGTCGCCAGCGATAACAGTCGTGGTTTGAGCCTGTTCGCCAACGCGACGATGCATGACAAGAAAACCAATGCCATCGACAACTACGTGCAGGCCGGCCTGACCTACAAAGGTCCGTTCGATGCCCGCGCCAAGGATGACATCGGTTTCGCCCTAGCTCGTGTGCACGTCAACCCGGCCTATCGCAAGAACGCCGAAATGACTAACCGCGCCAACGCCGTCTACGACTACGACAATCCGGCGTTCCTGCCACCGCAGGACACCGAATACAGCGCCGAGCTGTATTACGGCGTGCACGTGACCAACTGGCTGACCGTACGCCCGAACCTGCAATACATCCGCCACCCCGGTGGCGTGAACGACGTCGACGACGCCCTGATCGGCGGAATCAAGATCCAGTCGTCGTTCTAAAGATCACAGTTAGCCCCTGTGGGAGCGAGCCTGCTCGCGAAGGCGGCCTGTCAGTCGCTGCAGTGTTGCCTGATACACCGCTTTCGCGAGCAGGCTCGCTCCCACAGGAATGCTTTTCGTTAGCCGAACAAGTTTTTATCTGAACCATGCCTGCGCCAAATCGTCATCTAAAGTGACTACAGCGCGGGACTACATAAACGTCACGGAGAATCACACTATGAGCACCGAAAGTGCTTCGAGCCGGGGTCGGCTACTACCCGCCCTGCTCGGCATCCTGCTTCTACTGATGGGCCTGGCCATGCTGGCCGGGGGAGTCAAGCTGAGCATGCTCGGCGGCTCGCTTTACTATCTGCTGGCCGGTATCGGCATCGCATTGACCGGCGTTCTGCTGCTGATGCGCCGCCGCGCGGCACTGGGCCTGTACGCCATCGTGCTGTTTGCCAGCACGGTGTGGGCATTGTGGGAAGTCGGTCTGGACTGGTGGCAACTGGTGCCGCGTCTGGCGCTGTGGTTTGTCCTCGGCTTCGTGATGCTGCTGCCGTGGTTCCGTCGTCCGCTGCTGCTCAACGGCCCGGCGAAAATCGGCACCGGCGGCCTGACCGTCGCTGTGATCCTGGCCGGCGTTACCGCTTTGGCCAGCCTCTTCACTCATCCAGGCGAAACCTTCGGCGAACTGGGCCGCGACAGCGCGGACATGACCAGCACCGCACCGGCCATGCCGGATGGCGACTGGCAGGCGTACGGTCGCACCGAGTTCGGTGACCGCTACTCGCCGCTCAAGCAGATCACCCCGGAAAACGTCGGCAAGCTGCAAGAAGCCTGGCGCATCCAGACCGGCGACCTGCCAACCGCCGATGACCCGGTCGAGCTGACCAACGAAAACACCCCGCTCAAAGCCAACGGCATGGTCTACGCCTGCACCGCGCACAGCAAAGTGCTGGCACTGGACCCGGACACCGGCAAGGAAATCTGGCGCTTCGATCCACAGATCAAGAGCCCGGTCGGCTTCAAGGGCTTCGCCCACATGACTTGCCGTGGCGTTTCGTATTACGACGAAGCCGCCTATGCCAAGTCTGAAAACGCCGGTTCCGCTGTCATCTCCGAAGCCGGCCAGGCTGTTGCTCAGGCCTGCCCGCGTCGTCTGTACCTGCCAACCGCTGATGCCCGCCTGATTGCGTTGAACGCCGACACCGGCAAGATCTGCGAAGGCTTCGGCAACAAAGGCGTGGTTGACCTGACCCAAGGCATCGGCCCGTTCACCGCTGGCGGCTACTACTCCACCTCGCCAGCAGCGATTACCCGTGATCTGGTGATCATGGGCGGTCACGTCACCGACAACGAATCGACCAATGAGCCATCGGGCGTGATCCGCGCCTTCGACGTGCGCGACGGTCACCTGGTGTGGAACTGGGACAGCGACAAGCCGGACGCCACCGAGCCTCTGGCCCCGGGCGAAACCTACAGCCGCAACTCGGCGAACATGTGGTCGCTGGCCAGCGTCGATGAAAAACTCGGCATGGTTTACCTGCCACTGGGCAACCAGACTCCAGACCAATGGGGCGGCAACCGCACCCCGGGCGCGGAGAAATTCAGCGCCGGCCTCGTCGCACTGGACTTGGCCACCGGTAAGGTGCGCTGGAACTACCAGTTCACCCACCATGACCTGTGGGACATGGACGTCGGCAGCCAGCCAACCCTGCTCGACATGAAAACCGCCGACGGCGTGAAACCTGCGCTGATCGCTCCGACCAAACAGGGCAGCCTGTACGTCCTTGACCGTCGTGACGGCACGCCGATCATTCCGATCAAGGAAATCCCGGTACCGCAAGGCGCCGTGAAAGGCGACCACACCGCACCGACCCAGGCCCGTTCGGACCTCAACCTGCTGGCCCCGGAACTCACCGAAAAAGCCATGTGGGGCGCCAGCCCGTTCGACCAGATGCTGTGCCGCATCCAGTTCAAGGAACTGCGTTACGAAGGCCAGTACACCCCGCCATCGGAACAGGGCAGCCTGATCTATCCGGGTAACGTCGGCGTGTTCAACTGGGGCGGCGTCTCGGTCGACCCGGTTCGCCAGCTGCTGTTCACCAGCCCGAACTACATGGCCTTCGTCTCGAAAATGGTCCCACGCGAGCAAGTCGAAGCCGGCAGCAAGCGCGAGAGCGAAACTTCGGGCGTGCAGCCAAACACCGGCGCGCCTTACGCGGTGATCATGCACCCGTTCATGTCGCCACTCGGCGTACCGTGCCAGGCCCCGGCCTGGGGCTACGTCGCCGGTATCGACCTGACCACTGGCAAAGTCGTGTGGAAACGCAAGAACGGCACCAGCCGCGACAGCTCGCCAATCCCGATCGGCTTCACCCTCGGCGTACCAAGCATGGGCGGTTCTATGGTCACTGCCGGCGGCGTCGGCTTCCTCAGCGGCACCCTCGACCAGTACCTGCGCGCCTATGACGTGAATACCGGTAAAGAACTGTGGAAATCGCGCCTGCCTGCGGGTGGTCAAGCGACTCCGATGACCTACACCGGCAAGGACGGCAAGCAATACGTGTTGCTCGTTGTTGGCGGCCATGGCTCGCTGGGTACCAAGATGGGTGACTACATCATTGCGTACAAACTGCCGGAATAAGCGTTAGCTGGCGGTATTGAAAAGGCGATGTTCCGTGAAGGACATCGCCTTTTTTTGTGAGCGCAACTTGGCAGGCAATGAATAAACCTGTGGTAGCGGTTGTGAACAGGTTCGTCCTGCTGACGCTGATCAATACGCCGGAGTTTTCCGACAGGCGGGTCGGTAGCGTTCGGAAAATGCGCTGGGCCTGAATAACTATCGCGAACAAGAATAAAAAACTGTCAGGTATTACAGTTCACAGCTTTTACGCTTTTACCCAGACTTGCCTCTTCACTATTCGGATCATACAGAGGCAGGTCTCATGGCAAACCCAAACGTACCCAACGCCGTCTTCGCGTTCGGCTCTATTGAAACTGATGTCAAAGGCACCATCAGCGGTAATTATCTGGACTTGACCAGCTACAGCACTTCAAGCACATCCATTTCCATCAACGTGTTAGGGGGATACGACTTTTCTTTCCGCCACAACGACAGCTTGTCGGGCGCGCGAATCATCTCCATCTCGCTTCGCTACCCGCAGGATCCTTCCCCTTTGCGCTATTCAGAAACGATTGTCATAGACCGAGCCGATCCTCGTCCCTATGAATTTGAAACGACAACTTCTTCCATTATCGCGGTGACTCAAATCAGTAACTTCGTGTACCGATACGACCTCAAAGATTACAAATTTTCCGGCAAAGCACAGCACACGAATGACACGCGGGAACTCACCTGTAATGGATTCTTTGTGGTTCAGGGACTGACGTGGCCGATCTGACAACGCTGGTTGTGGGGACCTTCTGTATGAGCCTTTATTCGAAACTGCGTATCGCCCTGCTGGCTGCCATATTCGCACTCAGTGCCTGGATCCCTGCGCAGGCTGACAATAACGCAGAGCAGGCAAAAGACTGCAGTGCAGCGCTCAATGAATTGAAATCCATGAACATCACGCCTGGCGCATCCAATTGTCAGACAGGCCAAACACTACAGTGGCGCGTCGAGGCAACTGCCGAGCAATTTGAGCAGGTCATGGATGTTTGCGAAAAATCCAGACTGGCCGCCTTGTATCGATACAGCGAGTCAAGGATCGTCAGTTGCCAATACACCTCAGGCACGAGGAACACTCCGAGCGGAGCGTATTGATTGATAGCAGTGGTAATACGTGCCATCGAAATAGACGCTGAAACTGTTTGCGGCGAAATCCGCGCGCTTCTCAATTGTGGCCGTGAATGTGTTTGACGTTTTAGCAGTTCTAACCTTCTCGATTTTCATAATCCGTTCCGTCTGCATTGCGAAGTGGAAGGACAATCGTGCTGTAAAATCGATAAGCGCGTAACTGTCATATCTGACAGGCAGCTATAACAAATAGAATTAAATGAGGGGATGCGTTATAGCCTAGCGATGCGAAGGCGCGATGTTTCGATCTGGCTTTTGAACCAGGATCAAAAGATCGCAGAATTCGGCGGATTCTTCGGAACCTTCATTCACTCCAGGAACCTAGTCAAATTCAGGCCGCCTTCGCGAGCAGGCTCGCTTCCACACAAAATCAAAATCAAAAGATCGCAGCCTTCGGCAGCTCCACAATGAGCGCAAGATCGAGTACTGCCCATGCTCTTGATCCATGCGTACCGGCAGGTAAGCGGGGCAGAACTTTCGGAAAGAATTCGGCGGCTGACTACATAAGGCGCTACCACTGATTTTCATTCGCCACGACGGCGAAGGTATTCCGCGAAAAGAGGAACGGTGAAATCAAGGTAACCATGGTCGGTGCTGTAGATCATACCTTTGGAAATGATATTGGCCCGGGCCGGGCCTAACGATGATTGATCACGCTCCATCACCTTGGCGATACCTGCCATAGGATAGGGCCCATCACCAAGGGTGGCCATCGCCATCACAAACTGGATCTCGGCTTTGGTAAGCCGGTCATAACGAACCTTGAAGAAGCCGGCATCGAGTCCGGCGATAGTCTCTGGATAAGCGCGTTCGACATCAGCGAGCGTGATCATGGGGCCGGCAGCAACATCCCATGAAGTTGAACCCCATTCCTGCAGAAAAAACGGATAGCCCCTCGTTCGCGCGACAATCGCTTGGAGGGCAGCGTCTTCGATCGTCTGCTCCTCCTCCTCGACGGGTTTTCGAACAGCAAGTTTTGCTGCTTCTTCGTCCAGCGCGCCTACAGGCGGGTAGAGGAAAAGTCGCTCTGCATAGGACTTCGCCTCACCAGCCAATTTGGCAACCTGTGGTAGTCCTGCCCCAACCAAAACCACAGGCAACCCGCGCTGGGCCATTCGATGCATCGCAACGATAAGTGCCGACAGATCGCCTTCCGAGAGGTACTGAACCTCGTCGATGAGCAGCACCCATCCCTTGCCAGCGGCTTTAGCGCCCTCGCCAATCACACCGAACAGGTCTGGAAGATCATGTTGCAGATCGCCGCTATCAGCAAGCCCAGGTTCAGCACCCTCAACGCCCACCTCAACGCCACCGATATCGATTTTGAATATCGAGGCAAAATTGCGCAGGGCGCTCATACCCCGGGTGGCAATGTGCTTTGCTCCTTCGAATCCCGAAAGTGAACGCATTACGCGTCGCAGTTCAGGGTAAAGAAGAGTGGAAAGTGTATTTTTCTCCGGAGCTTCGAGCTGGGAAACGAGCATCCCCTCTTGTCTGGCGATATTGCCGATCTCATTCAGGAGTACCGTCTTGCCCACTCCACGAAGGCCAAGGAGCATCAGCGACCGTGCAGGTTTGCCCCTCACTGCTCGGCCGCAGGAAATCCGAGCCATTTCGAGAAAAGAGTCTCGGCCAGCGAGCTCCGGTGGTGGAAAACCAGCCCCGGGGGCGAACGGATTACGATAGGGATCCATCAAAACTCCATTTAATAGTTAAAGCTAACCAAGACTAGCGCTTTTTGCTATTTGTGCGCAGACATTGTTAGATTTCAATAGGCACCCGTGCCGACCTAAAGGATCTCGCCACCGCCCAAAGGCCGCCAAGGTTAACAAGGTCAAAAACTTTGCAAACCTGAACACACACGCAGAAACACACCCGCCCCATTGAAACCCCCCCACCCCTGCCCCATCTAAGACCCCATACCCCATTGCGCAGGTGCCCCATGACCGACCAGCAAGATCGCCCGGACAACCACGACGATTACGAAAACGACCACATCGAACACACCTCCTCCGGCACCGGCCTGGCGCTGCCCGGGCAAAACCTGCCGGACAAGGTCTACATCATTCCGATCCACAACCGTCCGTTCTTCCCGGCCCAGGTCCTGCCGGTCATCGTCAATGAAGAGCCGTGGGCCGAAACCCTCGAACTGGTCAGCAAATCCGAACACCACTCCCTGGCCCTGTTCTTCATGGACACGCCCCAGGAAGACCCGCGCCACTTCGACACCGGCGCCCTCCCCGAATACGGCACGCTGGTCAAGGTTCACCACGCCAGCCGCGAAAACGGCAAACTGCAATTCGTCGCCCAGGGCCTGAGCCGAGTGCGCATCAAGACCTGGCTCAAGCACCATCGCCCGCCGTACCTGGTCGAAGTCGAATACCCGCACCAGCCGACCGAGCCGACCGACGAGGTCAAGGCCTACGGCATGGCGCTGATCAATGCGATCAAGGAGCTGCTGCCGCTCAACCCGCTGTACAGCGAAGAGCTGAAGAACTACCTCAATCGCTTCAGCCCCAACGACCCGTCGCCGCTGACCGATTTTGCCGCCGCGCTGACCTCGGCGACCGGTCCCGAGCTGCAAGAAGTGCTCGACTGCGTGCCGATGCTCAAGCGCATGGAAAAAGTCCTGCCGATGCTGCGCAAGGAAGTCGAAGTCGCGCGCTTGCAAAAAGAGATTTCGGCGGAGGTTAACCGCAAGATCGGCGAGCATCAGCGCGAGTTCTTCCTCAAGGAACAGCTCAAGGTCATCCAGCAGGAACTCGGCCTGACCAAGGACGACCGCAGCGCCGACCTCGAACAGTTCCAGCAGCGTCTCGAAGGCAAAACCCTGCCGGCCCAGGTGCAGAAGCGCCTCGAGGAAGAAATCCACAAACTGTCGATCCTCGAAACCGGCTCGCCGGAATACGCCGTCACGCGTAATTATCTGGACTGGGCAACATCGGTACCGTGGGGCGTGTACGGCGAGGACAAACTCGACCTCAAGCACGCACGCAAAATCCTCGACAAGCATCACGCCGGTCTGGACGACATCAAGGATCGCATCCTCGAATTCCTCGCCGTTGGTGCGTACAAAGGCGAAATCAGCGGCTCGATCGTGTTGCTGGTCGGCCCGCCGGGCGTGGGTAAAACCAGCGTTGGCAAATCCATCGCCGAATCCCTCGGCCGGCCGTTCTACCGCTTCAGCGTCGGCGGCATGCGCGACGAAGCGGAAATCAAGGGCCACCGCCGCACCTACATTGGCGCGCAGCCGGGCAAACTGGTGCAGGCGTTGAAAGACGTCGCAGTGATGAACCCGGTGATCATGCTCGACGAGATCGACAAGATGGGCCAGAGCTATCAGGGCGACCCGGCCTCGGCGCTGCTGGAAACCCTCGATCCTGAGCAGAACGTCGAATTCCTCGACCACTACCTCGACCTGCGCATGGATCTGTCAAAAGTCCTTTTCGTCTGCACCGCCAACACCCTGGATTCGATCCCCGGCCCGTTGCTCGACCGGATGGAAGTGATTCGCCTGTCGGGCTACATCACTGAAGAAAAAGTCGCCATCGCCAAGCGTCACCTGTGGCCGAAACTGCTGGAAAAGGCCGGCGTATCAAAAGGCAGCCTGAGCATCAGCGACACCGCGCTCAAAGCCCTGATCGACGGCTATGCCCGTGAAGCCGGCGTGCGGCAGCTGGAAAAGCAGATGGGCAAACTGGTGCGCAAAGCGGTGATGAAGCTGATCGACGATCCGAAAGCGGTGATCAAACTCGGCCCGAAAGACCTCGAAGCCTCGCTGGGCCATCCTGTATTCCGCAATGAACAAGTGCTTTCCGGCACCGGGGTAATCACTGGTCTGGCCTGGACCAGCATGGGCGGCGCGACCTTGCCAATCGAAGCGACGCGGATTCATACCTTGAATCGTGGCTTCAAGCTCACTGGGCAACTCGGCGATGTGATGAAGGAATCGGCGGAAATCGCCTACAGCTACGTCAGCTCGCACCTCAAGCAGTTTGGCGGCGACGCGAAGTTCTTCGACGAAGCCTTCGTCCACCTGCACGTGCCGGAAGGCGCAACACCGAAGGACGGCCCGAGCGCCGGCGTAACCATGGCCAGCGCCCTGCTCTCGCTCGCACGTAATCAGCCACCGAAAAAAGGCGTGGCGATGACCGGCGAACTGACCCTGACCGGGCATGTGCTGCCGATCGGCGGCGTGCGCGAGAAGGTGATCGCAGCGCGCCGGCAGAAGATTTTCGAATTGATTCTGCCGGAGCCGAACCGGGGTAACTTTGAGGAATTGCCGGATTACCTGAAGGAAGGGATTACTGTGCACTTTGCCAAGCGGTTTGCGGATGTGGCGAAAGTCTTGTTCTAACGCGAGTTTAAGTGCTGCGGGCCGTACCGCAGCGCTTATATGAATCTGCTGTTAAAACCAGTCAGATCCAAGCATAGGAATCTAAAGTACTGTCAACTCTGACAGTACTTTTTTTCATGCGCACTACCCACACTGATTGTTCTATTTGCCCTCTACTCGTGAGTACCTGATGAACAATCACAACGCGCCTCATACCTGCTTCATGCATAACCTTTGCGGACGCTTCGAAGCTTCATTCACCAGACCCGGCGATCCAGGCGAAGCACGCTATCCCTATCATTCGCAGACAGTGCACAACCGAATGGCCAGATCCCTTGAGTATCTGAACTTTGACAGCAACTCGGGCACCCAGCCATTACCCACGACAACCAGCGACCATCGAAGCATAGGCATTACGCTTAAATCAGAGATCGCATCTGGCACCTACGTATTTCCGCAGGACGCTTCAGTGGTCCAGGTAACCTATGGAGAATTTCAGAACTCCGACACCAATTTCAACTTCGTGGTGCACAAGGCGACCAAGGCTGAGCTTGAGCTGAGCATTACTGAAGACGGGCGCCGTTACTCTGGTGAACTCCGATTCGAAGTGCTGATCAACGGAGAAAACCTGGAAATCACGTCACGCTTTGACGTTCTAGTAACCTTCAACAGCAGTCCGAGAATTTCAAGCAGCATGCCGTCGAAAGGAAGTCCAGCAAGCACAAGATTGCAAAACCTGACCGGAGAATTCAACGCGACGTTTCCTGTTTCCATGGAACCGGGCGAAACGTCATTTGCAAGAGCTCCATTTCACTCTTCGAGCCTAAACTACACTGATGCATTTTTTCTGGAAGACATTAACTTCAACACCCAAAGCGGAAAAGTTTACCCAAACACTTATATAACCAGTGATGCTCGCTCATTTTCAGTTCACTTGAAGAAAGAAATCACTTCTGGAACCTATCACTATCCAAGTGTGGGCAGCCCATTTACGCTGTTGCAATATAGCGAAATGCGTTACGTGGGCGATGGATATATAAATTGGAGCCTGGACATACTTGAAGCAACGCTTGAACTGGAAGTTACCGATGAACGTCGCTACCACGCGAAGGCCTTGTTGGTAAAAGCCATAACACCCAACGGCTCGGTCTTGAACATCAACGCCGATTTCGATATTTACCTGGCCAAGGATTGATTGAGGCTATCTTCATCAGCAGAGACAGGCGATACCGTACATTTCGTCAAGAAGCTTGCGGACGTGGCGAAGGTTCTCTTCTGATGATCATTGCAATGCCGCCTTCGCGAGCAGGCTCGGTCCCGCAGGGTGATGCAGTGAACACAAAAACTGTCGACACTGCTGATCATTGTGGGAGCGAGCCTGCTCGCGAAGGCGCCAGCTCTCGCAACACCACTCTCCCTGACTGTCACACTTTGTCGCATCTTCAGTTATGCTCGCCGTTCGTCGTAACCGCCGGAGCTGCTGACCTTATGTCCCCCACTCGCCTGTTCGTCCCCCTCGCCCTTTCCTTGCTGGCGGCCTGCGCCACGCAACCGAAACACAACGTGACTGTGGAAAAACAAAGCGAATGCCCCGTGGGGCTCAACGTCAGGCAAAACCTGATCATCAGCCTGCCAAGCAACCCGACCACTGGCTACCGCTGGGCGATTCAGGATTCGGCTGGCGGCGTGTTGCGCGCGCTCAGCCCGGAGGTTTACAGCAATCCGGAGGATGCCGGCGTAGTGGGCGCAGCGGGGGTTTCGACCTGGCGCTTCCAGGCCTTCGCGGCGGGCACCGGGCGCTTGCGCCTGACCTCGCAACAACCGTGGGCTCCGGAAGTGCTGCCAGTGGAAACCTTTGACTGCGCCATTTCCGTGAACTGACTGCGGGAAACGGCGCTGGCTTCTTCGCGAGCAGGCTCGCTCCCACAGGACACCACGCCCCCCTGTGGGAGCGAGCCTGCTCGCGAAAGCCATATCTCTGACGGCGAAGATTACCCGCCCGTACTGTGCTTTATCAGACAACCCAAGCATCCCCGCGCCACTTTGGCTAAAATGCCGGCCTTTTCCACCGACACCGCCGGACGCCGCCGTGAGCAAAGAACCCGATCGCCTATTCGCCCAGCCTTTGGCCCAGGTGCCTGACTTCGCCTTCAATGAAGACGTGGTGCGGGTGTTCCCGGACATGATCAAGCGCTCGGTGCCGGGTTACCCGACCATCGTCGAAAACCTCGGCGTGCTCGCGGCGCAGTTCGCCCAGCCGAACAGCGTGCTCTACGACCTCGGTTCGTCGCTCGGCGCAGTCACTCAAGCCCTGCGCCGTCATGTGCGCACCGACGGCTGCCGGGTCATCGCTGTGGATAATTCGGCGGCGATGGTCGAGCGCTGTCGCGAATACCTCAACGGTCAGGATTCAATGTTCCAGGAACTGCTGCCGGTCGAGGTGATCGAGGGCGATATCCTCGCGCTGGAGTTTCAGCCCGCGTCGGTGGTGGCGCTGAACTTCACCCTGCAATTCATCGCCCCGGACCAGCGCACCGCGTTGCTCTCACGCATTCGCCAATCGTTGTTGCCCGGCGGCGCGCTGATTCTCTCGGAGAAGCTGCGCTTCAACGATGCCGAAGAGCATGCGCTGCTCACCGATCTGCACGTGGCGTTCAAACGCGCCAACGGCTACAGCGAACTGGAAATCGCCCAGAAGCGCAGCGCCATCGAAAACGTCATGAAGCCCGACAGCCTCGAAGAACACCGCGAACGCCTGCTGGCCGCCGGGTTCTCGAAAGTCGTGCCGTGGTTCCAGTGTCTTAACTTTGCCTCGTTGATTGCCTTGCCATGATTGATCTGTCCCCCCTCGCCCGCCGTCTGGCAGGTACACCGCTGGCCGAATGGGCCAACACCCTGCAAGCGCAACTCGACAAGAAAATGGAGAAAGGCCACGGCGATCTGGAGCGCTGGCAAAGTGCGCTGGACGCCTTGCCGAAGATCCAGCCAAGCGAAATCGACCTGCTCAACGGCCTGAAACTCGACACCGATTGCGACGACGACACCCGCGCACAGATGCGCACCGCGCTGATGGGTCTGTCGCCGTGGCGCAAAGGGCCATTCGATCTGTTCGGTGTGCATGTCGACACCGAATGGCGCTCGGACTGGAAGTGGTCGCGCGTGGCGCCGCATCTGGATCTGAAAGGAAAACGCATTCTCGACGTGGGCTGCGGCAACGGCTACTACATGTGGCGCATGCTCGGCGCCGGTGCCGACAGCGTGATCGGTGTCGACCCGAACTGGCTGTTCTTCTGCCAGTTCCAGGCGGTGCAGCGTTACCTGTCCGAGCCGAATGCCTGGCACCTGCCGTTCCCGTTTGAAGACCTGCCGCCGAATCTGGAAGGCTTTGACACGGTTTTTTCCATGGGCGTGTTCTATCACCGTCGCTCGCCGATCGAGCATTTGCTGGCGCTGAAGGACTGCCTGGTCAAGGGCGGCGAACTGGTGCTGGAAACCCTCGTGGTCGAAGGCGACAAGCATCAGGTGCTGGTACCGGAAGATCGCTACGCGCAGATGCGCAACGTGTGGTTTTTGCCGTCGGTGCCGGCGCTGGAGTTGTGGCTGCGCAGAGCCGGATTCACCGATATTCGTTGTGTGGATGTCAGTACCACGACGGTGGAAGAACAACGCGGGACGGAGTGGATGAAGTATCAGTCGCTGAGTGATTTTCTGGATCCTGAGGATCACAGCAAAACCATTGAAGGGCTGCCGGCGCCGATGCGGGCGGTTATCGTCGCCAGGAAGTAAGCGTATTTTCCCATGACCGCGGTGGGCCTACCCCTCACCCCAGCCCTCTCCCCAGGGAGAGGGAGCTGATTGTTGAGCTTTTCAAAACTTGCGTCCGACTCGGTATTTCAGGTCGGCGGACTTGGTCCATCCAACTCGGTCGGTCCCCTCTCCCTCTGGGAGAGGGTTAGGGTGAGGGGCTTTTGGTGCGTCTGGCGCGGAAAAACTCGATCAGCACCGCACCACACTCTTCAGCCAGCACCCCGCCCTCATACAACACCCGGTGATTCAAAAAGCCCTGGGTAAAAAACTGTCCCTGACTCTGCACAATCCCGGCCTTGGGTTCCAGCGCGCCGTACACCACCCGCGCCACCCGCGAATGCACGATCAGCCCGGCGCACATGCTGCACGGTTCCAGCGTCACATACAGCGTGCTGCCCGGCAGGCGATAGTTATCCACTGCCTGCGCGGCGGCGCGGATCGCGACCATTTCGGCGTGGGCACTCGGGTCGCTGGTGCTGATCGGGCAATTGAAGCCGCGACCGATGACCACGCCATCCTGCACCAGCACTGCGCCCACCGGCACCTCACCGAGGGCGGCGCCCTGTGCGGCGAGGGTCAGGGCTTCGCGCATGAAGTCGCGGTCGCGGCTGCGGTCGATGATCGCCGCCGGGCGGATCTGGCGCATCACTTCACCTCGATCGCGGCCATCAAGCCGGTTTCCATGTGGTCGATGACATGGCAGTGGAACATCCACACCCCTGGGTTATCCGCCACCAGCGCCACTTGCGCACGCTCGTTCTTGCCCAACAGATAGGTGTCGGTGAAATACGGCACGACTTTGTGCCGGTTCGACGCGATCACCTTGAAGCTCATGCCGTGCAGGTGGATCGGGTGCTGGTACTGGGTCATGTTCTTCAATTCGAAAATATAGCTCTGACCCAGTTTCAGGCTGGCAATCGGTCGGTCAGCACAGGTCTTGTCGGTGATGTCCCAAGCCTTGCCGTTGATCTGCCACAGGCTCGGCGGTTTGCCGTTTTCGGTGTTCACCGAGACCGAGCCGACCCATTCGAAATTGAAGTTGAGTTTCTCCGCATTGGCCAGATCCGGCTCGGCCACCGGGTTGGCCGGCAGGGCTTTCGGCCAGTCCGTCGGCGCGTCGGTATTGGCGACTGAACGCAGCGTGCCCAGACGCACCGGGCCGTTACGCAGCGACAACTCTTCACCCGCCGCCGGGGCCTTGATCGCCAGGCAAATGCGCATGCCAGGGCCGAGCCAGTATTCCTTGCCCAATGGTCGTGGCTCGACAGGGTTGCCATCCAGCGCGTAGATCTTCGCTTCGACCCCAGGAATATTGATGCGATAGGTCAGGGTATTGTCGAGGTTGAGCAAACGCACCCGGGTGATCTGCCCGGCCGGCAGATCAATCACCGGCAACGGTACACCATTGATCGTCGACAGGCGCCCGGCGGTACCGCCACGGGCCGCTTCGCGGGGGATGCTGAACTCGACGAACTGGCCTTGCTCGTCGATGTGCCAGTTCTTCAGGCTCAGGGTTTTCTCGTACTTGAACCCGGTCGGCTCGCGTTCTTCGATGATCAGCGGCCCGACCAGCCCGCGCCCCAGTTCCTCGCTGCTGCTGACATGCGGGTGATACCAGTAGCTGCCAGCGTCCGGCACGCGGAATTTATAGTCGAAATATTCGCCCGGCAGCACCGGCAACTGCGATACGTAGGGCACGCCGTCCATCTCCAGCGGCAGGCGGATACCGTGCCAGTGAATGGTAGTCGCCACCGGCAGGTGATTGATGAAGCGCACCCGCAGCCATTCACCCTGGCGCACGCGCAACTCAGTGCCCGGCGCCGAAGGGCCGAACGCCCAGGCCTCGGTCTTGTGCCCCGGCACCAGCTCGACGTCCAGCGGCGCGGCGATCAGTTCATAGTCGTGGCCGGCCTCGGCGTCGGCCATCTTGCCCAGCCAGTAACGCGACGCGCCTCCCGCGCCCACGCCAACGACAACAAGACCGGCCAGGCCACCGAGGATTTGGCGACGGGTAAAGGACATGAACTCAACTACCTCACGTATCAGCGACAGACCCCGAGGGATCCGCAAAAAGGCGAATACGATACACCCGCAGTTGAGAAACAGTAAGGGCGACCTGCGGCCGCACGTCTTGTCGGCCTTATGCGCGCAGCCCGGTAATCAGGTGCAGCACGCCGCCCTCAAGCGGCATGACGCCCGCCACACCGGCCACACTCAGGGCCTGACGGTCGACACGGGCCTCATCATGCAACGTCACGCGCACCCGGGTCAGCGCCAGCGGTTGCTGCGACTTGAGGTTATCCACCCCCCCCAGCGCCGCCACGATCTCGGCGCTCAGGCCGGCAACCGCATCGGCGGCAGCTTTCACCTCTTCCGGCACCAGATCCGGCGTCAGTGCTTTCCAGAATGCCTGCTGCAATTTGTCGAACATGTTCAATTCTCCATAACCGGCGAGGCAGCGATGTTCGCCTCATGAAAGCGCTGCAAGGCTTCGCGGACATCAGTGGCGCTTTCCAGATTCGAAACCTGTTCGGCGATGATTCGACAGTCGGCCAGATTCACCTCGCGCACCGCCGACTTGATCGCCGGAATCAACGGCACGCTAACCGACAGCTCATCCACACCCAGCCCCAGCAGCAGCGGCACGGCAAGGCGTTCAGACGCCATCGCACCGCAGACGCCGACCCATTTGCCGTGGGCATGCGCAGCCTTCACCGTCATGGCAATCAGGCGCAGTACCGAGGGATGAAAGCTGTCCGCCTGGCTGGCCAGACGCGGATGATCGCGATCCATGGCCAGCGTGTATTGGGTGAGATCGTTGGTGCCGATGGAAAAGAAATCCACGTGCGGCGCCAGCACATCGGCCATCAGCGCAGCGGCAGGCACTTCGATCATGATTCCCAGCTTCGGCATATGCGCCAAGCCCAGCACCCGCGTTTCCTGCTCGAGAATCTGCCGCGCCAGCCGTAGCTCGGCCAGATTCGTGACCATCGGCAACATGATGTGCAGACGCGTCAGTTCAGAGCAGGCGAGGATTGCACGGAACTGCTCGCGCAACAGTTGCGGTCGTTCAAGACACAGTCGAATGCCGCGCAAGCCGAGGAAAGGATTGGTTTCGCTGTCCATCGGCACATAAGCCAGCGGTTTGTCGCCACCGACATCGAGGGTGCGCACCACCAGATTGTGTGCCGGCCCGATGGTGCGCGCGATGGCGCTATAAGTGGCCAGCTGTTCGTCATGGCTCGGCGCTTGCTGACGGCCGAGGTAGAGAAACTCCGAACGCAGCAGCCCCACACCATTCGCGCCCAGCTCCATGGCCTGGGCGGTTTCGCCCTGCGAGGCAACGTTGGCGGTGACTTCGATGTGCTGACCGTCACGGGTGCAGGCCGCCTCGCTGGCCTGGGCCAGTTCCTGCTGATGACGCTTGCGCTGGCGCTCATGCCGCGTGCGCAATTGATCGATGGACTCGGCGTCCGGGTGCAACTGCAATTCGCCTTTGTCGGCATCGAGCAGCACCCGCGTGCCGTTGCCGAGCCCGAGCATTTGCAGCGGCATGCCGCAAATCGCCGGCAAGCCACAGGCCCGCGCGAGGATCGCGACATGGCTGGTGGCGCCGCCGCCAACGGTGGCAAATCCGAGCACCTTGCGCGTATCGAGCCCGGCGGTCTGGGAAGGGGTCAGCTGATCGGCGATCAGAATGGTGTCGTCCGGCAACTCCAGCGTCTGCTCGTGAACACCGAGGATCAGCTTGAGCACGCGCTGGCCGACATCATCCAGATCCGCCGCGCGCTCAGCCAGCAAGGCATTGCCCAGCGAGCGAAACATCGCCGCCGTCGCATCGGTGCTGGTCTTCCAGGCAAACGCTGCGCTTTTGCCCGCGTCAATCAGCGCCCTGGCCTGATCCAGCAGGCTCGGGTCGGCCAGCAGTTCCTGATGCGCCTTGAAGATCTCCGTCTGCGCCTGGCCGCTGGCGGTGTCACGCAAATGTTGCAGAGCCATGTCGGCTTCGATCAGGGCCTGGCTCAACGCCTCAAGCTCGATCGGCGGCTCGGCGCCGAACTCGTTGACCAGAAGCGATGCTTCGACGATCTGCATGACTTGTCCCAACGCCGAACCGGGCGAGGCGCAGACACCGCGCAGGATGTCCGGCATTTCTGCTGCATCGGCTTCGACCGGTGCGGGCGTTGTCACCGCTTCGCCGCAGCCTTCGCTCAGCAAGCGTGTCAGCGCCGCGACCGCTGCTTCGGCATCTTCACCTTCGGCGCTGACCTGCACACTGTCGCCATGGGCCGTTTGCAACGCCATGATCGCCACCAGAGATTTGCCGTTGGCTTGAGCTTGCAGCTTGTGCAAATGGATGGTCGCTGAAAATGCCTTGGCCGCTTGAGCGAATACTGCCGCCGGCCGCGCGTGCAGTCCATTGGGATTGGGCAGGTTGATCGGCTGCGAGAACACCGCATCGCCCGGCACCGGCGCTGGATGTTCGCCAACGGCTGCGCCGACCAAGACGTCCAGCACTGGCTGGCCCACCTCGACCAACCCGGTTGAGCCAACGAGTGAATCGAACGGCTCGCCGCTGACCACCAGCATCAAGGTCAACAAACTGCGCGCGTGCAGGGCAATGTAGTCAGCATCGAAGTCGATCAGCGCCTGCCCCGCTTCGACCCGCTGCCCCGCTTCAACGCGGCGGGTGAAACCTTTGCCGGCGAGATTCACCGTGTCCAGGCCGATGTGCATCAACACCTGAACACCCGCGTCACTGGTGATAGTGAGCGCGTGCCCGCTGGCCTGCACATCGCTGACCACACCGGCCAGAGGTGCGCAGAGCGTTGACGAAGTCGGGTCGATGCACAGACCGTCGCCGATGATCCGCCCGGCAAACACCGGGTCGGGCACCTGGTCCAGCGCCATCAGCACGCCGGATAAAGGAGCCAGCAGCTGCAATTGTTGGGGTGTGGCCATGACATCACCTGAGCTTGTATTCATTGAATGAGCGGTCGCAGCCGCTTTGCTTATTTCCACCAGTATTCAACCTGCAAGCCGACATTGGCGCCGTGCCGCGCGTTGCCGAAGGCGCCCGTGTCGGACAGCGCCGAACCTTTGGCCAACAGGTTGGCGGCACGCTTGGCTGCCTGGTTCCAGCTGGCATAGGTGTAATACAGACGCACTTCGGGCCGCGCCCAGAATTCCGGGCCTTTCGGTGACCATGTCGGCGCGAAGGTGAACTTGCTCAGCTTGCGCGTGCCGTCCGCCGCCTCGACCTGATCGTGCCCCAGTTCGGTCACCAGTTTGAACTGCTCGCTCAGCGCATAGGCCGGGCGCACGCCGAGTGACAGCCAGTTCTGGCCGGCGCCGCCCTGACGAATATCCTTCTGATACACCGCCTGGAATTGTCCGCCAAAACGTGGCGTCAGTTGCCAGTCGAAGAACTCGACGATGCGATAGCTCTTGTTGCGGTCATCGAGCCTGACGTTACCGGTATAGCCCAATCCGGTGCCCGGCCCTTCGCCGTATTGCAGCGCCAGTTTGTTCTTGCCACCGAAAAAGTCCTGCTGCACATGCTGAGTGGTGATCGCCCAGCCACGGTGGGCATCGCGGCTGTCGGGCTTGTCGATGTAACTCAGGCCGAACTCCAGTTCACCGCCTGGGTTACTGTTGAAACCGCCGACATTGAAGTCATGGCGGTTGATGTAATCCTTTTGGTAAAGGTTGTCCTTGCGTGAAAAGGCGTAGCTGTATTTCAAGCCATCGAGCAACACATCTTCAATGCCTGCACCGGTGGCGCTCTGGTTCCAGTAATAGAAATCGGAAATATGGATGTCGTTACGTTTGTAGTAACGCCGCCCTGCCCACAGCGAGCCGCCGTTGAGCGCAGGCATCGCCGACCATTGCGCATACGCCTGCGGCAAACGAATCGAGCCGTTGTCTTCCTTGAACGTCAGGCTGCGGTCGTAGCGGTTATACAGCGAGGCCATGCCGTCGACGCTCAGCACCGAGCCGTCGTCGAGGGTGTACAGATCCTGGCGCAGCTCGAGCTCACCGTACTGCTCGCACTCGTTACCGAGGCGATATTTGGTCTGCGCGCCGGGCAACTGGAAACACGACTGGCTGCCGCTGTTGACCGATGTACCGACACCGCTGCGCAGATAGCCGCCGAACTCCAGCGCATGTGATGACGTGGGCATTGCCAGACAAATCCCCGCGACTGCCAGACTGTAATTTATGGTTGCTCTCATATATGCCACCCGTTGTTTTTATTGTGTGGTTGCAGGAATTCAGCGCGCACAGATCCCCCGCGCAGCGTTCTGCGTGTTTTTTTCAAAGGTTGTTATTCAGTTAAAGAATCAGGGGTCGGTCAGGTGCAGCACGAAGGATTCGTAAGGTCGCAACTGCAGCAAACGCGAGCGTTGCGGGCAGTCCGGGTAGTTGCTGATCAACAGGCGCTGCTCCTGGGCTTCGTCGGTCAATGCCGGTAGCTCGACTTCACAGGCGGTGCCATAGAAGTTGTTCACCACTAACAAGCGTTCTCCCGTCCCCTCGCGCAGGTACGCCCAGACCTGTGGATGCTCCGGCAACAACTGGCGATAGATGCCATCGCAGATCAACGCTTCAGTGCGGCGTAAAGCGATCAGGCGCCGATAGTGATGCAGCACCGATTCCGGGTCGTGCAGTTGATGCGCGACATTGATCTGGGCGGCATTGGCCGACACACCAATCCATGGTTCGCTGCGCGTGAAGCCGGCGTTGTGCCCGGCGTGCCAGTGCATCGGCGTGCGCCCGTTGTCGCGGGACTTCTGCATGATCGCCGCCATGTTGTCGAGGTCGCTGGTGCCGGCTTCACGCTTGAGGCGAAAGATATTCAGGGTTTCGACGTCACGGTATTGCTCGATGCTCTCGAACCCCGGATTGGTCATTCCCAATTCTTCGCCCTGATAAACGAAGGGCGTGCCCTGCAGAAAGTGCAGCGCAGTGCCGAGCATCTTCGCCGACAGCTCGCGGTATTCGCCGTCGTTGCCGAATCGCGAGACCACGCGCGGCTGATCGTGATTACACCAGAACAGCGCATTCCAGCCACCACCCGCCTGCATGCCGGTCTGCCAGTCGGAGAGAATCTGCTTGAGCTGGAGGAAATCGAAATCGGCGCGCACCCATTTCTGCAGATTCGGGTAATCGACCTTCAGGTGATGAAAGTTGAAGGTCATCGACAGTTCTTTCGACTGCGGATTGGAGTAACGAATGCAGTGTTCGAGGCGGGTCGAGGACATTTCGCCGACGTTGATCAGCTCATGCCCTTGGAAGACTTCGCGGTGCATTTGCTGCAAGTACGCATGCACGTTCGGCCCGTCGGTGTAGAAGCGCCGACCATCGCTGTCGTCCTCGGGGAATTCCGCCGGCTTCGAGATCAGGTTGATCACGTCCAGACGAAAGCCACCGACGCCTTTGTCGCGCCAGAAACGCATCATCTTGAACACTTCATCGCGGACCTTGGGGTTGTCCCAATTGAGGTCGGCCTGGGTGTGGTCGAACAGGTGCAGGTAATACTGGCCGGTCTGCGCTTCGTACTCCCAGGCCGAGCCGCCGAATTTGGATTCCCAGTTGTTCGGCTGGTCGCGCCAGATATAGAAGTCGCGGTAAGGGTTGTCGAGGCTGCTGCGGGCCTGCTGGAACCACACGTGCTCGATCGAGGTGTGGTTGACCACGATGTCGAGCATCAGCTTGATCCCGCGTTTGCCCGCTTCGGCGATCAGCAGTTCACAGTCGGCCATGCTGCCGTAACTCGGATCGACCGCGTAGTAGTCGCTGATGTCGTAGCCGTTGTCGCGTTGCGGCGAGCGCAGGAACGGCGTGATCCACAGGTAATCGACCCCCAGCCATTGCAGGTAATCGAGCTTGGCGACGATGCCGAGCAGATCGCCAGTGGCGTTGCCCGCATGGCTGTGAAAGCTCTTCGGGTAGATCTGGTAGATCACCGAACGTTGCCAGTCTTGCATGGCGCGACTCCTTTATTGATTTCAGGCAACCCGGTAACCCGGACGGACGATCTTCATGCTCAGCACGCAGGTCAGGGCAAACGGCACGAGCATGGCGATCAGCATCCCGATGACGAACATCGGGATGAATTGCGGAACGATCGAGATGAAACCGGGCAAGCCACCGACGCCGATGGCCGAGGCCTGGATCTTGTTCAGCGAGAGGAACATGCAACCCAGCGCGGAACCGGCCAGCGCGGCGTAAAACGGAAACTTGTAGCGCAGGTTGACGCCGAACATCGCCGGCTCGGTGATGCCGAAATACGCAGAAATCGCCGAGGTCGAGGCCATGCTCTTGTCCCGCGCATTGCGCGTCATCCAGAACACCGCCAGGGCCGCACTGCCCTGCGCCAGATTGGACATGACAATCATCGGCCAGATGAATGTGCCGCCCTGGCTGGAAATCAGTTGCAGGTCCACGGCGAGGAACATGTGGTGCATGCCGGTGATCACCAGGGGCGCATATAGCAGGCCGAAAATCAGACCGCCCACCAACGGCGCCAGATCGAACAGCATCACCAGCCCTTCGGTGATGTAGATGCCGATATGCCGGGTCACCGGGCCGATGATCGCCAACGCCAGCACGCCAGTGACAACGATGGTAGTGATTGGCACCACCAGCAACTGCACCGCGTTGGGCACGCGTGCGCGCAGCCATTTTTCGATCACGCTCATGACATAGGCTGCCAGCAGGATCGGCAGGATCTGCCCTTGGTAACCGACCTTTTCCACCTGGAACAGGCCGAGGATGTCGAAGTACGGCAGTTGCTGCCCATCCAGCCCGGCCACCGCCTTGCCGTAATTCCAGGCGTTGAGCAGGTCCGGGTGCACCAGCATCAAACCGAGGACGATGCCGAGGATTTCGCTGCCACCGAAACGCTTGGCTGCCGACCAGCCCACCAGCGCCGGCAGGAACACGAACGAGGTGTTGGCCATCAGATTGATAAGGCTCCACAACCCGTCGAGGTTGGGATAGGCATCGAGCAGAGTCTGGCCCTCAATGAACATGCCCTTGGCGCCGAGCAGGTTGTTGATGCCCATCAACAGGCCGGCAATGATCAGCGCCGGCAGGATCGGCATGAACACATCGGAAAACACCCGCACCAGCCGCTGCATGGCGTTTATCTTCTCGGCGCTTTTCTGTTTAACGTCGGCGATGGTCGATGCCGCAAGGCCTGTCTGCTGGCGCAGTTCGGCGTAAACCTTTTCAACATCACCGGGGCCGATGACCACCTGATACAACCCGCCGGTGAAAAACGAACCCTTGACCAGATCGACGCTGTTGAGCGCGGCCACATTCACCAGCGCGGGGTTCTTCAGCGCCAGGCGCAAACGCGTGACGCAATGCGCCGCTTGCTCGATGTTGTCACGGCCACCGAGGCTTTCCAGCAGCTCCTTGGCGATGTTCGGGTAGTCATGGCTCATGCTTGTTCTTCCGTCGTGGATTGTTGTTATTGGCAGCACGCCGAGAGGAAGAATACTCGTCTGTACGAGTTAATGCAACAACTCGTCTGTACGAGTTTGCATCCGTGGATGAACGTCAGAAAAACGCGGATTCTTCCTACTCTGACCTAAGATGTTTTCCTTCGTCCGCATGGACAAACCCCTACCCTGCCCTTAAGGTTCGGGGTTTTGAGCACCGTCGGCACAGAGTCCAGCCATGAGCAAATACAACCAGATCTACAGCGATTTGCTTGCCAGCATCACCACCCAGCGCCTGGAGCGCGGCGCCCGGCTGCCTTCCGAAACCGAACTGATGGACACCTATCAGGCCAGCCGTGGCACGGTGCGCAAGGCTATCGACCAATTGCAGGAGCGCGGTTTCGCTCAGAAGATTCACGGCAAAGGCGCGTTCGTGCTGTCGACCAACCCGATCGAATTCCAGCTCGGCGGCATCGTCAGTTTTCAGGAGACCCACCCGCGACTGGGCAACGATGTCAGCACCGAAGTGGTCGAGATGTGTCAGGTGCCGCTTGAAGGTGGATTGCTTGAACATATCAATGCCGAGCCCGGCAGCTCGATCACCCGGATCAAACGGGTGCGGCGCATCGACGGCAAACGCGTCATCCTCGACATCAACCACTTCGTCAGCGAGGTGATTCCCGACCTGTCAGCAGACATCGCCGAACATTCGATCTACGCCCACATCGAACAGACCCTGCAACTGCAGATCGCCTACGCCCAGCGCACCATCGAAGCCGTACCGTGCAGCAAGGACGACCACCACCATCTGGACCTCGACGGCCAGAGCCATGTCATCGTGGTCAGCAATCAGACCTTCCTGCAGGACGGCCGCCAGTTCGAGTACACCGAATCGCGGCATACGCTGGACAAGTTCTACTTTTCGGATGTGGCGCGGCGCTGAGGCAATATCTTTCGATACGCAACACGCGATAGCCGGGTAACACCCTCCCCTTGAGCGCATCGGTCATCCTCGACCTTTGCCTCAAGGATGAACACCCGCATGACCGCTCCCGAACGTCGTCTGCTGCCAAACGCAGCGGACAAAACCGCCCTCAAAGCCATCGCCACGACCATTGTGCAGAACTGCCCAAGTCTGCTCGATGAGGCCAGGCAAGTTGCGATCGAACTGCTGACCGACAAAGGGCTATCCGGCCTCGATCCCGATCAGGTTTATTTCCATCGATTCAAAACGGCGCAAAGCAGCACGCTGACCTTTACCGGTTGGGAACACTTGCTGGAAAAGCCTTATGAAACGCTCACCCTCACGCAACTGGTCATTCATCGATTTCGCGCCACCGATCAAGACAACGCAGATTTGCTGGGCCTTTACTGTGGCTTCTACTCGGATGGCCCGGACGCGGAGAATTTCAATCAGAGCAACGAAGTGCGACTGCTTGGCAGCGATGTGCTGAAGGCATTCTGGGCCGTTGATTTCAGCGCACGCTACAGCGGTCAATTGGCCAAATTCTGGCAAACCTCGTCGGAAGATTTCCGCGCCCTGGCCAAGTGCAGCTTCCTCAGTCAGGTGTTGCAGGCACTGCAACAAGGGGACGTTGACGGCAATGATTTTCAACGCATCGTCACCTCGCTGATCGGCCCCGTGACCTGGCCGGTAACCCTGCAAATGCTCCGATCGACGTACCCGGTCGGCGCGCAGGTGCGCACGCTGGATCTGGACGGTCATGTCGCCACCAACGTGCTGCGTCTGGTCGAAGACAGTGGCCGGCAGACCCTTTACCTGCCGGGACAAGCCCAGGCCTTTCGGCTGATGGACACTGCGGCGGATCTGCACTGGTGGTTGCTCGAACAGATGAATTCAGAGCAGAAACGCCCTTTGTTTCTCAAGCACTTCTCGCTGGCTGACAGCAATCACATCACCGAGAACCTCACTGATCTGATGAACCGCCTGGTGAGCACCTGGGGCCACAGCGATCACCGGATGATCAACCGCAGCAACGTTGCGATCAGCGGTGACGCCTTCACCTGGTTGAGCAATTCGACTCGCGCGGGCATGGCTGCCGAGGCGCATCTGGTGCTCACGTCCAATAGTGTTCTGCGCAAGAAACTCTGGACCGGCTATCTGAGCGCCGGCTTGAAGGTGTTCGGCCCGATGGCGGCCGTGGGCTGGCCTGCAGCTTTGCCGTTGATTGGCGCGGGCATCGCCAACATGGGGCTGAACATCGATCAGGCGATCAACGGCATTACGGCGAGCGAGCGTAGAGCCGGGGTGATCGGTGCAGTGCTAAGCGCTATCGAAACCGTGTTCAATGTGCCGTTCCTGATTGGCACCGGCGCGCAACTGGAAGTTGGACCACAGGTCGAGTACGCCGAGGCTGAAGAGATGCGCGGGCTGGTCGAGCTTGCCTCGGCTGACACGCGATTATTGCCACCTGTGGATCCGCCGCCCGTCACAGCGGCTGAAGAAGCAAGCAGCGAGTTGGCAAACGAGATCCCCGGCGGGGCGGCATTCGGCGACGCCACTGAGCCCTTGATTACGCCTGCTATACGGCAAGGTTCGACTTTTCCAACAGTACCTGCCGGCTATCGATGCAACGAGTTACTTGCGCAACATTCCGTAGAGGCGACACCGGGGAAATACGAAGGCATCTACCGCCTCGACAAAGAGCCAGGTTATGCCATCGAAATGGATGGCGACGCCTATTACGTGCGCTACTTCGCCGACTCGCAGGACGGTGGCAACTGGGCAATCATCAATCCCGAGCGCCCCAATCAGTTCGCTTATTCGTTGCCGGTCCGCCTGGCAAGCGCCGGCAAGTGGGAGCGCATGCCAGCGCTGCGGCTGCGCGGAGGCGGTCAATGCGTGGGCAAGGCGTGTTTGCCGGAGTCTGATGTGAGTTCAATTGAGGCAACGCCATCGGTGGACCTGCCACACGTCGAACCGCTTCCAGGCGTTCCGTGTCCACTACGCCCGGTTACGAAGCTCAAAGGTATCTCAGAGACGGAAAAACCCGGAATGAGGAGATGGGCAATGAACTTGCCCAACGCTTCTGCCGAGTCAACAAGTGCCGGACGCCGCTATTTGCTGGCTACCGACCGTTACCAGGCGCATTTCGGCGAACAACGAACAGCACTGTTGAACAATGCCGGAGAATTCTTTCGAGAGCTGAAATGGACAAATCTGCCGGGACGGCCGCTCATTCCGCAAATCAATCCCGTGATGCAGACCGAAGAGCTGATAGATCTGACGTTTGCCAGTACCGAT
The DNA here is from genome assembly GCF_019145375.1 of Pseudomonas triticicola. Lineage (NCBI taxonomy): Bacteria > Pseudomonadati > Pseudomonadota > Gammaproteobacteria > Pseudomonadales > Pseudomonadaceae > Pseudomonas > Pseudomonas triticicola. The sequence continues at coordinate 737,644 of NZ_JAHSTX010000002.1, read as the reverse complement.
GGATTGGCGGTCGGTGAAACCCTTGATCGCATCGCCAGCATGCGCTTCATGATCGAGAACATGCCAACGTTCGCGCGGCATATCAGAACGCTCTACGTGCGCGGATTGGTGAGTGATTTCGCCCAGGATGACCTCAACCACTTCTACCTGTCGGGAGACATGTCAGAAGACCTCACTACCTATTTGTCCAGCCTGGGTACCGACCCTGAGAACCGGTTCAACATGCTCCAATTGATCAGGTCTGCCCAGGCCAATGGCGTCCGGGTCCATGGACTGGACGCAGCACAAACCTGCACGCTGAAAGTCCCGCTCACTTCGATCGAAGAGCAGATGATCAAGACCCGCCTGGCAACGCAGATCATGGAGCGCGACATGCTGCTCAACAGACCCGGCAAGTGGGTGGCTCTGGTCGATGCCACGAATACCAATACGTTCAGAGATCTGCCAGGCATAAGCGAACTCAGGGGCGGTATCGGTTTGCGCATCGAAGAAGTCTGGCCCGACGAGGCAGCCGACGTCAGGATTGACCCGGGAGTGGAAGTCGCTCGCGGTCCGTTTCACAACGGGGCGACGACAAGCAACTCCTTCGATCCTCTGTTCGCTGACCTGCGGTTGCAGGTCAAGGCGCCTGTGCCGCAATGGAATGACGCAACGCTGGAAAAACTTCTGCATCGCAATGGCATGTTCGTGATACGCAAAACAGAGCCCAACACATACACACTCGTGCGGCGCAACAGTGCCAGCAACATCGTGCAAACAAGGGTGCATTGCACCGCAGATGGCCAGTTCTATATCTGGGACCCGTCGATGCGCCGCATCACCGGCATGGTCTTCCGCGACATCACCGCAGTAGCCGAGCGCCTGATCGAGCTCGGCATGACCCTGCAAAGTCGTTTACCCGCCTGAGCTGTTTTCAGGGTGCTGAAACGAAAAAACCCTTGGCTTCACGCCAAGGGTTTTTCGTTATTCGAACCGCAGCAGGATCATTCCCACTCAATCGTCGCCGGCGGCTTGCTCGACACGTCGTAAGTAACGCGGGAGATGCCTTCGATTTCGTTGATGATGCGGCCGGAAACGGTTTCCAGCAGTTCGTAAGGCAGGTGTGCCCAACGTGCGGTCATGAAGTCGATGGTTTCTACGGCACGCAGGGCCACGACCCAGGCGTAACGACGACCATCGCCGACCACGCCGACCGATTTGACTGGCTGGAACACCACGAAGGCCTGGCTGACCTTGTGGTACCAGTCGGCCTTGCGCAATTCTTCGATGAAGATGTGGTCGGCGCGACGCAGCAGGTCGGCGTATTCCTTCTTCACTTCACCGAGGATGCGCACGCCCAGGCCCGGACCCGGGAACGGGTGACGGTAGACCATGTCGTACGGCAGGCCGAGTTCCAGGCCGAGACGACGGACTTCGTCCTTGAACAGTTCGCGCAGGGGCTCGACCAGTTTCAGGTTCATCTCTTCCGGCAGGCCACCGACGTTGTGGTGCGACTTGATCACGTGGGCCTTGCCGCTTTTCGCGCCAGCCGACTCGATCACGTCCGGGTAGATGGTGCCCTGAGCGAGGTACTTGATGTTGTCCAGCTTGCAGGATTCGGCATCGAACACGTCGATGAAGGTGCGGCCGATGATCTTGCGCTTCTTCTCCGGGTCGGCTTCGCCGGCCAGGTTGTTGAGGAACTGCTCTTCAGCGTTGGCGCGGATTACCTTGACGCCCATGTTCTCGGCGAACATGGCCATCACTTGCTCGCCTTCGTGCAGACGCAGCAGGCCGTTGTCGACGAAGACGCAGGTAAGTTGGTCGCCGATGGCCTTGTGCAGCAGCGCGGCAACCACCGAGGAGTCAACGCCGCCGGACAGACCCAGCAGCACGTTGTCGGTACCGACCTGGGCGCGGATGTTGGCGATGGCGTCTTCAGCGATCTTCGACGGCGTCCACAGGGCTTCACAGCCACAGATGTCGAGCACGAAGCGCGACAGGATGCGACCGCCCTGCTTGGTGTGGGTCACTTCCGGGTGGAACTGCACGCCGTAGTAAGCGCGGTCGTCGTTGAACATACCGGCGATCGGGCAGCTTGGGGTGCTGGCGAGGATGTGGAAGTCTTCCGGCATCTTCGTGACTTTGTCCCCGTGGCTCATCCACACGTCGAGGCCGAACAGGCCGTCGGCGTCGATGTGGTCTTCGATGCCGTCGAGCAGGCGGCTCTTGCCGACCACGTCAACGCGGGCGTAACCGAACTCACGCAGTTCGGAACCTTCCACCTTGCCGCCCAATTGCTCGGCCATGGTCTGCATGCCGTAGCAGATACCGAACACCGGAACGCCCAGGTCGAACACCGCCTGCGGGCAGCGCGGGCTGTTGGCTTCGTGCACGGACTCGGGGCCGCCGGCGAGGATGACGCCTTTAGGGGCGAATTCGCGGATCGCATCTTCGTCCATGTCGAACGGGTGCAGTTCGCAATACACGCCGATCTCGCGCACGCGGCGGGCAATCAGCTGGGTGTATTGCGAACCGAAGTCGAGGATCAGGATGCGGTGAGCGTGAATGTCGAGGGCCATGACTCATTCTCATGTAGTGAATCAGAAACAACTCGGGGCTGAATGAACAGCCCCGGTGATTTAACGTTTTGCTGGAAGCCTCAACCTACGCGGTAGTTCGGCGCTTCCTTGGTGATCTGCACGTCGTGAACGTGGGACTCGGCCATGCCGGCACCGGTGATCCGCACGAACTCGGGCTTGGTACGCATTTCTTCGATGTTGGCGCTGCCGGTGTAACCCATCGAGGAACGCAGGCCGCCCATCAACTGGTGAATGATCGCGCTCAGGGTGCCTTTGTACGGCACACGGCCTTCGATGCCTTCCGGAACCAGTTTCTCGGCGCCTGCCGAGGAGTCCTGGAAGTAACGGTCGGACGAGCCTTGAGCCTGGGACATGGCGCCCAGCGAACCCATGCCGCGATAAGCCTTGTACGAACGACCCTGGAACAGTTCGATCTCGCCCGGGGCCTCTTCGGTACCGGCGAACATCGAGCCCATCATCACGCAGGACGCACCGGCCACGATGGCCTTGGACAGGTCACCGGAGAAACGGATACCACCGTCGGCGATCAACGGCACGCCAGTGCCTTCAAGGGCGGCGGCAACGTTGGCGATGGCGCTGATTTGCGGCACGCCGACACCGGCGACGATACGGGTGGTGCAGATCGAGCCAGGGCCGATACCGACCTTGACTGCGTCGGCTCCGGCTTCGGCCAGGGCCTTGGCGGCAGCGCCGGTGGCGATGTTGCCGCCGATCACCTGCACTTCAGGGAAGTTCTCTTTGACCCAGCGTACGCGGTCGATCACGCCTTTGGAGTGACCGTGTGCGGTGTCGACCACCACCACGTCCACGCCGGCATTGACCAGTGCAGTCACGCGATCACCGGTGTCTTTACCGGTGCCGACCGCAGCGCCAACGCGCAGACGACCTTGATCGTCCTTGCTGGCCAGCGGATAGGCTTTGGCTTTTTCGATGTCGTTGACGGTCATCATGCCTTTGAGGGCGAATTTGTCGTCGACGATCAGCACGCGCTCGATACGGTGCTTGTGCAGGAGTTCACGGACGTCGTTCTTGTCGGCGCCTTCCTTGACCGTGACCAGACGCTCTTTAGGCGTCATCACTTCGCGGACAGTGGCTTCCAGACGGTTTTCAAAACGTACGTCGCGGGAGGTGACGATGCCGACCAGGTCGCCATCGTGCAGTACCGGAACGCCGGAAATGTTGTGCAGACGGGTCAGTTCGAACAGATCACGCACCGTGGCATCGGCCTCGATGGTGATGGGATCCTTGACCACACCGGCTTCGAACTTCTTGACCTTGCGCACTTCGGCAGCTTGCTGCTCGATGGTCATGTTCTTGTGGATAATGCCGATGCCACCTTCCTGAGCCATGGCGATTGCCAGACGGGCTTCAGTAACGGTGTCCATGGCGGCAGAAACCAGAGGAATATTCAGTTCGATGCCACGGGTAAGACGGGTCTTGAGACTGACTTCGTTGGGAAGCACCTCGGAATAACCGGGCACTAGGAGAATGTCGTCGAATGTCAGAGCTTCTTGGCTGATACGCAGCATCGCGGGGGCTCCCGAGCGGGAAAATGGAAGCGCGCCATTATAGTCAGACACCCCCTGCTGTTCAATGTAAAACTCAGCCTAATTGATAGATGGAAAAGCCCGGCCCTACAGCTCCACCTTGACCCAAGAGACAGGTTGATCGAGCCAATCGGCGAACTCGTCGATAAAGCTCTGCTTGAACCCCGCCTCCAGCCAATTGTTGAAAATGAAGCCGAGGTTGGAAAACGCGCATTCCTGCAAAAACAGGAAGCCGTTGATGTCGTCCTCGTGCCCGCATTCCGGGCAGGTGAAATTGTCGGTTCGGCCTGGAAACCAGTCTTCAAGACTTTCGAACAGCGCCTCACCCACTTCGCGGCGGCACTGCGCGCAACCGGCCTCCTCGAGAAAGCCCTTGGCCGGTGTGTAGATGCAGCGTTTGGTGACGATCTCCAGGCCGTTGATCGGCTCGCCGAACGGCAGCGCTTCGGGGTACAGCACCACGGCGCGAGCACCATCAGCGATGGCGTGCGCCATACGGTTGCCGGTGCGGCCGCAGGTGGTCAGCTGTTCTTCGATGATGTTCTTGCGCACCAGCCAGCGCACGATCGCCCGCGCCCGGGGCTCGTGCACCGGCAGGGTGGAGATTTTCGGGACGATGATGCTTTGCGAGTTCATGGAGAGTCCTGCGGTATGGCTTCTGACGCCTTCGCGAGCAGGCTCGCTCCCACATTCGAATGCAATCTCCTGTGGGAGCGAGCCTGCTCGCGAAGGCGTTCTAAAGGCCGGCAGCTTAATCCCTGAAGAAATCCGGTCAAGTGCTGAAATAGCGCACGATCAACGCAATCCCGCTGGCCAGCACCAGCCACGTCACCAACCGCACAAATGCCTCGCGGGACAACTTCATGCTCAGCCGCCGGCCGATCCACAAGCCCAGCGCCATGGCCGGCAACAGACACAGCGCCAGCATCAACAAGGGTAGCTCGGCATACACACCGGCGATGACAAACAGACTCAAGCGCACCACGGTGCTGCAACTGATCAACGCACTTTGCGTGGCCCGCGCCGCGTCCTTGGGCAGGCGGCTGTTCAGATAGATCGCGTAAAGAAAGCCGCCGCTGCCAAACAATGCGCCGAACAACCCGCCCACTGTGCCCATCGGCACCGCCCACGCCGCCGACAACTGTGCCGGCCGCGCTTTCACCCACAGGCTGTAAACCGCATAGGCGCTGATAAACAGCCCCATCAAAAGCAGTAACAGATCGGATTTGAGATTCAGCAGGAAGATCACCCCCAGCGTGCAGCCGATTGCCATGCACGGCAGCAGCCTGAGCAATTCCGGCTTGGCGACGTCCCGGCGCGAGGGCAGCAGATTGCCGAATGCCGCGACGAAATCCAGCAGCACCAGCAACGGCACGATTTTCGAAAGCGGCATGAACAGGATCAGCATCGGCCCCGCCACCAGCGCCGTGCCGAAACCGGCGATGCCGAATACGATGTAGGCCAGGACAATGGCCAAACCGATGACTGCCCAACCGCCCGCGCCCCACGACCACGCCCCCAACAGCTCCATCATGCTCATCGTCCGCATCCTTTATAAGACCGCGCTGACTGTAGCCAGTAGCGGGCAGCACGACCAGATATCAAATTGATCCCATGTGGGAGCGAGCCTGCTCGCGAAGGCGGAGTGTCATCCCCCGTTGTTGTCCGCTGACACAATGCTTTCGCGAGCAGGCTCGCTCCCACAGGGTTTTGTGTGGGTGTCATGGTGATTGGCGGGCAAATGCCTTTAAACTGCGCCCCATGATTAAAGATCCCTTTGCAAGAATTGGCCTGGACCGTGAAGTCCTGACCGTCAGCCAGCTCAACGGCCGCGCCCGGGTGTTGCTTGAAGACGTGTTCAGCAACATCTGGGTCGAAGGCGAAATTTCCAACCTCGCACGTCCGGCGTCCGGTCACGTCTACTTCACCCTCAAGGACAGCGGTGCGCAGGTGCGTTGCGCGTTGTTCCGGCAGAACGCCGCCCGCGTGCGCCAAGCGTTGAAGGACGGTCTGGCGGTCAAGGTGCGCGGCAAGGTTTCGCTGTTCGAAGGCCGTGGCGACTATCAGCTGATCCTCGACACCGTGGAGCCGGCCGGTGACGGCGCGCTGCGTCTGGCCTTCGAAGCACTGAAGGAAAAGCTCAGCGCCGAAGGCCTGTTCAGTGCCGAACGCAAAGTCCCGCTGCCCGCCCATCCACAGCGCATCGGCATCATCAGTTCACCGACCGGCGCGGTGATTCGCGACATCATCAGCGTATTCCGCCGCCGTGCGCCGCAGGTGCAACTGACCCTGATTCCGACCGCCGTGCAGGGCCGCGAGGCCACCGCGCAAATCGTCCGCGCGCTGAAAATGGCCGACGCACGCGGCTTCGACGCGCTGATCCTCGCCCGTGGCGGCGGCTCGCTGGAAGACCTCTGGTGCTTCAACGAAGAAGCCGTGGCGCGCGCGGTCGATGCCTGTGTCACACCGATCGTCAGCGCCGTGGGCCATGAAACCGATGTTTCGATCAGCGATTTTGTCGCCGACGTCCGCGCCCCGACGCCCTCGGCCGCCGCCGAACTGCTCGCCCCGGATTCCAGCCATCTGATCCGTCAGGTCGAGAGCCTGCACCGGCGTCTGCTGATGCGCATGCGTGATCGCTTGATGCGTGATCGCCTGCGTCTCGAAGGCATGGCGCGACGGTTGCGCCATCCCGGCGAACGTCTGCGCCAGCAGGCGCAACGTCTGGACGATCTGGACATGCGCATGCGCCGCGCTTTCGAGCGCAGCCTCAATACCCGCCGCGAACGCCTGATCCGTCTGGAAACCCGTCTCGCCGGGCAACATCCGGGGCGCCAACTGGCGATGCTTCGCCAGCGCCTCGACAGCCTCGCCGAACGTCTGCCCCGGGCCATGCGCGATGGTCTGAAACAGCGTCGGCAGCAATTGCACAGTCAGATGCAGACCCTGCACGTGGTCAGCCCGCTGGCGACTCTCGGTCGTGGCTACAGCATCCTCCTCGACGAGCGTGGCCACGCGATCCGCAATGCTGCGCAGACGCACACCGGCCAGCGCCTGAAAGCCAAGCTCGGCGAAGGCGAACTGCAAGTGCGCGTCGAGGATAATCACCTGACGCCCGTCACCCTCTCTTTACTGGACTGATCCATGCCGCGTTTTCTCGCTCCGCTGCTGTTGCTCTGCCTGACCTTCAACGCCCACGCCGACAGTTACATCACCCGGCTGCTGAACAAACCGGTGCCGGGCGGCGTCGCCGTGGTGAATCTGGGCACTGCCGCGCAGGCGCCGAAAGCCACTTATCAGGGCAAACCGGTGCTGGTGGTCAAGGAGCAGAACAACTGGCTGGCGATCGTTGGCGTGCCGCTGACGGTCAAGCCCGGTGCGCAGCAGATCAGCAGCGCTGGGCGCAATCTGCCCTTCACCGTCGGCAGCAAGAAATACCCGGAACAGCACATCACCCTGAAGAACAAACAGCAGGTCAATCCAAACGCCGACAACCTCAAGCGCATCGAGGGTGAACTGGCGGAACAGATCGCGGCTTACCGCAGTTTCAGCCCGACCACGCCGAGCAATCTGCTGCTGGACAAACCGGTCAACGGGCCGCTGTCGAGCAAGTTTGGCGTGCGTCGCTTCTTCAATGGCGAAGAACGTAATCCTCATGCCGGTCTCGATTTCGCAGTGCCCGCGGGCACGCCGATCAAGACCCCGGCGGCGGGCAAGGTGATTCTGATCGGCAATTACTTCTTCAACGGCAACACGGTGTTTGTTGACCATGGCCAGGGCTTTATCAGCATGTTCTGCCACATGTCGAAGATCGACGTGAAGAACGGCCAGCAACTGGCCCGTGGCGCAGTGGTCGGCAAAGTCGGCGCGACTGGCCGGGCAACCGGGCCGCATATGCACTGGAATGTCAGCCTGAATGACGCGCGGGTGGATCCGGCGATTTTCATTGGTGCTTTCCAACCTTAAAGAAATTCAACAGGGCTGATGGCCTCTTCGCGAGCAAGATCGCTCCCACAGGGATTTGTTTATGAATGCAATCCAATGTGGGAGCGAGCTTGCTCGCGAAGGCGGCCTATCCAACCTACAAATACCGCTGGCACCCGACCGCTCTCAATTGCGCCTCAATCTACCCTCACGCAAACATCAACAACATGTACTGACTTAAGCACAATAAAATCGCGCAAAATCCCGCTTTCCGGGTATTTCTCTCAATTTTTTCCGACTGCTTGCCATCCTTTCCCCTCGCGGTTAGGGTTGAAGCCATGAAAACCTCTCACACCCTCATTCAGCTTCGCCAGCACCGCAGCCTGTGCCTCGTCAGCGCACGACTGCCAGGCTGAATCGCTGCGCCTCGTCCCACGCTTTTCCAAGAACATTCGTTCAACCGGCAGGCCGCCTCTTTTCGGCCCAGACAACAAGGAATTTCCCGATGAGCATGCTCAAAGACCCGTCTTCGAAATACCGCGCGTTTCCCGTCATCAACCTGCCTGATCGCACCTGGCCGTCGAAGACTATCGACGCCGCGCCGATCTGGTGCAGCTCCGACCTGCGTGACGGCAACCAGTCGCTGATCGAGCCAATGGACGCGGCGAAGAAGCTGCGCTTCTGGAAAACCCTGGTGCAGGTCGGTGTGAAGGAAATCGAAGCGTCGTTCCCGGCCGCGTCGCAAACCGACTTCGACTTCGTGCGTACTCTGATCGAAGAAGGCCACATCCCGGACGACACCACCATTCAGGTGCTGACCCAGGGCCGTGAAGACCTGATCGAGCGCACCTTCGAATCCCTGCGCGGGGCGAAGAAAGCCATCGTTCACCTGTACAACGCCACCTCGCCTTCTTTCCGTCGCATCGTCTTCAACCAGGACAAGGACGGTATCAAGGCCATCGCCGTCAACGCTGCCAAGCTGTTCGTCAAATACGCAGCCATGCAGCCAGAGACCGAGTGGACCTTCGAATACTCGCCGGAAACCTTCAGCGCTACCGAGCTGGAATTCGCCAAGGAAGTCTGTGACGCCGTGATCGAGGTGTGGAACCCGACGCCTGAGCACAAGATGATCCTCAACCTGCCGGCCACCGTTGAATGCGCAACGCCGAACGTTTACGCCGACCAGATCGAGTGGTTCGGCCGCAACATCAATCGTCGTGACAGCGTGATCATCAGCCTGCACACCCACAACGACCGTGGCACCGGCGTCGCGGCCACCGAGCTGGGCCTGATGGCCGGCGCCGATCGCGTCGAAGGCTGCCTGTTCGGCAACGGCGAGCGCACCGGTAACGTTGACCTCGTCACCGTCGCGCTGAACATGTACACCCAGGGCGTCGACCCTGAGCTGGACTTCTCCGACATCGACGGCGTGCGCAAGGTCGTCGAAGAGTGCAACCAGATCCAGGTGCACCCGCGCCACCCATACGTTGGCGATCTGGTGCACACCGCATTCTCCGGCTCGCACCAGGATGCAATCCGCAAGGGCTTCGCCCAGCAGAAACCGGACACCTTGTGGGAGGTGCCGTACCTGCCGATCGACCCGGCCGACATCGGTCGCAGCTACGAGGCGGTGATCCGCGTCAACAGCCAGTCGGGCAAGGGCGGCATCGCTTACTTGCTGGAACAGGAATACGGCATCAGCCTGCCACGCCGCATGCAGATCGAGTTCAGCCAGGTGGTGCAGCGTGAGACCGATCGCCTGGGCCTGGAGATGACGGCCAAGCAGATTCACTCGCTGTTGATCAGCGAATATCTGCAGGCCAACACTCCTTATGCGCTGGTCAGCCATCGTTTGCAGGAAGAGAACGGCAACAGCGCCGTCGAAGTCGAAGTGGCGAGCAAAGGTCAGGGCGAAACCAACCTGCACTGGCGCGGCAAGGGCAACGGCGCGCTGGAAGCACTGGTCGCCGGCCTGCCGATTCCGGTGGAAATCATGGACTACAACGAACACGCGATCGGCGCGGGCACCAATGCCAAAGCAGCGGCTTATATCGAACTGCGGGTGAACGGTGAACGTGCGGTGCACGGCGTGGGTATCGATGAAAACATCACCACCGCCAGCTTCAAGGCATTGTTCAGCGCACTGAACCGCTCGCTGAGCCAGCCAGAGGCAAAAGCGGCGTAATCGACCGCTGAAATGCGAAAGGCCCCGGAGTGTGAGCTCCGGGGCCTTTTTTTGCCTACAGGATTCTGGCTGACTTTTATGGCCCTTTCGCGAGCAGGCTCGCTCCCACATTTGGAACACATTTCCCTGTGGGAGCGAGCCTGCTCGCGAAGGCGTCCTGACAGGCGCTGGGAGTATCAGGTGAACTCAAACGTGTCGGCATCCAGGTTCGCCGGAAAGCGCTCGCGATACGCCGCCAACGGCGCCGCTTCCACAATTACCTTGAACACGCCATCCGCCTCCCCCGCCGCCAGCAACGTCTCGCCCTGGAAATCCAGCACCTGACTGTCGCCGGTATAAGCGAAGCCTTTGCCATCGCTGCCCACCCGATTGACTGCTGCCACGTAGCAGAGATTTTCAATCGCTCGTGCCGGCAGCAGACGGTTCCAGTGCAGACGCCGTGCGCCCGGCCAATTGGCGGTGTATAGCAGCAGATCGGTGTCCTGCGCGTCGCGGCTCCACACCGGGAAGCGCAGGTCGTAGCAGATCAGCGGACGAATCCGCCAACCCTTGAGCTCGAACTGCACCTGCCGCTCGCCCGGCGTGTAATGGTTGTGCTCGCCGGCCATGCGGAACAGGTGACGCTTGTCGTAATGCAGCACTTCGCCGTCCGGCCGCGCCCAGAGCAAGCGGTTGCGATGGCTGCCGTCAGCCGCCTGAATGATCACGCTGCCAGTGATGACCGCATCGAACTTCGCCGCCTGCGCCCGCAGCCATTTGCTGGTCGGGCCGTTTTCGGCTTCAGCGAGGGTTTCCGATTCCATTGAGAATCCGGTGGTGAACATCTCCGGCAGGATGATCAGATCGGCGCCCCGGGCCTGCTCCAGCAGCAGCTCGAAATGCTCGAGGTTGGCCTGGCGATCGTGCCAGGCCAGGCTGGTCTGGATCAGCGCCAGGGTCAGGTCTGGCAATGCACTCAGATCACGCATAGTTTCGCCGCCGCTTCACGCAGCGTCTCCTCGCGTTTGGCAAAGCACAGGCGTATCAGGCGCTGGCCCTGCGGTGGATTCTGGTAGAACACCGACACCGGAATGCTCGCGACACCGTGCTCGCGAGTCATCCACATGGCCATCTCAACATCGTTCAGATCCGGACGGATCTGCGAATAATCGACCAATTGGAAATAGGTGCCAGTGACCCGGGTAAAACTGAAGCGCGACGGCGCGAGCAGATCGCAGAACAGATCGCGCTTGGCCTGATAGAAACCCGGCAGCTCTTCAACGTGCTCCGGGTGCTCGGCCATGTAATCGGCCAGCGCGTATTGCAGCGGTGTGACGCCACAGAAACTCACGTACTGATGCACCTTGCGCAGCTCGGCCGTCAGCGCTGGCGGGGCGACGACGTAGCCGGTTTTCCAGCCGGTGACGTGGTACGTCTTGCCGAACGAACTGACCACGAACGCGCGCTGATACAGCTCTTCATGGGCCAGCACGCTGACATGCGGCACGCCGTCGAAGACCAGGTGCTCGTAGACTTCGTCGCTGATCAGATAGATGTCGCGATCGCGGATCAACGCCGCCAGTTGATCGAGCTCGGCGCGGCTGATCAATGCGCCGCTAGGGTTGTGCGGGGTGTTGATGACGATCATTTTCGTCCGCGGGCTCAGGGCCGCAGCGAGCTGGTCGAAGTCGATGGAGAAATCGTCCGGATTCAGCTGCACATGCACGCAACGACCGCCCGCCAACTCCGTCGCCGGGGCGTAGCTGTCGTAGCACGGATCGAACACGATGACTTCATCGCCGCTGTGAATCACTGCCTGAATCGCGCAGAAGATCGCCTGAGTCGCACCGGGCGTTACCGTCACTTCATGATCGGCATCGACAGTCACGCCATAGCTGCGCGCGATCTTGGCCGCGATCTGCTGACGCAACGCCGGCAAACCGGTCATCGGCGAATACTGGTTATGGCCACTGGCGATATGCCGCCCGACCGCATCACGCAACGACTGCGGGCCGTCGAAATCAGGGAAACCCTGGGACAGGTTGATCGCGCCGGTCTGCGCCGCGAGCTGAGACATCTGCGTGAAAATAGTGATGCCGACATTCGGCAGCTTGCTGGTGATCATCGGAGGCCCCTTGCAGGTGAGCTGCAAGTTTCAAGCGTCAAGCTGCAAGCTGCAAGCAAAAACCCGCGCCCACAAAAAAGGGCTTCATACGAAGCCCTCTCTGCTTTACCGCTTTTACTTGCAGCTTGCAGCTTGAAACTCGCAGCTGCTTCTACTTCTTGTCGCGGCGCTTCTTGCTGGCTTTCTTGTTGTGCGACATCAAGCGACGCTTCTTGTTGACCTGGCGGTCGGTCAGCGTGTTCTTGTTGCCTTCGTACGGGTTCTCGCCGCCCTTGAACTCGATGCGGATCGGCGTACCGACCAGCTTGAGTACACGGCGGTAAGTGTTTTCCAGATAGCGCACATACGACTTCGGCACTTTCTCGATCTGGTTACCGTGGATCACGATGATCGGCGGGTTCGCACCACCCAAGTGAGCGTAACGCAGCTTGATCCGGCGGTTGTTGACCATTGGCGGCGCGTGCTCGCCCACCGCATCTTCGAGAATCTGGGTGAGGCGGTTGGTCGGCCAGCGGGTCACAGCGGACTTGAACGAGTTCTGCACCGAGGCGTAGAGGTTGCCCACGCCCGTGCCGTGCAGGGCCGAGATGAAGTGAATGTCGGCGTAGTCGACGAAGAACAGTCGGCGTTGCAGCTCGACTTTGACGAAGTCGCGCTCGCTCGGCGTCATGCCGTCCCACTTGTTGATCGCGATGACCAGCGCACGACCGGATTCGATCGCGAAGCCCAGCAGGTTCAAGTCGTGATCGACCACACCCTCGCGGGCGTCCATGACGAAGATCACCACGTTGGCGTCTTTGATCGCCTGCAGGGTTTTGACCACGGAAAACTTTTCGACTTCTTCGTGGATCTTGCCGCGCTTGCGCACACCGGCGGTGTCGATCAGCGTGTACTTCTCTTCATTGCGCTCGAACGGAATGTAGATGCTGTCGCGGGTGGTGCCCGGCTGGTCATACACGATGACGCGGTCTTCACCGAGCATGCGGTTGACCAGGGTCGACTTGCCGACGTTCGGACGACCGATGATGGCGATCTTGATCCCGTCTTTTTCGCTCGGACCAGGAATGCGCTTGGCTTCCTCGCCCTCGGCAACGACTTCTTCCTCTTCGCCTTCAGCCGGCTCGTCATCATCGCGCGGGAATTCGCTCAGGGCGGCTTCCAGCAATTGCGTGATGCCTCGGCCGTGGGCGCCGGCGATCGGGATCGCGTGGCCCATGCCCAGCGGGGCGAATTCGGCGCGGGCCATTTCCGGGTCGATGTTGTCGACCTTGTTGGCCACCACGTGGGAACGCTTGTTACGTTTGCGCAAATGCTCGGCGATCATCTGGTCGGCAGCGGTAAAACCGGCCTTGGCATCTACCAGAAACAGCACCACATCGGCTTCTTCGATGGCCAGCAGCGACTGCTCGGCCATTTTTTCGTCCATACCATGTTCGTCACCGGAGATACCGCCGGTGTCGATCAGAATGTAGGAACGCCCTTGCCACTTGGCCTCACCGTACTGGCGATCACGGGTCAGACCGGACAGGTCGCCGACGATGGCGTCACGCGTCCTGGTCAGGCGGTTGAACAAGGTGGACTTGCCGACGTTCGGTCGGCCCACCAGGGCGATTACGGGAACCATGCGGCTCTCCACTTCGTTATTTCAGAAAATACAAAAGCCGCTGCGAGGCAGCGGCTGGTGCTCGGGGCAACACCCGGGGGCGCTGCAAACCCTGCTGATGCAGGGCCGCTTGGGGATGAACCCCAAGCATAGTTGTTACTTGATGGTCAGGGCTTCCAGTTTGCCGCTGTTGCCATACACATAAATCGTGTCGCCCACCACCAGCGGACGGGCACGCAGGCCGTCGCTGTCGATGCGCTCACGGCCGACGAAACGACCGTCGACCTGACTCAGCAGATGCAGATAACCTTCCAGGTCACCCACAGCTACGTAGCTGGAGAACACTTCCGGTGCCGACAGTTGACGGCGAGCCAGCGAGTCGTTGCTCCACAGTGCGGTGGTGGAACGCTCGTCGACGCCTTCAACGGTGCCCGAGGACAGGCTCACGTAGACGCTGCCGAAACCTTGAGCAATACCGGCGTAGCTCGACGCATCGCGCTGCCACAGTTGACGACCGCTTTCCAGGTCCAGTGCCGCAACGCGACCCTGATAACTGGCCACGTACAGCGTGCCGCCGGACAGCAGCAGACCGCCGTCAATGTCGACCACGCGCTCCAGTTCCGAACGACCCTGTGGAATGGCGATGCGTTGTTCCCACACCGGCACGCCGTTGGAGATGTCCAGCGCGACCACTTTACCGGTCGACAGGCCAGCTACCGCCAGACGGTTGGTGACCAGCGGAGCACTGGTGCCACGCAGGGTCAGGACCGCCGGGGTGCTGTCATACACCCAGCGCTGGTTGCCGGTGGCAGCGTCCAGACCGATCAGACGATCGTCCTGGGTCTGCACAACGACCACGTCGCCATTGTTGGCTGGCGGCGCGAGCACTTCACTGTTGACGCGGGCACGCCACTTCTCTTCACCGTTGCTGGTGTCCAGAGCGACGACTTCGCCACGCAGTGTACCGATCAGTACCAGACCGTAACCCACGCCAACGGCGCCGGAGACAGGCAGTTCCAGATCCTGGTCCCACTTCACGTCGCCGTTGCTGCGATCCAGCGCCATCACCACACCGGTCACATCGGCGGCGTAGATGGTGTCACCGTCGATCGCCGGCACCAGCATGTTGTAGGTTTCGCCCTGACCGTCACCGATCGAGCGGCTCCACTGCTTGTGCAGAACCACTTCTTCTTTGAAGTCGGTCAGTTCGGCCGGTGGCAATTCTTTCTTGCTGTTGCTGCTGCAACCCGCGGCCAGAAGGGCCAGAGCCAGCAATGCTGCATGCTTCCAACGGATCACGTCACGCATCCCCTTTGGCCAGGTCGTCGAGCTTGATTTGAAGGCCACCGACCGCCGCTTCATCCGACAGTGCCGCCTTGGCTTTTTGATACGCCTTGTTCGCGTCATCGGTACGGCCCAAGCGCACCAGCAGGTCGCCCTTGAGTTCTTCGCGAGTGGCCAGGAACGCTTTGTCGGCATCGCCGTCGAGCAGTTTCAGGGCGTCTTCGGCCTTGTCCTGCGCGCCCAGCACCTGCGCCAGACGCTGACGGGCGATTTCGCCCAGCGCCGGGTTGGCCGGTTTGTCGACGATGGCTTTGAGTTCGGTTGCCGCGTCGTCCAGCTTGCCGCTGTCGACCGCTACTTTGGCGACGAACAGGCTGCCGTACTGCGCGTAGGCCGAACCGCCGTATTCGCTGTTGAGCTTGCCGGCCAGATCCGCAACGCGGGCGGCATCAGGCTTGCCGTCAGGCGTCAGCGTGGTTTCCAGCAATTGCTGATAGAGCACCGAGGCGCCTTGCGACTGGTTGCTCTGGTATTTGTGCCAGGCCTGCCAGCCGAACACGATAACCAGCGCCAACAGGCCGCCGGTGACCAGAGGTTTGCCGTTGCGTGTCCACCAGTCCTTCAAATCCGCCAACTGTTCGTCTTCGGTACTCGACACCCCAATACTCCTTAATCGCTAAATCGGCTGTTAAGACAGCTTCAACCCTGCACGACGCAGGTGGCCAGGTGAGCGGCGAGCTCATCCCAGGCAATGCTTTGTTGTTCGCCCTGGCCACGCAGGGGTTTGAAACCTACCACTTGCTGGGCCATTTCGTCGTCACCGAGGATCAATGCGTACAGCGCACCGCTCTTGTCGGCCTTCTTGAACTGGCTTTTGAAACTGCCGGCGCCGGCATTGACTTGCAGGCGCAGGTTTGGAAGTTCATCGCGGACCCGTTCGGCCAGGGCCAGACCGGCCAGCTCGGCTTCTTCACCGAAGGCGCAGAGGTAGACGTCGACCTGACGGGAAATTTCCTGCGGGATCTGCTCGAGGGTTTCGAGCATCAACACCAGACGCTCGATGCCCATGGCGAAACCGACGCCCGGGGTTGGCTTGCCGCCCATCTGCTCGACCAGACCGTCGTAACGGCCGCCCGCGCACACGGTGCCCTGGGCGCCGAGCTTGTCGGTGACCCATTCGAAAACGGTTTTGCTGTAGTAATCGAGGCCGCGCACCAGTTTCGGGTTAAGCACGTAAGGAATGCCGACGGCATCCAGACGCGCCTTCAGGCCTTCGAAGTGTGTACGGGACTCGTCGTCGAGGTAGTCGGCCATTTTCGGTGCATCGACCAGCACGGCCTGGGTGTCGGCATTTTTCGTGTCGAGCACCCGCAGCGGGTTGGTTTTCAGGCGACGCTGGCTGTCTTCATCGAGTTTGTCGTGGTGCGCCGAGAGGTACTCGACCAGCGCTTCACGATAGCGACCACGGGATTCGCTAGTGCCGAGGCTGTTGAGCTCGAGCTTGACCGCATCACGAATGCCCAATTCGCCCCACAGGCGCCAGGTCATGATAATCAGCTCGGCGTCGATGTCCGGACCGTCGAGGTTGAACACCTCCAGACCGATCTGGTGGAACTGGCGATAACGGCCTTTCTGCGGACGCTCGTGGCGGAACATCGGGCCGATGTACCAGAGTTTCTGCACCTGACCACCGCCGGTGATGCCGTGTTCGAGCACTGCGCGCACGCAGGCCGCGGTGCCTTCCGGACGCAGGGTCAGCGAATCACCGTTGCGGTCTTCGAAGGTGTACATCTCTTTTTCGACGATATCGGTGACTTCGCCGATCGAGCGCTTGAACAGCTCGGTGAACTCGACGATCGGCATGCGGATCTGCTTGTAACCGTAGTTATCCAGCAGACGCGCCACGGTGCCTTCGAAATAACGCCACAGCGGGGTCTGTTCGGGCAGGATGTCGTTCATGCCACGAATGGCTTGCAGAGACTTGCTCACAAAATTTCCTTAATTCGTTCGATCAGCCGCGCGCGATAACGGCAGCGTCAGCTTCGACCTTCTCGGCCGCTTTCTGGCGGATCAGCTTTTCCAGCTCGTCCACCAGATTGTCATTCGTCAGCTTCTGCGACGGTTTGCCGTCGATGTAAATCAGGTTGGGCGTGCCGCCGGTCAAGCCGATATGGGCTTCCTTGGCTTCGCCGGGACCATTGACCACGCAACCGATGACCGCGACATCCAGCGGCACCAGCAGGTCTTCAAGGCGCCCTTCCAGCTCGTTCATGGTCTTGACCACATCGAAGTTCTGCCGCGAGCAGCTCGGGCAGGCGATGAAGTTGATGCCACGGGAACGCAGATGCAAAGACTTGAGAATGTCGTAACCGACCTTCACTTCCTCGACCGGGTCGGCCGCCAGCGAGATGCGGATAGTATCGCCAATCCCTTCGGCGAGCAGCATACCTAGGCCTACGGCGGATTTCACTGTGCCCGAGCGCAAACCGCCAGCTTCAGTGATGCCGAGGTGCAGCGGCTGGACGATTTCTTTCGCCAGCAAACGGTAGGCTTCGACGGCCATGAACACGTCGGAGGCTTTCACGCTAACCTTGAAGTCCTGGAAATTCAGGCGTTCGAGGTGTTCAACGTGGCGCAGCGCGGATTCGACCAGCGCCGCCGGGGTCGGCTCGCCGTATTTCTTTTGCAGGTCTTTTTCCAGCGAACCGGCGTTGACACCGATGCGGATCGGAATACCGCGATCACGGGCAGCATCGACCACAGCACGCACGCGGTCTTCACGGCCGATGTTGCCCGGGTTGATGCGTAGGCAGTCCACGCCCAGTTCGGCCACGCGCAAGGCGATTTTGTAGTCGAAGTGGATATCGGCCACCAACGGCACTTTGACCAGTTGCTTGATCTTGCCGAACGCCTCGGCGGCGTCCATGTCCGGCACCGAGACGCGGACGATGTCGACGCCGGCGGCTTCCAGACGATTGATCTGCGCCACGGTCGCGGCGACGTCATTGGTGTCGCTGTTGGTCATGCTCTGCACAGCGATCGGCGCATCGCCGCCCACCGGTACGTTGCCGACCCAGATCTTGCGCGATTCGCGACGTTTGATTGGAGATTCGCCGTGCATGACTTATTGACCCAACTTCAGGCGAGCAGTCTCGCCACTGGTGAACGGAGCGATGTCGACCGGTTGGCCGTTGTAGCTGACCTGTGCTGCGCGGGCAACGCCCAGACGCACATTGAGCGGCGGTTTGCCGGAAACGGTCACGCTGTCGCCTTTATGCTTCAGACCACTGAAAATCACTTTGCCACGGCCATCGGTCACCTGTGCCCAGCAATCGCCGGTGAACTGCAATTGCACCTGGCCTTCGCCGGCAACCGGAGCAGCTGCTTCAGCGCTTGGCGCTTGTGCGACCGGCGCGGTCGGGGCAGGTGCCGCGGGGACATTCGGCGCTGAAGTGGCCGGAGCCGCCACCACTGGTGCAGGCGTCTGTGCCGGAGCGCTTGGCGCAAGTGCCGGGGCAGCTGGCTCGGTCGCTGGCGCAGCAGATTCGGCGCCGGTCGATTCAGCACTGGTTTCCGACTGCGGCAAGGCCAGCGATGTCGAATTGTCAGCCTGATTTTCGGCGACAGCCTGGTCTTCCGGCTCGTCGATCGGGTGGATCTGCGTGGTGCCGTCAGCGCCTTCGACTTCGACGTGCTCCGGCGCCAGGCTGGTCAGATCGCGGGTGCGCTGGGAGGTCTGATCCTGCCACCAGACGAATCCGCCGCCGATGACCGCGATCAGCAGCAACAGGCTGACGATACGCAAAATGGTGTGGGAAACCCGCACCGGCTCTTCGATACGACCGAGGGCGTGAACGTTGCTGCCCTGGGAATCGGTGCCGGTGGACTGGTCGAATTGCTGAACCAGAACGGTCTGGTCCATGCCGAGCAATTTGGCATAGGCGCGAATGTAACCGCGAGCGAAGGTATGCCCCGGCAGCTTGTCGAAAGCGCCGGCTTCAAGATTGCTCAGGGACGTCACGGTGAGGTTGAGCTTGAGGGCCACTTCGGCCAGCGACCAGCCATTGCTTTCGCGGGCCTGGCGCAGGGTCTCACCGGGATTTACGCGATTCGCTGCTACAACTTCGGGATGCGCCGCTTTCATCATTGCTCCGACAGGTATTGCTGATATTCCGGCGTACCGGGATAGAGTCGTTTTAATTGCAGACCGTAACTGGCTGCCTTGTCGCGATCTTCAAACACTTTTGCCAGCCGAACGCCGAGCAATAGACTACGTGCATTTTGTTCGGTGAGCTGGCTGAAACGGTCGTAATAGTCACGCGCGGGCACATAATGCCTGTCTTCGAAGGACAACTCAGCCATTTCCAGCAATGCGCGTGGTTGTTGGCGATTCAGGCGCAGGGCTTTTTCCAGCTGTTGCTGGGCCAGATCACGCTGGCCAAGCTTGGCGGCGGTCATGCCGAGGTTTTCGAAGACCCGCGAGCGCTCAGGATACAGGGTATCGGCGGCCGCTTGTTCAAAACGCTCGTAGGCTTCCTTGTAGCGCTGTTCTTCGTAGAGAAAACTGCCGTAGTTGTTGAGGATGCGCGCATCGGCAGGACGTGAGGACAAGGCCTTGCGAAAGTGCTCGTCGGCCAGTGCCGGCTCCATCTCGGCCTGAAACACCAGACCGAGGGCCGCATTGGCGTCGGGGTCGGAACCGTCCAGCTCCAGTGCTTTTTTCAAAGGCACCTTGGCGCGCTCGGTCATGCCCTGCTGCAGGTAGCCCAGGCCCAGCTGCACGTAGGCAGCCCGCGCTTCATCGCGGCCCTTGCTGGTCTTCATCGGGTTGTAGTCACCCGACAGGACACAACCAGCACACAGGCTGGCCAACAGCAACAGCAGCGCAAAGCGCAGGGACATAGAGATCCTCTCTTAGTTAGTGTTCGCGGCGTTCTGTGCCAGATCGCTGTCGGCGCTCAACTCGCGCACGGCGATGTAACGTTCGCTGCGACGGGTGCGATCCAGCACCTGCCCTACCAATTGACCACATGCGGCGTCGATGTCTTCACCACGAGTGGTGCGCACAGTGACGTTGAAACCGGCCTGATGCAACTGATCCTGGAAGCGGCGGATGGCGTTGTTGCTCGGCCGCTCGTACCCGGAGTGCGGGAACGGGTTGAATGGAATCAGGTTGATCTTGCACGGGATATCTTTAAGCAACTCGATCATTTCCACCGCGTGCTCAAGCTTGTCGTTGACGTCCTTGAGCAAGGTGTACTCGATGGTCAGCACACGTTTCTCGCCAAGGGCGGACATGTAGCGCTGGCACGACTCGAGCAGCATCTTAAGCGGATATTTCTTGTTGATCGGCACCAATTGGTTACGCAATGCGTCATTCGGTGCGTGCAGGGACAACGCCAGGGACACGTCGATGTGCTTGGCCAGCTCATCGATCATCGGCACCACACCCGAGGTGGACAGGGTCACGCGGCGCTTGGAGATCCCGTAGCCAAGGTCATCCATCATCAGATGCATGGCGGCGACGACGTTGTCGAAGTTCAGCAACGGCTCGCCCATGCCCATCATCACCACGTTGGTGATGGCGCGGTCGACGGTGGCCGGGACGCTGCCGAAAGATTTGTTGGCAATCCACACCTGACCGATGACTTCGGCGGCGGTGAGGTTGCTGTTGAAGCCTTGCTTGCCGGTGGAGCAGAAACTGCAATCCAGGGCACAGCCTGCCTGGGACGAAACGCACAGAGTGCCGCGCTTGCCCTGGGGAATGTACACGGTCTCGACGCAGCTGCCGGACGCCACGCGCACCACCCATTTACGGGTGCCGTCGCTGGAGATGTCCTCGCTGACCACTTCCGGACCACGCACTTCAGCAATGGCCTTGAGCTTGTCGCGCAAGGCTTTGCTGACGTTCGTCATGGCGTCGAAATCATCGACGCCAAAGTGGTGAATCCATTTCATTACCTGACCGGCACGGAAACGCTTCTCCCCGATTGAGTCGAAGAATTTTTCCATTTCCGGCTGGGTCAGACCCAGCAGGTTTGTTTTAACAGTCGATGTAGTCATGGATTCACCTTCACTCTGCAAGCAATGCTTAGCGAGTGGTTACTTCAGTAGCTGCGAAGAAGTAAGCGATTTCGCGAGCGGCAGCAGCTTCGGAGTCCGAACCGTGAACGGCGTTGGCGTCGATCGATTCAGCGAAGTCAGCACGGATGGTGCCTGGAGCAGCTTCTTTAGGATTGGTAGCGCCCATCAGCTCACGGTTGCGAGCGATAGCGTTTTCACCTTCCAGAACCTGAACGACAACCGGACCGGAAGTCATGAAAGCAACCAGGTCACCGAAGAAACCGCGCTCGCTGTGCTCAGCGTAGAAGCCTTCGGCTTCGGCTTTGGACAGTTGCTTCAGTTTCGAAGCTACAACGCGCAGGCCAGCGTCTTCGAAGCGAGTGGTGATCTTGCCGATCACGTTTTTAGCAACGGCGTCAGGCTTGATGATGGAGAAAGTACGTTGAACAGCCATGGTGTAACTCCAGAAACGGTAATTTGCGAAAAATTAAACCCGCGAATTATACGCGGGTTCTTGGGTATTGCCTAACCTGCGAGGACGATCAGTCCAATTCTTCAGCCCAGAGCTGCTGAACCGCTTCCAGCACCTTCTCGCCGACCCGGCCAGAAGAAGCATCAAAGCCAGGCAGTTCAAGAATCATCTGCTGCAAACGGACAAAACCTACAGAATACGGGTCGAGTCCCTCATGGGCCTCGGCCAGCTCTTCTGCAATGCGTTGAACATCATTCCAACCGTAGCTCATGACAGTCTTACCAGTCAGTGCGGCGCTTCAGCCGCATGGTTAAGCGAATATTTCGGAATTTCGACGGTGAGGTCTTCTTCACCAACGATAGCCTGGCAAGCCAGACGCGATTGCGCCTCAAGGCCCCAGGCACGATCGAGGAAGTCTTCCTCCAGCTCGTCGGCCTCTTCCAGCGAGTCAAAACCCTCGCGGATGATGCAGTGGCACGTGGTGCAGGCGCAGACGCCGCCGCACGCGCTTTCCATCTCGATATGGTGTTCGTGGGCCAGTTCGAGAATCGATGTGCCGGGCGCAGCCTCGACCACCATGCCTTCAGGGCAGAACTTCTCGTGGGGCAGAAAAATGACCTGCGGCATCAGATATCCTCGATTTCATTCAGGTTGCGCCCCGACAGAGCGGCTTTCACCGTCAGATCCATGCGGCGGGCAGCAAAAGCATCGGTCACTTGCGACAGACGTTTGGTCTGCTGCTCGATGGCGTAGCCATCGGTACCTTTCATCAGTTCGGCCAGTTCCTGCATTTGCAGTTCGATGACCATGCGCTCTTCGGCGTCGAGCAAACGCTCGCCATCGGCCTCCAGAGCGCCCTGCACCGCTTCGAGCAGGCGTTGGGCATCGACTTGCTGCTCACGCAGAACGCGGGCGACCTTGTCGTCATTGGCATGCTGGAACGAATCTTTGAGCATCTTGGCGATTTCGCCATCGGTCAGACCATAGGAAGGTTTGACCTGAATGCTCGCTTCAACGCCCGAGCCCAATTCACGGGCAGACACGCTGAGCAGACCGTCGGCATCGACCTGGAAGGTCACGCGAATTTTCGCTGCACCGGCCACCATCGCCGGAATGCCGCGCAATTCGAAACGCGCCAGAGAGCGGCAGTCGCTGATCAGCTCGCGCTCACCCTGCAACACGTGGATCGCCATGGCCGACTGGCCGTCTTTATAAGTGGTGAAGTCCTGGGCGCGCGCGACGGGGATGGTGGTGTTGCGCGGAATCACCTTCTCCATCAGACCGCCCATGGTTTCCAGCCCCAGGGACAGCGGAATCACATCGAGCAGCAGCAGTTCGCCGCCATCGCGCTTGTTGCCAGCCAGGGTGTCGGCCTGGATCGCGGCCCCGATGGCCACCACTTGATCCGGGTCGATTTCCGTCAATGGCTGACGACCGAACGCTTCGGCAACGGCTTCACGCACACGTGGAACGCGGGTCGAACCGCCGACCATGACCACGGCGTGGACGTCTTCCAGTTCAATACCGGAATCGCGGACGGCGCGGCGGCAGGCTTTCAGGCTGCGCGCGACCATCGGCTCTATCAGCGCATCGAAGGCTTCGCGGGTCAGTTGTGCTTTCCAGTCGCCGTAAGCCACTTCAACGCTGGCAGCGTCGGTCAAAGCTTCTTTGGCCGCACAGGCGATTTGCAGCAGATTGCGTTGTGCACCCGGGTCGAGATCGGCGGACAGGCCAGCGCTCTCGATGATCCAGCCGGCAATCGCGTGATCGAAGTCATCGCCGCCCAGCGCGCTGTCGCCGCCAGTGGCCAGAACTTCAAAGACGCCGCCAGTCAGACGCAGAATCGAAATATCGAAGGTACCACCACCGAGGTCATAAATCGCCACCAGACCTTCAGCGTGCTGATCCAAACCATAAGCCACCGCAGCAGCGGTCGGCTCGTTGAGCAGACGCAACACGTTCAGACCGGCGAGTTTGGCCGCGTCTTTGGTGGCCTGACGCTGCGCATCGTCGAAGTAGGCAGGAACGGTGATCACCGCGCCAACCAGTTCGCCGCCCAAGGTCGCTTCAGCGCGCTGACGCAGGACCTTGAGGATATCGGCGGAAACTTCGACCGGGCTTTTCGGGCCTTGCACAGTATCGATGAACGGCATGTGCGATTCGCCGCCGACAAAGCGGTACGGCAACTGCTCGCCCAATTGCTTGACGTCGGACAGACCACGACCCATCAAGCGTTTGACCGAGAGCACAGTGTTCAGAGGATCGGAGGCTGCCGCCAGCTTGGCGGACTCACCAACTTCGACGCGGTCGGCGTGATAACGCACGGCGGAGGGCAGGATGACCTGCCCGCTCGCGTCGGCCAGCGGTTCGGAAAGACCACTGCGCAGCGCAGCGACCAGCGAATTGGTAGTACCCAAGTCGATGCCCACAGCCAGGCGACGCTGGTGCGGTTGAGGACTTTGGCCGGGTTCGGCGATCTGCAGTAGAGCCATGGTGATCAGGTCTTGTCTGTCTGTCAGCGTGCAATCAGGGCAGCACTGGGTTAATCGTCGAGGCGCTCTTCCAGCTGGCGCACTTCGTAGGTGAGCTTGTCGAGGAACTGCATGCGCCGCATCAGGCGTTCGGCCTGCTCGCGTTGCGCTGCATCATCCCAACAGGCTGCGAAGCTTTCGTTGAGCTGCTCCTGAGCCGCCTTCAAGCGACGCTTGAATACCGCGACACCGTCGAGGTCGGCACTGTCCTGCAGATCTTCGAGCTCTTCGCGCCATTGCATCTGCTGCAAAAGAAACTCGGGATCGTGGACAGTGACTTCCATCGGCACTTCATGCCCGCTGATTTTCAGCAGGTAGCGTGCGCGCTGGGCCGGACTCTTGAGCGTCTGGTAGGCGTCGTTGAGCCGCGCCGATTGCTCGAGTGCCGAGCGCTGCTCGCGTTCGGATGCATCGGCAAAACGGTCAGGATGGACGCCGCGCGCCAACTCACGGTAGCGCGTGGCCAACTGCTCGAGATCCAGGCGGAAGCTCGGTTGCAGCTCGAATAAAGCGAAATGACAAGGAATACCCACGACCAGCCTCAGATGTTGAAGCTTTCGCCGCAGCCACATTCACCGCGCACGTTGGGGTTGTTGAACTTGAAGCCTTCGTTCAACCCTTCCTTGACGAAGTCGAGCTCGGTGCCGTCCAGGTAGGCCAGGCTCTTCGGGTCGATGATCACTTTTTCGCCGTGACTCTCGAACACCTGATCTTCCGCCACTACCTCGTCGACAAACTCCAGCACGTAGGCAAGGCCGGAACAGCCTGTGGTGCGAACACCCAGACGAATCCCTTCACCTTTGCCGCGCCCGTCGAGGGAGCGCCGCACGTGTCGAGCAGCCGCTTCTGTCATGCTGATAGCCATCGTTGACTCCTTACTCGTCGCCGAATCTTGAAATTCAGATCAAGCCTTTCTTCTGCTTGTAGTCGCGAACTGCCGCTTTGATAGCGTCTTCTGCGAGCACGGAGCAGTGGATTTTCACTGGCGGCAGGGCCAGTTCTTCGGCCAGCTGAGTGTTCTTGATGGTTTCGGCTTCGTCCAGGGTCTTGCCCTTCATCCACTCGGTGGCGAGGGAGCTGGAGGCGATTGCCGAACCGCAACCGTAGGTCTTGAACTTGGCGTCTTCGATAACGCCCTGATCGTTGACCTTGATCTGCAGACGCATCACGTCGCCGCACGCCGGAGCGCCGACCATGCCGGTGCCGACATCAGGATCTTCCGCGTTCATCTTGCCGACGTTGCGCGGGTTTTCGTAGTGGTCGATGACCTTTTCGCTGTAAGCCATGATTCTCAATCCTCACTCATCAGGGCCGCTCTTGAGACCCTGCAACTGCGCTGCGTGAACCGCCGCGTCGCTACAGGATCTGTATCCGGCGGCTTCTATAGTTAGTGTGCCGCCCACTCGATTTTCGAGATATCGACGCCGTCTTTGTACATGTCCCACAGCGGCGACAGAGCGCGCAGCTTGGTAACGGCCTCGCAGACTTTCTGCGCGGCGTAGTCGATTTCTTCTTCGGTGGTGAAACGGCCGAAGGTAAAGCGGATCGAGCTGTGTGCCAGTTCGTCGTTGCGGCCCAGGGCGCGCAGTACGTACGAAGGCTCCAGCGACGCCGAGGTGCATGCCGAACCGGACGATACCGCCAGATCCTTGAGCGCCATGATCAGCGACTCGCCTTCAACGTAGTTGAAGCTCAGGTTCAGGTTGTGCGGAACGCGGGCGGTCAGGCTGCCGTTGACGTACAGCTCTTCCAGGTGCTCGACCTGCTTGTAGAAGCGATCGCTCAAGGCTTTGATGCGCACGTTTTCAGCGGCCATGTCTTCCTTGGCTACGCGGAACGCTTCGCCCATACCGACGATCTGGTGGGTCGCCAGGGTGCCGGAACGCATGCCGCGCTCGTGACCGCCGCCGTGCATGGTCGCTTCGATGCGCACACGCGGCTTGCGGCTGACGTACAGCGCGCCGATGCCTTTAGGGCCATAAGTCTTGTGGGCGGAGAACGACATCATGTCGACTTTCAGCTTCTGCAGATCGATTTCGACCTTGCCGGTGGACTGAGCAGCGTCGACATGGAACAGCACGCCCTTGGCGCGCAGCATCTCGCCGATGGCGGCGATGTCGTTGATGGTGCCGATTTCGTTGTTGACGTGCATCACCGACACCAGAATGGTGTCTTCGCGCAGGGCCGCATCAATCATTGCCGGGGTGATCAGACCGTCTTCGGTCGGCTCGAGGTAGGTCACTTCGAAACCTTCACGCTCCAGCTGGCGCATGGTGTCGAGGACAGCCTTGTGCTCGATCTTGCTGGTGATCAGGTGCTTGCCCTTGGAAGCGTAGAAATGTGCCGCGCCCTTGATCGCCAGGTTGTCGGATTCAGTGGCACCGGAGGTCCAGACGATTTCGCGCGGGTCGGCGTTGACCAGATCGGCCACCTGACGACGAGCGTTTTCGACGGACTCTTCAGCCTTCCAGCCGAACACGTGGGAGCGGGACGCCGGGTTACCGAAGTTTCCGTCGACCAGCAGGCATTCACTCATTTTCTGCGCAACGCGCGGATCAACCGGGGTGGTTGCAGAGTAATCAAGGTAAATCGGCAATTTCATGGACTATCTCCTAAATCAGGGCTGGCGTGCCGCGGGTAGCTCTTCGGCTGTCATTCGACGGCGGACGCTTCAATCTTGTCCAGGCGTGGCGCCTTGCTGCTGCAACGGCGCTGGTCCTGACGCTGGGCTACTTCTTGTACCTCACGGCGAGTCACAAGGTCGGCCAAGCTGATACCGCTCAGAAATTCGTGAATCTGCAGGCTCAAGTCGCACCACAGGTGATGGGTCAGGCAGGTATCACCGGAATGGCAATCGCCCTGGCCCTGGCACTTGGTGGCATCGACCGATTCGTTCACCGCATCGATCACCTGGGCGACCTGGATGCCCTGCATGTCGCGGGACAACTGGTAGCCACCACCCGGACCGCGAACGCTGGAAACCAGGTTGCTGCGGCGCAGCTTGGCGAACAGCTGTTCGAGGTAGGACAGGGAGATGCCTTGGCGCTCGGAGATATCGGCCAGAGACACCGGCCCGTGCTGCGCGTGCAACGCCAGGTCAAGCATGGCGGTCACGGCGTATCGGCCTTTTGTAGTCAGTCGCATGGACAGTTACCACGGAGTTCGGAATGGGCGGGAGTATGCAATTCCCGAGCATTTAAGTCAACTATAAGACCTAGTGCTTTAGTCGGGTTTACCCGCAAAAGAGCGCGCGCACTATAGCAAAGACGGGGCGCGGACAGCCAGCGCAACCGCGTGATCGTTCTTCGCGAGCAGGCTCGCTCCCACATTGGAATGCATTGCTCTTGTGGGAGCGAGCCTGCTCGCGAAAAGCAGCGCCGCGGTTCAGCCGGCTTTCGATTCGTCCTTGCCCTTGACGCAAGCGAAGTCTTCTTCGCGCAGCGAAGGCAGATCTTTCGCACAGTAATTGCTGCCCAGATCCTTCAGCGCGCCGCACATGCCTTCCAGACGCCCGTCCACCGCTTGCAGGTGATCGAGCAATTGGCCGATGGCGCGGGCCACCGGGTCGGGCATGTCTTCGCTGACACCGTAGGCGTCGAAACCGATCTTTTCCGCCATGGCTTTGCGCTTGGCGTCCTGCTCTTCGTCGGTCTTGATGATGATCCGCCCCGGAATCCCCACCACCGTTGCGCCCGGCGGCACTTCCTTGGTGACCACAGCGTTGGAGCCGACTTTGGCGCCGGCACCCACCGTGAACGGACCGAGAACCTTGGCCCCGGCACCTACCACCACGCCATCACCCAGCGTCGGGTGGCGCTTGCCTTTGTTCCAGCTGGTGCCGCCGAGGGTCACACCTTGATAGATGGTGACGTCGTCGCCGATCTCGGCGGTTTCACCAATGACGATGCCCATGCCGTGGTCGATGAAGAAACGCCGACCGACCTTGGCGCCCGGATGAATCTCGATCCCGGTCAGCCAGCGACCGAAGTTCGACACCAGCCGCGCCAGCCACTTCAATTCGTTGCGCCAGAGCATGCCGGCCAGACGATGAATCCAGATCGCATGCATGCCGGGGTAGCAGGTCAGGACTTCAAAAGCGTTACGCGCCGCCGGGTCTCGATGGAATACGCTTTGGATATCTTCACGCAAACGCTCAAACATCATTTAATCCTTCCGCTTTAGAAGCTCGCCACGGGCCGCTTTCTGGGTTTCCGTGAGGATGCCACGCAAAATATTCATTTCCGCCCGGCTGACCGAGCTGCGTCCGTACAACCGGCGCAGGCGCGCCATCAAGTGCCGAGGCTTTTCCGGGTCGAGGAATTCGATGGCAACCAGCGTCTGTTCCAGGTGCTCATAGAATCGCTCCAGCTCATCCATGGTCGCCAGCTCGGCGCTTTTCACCGAGGCCACTTCTTCTTTCTCGACCTTGCTCGGCTGACCCTGTGCGGCCAGCCACGCCATGCGCACCTCATAACTCAACACCTGCACCGCCGCCCCAAGGTTCAGCGAACTGAACGTCGGGTCAGAAGGGATGTGCACATGGAAGTGACATCGCTGCAGCTCTTCATTGGTCAGGCCGGAATCTTCACGGCCGAACACCAAAGCAATCTCGGCGCCCTGCCCGGCTTCCTCGACCACCTTGTTGCCACATTCGCGCGGGTCGAGCAGCGGCCAGGGAATACGCCGGTCGCGGGCGCTGGTGCCGAGCACCAGATTGCAACCGACCAAAGCGTCTTCCAAGGTGGCGACGACCTGGGCGTTTTCAAGGATGTCACCGGCACCGGAGGCGCGAGCATCGGCCTCGTGGTGCGGGAAGACCCGCGGTTCGACCAGCACCAGTCGCGACAGACCCATGTTTTTCATGGCGCGCGCGACCCCGCCGATGTTGCCGGGGTGGCTGGTGTTGACCAGGACGACACGAATGTTCTGCAGCAAGGGAGGCGCTCTCGGACACAGGAAAGGGGGGCAAATCTTACAGAACAGCCTACCGTTAAGCTATGAAAGCGAACAGCGTCCTTCACCTGAAGAAAAGTTCTGATAGAATGCGCGGCTTTCTTTAACAACCTTAGGTGACACATCCATGCAGCCCATGCTGAATATCGCGCTGCGCGCCGCCCGCAGCGCCAGTGAACTGATCTTCCGCTCCATCGAGCGCCTGGATACCATCAAGGTCGACGAAAAAGACGCCAAGGATTACGTATCCGAGGTCGATCGCGCCGCTGAACAGAAAATCATCGATGCCCTGCGCAAGGCTTACCCGAATCACTCGATTCAGGGTGAAGAAACCGGCCTGCACGCTGGCACCGGCATCGAAGGCGAAGAGTACCTGTGGATCATCGATCCGCTGGACGGCACCACCAATTTCCTCCGTGGCATTCCGCACTTTGCAGTGAGCATTGCCTGCAAATATCGTGGTCGCCTGGAACACGCAGTGGTTCTGGACCCGGTTCGCCAGGAAGAATTCACCGCCAGCCGTGGTCGCGGCGCTCAACTGAACGGTCGTCGTCTGCGCGTCAGCGGTCGTACCAGCCTCGACGGTGCACTGCTGGGTACCGGCTTCCCGTTCCGTGACGACCAGATGGACAACCTCGACAACTACCTCGGCATGTTCCGCGCCCTGGTTGGCCAGACCGCCGGTATTCGCCGTGCAGGCTCGGCGAGCCTGGACCTGGCTTACGTAGCTGCCGGTCGTTTCGATGCGTTCTGGGAATCGGGCCTGTCCGAGTGGGACATGGCTGCAGGCGCCCTGCTGATTCAAGAAGCCGGCGGCCTGGTGAGCGATTTCACCGGCGGTCACGACTTCCTGGAAAAAGGCCACATCGTTGCCGGCAACACCAAATGCTTCAAGGCAGTGCTGACGGCGATCCAGCCGCACCTGCCGGCCTCGCTGAAGCGCTAAGCTTCACGCGGAACCAAAAAGCACCCTCCGGGGTGCTTTTTTTATGCCTGCAATTCCAAACAGCACAATTCCCTGTGGGAGAACCGCGTTCAGCCCTAAATCGCGGGTATAAAAAAAGCACCCCGCAGGGTGCTTCTTTTCACAACCGTAAATCCTTACTGAGCCGGCTCATTCTGCGAAAGGATCAGCTTGCCTTCCTTGTCGACCGGAATCTGGTTACCCGGATCGCGATCCATCCGCACCTTGCCTTCCTTGCCATCGAGCGAGTAACGCACGTCGTAGCCGACGACCTTGTCGCTGATGTCATTGACCGTGTTGCAGCGGGTTTGCGTGGTGGTGTAGGTGTCACGCTCCTGCATGCCCTCCTGCACCTTGTTGCCCGCATAACCGCCACCGACCGCACCGGCCACCGTGGCAATCTTCTTGCCGGTACCGCCGCCAATCTGGTTGCCCAGCAAACCACCGGCCAGCGCACCGACCACGGTCCCGGCGATCTGGTGTTGATCTTTTACCGGTGCCTGACGAGTCACCGTTACATCCTTGCATACTTCACGTGGAGTCTTGATCTGTGTCTTGACCGGCTCAACGGCTAATACTTGCGCATACTCAGGGCCGCTTTTAACCAGGCTGTAGGTGGCAACAGCACCCCCGGCTGTGACACCGACAGCACCCAATACCGCACCAACCAGCAACGACTTGTTCACATGAACCTCCTGACCATCACATGCGGGACGCGCCCGCGCTTCTCCCAGCCTTGGAGCACAAAAAAAGGCGCGAGTTCAACTCGCGCCTTTTGTTGGCTGACAGCCGGGAAATCGCTGACCGTTATGGACGGTCGTCGACTTCCTTGTCGGTGTTGGCCGGAGGAATCAGATCCTCGGTGGTCAGGTTCAGCCAGATCAGCACCACGTTGGCGATGTAGATCGACGAGTAGGTACCCGCCAGTACACCGATGAACAGTGCGATGGAGAAACCGAACAGGTTGTCGCCACCGAAGAACAGCAGCGCCGCGATCGCCAGCAGAGTGGAGATCGAGGTCGCCATGGTGCGCAGCAGGGTCTGGGTGGTCGAGATGTTGATGTTCTCGATCAGCGTCGCCTTGCGCAGCACGCGGAAGTTCTCACGTACCCGGTCGAAAACCACGATGGTGTCGTTCAGCGAGTAACCGATGATCGCCAGCACCGCCGCCAGCACTGTCAGATCGAAGGTGATCTGGAAGTACGAGAGGATACCCACGGTCACGATCACGTCGTGGATCAGCGAGACAATGGCGCCGACCGCGAACTTCCACTGAAAGCGGAACGCCAGGTAGATCAGGATGCCGCCGAGCGCCAGCAGCATGCCGAGGCCGCCCTGGTCGCGCAGTTCTTCACCGACCTGCGGGCCGACGAACTCGACACGCTTGACCGTCGCCGGGTTGTCACCGCCGACCTTTTGAAGCGCTTCCGCTACTTGATGGCCCAGCTGCGGGTCTTCACCCGGCATGCGCACCAGCAGGTCGGTCGTCGCACCGAAGTTCTGCACCACGGCTTCGTGATAACCGGAAGTCGCCAGTTGCTCGCGCACCTTGGTGACGTCGGCCGGGCGCTCGTAGGTCAGCTCGATGAGCGTACCGCCGGTGAAGTCCAGACCCCAGTTCATGCCCTTGGTGGCGACACTGAACAAGGCAATGACGGTAAGCAACACGGTGACGCCGAACGCGAAGTTGCGAACGCCCATGAAGTTGATTGTACGTAACATGGCAGCCCCTTAAATCCACAACTTCTTGAAGTCACGTCCGCCAAAGATCAGGTTGACCATTGCGCGGGTCACCATGATGGCCGTGAACATCGAGGTAAAGATCCCGAGGGACATCGTCACTGCGAAACCCTTCACCGGGCCGGTGCCCATGGCGAAGAGAATGCCGCCGACCAGCAACGTGGTCAGGTTGGCGTCGAGAATCGCGGTGAATGCCCGGCCGAAGCCTTCGTTGATTGCCCGCTGCACAGTCATGCCGGCGGCGATCTCTTCACGAATCCGCGAGAAGATCAGTACGTTGGCGTCAACCGCCATACCCATCGTCAAGACGATACCGGCGATACCCGGCAGGGTCAGCGTGGCGCCCAGCAACGACATCAACGCCAGCAGCAGCACCATGTTCACCGCCAGCGCGACGGTGGCGATGACGCCGAAGAAGCGGTAGATGGCGATGATGAACAGCGACACGAACAGCATGCCCCACAGGGAAGCATCGATACCTTTGGTGATGTTGTCAGCACCCAGGCTCGGACCGATTGTGCGCTCTTCAGCGAAGTACATCGGTGCAGCCAGACCACCGGCACGCAGCAGCAGCGCCAGTTCAGACGACTCGCCCTGACCGTTCAGGCCAGTGATGCGGAATTGCGCACCCAGCGGCGACTGAATGGTCGCCAGGCTGATGATCTTCTTCTCTTCCTTGAACGTCTGCACCGCAACGTCTTTCTCGACGCCATCAACCACTTGCTTGGTGTAAGTGGTGACCGGACGCTGTTCGATGAAGATCACCGCCATGCTGCGACCGACGTTGGAACGGGTCGCGCGGCTCATCAGCTCGCCACCGTGGCCATCCAGACGGATGTTCACTTCAGGCGTGCCGTGTTCGCCGAAACCGGCCTTGGCGTCGGTGACCTGGTCACCGGTGATGATCAGGCCACGCTCGATCTGCGCTGGCGGACGGTTGCCTTCGCGGAATTCGAACGATTCGGAAGTGGCTTTCGAAGCGCCCGGCTCGGCGGCCAGACGGAACTCGAGGTTGGCCGTCTTGCCGAGAATACGCTTGGCTTCGGCAGTGTCCTGCACGCCCGGCAGCTCAACCACGATGCGGTTGGCGCCCTGGCGCTGCACGATCGGTTCGGCAACACCCAGCTCGTTGACGCGGTTACGTACCGTGGTCAGGTTCTGCTTGATGGAGTATTCACGGATTTCCGCCAGCTTGGCCGGGGTCATCGCCAGACGCAGCACCGGTTGACCGTTGAGGTCGGCCGGAACAATGTCGAAATCGTTGAAGTTCTTGCGGATCAGCGCACGGGCCTGTTCGCGGGAGTCTTCATCGCTGAAGCCCAACTGAATGGCACCGCCCAGTTGCGGCAGGCTGCGATAGCGCAGCTTCTCTTTGCGCAGCAGGCTCTTGACGTCGCCTTCGTAGACTTTCAGGCGCGCATCGAGGGCTTTGTCCATGTCCACTTCGAGCAGGAAGTGCACACCACCGGACAAGTCCAGACCCAGCTTCATCGGGTGCGCACCGAGGTTGCGCAGCCATTGCGGGGTGGTCTGTGCCAGGTTCAGCGCGACGACGTAGTCATCACCCAATGCCTTGCGTACAACGTCCTTGGCCGGCAGCTGGTCTTCAGCCTTGCTCAGACGGATCAGACCGCCCTTGCCGCCTGCCGTCAGCGTGGCCGCCTTGACGTTGATGCCGGACTCTTTCAGCGCTGTGCTGACGCGAGCCAGATCGGCGTCATTGACCTGCAGAGCCGTGCTGGCGCCGCTGATCTGAATGGCCGGGTCATCAGGATAAAGATTGGGAGCGGAATAAATCAGACCGATCGCCAGCACCGCCAGGATCAGAATGTATTTCCACAGAGGGTATTTGTTCAGCATCACGCCGCCCGTTATGAACGCGGGGCGCCTTGCGCGCCCCGTCGATTGAGTAGAAGTTGTTGCTCTTAGATCGCTTTCAGCGTGCCTTTTGGCAGCGTGGCGGCGATGGCGCCTTTCTGGAACTTCATTTCCACGGTGTCGGACACTTCCAGAACCACGAAGTCATCGGCAACCTTGGTGATCTTGCCGGCGATGCCGCCAGTGGTCACGACTTCGTCGCCCTTCTGCAGGCTGCTCAGCAGGTTCTTCTGCTCTTTGGCGCGCTTGGCCTGTGGACGCCAGATCATCAGGTAGAAGATGACCAGGAAGCCGACCAGGAAAATCCACTCGAAGCCGCCGCCCATTGGACTTGCAGCAGCCGGTGCAGCTGCGTCAGCCATGGCGTTAGAGATAAAAAAGCTCATTTAGCACTCCAGTTGCAAATGTTGAATCTTGGGGTCAGAAAACTCAGTCCAAAGGCGGAACGGGAAGTCCGCGTTTGGCGTAGAAGGCATCGACAAAGGCGGCCAATGTACCCTGTTGAATAGCCTCGCGCAAACCAGCCATGAGCACCTGATAATGGCGCAAGTTATGGATGGTATTGAGCATGCTGCCGAGCATTTCGCCGCACTTGTCCAGGTGATGCAGATAAGCGCGCGAGAAGTTCTGGCAGGTATAGCAATCGCAGGTCGGATCCAGCGGCGATTCATCATGGCGATGGAACGCGTTACGGATCTTCAGCACACCGGTATCGATGAACAGATGCCCATTGCGGGCATTACGGGTTGGCATCACGCAATCGAACATGTCCACCCCGCGGCGCACACCCTCAACCAGATCTTCCGGTTTGCCAACGCCCATAAGGTAACGAGGTTTGTCAGCGGGCATCTGGCCCGGCAGATAATCCAGCACCTTGATCATTTCGTGCTTCGGTTCGCCCACCGACAGACCGCCGATGGCGAGGCCGTCGAAGCCGATCTTGTCGAGGCCTTCGAGCGAGCGCATGCGCAGGTTTTCATGCATGCCACCCTGGACGATGCCGAACAGCGCCGCGGTGTTGTCGCCGTGGGCATTCTTCGAACGCTGCGCCCAGCGCAGCGACAATTCCATCGATACGCGCGCGACGTCTTCGTCAGCCGGATAAGGCGTGCATTCGTCGAAGATCATCACGATGTCGGAACCGAGATCGCGCTGCACCTGCATCGACTCTTCCGGGCCCATGAACACTTTGGCGCCGTCGACCGGAGAAGCGAAGGTCACGCCCTCCTCCTTGATCTTGCGCATCGCGCCGAGGCTGAACACCTGGAAGCCGCCGGAGTCAGTGAGGATCGGGCCTTTCCACTGCATGAAATCGTGCAGGTCGCCGTGTTCCTTGATCACTTGAGTGCCGGGACGCAGCCACAGGTGAAAGGTGTTGCCCAGAATGATTTCCGCGCCCGTGGCGACGATGTCGCGCGGCAGCATGCCCTTGACCGTGCCGTAGGTGCCGACCGGCATGAACGCCGGGGTCTCGACGGTGCCACGGGGGAAGGTCAGGCGACCACGACGAGCCTTGCCATCGGTGGCCAGCAGCTCA
Organism: Pseudomonas triticicola; assembly: GCF_019145375.1. NCBI lineage: Bacteria > Pseudomonadati > Pseudomonadota > Gammaproteobacteria > Pseudomonadales > Pseudomonadaceae > Pseudomonas > Pseudomonas triticicola. The sequence goes on along the minus strand of NZ_JAHSTX010000002.1, from coordinate 702,277 downwards.
AAGGACATTCGACATTCGCGACTCATTCTGTTTCCTCTGGGCCTGTCTGTTCAGGGGCAGTTGGAGCGGGATTGCGGGTGATGAACATCGCATCCCCGTAACTGAAAAAGCGGTAGCCGTTTTCCACGGCGGCCTTGTAGGCGGCCATGGTTTCGGGATAACCGGCAAACGCGGAAACCAGCATCAACAGCGTGGATTCCGGCAAATGGAAATTGGTCACCAGGGCATCGACCACATGAAATGGCCGGCCCGGATAGATAAAGATGTCGGTGTCGCCACTGAACGGCTTGAGCACACCATCGCGCGCCGCGCTCTCCAGCGAACGCACGCTGGTGGTGCCGACCGCAATCACCCGACCGCCACGCGCACGGCACGCCGCCACCGCATCGACCACATCCTGGCCGACTTCCAGCCACTCGCTGTGCATGTGGTGATCTTCGATCTTCTCGACACGCACCGGCTGAAACGTCCCCGCGCCGACGTGCAACGTCACGAACGCAGTCTCGACGCCCTTGGCAGCAATCGCCTGCATCAACGGCTCATCGAAATGCAGCCCCGCCGTCGGTGCTGCCACCGCGCCCAGACGCTGGGCATACACGGTCTGATAACGCTCGCGATCCGAGCCTTCATCCGGGCGGTCTATATAAGGAGGCAACGGCATGTGCCCGACGCGATCGAGCAGCGGCAAGACTTCCTCGGCAAAACCCAGCTCGAACAACGCGTCATGACGCGCGAGCATCTCGGCTTCGCCACCACCGTCGATAAGGATCTTCGAACCCGGCTTGGGCGACTTGCTGGAGCGCACATGGGCCAGCACGCGGTGCGCATCGAGCACGCGCTCGATGAGAATTTCCAGCTTGCCGCCGGACGCTTTCTGCCCGAACAGCCGCGCCGGAATCACCCGGGTATTGTTGAACACCATCAAATCGCCCGGGCGCAAATGCTCAAGCAAATCAGTGAATTGACGGTGTGCCAGGGCGCCGCTCGGCCCATCAAGGGTCAGCAGGCGACTACCGCGACGCTCGGCCAACGGATGGCGGGCGATCAGCGAATCAGGAAGCTCGAAAGTAAAGTCAGCAACGCGCATGATGGGGTTCGTCTAGCAGGGCCGGAAAGTCTAGCGGAAATATCGAAAATTGACCATGAAACGTGATTGACCAACGGTAATCACCTCTCTATACTTCGCCGCCATTGAGCCCTGATGGCGGAATTGGTAGACGCGGCGGATTCAAAATCCGTTTTCGAAAGGAGTGGGAGTTCGAGTCTCCCTCGGGGCACCAACACAGAGAAAAAGGTCTTGCGAAAGCAGGGCCTTTTTTTTCGTCCGTAGGAAAGTGGAGGTCGGCTTTTGCCAATGTGAGGCGCTTAGGCTTGGGCTCACCAAGGAGGCCAATCCCGAGACGCTGGAAGCATGGATAACCAAGCATAAGGCTGAGCAATTAGCGCTCGATGAGAAAAGGCCTGCGAAGAGGCCCTCTCTTTATCCCAACAAGCTATTTTTTCCTGCAGATCTCAACATCGTTTTGTGTTTTCAGATCGGTGTCGATGCCAAGCCGATACCTGCAGTAGTCAATGATCCATTTACGCTCCTGCTCCGTGAGTCGCTCGACTTGTCGAATCTCCCCGTCATTGGCGTGGATGTTGTAAAACTCCATCTGAAACGTCGGATGCTTCTTGATGAATAGGATGGTTTCGATGTCTCCGTCTTCTAGCGCTTCGTAATACCCAACGTAAAGCACAGTCACCAAAGCCAAAACAATCAGGGCAATCAGCTTCTTCATTCTTGCGGTGCCGGAGGTGGGAGTAGTTGAGTTTTTGCTCTGAGATTCCTGACCAACTCCATGCCGATGTTTCCGGGACAGATCTTGCCTTCAGAGGCTTGGCCTGGGTATTCCCGATGCCCGCCAAAATGCTTGATCACAAACACACTCTTCAGCGCATCGATCAGATGCATCAGCGCAGTGATTTGGGCAGCAGGTATCACGTTGGTCGTGCTGTATCCGAGGCTATCAAGCGCAACACGGCCCTTGGCGACCCAATCCCCGCCCTCCTCCGGTGTCGTCAGGTTTTCCAATAAAACAATGCCAATCAGGCCTGTATTGAATTTCAGGACACTCGAACCTTGAAGGCGTATGTCGCGCCCCTCATAAACTTGCCCGGTGCAATCAATACCGAAGTGGTAGCCGATATCGTCGTATTTCTGGCTTAGGTGCCCCTTCTGGATTTCCTGCATCTGCTCTACACCGGGTGTACAGCTGTGGCTTCGACCGGCGTGATGCAGGGCGATCATGGTGTAATCCCAATCCATCACCATATCCGGCTTGCCTTTCACCGCTCCCCACGAGGATCGCTCTACGAACGTGGTGTTTAGTGAACGGACCTTCTTGATGATCGCTTCACGCGTTGCCGCTCGATCATTGACGGTAATCGGTATCGGACACATGAACTCGCCGGGCTTGATTTCTTGGGCGGTCGCTTGAGTTGCGAATAGATTGGTCATCAAGCCCCCTCCGCCAGCTCATGGAGCGTCCGAGCCGGAGCGCTGAACATGACGTGCAGTGAAATCTTCGCATCGGGAGTCGGTGTTTTTACGTGAGCAATTCCATTGGCATCGGTTACGCCCGTGGTTTCTACACCGTTGACTGTCGCCACAAAGTCACGGAAAGCCAACGGAGTGCCCGTTTCGCTGTCGGTGATGCTGAAGGCCTGGCCGTAGGTCTTCTGGATCGCAAGAGGAAGTGGAGGCTCGAACGGAACAGGCGTATGCGAATCCCCGATGATTACGGTGCCGGAGCCGCCGACTACTACGTCACCGTGCGTACCAACGGAATCAACCAGAGCTGCGTTTTTACCATTGATAAAAACGGTCGCTGATACACCTGAAACCAATGCGCTGCCGCATGTGCAGGTATCACCTTTACGAGCGGCAGCAAGTCCATCGAAGAAAACATCAGCAGAGCCTGAAGCGATGGCTTTGGCGCCATGTCCTGGCATTGGGCAACTGGTGGGATCGGTTAAACGTGCTGCGGGCTTTGGCATTATTGACTCCTTGTCATGATCGCCTGGGAACGCAGAACTTATCAGACTCGGCCATCTCAGTCTCGACCTAGGTAGGAATCACCGGATCGCTGACACCAAAGATACTCTAGCCAGATCACCAATCGCGGGACACCAAATGTGTTCCACCTAACTCGTAAATCCGGCCTTATAGCCTGGACGCTATCTCTTTCCACATGTAGTCATAGTTGTACTCCAACCAACGCACCAATAATCTGTCGTACTGCCTGCGAAACCAATTGCGCCGTCGCGCCGCGAGCCTCTCCTCTATCTCGGATCTGAGCCAATCAGGGTCGAACCCAGTCCATACAGTGGGCAGAACTGCAGCAATGTTTGTGAAGCAAACTGGTGCTACTTCTGAGTAAAAAATCTTGTAGAGCACCGCTGGCTCAAGGCCCTCGAGCTGTCGAACGACGTAGTCGTAATCAGTGGGGAAATGATTGAAAGGCTCTGATAAGGCATCTCTGACCTTGGTCAGTTGTGGTTCACTCAGAAGATGTCCCAATGCAAAAATCCTCCGATTCCTTATCCAGTAACTCGCTACCGTTTCGTCTGCAGATCTGCATGTAACCGCACCGACGACAATCGTATGCATATCGCCATGGCGAGTCATGGCCAAAACTGATGTCATCTTACCGAGCAACAGCTCAAGTCCAGAATCGGGCGCTTGCCCAACCTATTCCTTAGCCCCAAACATCCGCCCAGCAATCTCCCGCCCCCGCTCCAACCCTTCCTCCGTCAACCATATCGATTTGTTCCGGTTCACCGGATTACTGATCAAACCCTGTTCGTGCAAGCGGTTCATGATCTCGAAGTCATAGCCCTTCCACGCATTGCCGGCGTCGGAGCTATAGGCTGCCAGGAGAGCAAGGACGGCGTCGTCGATCAGTTTCATGTCGTATTCCATGATGGTCACTCCGCTGATGTTCAGTGTTTGTAATCAAAGCGTCGTATCAAAGTGGATGTCAATGCGGCGCGAGCTCTTGGGTTTAGATGCCCGATTGCTGGTTGCCTCGACTGCGATCCCCGCCCGTATAATCACGCCCGCACGGCAAAGCTCCTCTGGCGTTTCGCGCATTGGTTTCAAACCTTCCACCTTCACTGACAGACATCCCCATGGAAACCTCACTGGAAACCGTCGCCCTCTTCTCCCTCAAACTTGCCTACGAAGAAGAAGGCCTGAGCCCGATCCTGCGCGATGACATGGTCATGGGCGATTATCAGAAAGACGTCTTCGAGTTACTGGTGAAACGCGGCGATGTCGAGGCCATTCAGTTCAAGATGAACGAATGCCTGAACCTGGCGCTGGATGCTTTGGGCGGGGTCGAGAAGCCGTTGGGGCGGGAGTTGCGCAAGTTGTCGGCGGAGTTGGCTCAGGCGCGATCGGTGGAGCAACTGGGTCAGCCGCTGCTCGCGCTGAAGGGGTATTTGCGCGACATTCTTTGAGTGCCGCGCTACAGCCATGCCGCTATCTCGTCCGATCAGCGACGCGCTTTCAGTACTCGAATATCCGTTGGGAAGCCGTCAGCGCCAACCAGTTGTTTCCAGCCCATGTATTGAAATTCGCCATTGGGATCAATGTAGTCGCCCTTCTCTGGTTGCCCTCCGCCAACTATCGCCACACGCTTCACTTCGCCACAGCCGCCATCCGACGGGCGCACGGTGTAGATCACATACGGCTTCACATATTGCGTGGCGCGGAAGTATTGGCCGCAGATTTCGTCGACGGTGATGAGCATGGTTTTCAGGCGGGCTTCGCCGTCGGTGTCTTCGTGCAGTTTCAGGAAAGAGATGTCGCCGACGTCGCTGTAGCCGAGGGAACGGGCGCGTTGGTAGGCGAGGGAGTTCTGGTGCGCAATTCTGCCCTCCTCCACACCGCGTTGCATTTGCGCGGCGAACTCGGCTTTGCCTTGGGCCAGGGTTGCCTCGGCGTGGGCGGCGACGTTTTCGCAGTGGGCGTACTCGCTGGAGTCGAGGTGTTGCGGGAGCAGGTTAAGGCGGCGCTCGTTCATGGAGGCGAGGCTGTCTTGCAGGCCGGACGTTAGTGCATAGGCAGCGGAAACGCGACCGCTCTGGACGTCGGCGATTGTCTCCTGCATCCGCTGGCAATTGGCGAGGTAGTAATTCCAGCTGGCTTGCGGGTGTTCTTTTGCGAAGCAGAAGGCTGGGGTAATGGAGACGGCAAGGGTGAGAGCGCCGAGCAGTTGCAGCAAACGGGTTGTGGAAAACATGGGTAGTCCATTACAGAGAAGGCATGGCGCGACGCTACTATTTTGCTATCTTGCCGTCCACTCTCTACAGGCGAGCAAGTTGCCGCCTCTGTCTCGTAGCCAGGAAAGAAATCCGATGGATGCTGTGTTGTGTTTAGTAGTCATGGCTGCAATGTGGTTCTGGGTAGTGCGACAGCGCGGGCAGTGGAATTTGTTGATGGCGAACCTTGCCGGAGCGGGCAGCGCTGTGGTCGCGGGCATTGTCTTCACACTGCTTTATGACGGGCTGTTCGGCACCACCATGGCAGCGCCGGGGCTGCATAACAGCCTGGTGGTGTTCATGACCAGCGCGGGCGTTCTGGCGGGTGTGTGGTTGTGGATCGCCAAGCGTCGTCAGCCGGCGCATCCGGTTGCACGTCAACTGCTCGCGGGCGCCTGTGGCTTTGCCGCCGGGATGATCACGTTGATTTTTCTGGCGGCGAATTATTTTCCGCAACCGTAGCCGGACGGCGCGTCTATTTTGCTATCTTGCCGCGCATCGTCGGGGCTTGCTGATCGTCTCGCGCCGCGCTTGGATTGTTGAAAGGTAAGGAAAGGATCAAATGGAGTTTCTGCGTTTTCTGGCGTTCGTCGCTGTCTGGGGTTTCATGTGGCGCTGGGTGGTGAAGAACCGCGGCAGCTGGAATATTTTCTACGGCAACATCGTTGGCGCGGCGGGTGGGTTCATTGTCGGGCTGGTGATGTTGTCGATCACCTTTTCGCTGTTTCCTTCGTCGTTCGATCGCGAGGCGGCGCAGGCGGAAAACACGCCAGTCGTCGAGTCGACCTCTGTGTTGCCTGAAGCCGAGGCAGTCACGCCCGTCACCGAGCTGAAAGATGCGCCGGCTTTTGCTGCCATCGAGGCGGACGACAAGCCTTCTCCCGCCGACTCCGCACTGCTGCCGAATTACGCCAGCCGGTCGCCGAAATCGATGCCGGTACAGACCGTGCTGAATCAAAGCGACTACGAGGGTCGCATGGCCCTGGCTGCACTGAACAAGAAGTTGCGCGGCGACGCACAGGCCGACAAGTCGATGATCGCGTATGTCATGTGCAGCCCGTTTGTCACCAGCACCCTGCGCTATCCCGCGTCGGCGCGTTTTGCCGACAGCAAAGCGCTGGTCAGCCATCGCTTCAAGGATCAGGTCTACAGCTTCAGCAACAGCGTCACTGCGCGCAACATGAATGGCGACGATGTCACCTACCGTTTCGATTGTTCTGTACAAGAGCTGCCACGGGTTGATGCAACGGCCGGTGAATGGCGTTTGCTGGCGCTGAAACTGCAAAAAGCCGACTCTTAAGGCTGATTTAAGGGATCAAGGCGCCGGCTGCGCTATCATCGCCGGCCTGTGCGCCTTGAGCTTTGCCCTCGATGTTTTCAACACCCGATGACCTTAACTCGCTGCCTCCTGTACTGGCCGGCCCGTTGCTGCGGCGGCTGGAGCCGACGCGCGTGGTGCTGTGGCTGGTGGGCTCGCGTGAACTGACGCTGACCTTGCGCCTGCAAGGTGTAGGAGATATTCCGCTCGACTCAGAGAAATGCACGGTCATTGCCGTAGGCCGTCATGCGTTCGTGCATCTGATCGACGTTCAACTCGAAAGCACCCTGCCCTGCGACACGTTTATCGATTACGACCTGCTGATCGATGACGCCATCGGTATGGCTGAGTGGGCACCGCACCTGCTTTATCCCGGTGCCACCTGCGCGAACCTCGTCGTGCGTTCGCGGATCGAGCAATTGCTCCACGGTTCCTGCCGCAAGCCGCATCATCCGGCAACCGATGGTTTGCTCTGCGTCGATCAATTGCTGGCCGACGAAACCGATGCGCAACGGCGCCCGGCGCTGCTGATGATGAGTGGTGATCAGGTCTATGCCGACGACGTCGCCGGGCCGATGCTGCGGGCGATTCATGCCTTGATCGAGCGTCTGGGTCTGTTCGATGAGCACCTTGACGGTGCCGTGGTCAGCGACAGCGCCAAGCTCTATGAGCACCCGGCCAGCTACTACCACCGTGCGGATTTGTTACCGGCGCTGGAGAGCAACGAGACCTTGCGCGAGCGATTTTTCGGTGGCGCGCGTAAGCCGATTTTCACCAGCAGCAGCGCCGACAATCACCTGGTGACATTCGCCGAAGTCATGGCCATGTACATGCTGGTGTGGTCGCCGACGCCGTGGTCGCTGATCAATCCGAGCGCGCCGACGCTGACGCCGGAACGCCGCAAGCGCTACAACCTCGAGCAGACGCGCATCGATACCTTCAAGGCGGGCTTGGGCAACGTCGCGCGGGCGCTGGTGCATCTACCGAGCCTGATGATTTTCGATGACCACGACATCACCGATGACTGGAATCTTTCTGCGCAGTGGGAGGAAACCGCCTACGGCCATCCGTTCTCCAAGCGCATCATCGGCAACGCGCTGATTGCTTATCTGTTGTGTCAGGGCTGGGGCAACAATCCGGATGCCTTCAAGGACGTACTGGAGCAGACCGCGCAACTGAGCGCCAGCGGTGATGACGGCTATCTGGACATGCCGGTGCAGGACGATCTGATTGATCAGTTGCTGCGTTTTCAGCAGTGGCATTTCGTGCTGCCGAGCACTCCGGCACTGGTGGTGATCGACACGCGCACCAGGCGCTGGCGCAGCGAGATGGCGCTCAAGCAACCATCGGGCCTGCTCGACTGGGAGGCCTTGAGCGAACTGCAACAGGAACTGCTCGATCACCCTTCGGCGATCATCGTGTCGCCGGCGCCGATCTTCGGCGTGAAGCTGATTGAAACCGTGCAGAAGGTGTTCAGCTGGTGCGGTTATCCGCTGCTGGTCGACGCAGAAAACTGGATGGCCCATCGCGGCGCGGCACAGGTGATCCTGAACATTTTCCGACACTCGCGCACACCCGGAAACTACGTGGTACTGTCCGGCGATGTGCATTATTCCTTCGTCTACGAAGTCCTGATCCGCCACCGCAAGGCCGGCCCACGGATCTGGCAGATCACCAGCAGCGGCATCAAGAACGAATTCCCGCCAACGCTGCTGGAATGGTTCGACCGCCTCAACCGCTGGCTCTACTCTCCGCGCTCGCCATTGAACTGGTTCACCAAACGCCGCTTGATGCGCATCGTCCCGTATACGCCGGAACATGCCGAGGCCGGGGAACGGCTGTGGAATTCGGCGGGGATCGGACAGGTGTTTTTCAATGAACAGGGGCAGCCGAGCGAGATTGTTCAGCACAACTCGAATGGGGCGGAGAGGACGAGGATGCTGGCGCCGGAGTTGGGAGATGGGCCAGACTGAAACCAGATCTGAGCATAGGTGGAGGGCCCGGCAACGGGCACTCCACCTGCTGACAATTACAGCAGATAAGGATTACAAGCCTCTCGGAAACGTCTCCGAAGTGCTTAAGTGATACTGGGCGCAATCACAGTCGACCTCGCTGTGTGCCAACCACTCGCAGGCCCACATCATGCAAATCATCACCTTCAGCAAAACCACAGCTCACCTGGCCTTGTCGATGGACCAAGCAACCAATGATCGCGAACCGTTGCTGATTACCAGGCGCGGTGCCGAACCGGTTGTGATGATAGGCCTGACTGACTATGAGTCACTTTTGCGGACAGTCAATTCGCTGTCCTTACCAGACACTCCGCAGCAGTGATTATGCAGATAGGGCTGACGACAACGCCCGTCCAACCCCTCTGACAATCATCCCTACCTCGCGCTCATCAATCGTCAACGGCGGGAGCAACCTGATGGTCTTGCCACGAGTCACGTTGATCAACAAGCCGTGATCCCGTGCGGCGATCAGCGTCAGGTCGCGCACCGGTTGTTTCAGCTCGATGCCGATCATCAGGCCCTGCCCCCGGATTGCCAGCACGTTCGGGTTGTCTGCCAATTCGGCGCGCAAGCGTTCCAGCAGCCGTGCGCCCTGCACCCGCGCATTCTCCAGCAAACCTTGTTCTTCGATGATGTCCAGCACCGTGCAGCCGACCCGGCAGGCCAGCGGATTGCCACCGAAGGTGCTGCCGTGGCTGCCCGGGGTGAACAAATCCGCCGCGCGGCCACGGGCCAGGCAGGCGCCGATCGGCACGCCATTGCCCAAGCCTTTGGCAAGGGTCATGACATCGGGCACGATGCCTTCGTGCTGAAAGGCGAACCACTGCCCGGTGCGGCCGATGCCGGTCTGGATTTCATCGAGCATCAGCAGCCAAGCGTGGCGACTGCACAGGTCGCGCAGGGCTTTGAGATAACCCGGCGGTGCGACTTGTACGCCGCTTTCGCCCTGGATCGGTTCGACCAGAATCGCCACGATGCGCGCGCCGTGTTTGCGCTGTATTTGCTCCAGCGCCGGGAGATCGCCGAACGGCACTTTGACGAAATCCCCCGGTAGTTCGTTGAAGCCCAGGCGCACCGCCGGGCCATCGCTGGCAGACAGCGTGCCGAGGGTGCGGCCATGAAACGCGTTGGCCATGACCACCACCAGCGGCTGCTCGATGCCTTTGCGCCAGCCGTACAGGCGCGCCAGTTTCAGTGCCGTCTCGTTCGCTTCGGCGCCGGAGTTGTTGAAAAACGCGCGCTCCATCCCCGACAACGCCGTCAGCCGTTTGGCCAGCTGTAGTTGCCAGTCGATGCTGTACAGGTTGGAGGTGTGCAGCAGCAATCCCGCCTGCTCGCTGATCGCCGAGACAATGCGCGGATGCGAGTGGCCGACATTGGTCACTGCCACACCGGCAACAGCGTCCAGATATTCGCGCCCCGCCTGATCCCACAGGCGCGTGCCCAGGCCCTTGGTGAAACTCAGGGCCAGTGGTTGGTAGGTGTTCATCAGGGCGGCGGTCATGACGTGAAACTCCATTGCAGGTCGGTGTTTTTGCAGTATGGTTAGCCACCTCAGCTGGATAAACCCGGAAAAACTTCAATCATTTAAAAGCCGAGCTTGATAATGGATTTGTTTCAGTCGATGGGCGTCTACGTCAAAGTGGTGGAAACCGGGAGCATGACGGCCGCCGCTGCGAAGTGCGAAATGTCGACGACGATGGTAGGCAATCATCTGCGCGCGCTGGAGCAACGGCTCGGCGTGCAACTGCTGCAACGCACCACGCGCCGCCAGCGCCTGACCGAATTCGGCAGCGTCTATTATCAGCGCTGCCTGGAAGTGCTGGGCCTGGTGGCCGACTCCGAACGCCTTGCCGAACAAGCGTCGGACGAGCCGCGCGGTTTGCTGCGTATCACTGCGCCACTGACCTTCGGCGTCGAACGACTGACCCCGGCCCTCAGCGAATACTCCTTGCTGTATCCGCAAGTGAAGCTCGACGTGGTACTGACCAACAGCCGTCCGGATCTGCTGGAGAACGGCCTCGATGTCGCATTCCGCCTGGGCAATTTCGACCAATCCAACCTGATCGCCCGCCCCCTGATCGACTACACCCTGACGGTCTGCGCCTCCCCCGACTACATCGCGCGGCGCGGCATGCCGCACACGCCACAGGATTTGCAGCAACACGATTGCCTGTCCTTCGCCTACCCGGCTGGGGATGACTGGCAATCGGTGGAAAAACGCTGGCGTCTGAGCGGTCCGGAAGGTGAAGTCCTCGTCGACGTCAGCGGGCCGATGCTGATCAACAGCTCCGCCGGTCTGCACCAGGCAGCGCGCAACGGCATGGGCATCATGATGCTGCCCGACGCGCTGGTGGAGCAGGATCTGCGCGACGGCAAACTGGTCAGGGTAATGACGGACTACCAACCGCCGAGCAGGCCGATGCATCTGTTGTATGCGCAGGATCGCTACCGATTGCCGAAGCTGAGACGGTTTGTCGAGTTTGCGATGCGTACGTGGGGAAAACCTGACGTCGGCCGGCCGTAATCGATCACGATGGAAATTGATAAGGACTTGAATATCCCATGAACGACAGCCTTACCGTGCGCGACTTGCATCCCGGCGAAACAGAATCGGCAAGGCTGTTTCTCAGCCAGCATGGCTGGGGCCATCGCATTGGCGATGCCGAATCTTTTGCTCGCTTGATTCACAATTCGCAGCGTACAGCTGTTGCGCTCTTAGGCGAGCAAATCGTCGGTTTCGCTCGAGCAATTACCGATGAGGTCTCCAACGGCTATCTGTCGATGGTGGTGGTCGATGACCAGCATCGGCGCAAGGGAATCGGCCGTGCATTGGTCAAGCACGTCATGGGCGATAACCCGGATATCACTTGGGTACTACGCGCTGGACGCGAGGGTGCTGAAGCTTTTTTTGCCAGTCTGGGTTTTGAGACGTCAGTGATTGCCATGGAACGTCAGCGCCGCAAATAGCGCACGGTGGAAAAATCCCGACCACCAGACCGTTGCTCCGTGACAACGCCGCCCCGCTCCCCTAAATTAGTCGGCCTGAAAAAGACCTCGTGCTTTCTCGTCTCAACTCAAGTTAAAAAGTAGTGAAATTTCAATGTCCGATTTCAACACCGCTGAATCCGTAGTCACCCAGTCGTCCAAAGCGGAATACGAAAACTCCATCAATCTTTCACAACACCTGCCTCAAGCCAAAATCATCAGCGAGATGGTCCTGGACGCGTTCCAGTCGACCCGCGAGAGCGACCAGATCCGCGAATTGCGTGCGGCGATCCGTCAGGCGCATGACAGCTTTGATGACGACAAGGCGTACGAGCTGATGGGCGAACTCAAGCGCCTGAAAGACGCCGAGGCAGCGGACATCGCCGCGCTGGAAGACCTGAGCAGCAAGTTCTCGATCGGGCGCATTCTGTCCAGCTTCAAGGACGATCCGGCGTTTCAGGAAATCGTTTATGGTCTGGCGCTGAAAGTGCTGAATCAGACCCATCAGGCGATCAGCAATCCGGGCGGTGGCAAGAGCAAGGCTGCAAAAAAGAAAGAAGTGGAAATCTTCACCATCAGCAAGGACGGCGCCAGTGTGACCCTGCCAATGCGCACGCCGCGTTCGCGACTGAGCATTGATCGTGAGGCGCTGGAGTTTCTCGGTTTTACTTTCGTGGGTGAAGGCGATGAAGCCGAGCTCGACAGCGAAACCTTCGTCGACAATGCCGGCACCGAACACGCGGTCAACCGCAAGAACATCATCACCGCTCTGCAATCGCAGACGGCGTTTGATGGCTACAGCATCGCCGCGCAGTAAACCGGCACGCCAGACGAAAAAAGCCCCATGCTGTCATGCAACATGGGGCTTTTTGCCGACAGCGGGAATCACAGCTGTGGATAAATCCGCTGGTACAACTGCACATCGGACGGGCAATCGATTTCGCCCCACGGCGCCAGTGTCGGTGTCCCGGCAACGCGCACGCCTGCTTCGATCGCCCGCGAAAACAGTGAGGTCATATCGACCTGATCGCGCTGCTCGGCAGTCAGCCCGGCCAATTGCGCACTCAGCGCCTGCCAGCCGGCGGGGGTGAGTTTGAACAAGCCCATGTATTGGCCCTGAATCTGCTCCAGCGACTCGGCACGATGACCGATCTGGCAAATACGTCCGTTATCGATGACGAAGCGTTCCATATCCTCCAGCGGATTGTCGAATCGCTGCTGCCACAATTTGACGGCCTGCGGGTCGTATCCGAGGTCGATATCCTCGTCCTTGTGCATCAGGTCGCGCACCAGCGACGGTGAATAAAAGATATCGCCGTAGCTGACCACGCACGGTTGCGACTCGAGCCATTCCTGCGCCGCGCTCAGCGATTGGCGAATACCCGTAGTGCTCCACAGTGGGTTGATGAACAGTCGATCGGCATACGGCGCAAGCATTTCGCTGCGATAACCGGCGACTATCCCGATTTCACTGATGCCAGCGGCACGCAAAGTGCGCACGGTGCGCTCGATCAACGGGGTCTGGTTGAACTCGACCAAAGCCTTGGGACGCTGATCGGTGAGCGATCCCAGGCGGCTGCCACGTCCCGCAGCGAGAATGATTGCCTTCATGGTGAAACTCCAAAAACCTGCCGCACCAGGGATATGTCGGCATCGTCAAAATGGGGATTACGTTCGGGGTGCCACATCACTGCGCTATGGCGCTTGCCCGGATGGCTGACCGCTTCGATCACTCCGTCCGCGCTCAGCGCCTCGATTTCGTAGCCTGCCGTTACGGACAAAAAACCGTAATCGTGGAATGAATTGACCCGCCGATTCACACCGCGAAATGTGATTTCGTGGCTGCCGACATGGCCGGCAACCCGTTCCAGCATGCCCCCGGCAGCGGCCAGCATGACTTGCATGCCGCGGCACACACCGAGTACCGGCAACTGCTTGTGTTGCGCCCATGCAAGCAACATCGCTTCGGTTTGATCCCGGCAATCAACGCTGCCCGACAGGGCCTGACAACTGCCACCGCCGGTCAACAGCACACCTTCCGGTTGCAGGCGTTCCAGCAACTCTTGACTGACCTGCGGATCGTTCGGCAGGTACAACGGCAGTAGCGCGCAATGCGCGAGAAACTTCGCCCAGCGTTGATCAATCGCATCGCGCCATTCATCACGCGAGGCGTCGAACAGGCGCAGCATGGTCACGGCAATCAACGTCACGACAGCACCTGGATGCGTCGCTCGGCACAGTCGAGAATCAGCCGCGAACTCGACAGCAGAATGCGGAACTTGACGTCACCGACGCCGATGGCGGCAGGAATGGCGAACTCCCGGGCGCGGATCGACATGTGCGAGTTTTCCCCGCCGTAGGCGGTGATGAAACCGGCGATCCGGTGGGTGAAAATCCAGTCGAAGCCGGGGTCGGCATTCTCGATCAGGACGATGCAGCCTTCGATATCGCGCTTGCTGGTTTCCTCTGCCCGCAGCACCGCGACCGGCGCTTCTGTGGCACTGCGGGTGATGAAGTTCGGATTACACGACTCGATTGCATGGGACAGCAGGTCCTGCGGCTTGCAGACGATCACCGGGGTACGGATACCCTGAGTCAATTGCCAGCGCGCGCGGTTGCTGGCGATCTTGTCGCGCACCGTTTCCAGACGGATCTCTTCCGGATTGCCGATGAAATCGCTCAGCTTGGCGAAACTCAGTTCATCAAGGCTCAGTTGATGCTGTTGACCCCACCCGGCCAGCGCCTTGAGTGCCTGCGAGACGAATGCTCCGTAGAGGTATTTGACCTTTTCCCGGGCCGCGACAGCAGCGTCGAGAAACTTGAAGAACTGCTCCGCCGACACACGGAACTGGCACTCGTCGAACGCCTGTTGCACGGCTTGACGGATGTCCCGGCTGATCACCCTTGGCCCATCATCACGGTGAGCGCGTTGCAACGGGGTGTTCCAGTCGAAATAAGCGTCAGGGCTTTCGTCGTAGCGGGCCACGCGCACATCGTAGGTGCCTGGCCGTACATGGCCGTGCAGACGCAGGAACGCTTCTTTGTGAAGGATGCGGAAATCATCGGCCATCTTGCGGCCGACGGTGTTTACCCCGCCAATCATCCAGTCGGTGAAACCCGTCGGGATTCGCTGCTGGGTTTCCAGTGATTTGATCACTGCGGTGGCAACGAAGGCCGCCCGCGCGACGCCGGAAAACACTTCGCCGACAACCTTGGCGTCCGCCAGCGCGTGGCGCAGGCGCTGGAGCGGATCGTCATTTTCATGGTAGCGATCGAGCCGTTCGGCTTTCTGCTCGATGCGCGGCAGTCGGGTCAGGTCCGAGAAAAACGGACCGTCGGCGCTGATAATGTGTTCGGTGACGTTTCTCAATTCCCCCAGATAGAGCTCGCACTGCGTGGCGTTCAAACCCTTGAACGCTGGTATCGATTCGATCGGTGTCGCTGCCAGTTGCGGGGTAAAGCATGTGGGGATGATGGAAAACTCGATCTTGTCATGCAGCGACTGATGGGCTGCCAGGTGTTCAGAGCAGTGGCTGACCACCGAGTTGACGATCGACAGCGGCAACGTCGCCGGAATGAACGACTCGACGCTGTAGGGAATGCAAATGTACGGTGAGCCGCTGAACTGATACATCAGCGGTTTGTTGCGCATGTCACGGTAGCCATAACGGAACCGCGCCGAAGCCCAGTTCACATCGGTGATCAATTCCTTGTACAGCGAATAGGCCAGCGGCCTTGGTTTGACACCGATCATCTCGGCCGGATTCCAGTCCGGCATCAAGCCCAGAAAGGCATTCAAGCCAAGCTCGGGCTGACGAGTCTTGCGCGCCAGGCCTTCAAGCAACACCACTTCGCTGTCGAGCACCGCACGCAAGGCTGAATCGGCTTGGGTGTCGATATTTTCAACACCGGCGCCGGTCATCGGGCGCACCTGGAACAACAACGGTCCCTCGGCAGTGATGGCAAATTCGATGTCCAGCGCATCGCGCTCGGTCAGTTCCTCGACTTCAGCGAGCAATGCAAACAAACCTTTGAGTGCCGCAGGTTCTACGCCACATTGCGACTTGATGGCGACAAACGAATGCACGGTGCCGGTCCCGGCCGTGACGCCGTCAGTGCCCTCGCCGGGAACATAATCGACGACGTAATACGGCAGGCCGGTTTCCGGATCACGCGTCATCGCTACCCCGGAGGCCAGCACGCCGGTGGCCATGCTCTGAATCAGCACTTCGTCGAAGTCCCGGGCCTCTCCGTAGGAAGCAATCACCTGTTCAATGGCCTGCTTCAGCGCCGCTACCCCACGCACGTTGCCAATCGAGTCATACATGCCGGCGCCAGACGTGCCGTCCTGGTCTTCGGTGAGACTGCTCGACCGCACGATCATCGGCTGATCGGCAAAGCGCCGAGCGCAGTAATCCAGAATCGCCTGCGGCTTGTTGCGCCAATTGGCAACAGTGAACCGGTGCAATGGCAGCACCCGGCCGGTTTTCAGAAACGGGGCAAGGCTTTCCAGCGTTCCGGCCTTACCGGAAAACTCGAAGGGACTGGCTAAAGTCATCGACTGCATGTCGTCTTCCATTGATAGAGGTGATTACAATCCGTTGGGGACAGCGATGGCCACCGGGCGCCGGGTACGCGTGTGCTTCAGAGCAACTCGGGACCGGTGTATTTCGCCAGCTCGTTGCCGTACAGCAGCGACAGCTCAGCAAGGAACTCATTGCCCTTTTTTGCTGCGGCGTACGGGCAGCTGTCGAGCACGATGACGTGGCCGATAGTGCCGATATTGCCGCTGTACACACTCACTTCCTGACCCGGAGCGACATGCGCGGTGCAGAAGGTGATTTCGTATTTATCCAGCAACGGTTGCAACAGGCTCGGATCGTAACTGGTGGATATCCGGCCGCCATGCCGCGAAGCGACAGTGACTACGGTGCCGGCCGTTTCGATGAGCGAATCGTCAATCTTGATGGTCTCGCCCAAGTGCAGGCGGATGAGCATTTCGAACGGGTCGATACCCGTCAGCATGCGATACATCTGCGGGGCGACGCTGCCCATCATCCGTGCGTTGATTTCCACCAGGCACGGACCGTTTTCATCGCGCAGCAATTCGACGTGATACAGGCCGATGTCCAGTTTCAGAGCACTGAAGACCTGCTGCACATATGCTTTGATTTCGTCACGTGCCGCCGTGTCCAGGCCGGATGGCATGGTCGCGGTCATCTCGAGGATTTCGTTGTAGTCGGCGCGGAAACGAATGGTCGTCGCATAGCAGGAGACCACGCCGTTCTGCACGATCACTTCTGCCGAGTGCAGCGTGCCGTTGACGTATTGCTCGACCAGGTATTCACGGCTCACCAGTCCATCGATCATCGGGTCGGAATCGGCGCGGGCCTGACGGATGTTTTCGACGAAAGCATCGAAGTCTTTCCTGGTGAAACAGATCGCCGAGAACTGCTTGGAGAAACCACGGGTCGGCTTGACCACGAACGGCAGTGCGAGGCGCGGAACAACCCCTTCGGCCAATTGGCTTTCGGTCAACACCTGGAAATCCGGGGAGCGCACATTGTTTGCCCGCAGGGTTTCACGCAGGCGGCTCTTGTAGACGGCGCCGCACAGATGTTCATGGCTCGGGTAACGCGTACCGAGCAGTTCAGCTTCGCGGGCCACGGCAACAATCGCCGCTTCGGACGTGGTGATCAGCGCATCGATCTTGCGGGTGTCGTTGAGCTTTACCAGCAGATCGTGAAACTCATCGCCATTGAGCGAATCGACACGGATGTATTCGTCGACGTGCTTGAGATAAGGCTCGATCTTCGACTGGTCGCCCTTCACCGAAATGGTCAGGAATGACATATCGCGCTGGTGAATGAACGTCACGTAACAACCCAGACGCTTGGCAGCTTCGAAAGCCAGCAGGCCACTGACAGTACTGTC
Organism: Pseudomonas triticicola; assembly: GCF_019145375.1. Taxonomy (NCBI): domain Bacteria; kingdom Pseudomonadati; phylum Pseudomonadota; class Gammaproteobacteria; order Pseudomonadales; family Pseudomonadaceae; genus Pseudomonas; species Pseudomonas triticicola. The sequence goes on along the minus strand of NZ_JAHSTX010000002.1, from coordinate 684,718 downwards.
GACCAAAACGACGTGTTTCATAAAAGCGCTCCGTGTACTTATGCGTTGTGAAGGAGAAAAGTGCTCAGGGAAAAGACCACCGCAATGAACGTGACCGTGGGCATTGCCTTGAATTTCGGCAATTTCAGATTGGTCACTTGCAACACGGCAATCAGTAAAGTCAGCCACACCAGGGCATGGGCGGCGAGATGGCTGGCGTCCACTGCCTGAAAAGCCAGGGCGAACAGCAAGCCGGAATAGGTGGTCGGCAACCCGCGATAGCCGACCGGCGCTTTCGGATCATTGATGGCAAACACCGCCAGGCGCAGCACACCCGAGAGCACCAGACCGGCGGCCACCGCGACACTCGCAAAAGAAGGGAACAGCAGAATCAGGATCAGCGCCGGCGCGACGCTGAAATTCAGCAGATCGGCAAAACTGTCCAGGTGTTTGCCGAATGCCCGACGGGGCGCATCAGCGGACAACCAGGTCCGCGCGATGTGGCCGTCGACGAAGTCGAGTATCGCGGCAAGGCAAATGATAGTGGCGGCCCAGGACAACTGACCTTGATAGGCCGCGACCACGGCAATAAAGGACAACAGTATGTTTAAGGTGGTTACCCAATTAGCCAGATCGAGAAAACGCACGAACGGAAACAGCGGCACTATATGGCGCATGAATCATGACTTCCTTGTCTGGAAAAGTTTAATTAAACAGTTTGCTCGACCGGCTTTAGACCTGACGATAATAACTTCATAACGATTAGATAGCTGCCGGCAAATACCATGCTGGTGGCAAACAAACCAATATGTTCAACCAGTAATGAGCCAAAGAAGATTGTAATGATCATCCCGGCGTAGACGCCCGCATATTGCACCGACGCCACCAAAGGCATTGCATTGGCCGGCGTCGCCAGCACCACATCCGATTGCAGTTTGAAAAACGCCAGTTCAAAGAAAAAGATATAGAAGAAGTAAGCAATGTAGCTGGAGGCAAACCCGCCACCATAGGCCGCGGTCATCATGAACAGCGCACTGGCACCGGCCATCGACAGCGGTGCCAGGCGATGGCCGCGCTTGTTGAGCTTGTAGTAGAGGATCGCCCCGGCCAATGCGGCCATGCTGTTCACGGCTTGCAACAGACCGACATAACCTTCCGACAAACCCAGCACATGGGCGGGCAGAATGATCCGCGAAACGTTGAAGAAGCCCTGGTAGACACTGACAAAGATGATGAAGCTGGCAAAGCTGCTACGCAGCGAAGGCGTCGTTTTCATCAACTGGGAGAACGTCGCGATCAGTGCAGCAGATGGCGGCAACGCGCCGCTGGCCGGACGATCGGCTTTGGGCAGCAGAAAGGCGGCACCGGCTGCGATCGCAAACAGCGTGGCGGTGATCAGCATAGCCTGCCAAGGCATCATCTCGCCTTTGACCAGGCCCATTGTTGCACCGGCGATACCGCCAGCAATGAACTGCGCAGTCAGCGTCAAAGGCACTGTCGACTCGACGTTCTGCGAGTTGAAATAGCATTTGATCGCGACGATGCGACCCACCCGTTGCAGCGCGTCCAGGGTACCGATCGCGACGCCACCGACAATGGCAATCAGGGCAACCGTCGGCAATATCGAATAAACCAACACTGCCACCAGCAATGCCACGGCATTGGACAACAGGAGCAAGGTCCGCGGAGAGATCCGGTCAGAGAGCCGATATATCTGCCCGACAAATACTACGGGCAATACCATCGGTGAAAACAGCACGATCTGCGAATACAGCAGATTGTCGGTTTCCTTGTAAGTGTAATAAGACAGGTAGATATAACTGAGGGTAGAGGCGCAAATGGCACAGAGGTTTACGATCCATATCAGGATCGTCAGGTTCTTGGTTGAATAAGTGATATTCATGTGATCCTTCACTGTTAAAGCTTCCTGCTTACGGGGCACACGCTATAGTAAAAAAAATCCCTCGGCAATATTTTTTAACAGATCTGTCATAAACTTTTGCTAGGCAAAAACCACGCACTCTTTTAGTGCGCTGAAGCTCGAAGGTCACAAACTTGTTACAAGCACTGGAACACTTAAGCCAACAGATAACCAACTACCAATAGCGGCGCTCACCAGCTTACCAAGTATGTAATGGTGCTACCCGGTTGCACTAACAAAGTGCACTCCTGACAACTAGTTACACCCTGTCCGCCAGCATGGTTGCACCCGCATGGCTGATTTATAAACGGTTACGCAGGCTATTCAGCCTGGCCCATTGCAAAGTGCCAGCATCTACGGCAATCAATGCCCCTCCCGCAACTATCGCAGGCCACCCAAAACGGCGACCGTGCACAGGTCGGCCTGTGCCAGAAAATCCTTTTCCCAACCCATGAGCACCACGGATCCGCCCGCAGAGAGCGTCAACTCACTTTCCAGCCCAAGACTTCAGTGGTGCGATTGCTGAGGTCATCATGAACACCACGCCCCTTTATCGTCAGCTCGCCAACCACTACCTTGACGCGATTCGCACCGGCACCCTCAAGGCCGGCGAACGCTTCCCTTCAATTCGATTGATGATGGAAAAACACGCGGTGAGTCTGTCCACCGCCGTGCAGGTCTGTCGGGCGCTGGAGGACCAAGGCGTGCTGGAGGCGCGGCCGCGCTCGGGCAACTTCATCCGCCAGCCCGACAAACCGAAACCACCCGCCCCTGCTGCACCGGTGCCGCTGGACAGCGCCGTGTACGTGGGGATTCACCAACAGGTGTCTTCGGTGCTCAAGGCCAGTCAGCAGGCCGCAGTCAAAATCAATTTCGCCAGCGCCTACTGTGCACCGGAGTTGTATCCGCTAAAGACTTTGCAGACGCACATGGCCAAGACCCTGCGCGTGGATCGGCACTTGCTCGGCGCGCCAGGTTCGGCGTGCGGCAACCCGGTGTTGCGCCAGGTACTCGCCAGACGCGCGCTGGCGAGCAAAGCCAATATGCCCGCCGAGCGCATTGTCATCACCAATGGCGCCACCGAGGCGATCAATCTGGCGTTGCGCGCGGTTACGCAGCCCGGCGACACCGTGGCGGTGGAGTCGCCGACGTTTTACGGTCTGCTGCAAATCCTCGAGAGTCTCAACTTGCGCGTGCTCGAAGTGCCGACCACCGCCCACAGCGGCTTGAATCTCTTTGCCCTCGAACAAATGCTCAAGGGACCGGAACCGGTCCGTGCCATGATCGTGATTCCCAATCTGCAAAACCCGCTCGGCAGCATCATGCCCGACACACACAAGGCGCGACTGGTCGAGCTGTGCGATGAGCATGGCACTGTGCTGATCGAGGATGACACTTATGGCGATCTGGTCGACACCGAACAACCGCTGTCCACCCTCAAGCACTGGGACCGCAACGACAATCTGATCTATTGCGCTTCGCTGAACAAAACTCTGGCGCCAGGCATACGCCTCGGCTGGATCAGCGCCGGACGCTGGCATGAACGAGTCGAGATGCTTAAACACACCCAGACCCGAGGCTGTGAAGCGCTGTCGCAACTGGCCGTCAGCGCCTTCATGAAGAGTCCATCGTACGAACGCTACCTGCGTCGCTTGCGCAAAATCCTCACCGAACAACGTCAACAGACCAGCGCTGCGATCATCCGCTATTTCCCTGCCGGAACTCGCGCCACCGCACCCCGCGGCGGGACGTTACTGTGGGTGGAACTGCCCCGGCAACTGTCGGCGATGACGCTGTTTCACGAAGCGCTGAAGGTGGGTATCCAGATCACCCCTGGTGACATTTTTTCCAACACCCAGCGCTTCGGCCATTGCCTGCGTATTGCCTGCGGGACACCGTTTTCTTCGCGCATCGATGAGGCATTGCAAACCCTCGGACGACTGCTCGACGAACAACGTTAGGCAATCGGTGGCCGGTGCAGGCTGATGATGTGCGGGTCATCGTTCCAGTGGGCGAAGCGCTCGGCGATCAACGGATCATGTCCAGGAATGACGTGATCCGCGCCGTCCGCCAGCGCATCGATCAGGTCGAAGGCTTCCAGGGTTTGCGCCAGATCGTCGAGGATCGGAAACGGACTGCGCTGGCGAATGTTCGCCCATAAATGCGCGGCATCCGAGGCCAGCACGATCCAGCCACGCTCGGTGTGCACGCGCACCACTTGACTACCCGGCGTGTGCCCCCCGACCGGATGCACCGTAAGCCCCGGCAGCACCTCGACGCTGCCGGTGTGCAGACGCAAGCGTCCCTCGAACAGCGGCGGCAGCGCCGACATGACGTCCTCGACTTCGTAGGTTTTGTTGACCGTGCGATGGGCCATTTTCGGCCCGGTGCAGAAGCGCAGTTCGGCTTCCTGCAAATGCACCGTGGCATTTGGGAACAACCCCAGATTACCGGCGTGATCCCAATGCAGATGGGTCAGGATCACTTGCTTGACCTGGCTCGGATCGATGTCCAACTGGCGCAGGGAATTTTCCGGGCGACGGTACATCTGCCGGTTGCGCCGATCCGCCGTGGCCGGTTGAAAGCAGGTGTCGACCACCACTACGTGCGCTTCGTTACGGATGACCCAGAAGTAATAATCGAGCGGCATCGAAGCGTTCGGATCACCACAGCAGGCATCGTAGAGAAAGTTTTCCCGAGCAGTGCGCTGCGCGTTGGCGCCAACACGGATAGCGAATACTTCGTACACAGGAACGCTCATGTTCATCTCCCGGCTCAGGCTGCCGCTGTAGTTTTCAGGGTTGGGCGGAAGTCGAAATCGAGCTGCGCACTGATGCCCAGATCCTCAGCCAGACGATGCAGACCGCTGTAATCACGCATGATGGTCGCGTTGCGATTGCTTTCGCGGGTTTGCTCGATTATCCGCGCCGCTTTCTGCACACCCAGCTGCGTCAGGATCGCTTCCCACATCGAGTAATCCTGGGCAACAAACGCACTGAGGGCCTGCGACAAGGTGCGGGTGAAAAATTCGCGCTGGGCCACCTGCATGTTGGCGTACATGACCTTGGCCACTTCGGCGAGCACTTTGCTGTGGGCATATTCGTCGCGGTTGTGCAGTTCGGCGACGCGGCGATTCTGCGGCTGAATACTCTGATCGTCGGCCAACAGATCGAGGTAGGCATTGACGCTGATTTCCGCAACCACCGCGAAGGTGATCGCTGCCAGGTCACGCTGCCATTGCTCACTCAGGGTTTCCTGCAGGGCCCGCAGGCGCAGATAAGTCACCGACGGCGGCAGCTCGAGCATGACTGTCAGATTGCGTTCAGCGCGGGTGCGCTCGATGGCGCGCAGGTGCATCAACGTGTGGTAATGCTCGTCGATCAGGGTTTGTTGCATGGCCTCGCGAAAGTGCCAGTCATCGGCCCCCAGATACTGGTTGGCGATCACGCTCAGCGCCGGGTTGACCACGTGTTCCTCGGCGGTGACGGTGCGCAGGTTGTAACCGATCCAGCCCCAGGTCAGCACCGCGCTTTTCAGCTCGGCACTGAGTGCCTGAAAGTCCGCATGATTGAAAAACGGTACCAGCCGCTCGGGGTAGTCGGCCCGCGCCGGGTCGAACGTCTCGACCGCAGCCGTTTTGTCCGGCGAACACACCGTCGCACGCTTGCTCCAGGCCTGATTCAGCCGCACCACCAGTTGATGATCAACGGTGGCAATCTCGATTGCTGTTTGCATGACACGGTACCCGTAAGGTGCGTACCCGCCAGGGGTACGCCAATGGAAAGAAGGCAGTCGGAAAAATCAGCCCAGCCAGTAACGCGTGAGGTGACGCGCCGGATCGCTGTAGCGGCTGCGGGCGTGGATCATTCGCCAGTTGTCCCAGATCAGCAGGCAACCGTCGGGGATCAGCACCGGGGTGTTGTGCTCGACGAAATACGCCTCGCCCAACCGAGCGAATCGCGCCAGCGGCGTATCACTGTCGGCCACCTGCGATTGCTCCAGCGCTTGCTTCGACGGGTTCACATCGCCGTAGTGAAACTGGTTGTAGCTGAAGCGGAAAATATCCCCGGAGGCCGTCGGCGTGAGGATGTACTCGAGCACACGGCGCTGGTCCGGCTCGCCGGGTTTGGCGGTGGCGACGAACTCGACCGGATGGTCGTCGAGCCACTCGCGCAGCTCGGGTTCGCTGGACGTCAGCGAGCGCAGAAACTCAATGCCGTCAACCAACCCGGTATGCCCGCCGCCACAGGTCGCCTGCCGCAGGCAATGCAAGGCGAGGTAGCGTGGCGGTGGCCCGTAGACCGGTGCCTCGGTGTGCGGGCCGATGCCGTTCATGCTCTGCGAATAAGGCAGGTCCTCGTAGCCCGGTTTACGCGTGATGGCGAACGCGGTTTGCCCGTTGAACTGCGGAACGATCGGGCCGAAGCCGTGTAAAACGCCCTCGACATCGTGGGCAAACTCTTCGGGCGTCAGCACCGTCCAGCCGCGCGTCGCCAGCTCGTCGTGACGATGGCTCAGCGCAGCATAAGGTGCGGACACGGCAAGTCCTTGATCTGACATGGTGGCGGTCCTTCTGTGATTCAGGCGTTAACGGTTGAGGTGTAGGCGGCAATCAATTCGCGACAGGCAATGCCCGGCTCGAAGCGCTGCTGGTCGATGCTTTGTACCGGGGTGATTTCGGCGGCGGTGCCGGTGAGAAAACACTCATCGAAGTCACCCAGGTCAGTGGGCAATATCGTTCGCTCGATAACCTGGTAATCGAGGGCACGCGCCAGCTCGATCACGGTCTGGCGCGTGATGCCATTGAGAAAACAGTCAGCCAGCGGTGTGTGCAGCGTCCGGCCCTTGGCGAAGAACACATTCGCGCTCGTGGCCTCGGCGACATGGCCGCGCCAGTCGAGCATCAAGGCATCGTGATAGCCGTTGTTTTCCGCGTCATGTTTGCTCAGCGTGGCGATCTGGTAATGCCCCGAGGCTTTGGCTTCGAACGGACTGCTCTGCGGCGGCGGTCGACGCCAATCCGCAGTTTTCAAACGAATGCCGGCCATCCGCGCCTCGGGGTCGAAGTAGCTCGGCCACTGCCAGCAGGCAATCGCCACATGCACCCGGTTGAAGCGCGCAGAGGTCGAGATCATCTCGCTGCCGCGCCACGCCACAGGGCGCAGATAACCGTCTAGTACGGCGTTGCGCTGGAGCAATTGCCGACTGGCGGCTTGCAGTTCCTGCGGCGACCAGGGGATGGCGAAATCCATCAATTGCGCCGAGCGATACAAGCGCTGGGTGTGCTCATGCAACTTGAAGATTTTGCCGCCATACACACGCTCGCCCTCATACACGGTGCTGGCGTAATGCAGCCCATGACTGAGCACATGCAGCCGCGCCTGTGACCATTCGACAAACTCGCCGTCGAGCCAGATCACACCATCGCGTTGATCAAACGGAATTGCGCTCATGTCGTTTTCTCTCCTTTGAGGTATTCGTCCTAAGCGCTCTGCAGCAGCACCGGTATCAACTCAGGCGTCGTCACCGCGTCGCTCTGAAAGAAAAATGCGCGTTCGCCAAACGCCGGGCGCAACTCATCGAACCACGTCGCGTGCGGGTCGAAACCGGCATAGAAGGTGCGCAGCACCCACTTCGGATTGCGCGCCTGCAGAAACTGCAGAACGAAGACTTTTTCCCCGGCAACGGTCTCGATACCGTTGATCAGGACCTTGCCGTAAAAAGTGCTCATGGAGGGCCCGCGCACGGTACGCGCCAGACCGGAAACGCTGCGGTAGGCGGCCTGGAAAATTTCAAAGGCCCGCGCCAGCGGCATCGCGAAATAGTGGCTCGGTCCGGTGTCACGCTCGACAAACATGTAGTACGGCGTCGCGCCGAGGCGCACGCCTTCGGTCCACAACGCTGCCCAGTCGGCGGGGTTTTCGTTGATATGGCGAATCACCGGTGCTTGCATGCGCAGGGTCGCACCAGTCGCTCGAATATTCGCCACGGCCTGGCGGGCGATGTCCTGACGCAGTTCAACCGGGTGGTTGTAGTGGCCCATGATCGAAAGGTTTTTACCGGCCGCGACGATGCGTTCGAACAGCGCCAGCAACTCGAGTGTGTCCTTGTCACTGACAAAGCGCTGCGGCCAGTACGCCACGGACTTGGTGCCGATGCGGATGCTGTTCACGTGCGGCAACGTCAATAACGGCTCGATGTACCCGGCCAGCGAACGGGCGTTCATGATCATCGGATCGCCACCGGTGATCAGCACGTCCGTCACTTCGGTGTGCTGCTGCAGATAACTCACCAGCTCCTGGGATTCACGGGCGTTGAACTTCAGCTCTTCCTCGCCGATGAACTGTGCCCAGCGGAAACAAAAGGTGCAGTAGGCGTGGCAGGTCTGCCCGGCACCGGGAAAAAACAGCACGGTCTCGCGATACTTGTGCTGAATCCCCTCAAGGATTTTGCCGTCGAGGCTGACGCCGTTGTGCGTCAGTTGCCCGGCCGGGTGCGGATTCATCCGCAGCCAGATCGATTCGATGCGGCGCTTGATCGCCGACGGATCACCCGCCTCGATCAGGCGCTTGAGTGCGTCGTACTCCTCCGGCAACAGCATGTCGCGGTGGGGGAAGGTCATGCGGAAGATCGGATCGTCGGGAATGTTGTCCCAGTCGATCAGCGTGCCGAGCACATAGTCATTGGTTCGAAACGGCATCACCCGCGCCACCACGTCCATGGCTTCCTGCAACTGCGGGGTGAGTTTGTGCCAGTACTGCGTTTCGCGAATGCTGCGTGAGGTGTAGGGCTTGTAACGATCGTAAGGTGAAAGTCCTTGCATGGCAGCGCTCCTGGCTCGCGGGGGTTTAGGCTTGCAACGGCATCGCGCGGGGCTGATCGAGCCACGCCTGGACGCTGTCGCGCTGCCATTGGCGACGCACGTAGTCGGCGAGGAGCGCCGGCATCGGATCGCCGTTGGCCAACAGGCGGTTGAGCATGATTGCGAGGTCGGTGTCGGCAATACTCCACTCACCGAACAGGTGTTCGGCGCCGTCCTCCAACAGGTGCGCTGCAACAAAATACAAACGTTGCACCGCGCTCTGTGCTTCTGCCGACAGCGGTGTATCGCGCGGCCCGAAGTAGATGAGATCGGCAGGACGTTCCTTGCGGATCACCAGCAGATCGCTGCGCAGCCAGGCTTGCAGTTGCCGCGCCCGAGCGCGCTGGCGGGTATCCTGCGGTAACAATCTCGGATGACCGGGGGCGATCTCGTCGAGGTACTCGGCAATGGCCGAAGACTCGGCAAGTGCGAAGCCTTGGTGAATCAGTGTGGGAACTTTGCAAGTCAGTGAAAGATCACGATAAGCCGGCAAATAATTATCCCGTGCCTTTAAGTCGAGCGTCACCAGATCGAATGAAAGTTGCTTTTCCTTGAGCCCGACAAATGCCGACATGGCGAAGGCACTGATAAAATCTGCGCCGACATACAACTTCAGTTTTACACCGCCCATAAAACACTCCTGTGTATTAAGCGCATTCAGGCGCACCCCTTATCAGCGGGGCACTTATGCTCTGTTGAATGCCTTGGAAGTGATCGTAGTTAGTTGCTTAAAATCCGAATAGATACAGAATCTGCCCGTTTGCATGGATACAGAACAAGATTGCCATCGGGCAAAAACACCAAAAAAAAGGGAGCCTTTCGGCTCCCTTGCAAACAACCCCCGACGTCAGGCCGGGGTAGTGATCAGCCCATGGCTGTCGGCAAAATTGGCCAGCAACGCCATCTGCGGCATGTTGCTCAGATTGAGCATCGCCAGCGTTTCATTGCCGTCGCGATTGCTGAAACCATGCGTTGTCCAGGCTGGCACCAACAGCACATCGCCTGGGCTGACCGCCACCGGGCCGGCGTCGCCGAGGGTCAGACTGCCGTGGCCGGACTGGATGATGAACAGGTGCCACCAGGCGTGTGCGTGCCCTTTGAGTTCAGTGCCAGGGTTGAGCCACTGCATGGCCATGGCCACGCCGGGCGTGACTTCGCAGCCATGCAGAGTCGGCGCGGTTGCCAAGGCAACAATGTCGACGTCAGCGTTCTCCAGCGTCTGGCGCATATCCGTCAGCTGCGCATGGCTCCAGACTTTCGGACTGAGCGGGCGATGATGCAGGCTCTGTCGAAAGTCCTTGTAGGAAAAAAATTCACCGTGCAGTCCGCTCATGTAATCCCGCCTGTCATCCAGCCATTGAATTGGCCAACACTAGTTGCGTAAGTTGACGATGTAAAGTTGCATTATTACAACTTACAGTGCTGAAGGACGCAAAGCCGCAATCATGTCCACCTCGATCGCCGCGTTCTTCGGTAGTTGATAAACGCCGACCGTCGTGCGGGTATGTTTGCCCGCCTCACCCAATACATGACTGAATACATCAGAAGCGCCGTTGGCCACTTCGCTTAGGTCGACAAAGTCCGCAGTGGACTTGACGTAGACGGTTACTCGCATCAAAGACCTGAGTTTGTCCAGCGAGCCGATCGCATCAACGATCAGTGCCAGACCGCGCATCGCACTGATGCTCGCCGCCGCCTGCGCGTCAGCCAGGGTCAGCTCCAGACCGACGCGGCCGGGGTACTGGATCCTGCCGTTCATGCGCGGCACCAGGCCGCTGACGTAAAGCTCATCATGATTGCGCACGAGGGGCGCATAGTGGCCGCCGGCGGTGTTTTCACCATAGATGTCATAGCCCAGTTCCTTGGCCAGCGCGATAAAGCGTTCATCACAAGTCAGTAGTTGCTCACTCATCTGTTTCACCCTTTGAACAAAAGCTTCTCATCAACCGGCCAGGGCCAGCACCGTGACTTCGATCCGCGCCTCGATAGCGTCGGCCAGTCGCAGCAAGTCATCGCTGAGCTGCGCGTAATCGTGATTGAACAACATGATGTGGCCGACAAATGCGGTGTTGTCCTGCACGAGGGCACTGACCGGATCGCCAGCCTTTTTTGCGTACAGCGCCTCTACCAGATCCATGCCCAGGTTGTGCGCGAGAGCGGCGATGTCAGGCATTGAGCGCAGGATGCCGTCGAGCGGTGCGCGCAGCAGACGAATCCCGCAGTGACCGCGTGCCACCGGGACATGTCGGTCAATGTGGCCTGCCACGGCCCAGCGCACCCAGCGTTGCCATGGATCGAAATCCTCGAAGGCGTGCCGGGCGAGATCCCAGATGTGCATGCCGCCGGGGCGCATGTTGGTTTCCACCGCCGAACTCAAGCCGTCGTCCCGCAGGAACACTTCGTTGTGCCACGCGCCGTTATCCGCCGACACCAGCGCCGCCATATGCTGCCCGGCAGCCATCAGCCGAGCCTGCAGCCGGGCATTCAGCGGTGCCGGCACCACTTGCTGGATTTCTGCGCGATAAGCACCTTCGGTGGTGGTTTTTTCAGTGATCCAGGTGCTGCCGGCGACGTCGTCCCAGCTGTATTCACGGGCGTTCTGCACCAGCTCTTCAAGGACGATGCCGCCCTCGCGATAGGGTTTGAGCGCCTGCCACGCTTCCTCGCACTCGCCCGGATGGTTGATCACCCTGCAGCCACGACTGGCGCCTTCACATGCCGGTTTGATGAACCCTTTACCGCCAAGCTCGACCACCCGCTGATGCAACTGCGCCAGGCTGTCGATGCGCATCGAAGCCACTGGGCGATAGTCAACCGGGGAGGATTCGCCACGCGCTTCGAGCTGACGGAAAATCTGCTTGTCCAGTCCCGCCCGAGCCTGTGCCGGGGTGATACCCGGCAGACCGAAATGCGTGGCCAGCGCCGCGCCAAGCAAGACTCCACGATCGGAAAACGGCAGCACCCCGAGCAACTGCCAATGGTCGGCACTCAAACAACCGGCCACCTGCTCAACCGAGTCGAGCACATCCGCTTCGGCGAATGAAGTACTGCAGACGTGATCGGCCACCCGATGATCATCCGCCTGCACCTGCTCGACCAGAAGCACCAGGCGCGCGTTGTACAAGCGATGGCAGCACTCGCGCAGCTTTTGGATATCGTTGACCCGGTTGCCGTTATACCCGACCACCACCATGCAAGACTTCGTACTCATGACTACCCCTGACTCCTTGATGAGAACACTGCGAATCAATCGTGCAGCTCGGCGCTGGAGCGGCGCACCAGCCAGTACCAGAGCAGAATCCCGCCGGCACCGAGCAGCGCCAGCAACACGGCGTTGAACGGCGCCGGGACCACGCGCATGACCAGCACGGTCAACCCGGCACCGACGCCCAGCGAAACTTCTTTGACGAACATGTTGTTTTGCTTGACCGAGAAGTAGTCGAGGTAACTGAACGCGCACTCGGCGATCGACAGCAGCGCCACCCAGATCAACGCACCGAGCAAGGTTTCGACATGGAAGACGCCCGGTGCGGACAGCACGGCGAAACCTCCGGCAATGATCGCGATCACCACCAGTACCTTGAAGCGGCCGGTGCGTTCGATCAGGTTCATCACTGGCACCTGAGCAAACACCACTACTGCGCTGTTGAGGATCAGCATCAGCCCGTACCAGGCCGGGAGTTCGCCGGTCTTGAGCAGAATCGCTTGCGGCAGGATCGAGAACACGCCGAACAGCTTGATGCCCATGATGATCCCGGCGATCACCCACGGCAGCTTGTTGCGCCAGCCGCTGCCGCCCTGCGTCACCGGACGGGCCACGCTCGGTTGGCTGCTGAACGTAGCGCCGAGGGCGATCGGCATGCACAGCAGCACAAATGCCGCAGCGCCGAGAAAAAACATCGTCGGCGTGAGCAATGGCGACAACAGGATCAGCCCCGCCACCAGGCTGCCCATGTTCATTGCCACGCGGTTGTATGCCGCGCCTTCCCGGGTCTGCGCCGCCTCGCTCTTGATCAGGTAACCGGCAATCGCAATGCCGTAGGCGAACAGGCCTGCGGCAAACATCACCATCCCCTGCTGACTGGTCAGCGCCAGCAGCACCAGGCCGAGGCTGGCACACAACAGCGTCACACTGAGCGAACGACGGCCGAGAATCAGCAACGTCAGTGGCAGCAGCAACAGCAGGGCACGATAACCCAGTGCGAGAATGCTGTTGGTGGCGGTATCGAGCCACACGTTGGCTTTGCCCAGCACCGCAAACAGCGACACGGCGGTGATCATGCGGATCACGAACAACCGCACATTGATGACCGGTTTCGCCGCGGCGACCGTTGTTTCGATACTCATCCCAAAGCTCCTGACCGCCAACCAGTAAAATCTGTAAGGCGATGGTAGGGACACGCCCGTGTTCCGGTCAGAGCAAGTTCGTATAGAATCCAGCGAAGTTTACTGTCGGAGAGACCAGTAAAATGCAGGTTCAACGCGCCGTGATCGCCGCAGTCCAGTTCCAGCCCGGCGTGCCGCTGGTGCAGCAGATCGTCGATCAACTGTCCCAGGCCATCAGCACCGGAGGTCTGCCCCACGGCGCCAGGCTGCCACCGATCCGCGAATTGTCGGAGTTGATGAACGTCGGCAAATCGACCGTGGTCGATGCCCTCGACCGCTTGCGCGCCAAGGGCCAGGTCGTGTCACGTCAAGGCTCGGGGCATTACGTGCACCGCGCTGCCATATCGCCCGCCGCCGGTCCACGACCCGATCTGCAACCCCAGGACACTCTCAGCGTGGTGCGGCGCGCATTGTTGCTGGACAACGGCGCACTGCGTCCCGGTTGCGGCTTTTTGCCCTCCTCATGGCTGCCCGCCGAAGAGTTGCTCAAAGCCGTGCGCGGTACATTGCGCGCGACCACTTTGCGCATGGGCGAGTACGGCGTCGCCGGGGGTTACCTGCCCTTGCGTCAGGCCTTGCAGGTGAAACTGGCGACATTCGGCATCGAAGCGCCGCTGGAACAGATCATCACCACCGCCAACACCATGCAGGCCATCGACCTGTTGATGCGGCTGCTGATCAAACCCGGCGACACTGTGCTGCTCGATGATCCCTGCTACTTCAACCTGCATGCCAACCTCGCCCTGCATGGCGCCAAGGTAATTACCATCGCGCGCGACAGCAGCGGCATGGACCTGCAAGCGCTGGAGCAACTGCTGATTGCCCATCGACCGGTGCTGTATATGACCAACAGCACCCTGCACAACCCCACCGGCCATTCCTTCTCACCGGCCCAGGTTTACCGCTTGCTGGAGTTGAGCCACCAATACGGCTTCCATATCGTCGAGGACGATTTGTATTGCGATATCCAGCAACGCCGCACTCCGCGTCTGGCAGCGAGCGGCCTGGACAACGTCAGTTATGTCTCGGGCTTCTCGAAAACCCTGACCGCCAACAGCAGGGTCAGCTATGCAGTGCTTTCGGCGCCCCTGGCAGCACGAATGATCGCCCTGAAAATGGCCTGCGGCGGCGTCACCTCGGAACTGGCCGAGCAAATCACCTGCACCCTGCTTAGCGATGGCAGCTACGCCAAACACGCGCGACGCACGGTCGACCGCTTGTACGAATCCAACAGCCGCGTCGCCGCCTGGCTGGTTGAAGCAGGCTGCTCGGTGTCGTCGCTACCCGGCGAAGGGTTGTTCATCTGGACGCGCCTGCCTGCGGGCAAGAACGCCGAAATCCTGGCCCGCCAAGGACTGGCAAACAATCTGGTGTTGGCCCCGGGCACATTGCTGAGCAAAGCTGCAGACGCCGGCAACTATCTGCGGTTCAACGTCGCGCACAGTGATCATGTGCATGTGCGGGAGCGATTTTTCCGTTTGCTGGATAGGTAATGACCCTCGGTGTGCAACTCACCACGTTGCACGTCGAATATCTGCCGAAAAAAAACCCGCGCATCTCGCGATGGCGGGTTTTTTCTGAAGCCAGCAAACTTACGGCGCGTACGTCAGCAGCAGCTCTGTCGGCACCTTGAAGTCCAGGGACATCATGACGCTCAACGCAGTGATGGTGAAGATCGAGAACACGAACAGCTTGCGTGCCCAGACGGTGTCATCGACTGCCTTGTAGCCGGTCCAGGCCATGTACAGCCAGTACATGCCCATGGCGGCGGCGACGGCGAGGTAGCTCATGCCGGCGTAGCCGCTGAAGGTCAGCATCAAGGTCGCCACGAGAAACGCCAGGATGTAGAGCAGGATGTGCTTCTTCGCCACTTGAATGCCGCGTTTCACTGGCAGCACCGGAATCGATGCGGCCAGGTAATCATTGAAACGGAAAATCGCGATGGCGTAGGAATGCGGCATCTGCCACAGGCTGAACATCACCAGCAGGGTCAGTGCGGCCATGTCGAAGCTGTTGGTCACGGCAACGTAACCGATCACTGGCGGCATGGCGCCCGACAGACTGCCCACCAGCGTGCCGTGAACCGACTTGCGCTTGAGGTACAGGCTGTAAAAGCCGACGTAGATGATGAAGCCGATTACTGCGAACAAGGCAGCCAACGGGTTGGCCACCTTGTACAACAAGGCAACGCCGAGAACACCCAGAATGGTCGCGTAAACCAGGGCCAGTTTCAGGGAGATCAGGCCCTGGACCAGCACACGGTTCTTGGTGCGTTCCATCTTCAGGTCGATGTCGCGGTCGATGCAGTTGTTGAACACGCAACCGGAGGCCACGACCAGGGAAGTACCGATCATGGCGGCCAGAAACACCGCCAGATCGACATGCCCTTTCGAGGCCAGGAAGAACCCGCCTGCCACAGAAAGCACGTTACCGAAAATGATCCCCGGTTTGGTGATTTGGATAAAGTGCTTGAGCGACATCGGGTCTACCTCACTTCGCCATCATGTACGTGTGGATGCTGAACATGATCCACAGCGACAGGCCAACCAGCAGCACGATCACGATCGCCGTAAAGACGAATGCGATCACGTTGTTACGCTGTGCAATGGAACGGTCCAGGTGCAGGAAGTAATACAGGTGAACGATCACCTGGATCACTGCGAACAGCAGAACGATTGCCAGCGTCGTCGACTTCGGCAGGGTCGGGTACATCACCAGACCGAACGGAATGACGGTCAGGATTACCGACAGGATGAAGCCGATGGCGTACGACTTGACGCTGCCGTGGCCAGCATCGTGGCTGTCATGGGAGTGTGCATTAGCCATTACAGAGTCCCCATCAGGTAAACAACGGTGAAGACGCAGATCCAGACCACGTCCAGGAAGTGCCAGAACAGGCTCAGGCAGCTCAGACGGGTCTTGTTGGTCGACGTCAGGCCATGCTTGTTGACCTGATACATCATGATGCCCATCCAGATCAGACCGGCCGAAACGTGCAGACCGTGGGTACCGACCAGGGTGAAGAACGCCGACAAGAAGCCCGAACGGCTAGGACCGAAGCCCTCGGAGATCAGCAGGTGGAACTCGTTGATCTCCATGGCGATGAAGCCCGCGCCGAGCAGGAAGGTCATGAACAACCAGCCCAGGACTGCCTGCTTCTTCCCTTTGTACAACGCCAGCATGGCGAAGCCGTAGGTGATCGAACTGAACAACAGCAGAGCGGTTTCGCCCAGCACGTATGGCAGTTCGAAGATGTCGTGGCCCGACGGGCCACCGGCGACGTTGTTTACCAGTACTGCGTACACCGCGAAGATCGACGCAAACAGAATGCAGTCGGTCATCAGGTAGAGCCAGAAACCGTATACGGTCATCTCACCCGAGTCGTGGTGATGGTCATCGTGCCCATGGTCACCATGGGCGTGTCCAACATTGGTCACTAAGTTCGACATGGTTTAAGCCTGTTCCAACGAGGTTTCAACACGGGTGGCATTGGCCGGGATTTTCCCTGCCGCGACCAGACGCTTGTGCTGCTCGGCTTCGATACGCTCGATCGTTTCAACCGGAACCATATAGCCCTGGTCGTCACGTGCAGCGTGGATCACGAAGTAAACGACGGTGCCCACCAGGCTCGCGATCGCCAGCCACCAGATGTGCCAGATCATCGCGAAACCGAAGACGGTCAACAGCGCGCCCATCACCACGCCAGTGGCGGTGTTGTTCGGCATGTGAATCGGCTCGTACTTGGCCGGACGCTGGTACGCAGTACCGTTTTCCTTGGCTT
The DNA here is from genome assembly GCF_019145375.1 of Pseudomonas triticicola. NCBI lineage: Bacteria > Pseudomonadati > Pseudomonadota > Gammaproteobacteria > Pseudomonadales > Pseudomonadaceae > Pseudomonas > Pseudomonas triticicola. Next base: position 667,789 of record NZ_JAHSTX010000002.1, on the reverse strand, counting down.
CGGTGAACGGGTCGATGCAGTCAGCCTTAGGCAGCACAGCGAAGTTGTAGAACGGTGGTGGCGACGAGGTCGACCATTCCAGGGTGTGTGCATTCCACGGGTCACCGTGATCGCAAACGTTCTCTGGCTTGTTGCGGTCACGCACACTGACGTACAGCTGGATCAACTGGCAGGCGATACCGACAGCGATCATCACCGCACCGAACATGGCAACGTACAGATACGGTACCCACTCAGGGTTGGTGGTGGCGTTCAGACGACGGGTCATGCCCATGAAGCCCAGTGCATAGAGCGGCATGAACGCGACGAAGAAGCCCGAGATCCAGAACCAGAACGCTGCTTTACCCCAGCCTTCGTGCAGCTTGAAGCCGAACGCTTTCGGGAAGTAGAACGCGAAGCCAGCGATGTAACCGAATACCGCACCGCCGATGATCACGTTGTGGAAGTGCGCGATCACGAACAGGCTGTTGTGCAGTACGAAGTCAGCACCCGGGATGGCCAGCAGTACGCCGGTCATGCCCCCGATGGCGAAGGTCACCATGAAGCCCAGAGTCCACATGACCTGGCTGGTGAAGCGCAGACGGCCCTGGTAGATGGTGAACAGCCAGTTGAACAGCTTCACACCCGTCGGGATGGAAATCAGCATCGTCGCCAGACCGAAGAAGGCGTTGACGCTTGCACCCGAACCCATGGTGAAGAAGTGGTGCAGCCAGACCATGAAGCCCAGTACCGAGATCGCGCCCGAGGCGTAGATCATCGAGTGGTGGCCGAACAGTTTCTTGCCGGTGAAGGCCGAGATCACTTCCGAGAAGATGCCGAAGGCCGGCAGGATCAGGATGTAAACCTCAGGGTGGCCCCAGGCCCAGAACAGGTTGACGTACATCATCGGATTGCCACCAAGTTCATTGGTGAAAATGTGGAAATCCATGTAACGGTCAAGGGTCAGCAGTGCCAGGGTAGCGGTCAGGATCGGGAACGAAGCCACGATCAGAACGTTTGCCCAGGTGCAGGTCCAGGTGAAGATCGGCATGTCCATCAGTTTCATGCCAGGGGTACGCATTTTCAGTACGGTCGCGAGGAAGTTGACCCCGGTTAACGTCGTACCCAATCCGGATAGCTGTAGCGCCCAGATGTAGTAATCCATACCCACGCCAGGGCTGTATTGCAGGCCCGACAGCGGCGGATACGCAACCCAACCGGTCTTGGCGAATTCACCGATACCCAGCGACAGGTTGATCAGCACAACGCCGGACACCAGCAGCCAGAAGCTCAGGGAGTTCAGGAACGGGAACGCAACGTCACGCGCGCCGATCTGCAGCGGCACTGCAAGGTTCATCAGGCCGGTGAAGAATGGCATCGCCATGAAGATGATCATGATCACACCGTGAGCGGTGAAGATCTGGTCATAGTGTTCAGGTGGCAGGTAGCCAGGCGAACCCTCGGTGGCCATGGCCAGCTGGGTACGCATCATGATCGCATCGGCAAAGCCGCGCAGCAGCATGACCATGGCGACGATGATGTACATCACGCCGATTTTCTTGTGGTCGACCGAAGTCAGCCACTCGGTCCACAGGTACGTCCACTTCTTGAAGTAAGTGATCGCAGCGAACAGCGCCAGACCACCGAGGGCGATCATGGCGATGGTCACCATCACGATCGGCTCGTGGAATGGGACTGCTTCCCAACTTAATTTACCAAACATCGTTTACTCCTCTGCCCCGGCAGCTGAATGCGAACCCGCGTCAATATCCGTGGCCGCCACTTCTTTCTCTTTCTTCTCGTGCTTCAGCGGCTTGCCCGGCTTCATACCTTCGTACTTGTCGACGATGATCTGGAACTGGTTCGGCGTGACCGACGAGTAGAGTTCGACTGGGTTGTTCTGGCTCGGTTTGGCCAGGGCCGCGTATTCAGCCTGATCAAGCTGTTTAGGCGACTTCTTGACTTCACTTACCCAGGCGTCGAAATCTTCCTGAGTGGTGGAGATAGCCTTGAATTTCATACCGGTGAAACCGGCACCGCTGTAGTTGGCGGAGATACCGTCCATCTCAGCGTTGCGGTCAGCGATCAGGTGCAGCTTGGTCTGCATGCCCGCCATCGCGTAGATCTGGCCGCCCAGGCCCGGGATGAAGAACGAGTTCATCACCGCATCGGAGGTGATCTTGAAGTTGATTGGCGTGTGCGCCGGGAACACGATCTTGTTGACCGTGGCAATGCCTTGTTCCGGGTAGATGAACAGCCACTTCCAGTCCAGCGCGACGACTTCGATGGTCACCGGCTTGACGTCAGACTCGATCGGACGATACGGGTCCAGCTCGTGAGTCGAGATGTAAGTGATGTAGCCCAGGGCGATGATGATCAGCACCGGGATGGTCCATACGGCCACTTCGATCTTGGTCGAGTGCGACCACTTCGGCGTGTAGACGGCGTTCTTGTTCGAAGCGCGGTACTTCCAGGCAAACAGGAAGGTCATGACGATGACCGGCACGACGACCAACAGCATCAGCAGCGTGGCGGTGATGATCAGGTTGCGCTGTTCCAGGCCGACCTGGCCCGTTGGATTGAGCAAGGTCATGTTGCAGCCTCCCAGCAACAACGTGCCGAGCAGCGGCACTAGGCCTAGTAATCTGGGGTACCTGTTTTTACTCATCTCACGACCTCTAAAGCAGCTTGCGCAATGCAGTTGGGTTTTGATCGCCAACACTTCACCCTGCCAAGGGTTGGCATTTTCTTTGGATTGAATAAGGGCCGCCCGTCGCGCGTCTTACGCTCGACAAAACCTTGGGACAGCGTTCAGTTCTTATTCGAATTCGTGGTCAAAGGCCTTGTTACAGACCAATTCCATTTGGTGCGGAAAATTGGAAAGGCACCGACACCAGGGTGTCTCGAAAGCCTCGCGGCTCGCTCGACACCCGACCTCCTGATCAGTTCCTTGATAAAGGCTGAACAGCGTCGGGAATTCAGTGCGGGCGATTGTAGATAGGTAGCGCCCTATACACCATGTCTTATCCCGAAATAATTTTTATCACTCAGAGCAACAATCCATCGCCATTTTTGCAAAAGTTGCGCAAGTTATCGAAAGCGTTTCTCAATAAAAGCGGCAAAATCTGCCAGCGTAACCGCCTCAAATCAGACAGCTATGCACCCGATCTACAGACGCTGGAGCGGCGCAAAGCCCGATGTTCCAAGGGCTTCGTCCATCTGCCGGTGCCTGTTAAAACTGCCTGCTCTTGTACGTCCGTGCTGAAGCCCGAAAACGCTGAAACTGGCCAATGTTTTTATGTAACAGGGGGCCAATCCGCCGCATCCCGAGTCCCTGCGACAGCTCCTGTGTGACAACATGTCGCACATTTGCCGCACGCTTCATTGCCGTTCGTCACGGTGTTTTCACAAACGCTCTGAAATGCAAAACGCCCCGATTTTCATCAGCGAAAATCGGGGCGTTTTGTTTATCGGCAGCTCTGCCGAGAAGTTGACTCAGCGCAGCGCTTTTCGATTACGCGAGGTCAGCAACGGCACCAGAATGACCACCAGCACGAACGCCACCAGCGCCCATTGCGCCAGCGACAGCCCGAGGATCGGCGGATACGGCGTCGAGCAGAAACCGTCAACCTGGAAGCCCAGCGGGAAGATCTTTGCCAGCGGCAGATCATCGACAATCGGCTGCAGCACATCGACGCCACAACTCACCGCCGGATAGAACTGCGTATAGACGTGATGCCCGGCCACACCGGCCCCGGCAATCGCACAGATCACCACCAGCGTCTCGAACACGGTGATGCTGCGACGGCTGCGCATACCCGCGCCAATGAAGGCGAACAATGCAATCAGCAACAGTGCATAGCGCTGCAGAATGCACAGTGGGCAAGGTGCTTCGCCGAGCACGACCTGCATGTAAAGTGCGCCGCCGATCAACGCCAGGCAGATGATCCCCAGCAGCACCAGATAGCGCCGCTCACGTCCCAACCGCATCGTTTCCTCGCTCATTGCCTTTCCTTTGTAAGTTCATGGTCCAGCCGGCCGGCGGCTGAAATTGTCGCAAGTCTACACCGGGGCAATAAACGATAGAGCGGTTAAGGAATGATTAACCAACATGGCTTTTGCGGCGCGCAGAAGATTCACGAGCAGGCTCGCTCCCACAATGGATCTGCGTCGAACGCAAATCCGGTGGAAGCGAGCCTGCTCGCCAACGAGACAAGTCGGTCTCGGATCACTCCAGAGCAGCAGCCGGGCCGAAGAACTCGTAACGGCTCTGTTTCTCCGGAACGCCCAACGCTTTCAGATGCCGCTTGATCGCGCCCATGAACCCTTTCGGTCCGAGGAAGTACGCATCGACATCGCGCTGTACCGGCAGCCACTGGCCGAGCAGTTCTTCGCTGAGCAGGCCGACCTTGTCCGCCGCCGGGCTGACGCCATCTTCTTCGGCGTAGCAATAGAAGCGCTTGAGTTGCGGATGACGCGCCGCCAGCCCATCGACCCAGTCGCGGAACGCATGGACGCTGCCGTTGCGCGCGCAGTGGATAAAGTGCACCGGACGTTCGGTGGCCAGCGCGGCTTCCAGCATCGCCAGCGTCGGGGTGATGCCGACGCCGCCGCTGATCAGCACCAGCGGCTTGTCGCTGGCCGCCAGGGTGAATTCGCCCGACGGCGGGAATAGTTGGATGCTCGCGCCGACGTGCAGTTGATCATGCAGGTAGTTGGACGCGCGACCATTCGGTTCACGCTTGACGCTGATGCGGTACTGGCCGTTATTGGCCAGTGCCGACAACGAATAGTTGCGACGGATTTCTTCACCGTCGAGGATCAACTTCATGCCAATGTACTGACCCGGTTCGACCGCAAGAATCGGCCGTTTGTCCACCGGTTCAAAGTAGAACGAGGTGATTTCCGCGCTCTCCTGCACCTTCGCCGCAACGATGAATTCCCGCGCACCGCGCCAGCCGCCGACGGCGTGTTCCTTCTGGTCATAGATCGCGGCTTCCGCGCCGATCAGGATGTCGGCCAGTTGCCCGTACGCAGCGCCCCAGGCACTCATCACTTCAGGCGTGGCGATCTCTTCGCCGAGCACTTCGGAAATGGCGCGCAGCAGGCAGGTGCCTACGATCGGGTAGTGCTCTGGCAGAATCTGCAGGGCGACGTGTTTGTTGATGATCTTCGCCACCAGATCGCCCAACTGGTCGAGCTGATCGATGTGCCGCGCGTACATCAGCACGCCGTTGGCCAAGGCACGGGGTTGATCGCCACTGGCCTGATGCGCCTGGTTGAACAGCGGGCGCACTTGCGGGTATTCGGAGAGCATCATGCGGTAGAAATGTGTGATCAACGCCTCGCCGCCGCTTTCCAGCAGAGGCACAGTGGATTTGATGATGGCACGATCCTGGACGCTAAGCATAAGGTGACTCCTGCGCTTTCTTGAAAGATTGCCTAGGGGATATCAGCTTTCGTGCCAACTAATTAATCCCCTGAATTCAATAGCTTGAAACCTGCTTAGTCATTTCGACACAAATGAACGTATAGTCATCGCGACTACACCTTGTCTCTTTGACTACATAACCATGACCGCTAAATCCCTGCTTACCGCCCTGCTGCCTCTGGTCGCTGACCTGTCCCGCGAACTGCCCGAGGGCGAGCGCTATCGGCGCCTGCTCGAAGCCATGCGCGCCTTGTTGCCCTGCGATGCCGCCGCGTTGTTGCGTCTGGATGGCGAATCATTGGTGCCGCTGGCAGTGGATGGCTTGAGTACCGACACCCTCGGCCGGCGCTTCAAGGTCAGCGAGCATCCGCGTTTTGAAATCCTGCTGGCCGGCGCCGGGCCGACGCGCTTCGCTGCCGACAGCGACTTGCCCGATCCTTATGACGGTTTGGTCGATGGCCTCGACGATCACCTCGAAGTTCACGACTGCCTCGGCTGTCCTTTATTCGTCGATGAAAAACTCTGGGGCCTGATCACCCTCGACGCGCTGGACCCGGAGCGTTTCGAGCCGATCGAACTCGACGCCCTGCAAGCCTTCGCCAGCCTCGCCTCGGCCACGGTCAACGCCGCCGAACGCATCGAACGTCTGGCCACCCGCGCCGAAGACGAGCATCAGCGCGCCGAGGTTTACCGTCAGGCCAGCGGTCAGCAGAACCGCGAAATGGTCGGCCAGAGCAAAGCGCACAAACGCTTGGTGGAAGAAATCAATCTGGTTGGCGGCAGTGACCTGACCGTATTGATCACCGGCGAAACCGGTGTCGGCAAAGAACTGGTCGCCCAAGCCATCCACGCCGCTTCCGCGCGCGCCGACAAACCGATCATCAGCCTCAACTGCGCCGCCCTCCCCGACACGCTGGTGGAAAGCGAACTGTTCGGCCACGTGCGCGGCGCCTTCACCGGTGCCACCAGCGACCGGCGTGGCAAGTTCGAACTGGCCAATGGCGGCACGCTGTTTCTTGATGAAGTCGGCGAGCTGTCGCTGACAGTCCAGGCGAAGTTGCTGCGCGTATTGCAGAGCGGTCAATTGCAGCGTCTGGGCTCGGACAAAGAGCACCAGGTCGACGTGCGTCTGATTGCCGCGACCAATCGCGATCTGGCCGAAGAAGTGCGCAGCGGTCGCTACCGTGCCGACTTCTATCACCGCTTGAGCGTGTACCCGCTGCGGGTGCCGGCGCTGCGCGATCGCGGGCGCGACGTGTTGCTGCTCAGTGGCTTCTTTCTCGAGCAGAACCGCTCGCGCATGGGCCTCAATAGCCTGCGTTTGAACAGTGATGCTCAGGAAGCACTGCTCGCCTACACCTGGCCGGGCAATGTGCGCGAACTGGAACACCTGATCGGGCGCAGTGCGCTGAAAGCGCTGGGTAACTGCAAAGTGCGTCCGAAGATTTTGAGTCTGAGCGCGGCGGATCTGGATTTGCCCCGAGAGGTTGTGGATAACGTGGTTGTGCCTGCCAGTGTCGACTTGGCCAATGTGATGCCGATGATCGGTGGTGATTTGCGCAGTGCCACCGATGAGTTTCAGCGGCGCCTGATCAGTGCAGCGCTGGAGCGTCATCAGGATAACTGGGCGAGTGCGGCGCGGGAGTTGGGGGTGGATCGGGCAAATCTTGGGCGGATGGCCAAGCGCTTGGGCATGAAGGGCTGAAGATTTCCGCCAAGTGCCAAAAGCCCCTCACCCCAGCCCTCTCCCCGGGGGAGAGGGAGCCGACCGAGATGTCTTGCGTCATGCATCGACCTGAAAAAATCGAGTCGATTATGGATTCGAAGAGCTTGAATCGACAACGCATTGAACCAGTCAGGTACGGATTCGGTAAATCACGTTCAGGTCGACGGAGTTCTTCAAAATCCCCCAATCGGCTCCCTCTCCCTCCGGGAGAGGGCTGGGGTGAGGGGCTTTTGATCTGTGACGACAAACCTAAAGCCCACCCCATTCACGCCGATAACCCGGCATCAAAGGTTTCTGGCGATTTCCACTCTCGCCCCACAGAAGGTTCTTATGTCCTCCACCAAAGCCCGCGCAGATTCACTTTCGCTTCTGCTGTTTACCTTGCGCAGCGGCAAGCTGATGGCGATCAACCTGCTGAAAGTCAGTGAAATCATCCCCTGCCCGCCGCTGACCAAGCTGCCGGAGTCGCACCCGCACGTCAAAGGCATCGCCTCCCTGCGCGGTGCATCGTTGTCGGTGATCGACCTTAGCCGCGCGATCGGCGAGCGGCCTCTGGAAGATCCCAACGGTGGCTGCCTGATCGTCACCGATGTCAGCCGTTCCAAGCAGGGTCTGCATGTGCAGGCGGTGAGCAAGATCGTCCATTGCCTGACCACCGACATCAAGCCACCACCGTTCGGCTCTGGCGGCTCGCGCGCCTACATCACCGGCGTGACCTCGGTGGACGGCACGCTGGTGCAGGTGCTGGATATCGAAAAAGTCATCCACAGCATCGCCCCGGCGCAGATTGAAATGGCGCCGACCGACCTGACCATGGAAGACGCCGAAGTGCTCGGCAACGCGCGCATTCTGGTGGTCGACGACAGCCAGGTGGCCCTGCAGCAATCGGTGCATACCCTGCGCAACCTCGGCCTGCAATGCCACACCGCGCGCAGTGCCAAGGAAGCCATCGACTGCCTGCTCGACCTGCAGGGCACCGCGCAGCAGATCAACCTGATCGTCTCCGACATCGAAATGTCCGAGATGGACGGCTATGCCTTCACCCGCACCCTGCGCGAGACTCCGGACTTCGCTCATTTGTACGTCTTGCTGCACACCTCCCTCGACAGCGCGATGAACAGTGAAAAAGCCCGGCTGGCCGGTGCAAATGCGGTGCTGACCAAGTTCTCTTCGCCGGAGCTGACCCAACGCCTGATCGAAGCCGCCAAGCACGTCGCGGCGAACGGGCACTGAGTCTTGGCCGACACATTTTGCTTTCTGCTGCGCCGCGACTTGAGTGGGGTTCTGTCGGATGCGCAGTGGCCGGAGGGGATTGAGCTGTCCGTCTACCGCGAGGAACTGGCGCCGGCAGTGCATCAGCTGATGCAGCTCGGACAGCTGGAAGGTGGCGGTCGAGTGCCGTCACTGCACGACTGGCGTCAGCGCTTCGTTAGCGACCCTGAATATGACCCAGCATTGTGTTTCGTGGCCTGCGATGCCGAGGGCGTGGTAGGCGTGACGCAATGTTGGACCAGTGCCTATATCAAGAACCTGGTGGTACACCCGCGAATGCAGGGCCGGGGGCTTGGCCGGGCGTTGTTGCTGCATGCCTTCAGCGTCTTTCAACAGCGGCGCGAGGGGTTTGCCGATTTGCGGGTTCTGGAGGACAACCTGCGGGCGCGGCGGTTTTATGAGAGTGTCGGGATGTATGTGGTCCGCCGGGAATTGGTGCCGGACTGATCAAAGTCAAAAGATCGCAGCCTTCGGCAGCTCCTACAGGAAACCGCATTTCCATGTAGGAGCTGCCGAAGGCTGCGATCTTTTAGCGGTGCCCCAGGCAACAAAACTCTTCAGGCAGACTCCAACCTTGGCCATAACCAAGGATGCCCCAACCATGAAAGCCATCACCCTGGCCCTGCTCAGCCTCACCGCCCTCGCCTCCCAGGCCCACGCCTCCAGCCCCGACGCCTGGGCCGCTTACGACAAGACCGTGCTCGCCAGTTGCACCAAGGCCAGCGGTCTGAAAAACGTCAAACCGGTCGGCACACCTGCGCAATTCGACGACCGCGTCGGTTACACCGCCGTTCTGCTGCAAGGCCAATACCCGCAAAAACACATGAAAGGCCAGCAAGGCAGCGAGCTGTGTCTGTACAACAAACAGACGAAAGCCGCGTACGTCACCGAGTGGGATTCGATTCGTCCGACCGCCAAACCTCAGTGAGTGGCGCACAACTTGCTTCGACCAGGCCCTGTGCGGTGGTTTTCCGCCACCGTTTCACACCCTGATTGAAGACAGATCGCTCAATGAATACGACGTTTTCCTGCGTAGGCTGCGGCAAGTGCTGCACCGACCACCATGTCCCGCTGACGCTGGCCGAAGCCCGCATGTGGGCGGCCGATGGCGGTCAGGTGATCGTGCTGGTCGAGGCGTTTCTCGGCAATGGCCTGGGTCTGCCGGCGCAGCAGCGCGAACATGCCGAGCGCCGTTCGGCGGTGGTCCGCAGCGGCACTGCTGATGCTCATGTGGCGATCACCTTTGCCGCCTACAACGTCGGCCCCTGCCGGAATCTTGACGACGACAAGCGCTGCCGGATCTACGAGCGGCGCCCGCTGGTGTGCCGGATTTACCCGGCGGAAATCAATCCGCACATCCCGCTCAATCCTGCTGCCAAGGATTGCCCACCGGAGTCCTGGGAACAGGGACCGGAGCTGATCGTGGGCGGCGAGTTGGTTGATCGGGCACTGGTTGAGCTGATCCAGCGTTCGCGTCAGGCGGACCGGGATGACATCAAACTCAAGGATGCAATCTGCGCAACGCTAGGGATTCGCACCACAGCGCTCAAGGGCGACGGGTTCACCGCGTACTTGCCGAACATGGATGCGTTTGCCGCGGTAATCGACCAAGTGAGCGCGAAACCGCTGGCGGCGCAAACCAGTGAATGGCGGTTTCATTTGTCCGGCGATGACGTGGCCGGACAGGTACTGGCTGCGGGTGGGCAGGTGGTGACGGAACCGGCGCAGACTTATGCGTTTATTTCATTGCGCGCGGCTTGATCTGATATTTGTGCTGTAGCGGATGTCGCTTTCGCGAGCAGGCTCGCTCCCACAGGTTTGGGTTCTACACAAATCCAATGTGGGAGCGAGCCTGCTCGCGAAGAGGCCAGCACAAGCACCATCACTTTCCGATGTCAGCGCTTGCCCATCGACCGACGCGTCCCCGGCGGCGCCATGCCCGGGGTTTTGGTGTGGCCATTCTTCGCGCCATTCTTGTACCACGGCTGATTCGAGCCTTTCGCCGAAGCCAGCTCGCCCGGCTTGAACGGGAACTTGAACGCCGGGATCTCGGCCTTGGTTTCGCTGGTGTCAGCCACTTCAGCCGGGACGTCGCTCACAGCGTCGTCAACCGGCGGTTGGGTCGGGGAAGTCATAAAAGCTCCGGGAACAAAAAGTCGGCCCGATCAGTGAGCCGCAAAGGCGCGCAGTATACCTGTGCGCTCTGGCTCGGCATCTGAAGATTTGCGAGATGCGCTGAATGGCTGCCTGGCACTGACACTGCGTGATGATATTTCAGTTCATGCGTTGTTGAACGTCACCCAACAATTGCGAGGTGCTCTCCAGCAATTGCTCAAGAAGCGCGTCATCTTCATCCATATAGCCTTCATATTCGGCGAGATTGCGCCGCTCGTGGCACAACGCAAACAATCGCACCTGAACCTTGCTGCTTTGCGTGGTATGGATCAGGCACTGGAATACCAGATAGCGCTTGTCCGATCGATAGCCACTCAGGCGAAGAGCTGTCAGCGCCAGCGCGTGAGCGGCGTTGTAGGCCAAATCGAACCGGCTGGAAAACGACAGTGTGCAAGTGCGCGCATCCTTGAGCCTGTCCAAAGCCGAGCGCATCAGACCTTCACACTCCTTGCGGTCAGGTGGCTCCGCTTTCAGTACACCGCTACGTAGAAGATTCTCCAGACTCTCGTTGCTGCCCATCCTTGGACTCCAAAGGGTTTGCCCCTGACAGATCGATTTTTTCCTGCTGCATCACTCGCATGACAAAACTGTTCTGCGCTGCCAGCTTCCTGGCCCAGTCTTGCGGGGTGTATAGCGTCGGGTTGATGGGACGCCCCAATTGCTCCTCCAACGGCATGAGTCGCTCCATCAATTCACTGTAGTGCAGGCCTTCGCCAATCAGCATGAGATCTATGTCACTGAGTGTGTTCGCCGAGTTTTTGGCAATGGAGCCATACACGAACGCCCAAGTGATCTGTTCGGCAAACGGCTCTAATGCCTGACGAAGAGGCTCGGCAAAGCCGAATGTCTTGCGCGTGATGCCCAGAAGCTCCGCGTAGATAGGACATGCGGGATTGGCCTGGTAATGGGTCTGGTTACCCACTCGTGTCATGCTGAGGATCCCGGCTCGTTGCAATCGATCGAGTTCACGCATCAGGCCGCCCTTGCCAACCTGCGCCCAGCGCACGATTTCGTTGGCGTAGAAGGTCTGGTCGGGCTTGCCGAACAACAATCCCAAGACTTTTTGCTGGGTGGCAGTGAACAGCGCTTCGCTCAAAGAAAGGTTTTCCACCTGGCCCGCCAAAGAGTCTCAAAAAGGGAACGATAGGTCCCTTTTAGGGACTTATCAACTCAACGCTAATCGCAGCCACGGCAATTAACGCCGGAAACTGACATTCCTGACAGCCAGCCGTCACCCTGCCGACCGCCTGACCGGTTTATAACTGGTCAATCTGCCCAAACTCCAGACTTCGGCGCCGCGCATGTCCATTCAGAAAAACAAAATCCTGCTGGCCACTCTCCTGATTCTGCTGGCAGCCGCCGGCCTGTGGTTCGCGCTGAAACCGGCGCCGGCCAAACTGGCTACACCGACTGCCATTCCAGTGCGGGTGGTGACGGTCAGCGCTAAAGACGTGCCGCGCTATACCAGCGGCATCGGCTCGGTGCTGTCGCTGCACAGCGTGGTGGTGCGTCCGCAGATCGACGGGATCCTGACGAAAATTCTGGTCAAGGAAGGTCAGCTGGTCAAAGCAGGCGACCTGCTCGCCACCATCGACGACCGCTCGATCCGCGCCAGCCTCGACCAGGCCCGGGCGCAGTTGGGCGAGAGTCAGGCGCAGTTGCAGGTCGCGCTGGTCAATCTCAAGCGCTACAAACTGCTCAGCGTCGACGACGGCGTATCGAAACAGACCTTCGACCAGCAACAGGCCTTGGTCAATCAGCTCAAGGCCACGGCGCAAGGCAATCAGGCCTCGATCGATGCGGCACAGGTGCAACTCTCCTACACGCAGATTCGCTCCCCGGTCACCGGGCGTGTCGGCATTCGTACAGTCGATGAAGGCAACTTCCTGCGCATGACCGACACCCAGGGCCTGTTCACCGTCACGCAGATCGACCCGATCGCCGTCGAGTTCTCCCTGCCGCAGCAGATGCTGCCGACCCTGCAAAGCCTGATCAGCGATCCGCAACGCGCACCGGTCAAGGCCTACATCGGAGCCGATACTGATGGCGAAACCGGCAATCTGCTCGGCGAAGGTCAGCTGACCCTGATCGACAATCAGATCAACGCCAACACCGGCACCATCCGCGCCAAGGCCGAATTCGCCAATGCCAGCCAGAAGCTCTGGCCGGGTTTGCTGGTGACGGTAAAAATTCAGACCGCTGTGGATAAAGATGCGCTGGTGGTTCCGCCCACCGTCGTACAGCGTGGCCTCGAACAACACTTTGTTTACCGCGTGAAGGACGACAAGGTCGAGGCGGTGCCGGTGCAAATGGTTTATCAGGGCAGCGGCCAGGACATCATCAAAGGTGTCAACGCTGGTGACGTGCTGGTGACCGACGGCCAGTCGCGACTCAAACCGGGCTCGAGCGTACAAGTCATGAGCGAGCCAGCGCAAGTGGTGCAGGCGGAGCCGAAGCCATGAACTCGCACAAGGGCATCTCGACCTGGTGCATCGATCACCCGGTGGCGACGATTTTGCTGACGTTCGCTCTGGTACTGGTCGGCGTAATTGCCTTCCCGCGTTTGCCGATTGCGCCACTGCCGGAAGCGGAATTTCCGACGATCCAGGTCTCGGCACAGTTGCCCGGCGCCAGCCCCGACACCATGGCTTCCTCAGTGGCCACGCCGCTGGAGGTGCAATTCAGCGCTATCCCCGGCATGACCCAGATGACCTCCAGCAGCGCGCTGGGCTCAACTCTGCTGACCCTGCAATTTACCCTCGATAAAAGCATCGACACCGCCGCCCAGGAAGTACAGGCGGCGATCAACACCGCCGCCGGCAAGTTGCCCAAGGACATGCCAACGCTGCCGACGTGGAAGAAGGTCAACCCGGCCGACAGCCCGGTGCTGATCCTCAGTGTCAGCTCGACACAGATGCCCGGCACCGAACTCAGCGACCTGGTGGAAACTCTGCTCTCGCGTCAGATCAGTCAGGTCGACGGCGTCGGCCAGATCAACATCACCGGTCAGCAACGCCCGGCGATTCGCGTACAAGCCTCGGCGGACAAACTCGCGGCCATCGGCCTGACGCTGGCCGACATTCGGCTGGCGATCCAGCAGACCAGCCTTAACTTGGCCAAAGGTGCGCTGTACGGCGAATCGAGTATCTCGACGCTGTCGACCAACGACCAGTTGTTCCACCCCGAGGACTACAGCCAGCTCATCGTTTCCTACAAGGATGGCGCCCCGGTTCACCTGCGCGATGTCGCCAAAGTCGTCAACGGTGCGGAAGATGCCTACGTGCAGGCCTGGGCCGGAGATCGCCCCGGTGTGAATCTGGTGATTTTCCGCCAGCCCGGCGCCAACATTGTTGAAACCGTCGACCGCATTCAGGCCGCCCTGCCCGGCCTCGAAGCGATGCTGCCGGCCTCGGTGCAGGTGAAAACCCTGATCGACCGCACGCAAACCATTCGCGCTTCGCTGCATGAAGTCGAGATCACTTTGCTGATCGCGATCCTGCTGGTGGTCGCGGTGATGGCGCTGTTCCTGCGGCAGTTGTCGGCGACGCTGATTGTTTCGGCGGTGCTCGGCGTCTCGTTGATCGCCAGTTTCGCCCTGATGTACATCCTCGGCTTCAGCCTGAACAACCTGACGCTGGTGGCGATCGTCGTGGCGGTCGGCTTCGTCGTGGACGATGCGATCGTGGTTGTGGAAAACATCCATCGCCATCTCGAGGCCGGCGATGACATGCGCGAGGCGGCGATCAAGGGGGCCGGCGAGATTGGCTTCACCGTCGTTTCGATCAGTTTCTCACTGGTGGCGGCGTTCATTCCGCTGCTGTTCATGGGCGGTGTGGTCGGGCGCCTTTTCAAGGAATTCGCCCTGACCGCGACTTCGACGATCATGATTTCCGTGGTGGTGTCGCTGACCCTGGCGCCAACCCTTGCCGCGCTGTTTATGCGTAAGCCGGTACATCACGCCAACGCCAAACCCGGTTTCAGCGAACGCCTGCTCGGCTGGTACGAAAAGGGCCTGCGCCGCGCCCTCGATCATCAGAAATTGATGATCGGCGTGTTCGGTCTCTCGCTGGCGTTGGCGGTCGCCGGGTACATTTTCATTCCCAAGGGGTTCTTCCCGGTGCAGGACACCGGGTTCGTCCTCGGCACCACGGAAGCCGCTGCGGATATCTCCTACGGCGACATGGTGAAAAAACACTTGGCGATGGCCGAAATCGTCGCGGCCGATCCGGCGGTGCAGGCGTTCTCGCACTCCGTCGGGGTTTCCGGCAGCAACCAGACCATCGCCAACGGGCGCTTCTGGATCGCCCTGAAAAAGCGCGGCGATCGCGATGTCAGCGCCAGCCAGTTCATCGACCGCATCCGCCCGCAACTGATGAAAGTGCCCGGCATCGTCCTTTATTTGCGCGCCGGGCAGGACATCAACCTAAGCTCCGGGCCGAGCCGTGCCCAGTATCAATATGTGCTGAAGAGCAATGACGGCGCGACCCTCGCCACCTGGACCCAGCGCCTGACCGAGAAACTGCGCAGCAACCCGGCGTTTCGCGACATTTCCAACGATCTGCAACTGGGCGGCAGCATCACCCACATCAGCATCGACCGCAGCGCCGCCGCGCGTTTCGGCCTGACTGCAAGCGATGTCGACGAGGCGCTGTACGATGCATTCGGCCAACGGCAGATCAATGAATTCCAGACCCAGGTCAACCAGTACAACGTGATTCTCGAGCTGGACACCAAACAGCGCGGCAAGGCCGAAAGCCTCAATTATTTCTACCTACGCTCGCCACTGAGCGGCGAGATGGTGCCGCTGTCGGCGCTGGCAAGGTTTGACGCGCCAACCATCGGCCCGCTGTCGATTGCCCACGACGGCATGTTCCCCGCCGCCAACATGTCATTCAACCTCGCCCCCGGCGTGGCATTGGGCGATGCGGTGATTCAGCTCAATCAGGCCAAGGCCGAGATCGGCATGCCCACCGCGATCAGCGGCAATTTCCAGGGTGCGGCGCAGGCGTTCCAGAGTTCGCTCGCCAGCCAGCCGTGGCTGATTCTGGCGGCGCTGGTGGCGGTGTACATCATTCTCGGCGTGCTTTATGAAAGCTTCGTGCATCCACTGACGATCATTTCGACCCTGCCGGCGGCAGGTCTGGGCGCGGTGATCATGCTGTGGATCTGCGGCCAGGACTTTTCGATCATGGCGTTGATCGGTCTGGTGCTGCTGATCGGCATCGTCAAAAAGAACGGCATCCTGATGATCGACTTCGCGCTTGAAGCGCAGCGCCAGCGCGGTCTGCCGCCGCAGGAGGCGATTTTCGAAGCGTGCATCACCCGGTTCCGGCCAATCATCATGACCACCCTCGCCGCCCTGCTCGGCGCATTGCCGCTGATGCTCGGCTACGGCACCGGCGCCGAACTGCGCCAGCCGTTGGGCATTGCCGTGGTCGGCGGTTTGCTGGTCAGCCAGATGCTGACGCTGTTCACCACGCCGGTCATATACTTATGGCTCGAGCGGCTGTTTCACCGGCACTCACACCCACCAGCCCCAACGCCCGCAACGGCACTGGCGACCACAGACTGAGGCGGTCATGCGCGTTCTGATTATCGAAGACGAAGAAAAAACCGCAGACTATTTGCACCGTGGCCTGACCGAACAGGGCTACACCGTCGACCTTGCCCGCGACGGTGTCGAAGGCCTGCATCTGGCGCTGGAATGCGACTACGCCGTGATCGTCCTCGACGTCATGCTGCCGGGGCTCGATGGCTTCGGCGTACTGCGCGCACTGCGTGCGCGCAAGCAGACCCCGGTGATCATGCTCACCGCCCGCGAGCGCGTCGAAGACCGCATCAAAGGCCTGCGCGACGGCGCCGACGATTACCTCGGCAAACCGTTTTCCTTTCTCGAACTGGTCGCCCGCCTGCAAGCGCTGACCCGCCGCAGCGGCGGCCATGAGCCGGTGCAAGTGACCATCGCCGACCTGTGGATCGACCTGATCAGCCGCAAGGCCACCCGCGCCGGCACGCGCCTGGATCTGACCGCGAAAGAGTTTTCCCTGCTCAGCGTGCTCGCCCGTCGCCAGGGCGAAATCCTTTCGAAGACCGCAATCGCGGAAATGGTCTGGGACATCAATTTCGACAGTGACGCCAACGTCGTCGAAGTCGCGATCAAACGCCTGCGCGCCAAGCTCGACGGGCCGTTCAACGAAAAGCTGCTGCACACCATTCGCGGTATGGGTTATGTGCTGGAGAGCCGTGGTGTCCAGTAACTCGATTGCCTTGCGCCTGAGCGGCATGTTCACGCTGGTGGCGCTGGTGGTGTTTCTGTTGATTGGCGGCGCGCTGTATCAACAGGTCGACAAGGGCTTGGGATTGTTGCCCGAAGCTGAGCTGGATGCGCGGTACAGCGTGCTCGAATCCACCGTTGGCCGTTACGGCACGCCGGAGCATTGGGTGAAGATCAACAACAAGCTCAAGCTGCTCGGGGAAGAAGACAAGCGCATCAGCTTCTGGATCAGCAGCGGTGATCCGCGCTACGAATACGGCAACCTTACGCCGCAGATTCGTGCCGCCATCAATGGCCCGTTGGGCATGCACGATCTGCAACTGCCCGATCAACCCTACCCACTGAAAGTGCTGGTCAGTCAGTTCCCCGCCAAGGATCAGCGCCCGCCGTTGCGTTTCATGATCGGCATCGACACCGAGACGCTGCATCAGACCCAGCATCACTTGCTCATCGCCCTGATCAGTCTGGCGATTGTCGGGGTGCTGCTGGCCTCTGCATTGGGCTATTGGGTCGCAAGAATCGGTCTGAAGCCGTTGATCAAACTGTCGCAGGAAGCCCAGCGTCTGGCACCACCGCTGCGCGCCGGACGCTTGCGTCTGTCGCCGCTGCCGCCGGAACTGGAACAGTTTGTCGAGTCGTTCAACTCGACCCTGGAACGGGTCGAACTGGCCTATTCACGGCTGGAATCGTTCAACGCCGACGTCGCCCATGAACTGCGTTCGCCGCTGACCAACCTGATCGGCCAGACCCAGGTCGCGCTGACTCGCGGGCGCTCCGCCGAACACTATTTCGAAGTGCTGCAATCGAATCTCGAAGAGCTGGAGCGGCTGCGTTCGATCATCAACGACATGCTGTTTCTGGCCAGCGCCGATCAGGGCAACAAGGCGACCAAACTGACCTCGACGTCCCTGGCTGACGAAGTGGCGACGACACTGGACTATCTGGATTTCATTCTTGAAGACGCGCAGGTTGAAGTTCGGGTCAGCGGCGATGCGCAAGTGCAGATTGAGGTCGCGCATCTGCGCCGGGCGCTGATCAATTTGCTCAGCAACGCGGTGC
The DNA here is from genome assembly GCF_019145375.1 of Pseudomonas triticicola. NCBI lineage: Bacteria > Pseudomonadati > Pseudomonadota > Gammaproteobacteria > Pseudomonadales > Pseudomonadaceae > Pseudomonas > Pseudomonas triticicola. The sequence continues at coordinate 649,873 of NZ_JAHSTX010000002.1, read as the reverse complement.
AGCACACCGAACCGGGTCAAGTGATCGAGGTGCGCATCGAGGTTGAAGAACATCAGGTGAGCATTGGCGTGGCCAATCCCGGGACGCCGATTGCCAGCGAGCATCTGCCGAGGTTGTTCGAACGGTTTTATCGGGTCGATGCCTCGCGTAGCAACAGCGGCAATAACCACGGGCTGGGGCTGGCCATCGTCAAGGCGATTGCGCTGATGCATGGCGGAGATGTGTTTGTGCGCAGTGATCGGGGCATGAACACCTTCGGCATTCACCTTCCGGTCTGAATGCTCAGCCAAGCCCTGTGGCGAGGGGATTTATCCCCGCTCGGCTGCGCAGCAGTCGCAAATCCTGTGCACAAGATCCAAGAATCTTTGAGGCTGGAATTCTTGGGGCCGCTTCGCAGCCCAACGGGGATAAATCCCCTCGCCACAGGCCACCATCACGCACAGACCGGGTTGTTACCCGTGCCGATCTTTGCTTTTGCTGTAACAGTCATTTATGAAAATCACGCTGTTTCCCAACCCCCGGCAACCTTATCTTTGCCCGCACCAAACAGCACTCGCCAAGCGAGAAGGTTTTCAAGATGTCCAACAGTATGGGTATTGCCAGCGCATTCGTTTTGTCCTCATTGATTCTGTCGCCGATGGCGATGGCTGAAGAATCGCAAACGTTCGTCGCGCAAAGAGTCGCGCGCGCGCAGGCATTCGATCAGCATCAGGCCGAAGTGATGGCCAAGGCTCAAGACGCGACGCAATCCCCGCAGGCCGCTACTTCCCAGGCTCAAGCGCTCGAGAAAGACAGCTGAGTCGCACCGCGAAAGGTTTCCCTCGACGCGGTTGTTTGGCTCTTCCCGTTCAACCGTCGTCACTCTAGGCCGCTGCCATTCAGCGGCCTTTTTTCGTTGTGGTCTGAAAGCCTTCTGGTGCGTCTGTAACAACAAGAAACATCAAGCCGCTCAAGAACCAGAGCGGCCCGCTGACCCAAGGAGCTCCACCGCACGTGTTTTACCCTGCCCGCCTCACACCGCTGTTCATTGCATTTGCCGCAACGATTGCCCCCGCCGCCCACGCCGATGAGCCTGCCCAACAAGGCTTCGTCGCAGGTTCGAGCCTCAACCTCAACGCCCGCAACTACTACATGAATCGCAACCGCTTGCAGAAGGCGGACGACAATATCGAGTGGGGTCAGGGTTTTCTCGGCGTGTTCCAGTCTGGCTACACCGAAGGCACGGTCGGCTTCGGCGTCGATGCCCATGCCATGCTCGGCTTGAAACTCGATGGCGGAGGCGGGACCGACGGTTCGAGCATCCTGCCGATCAGCGATGGCAACGGCAAAGCGCCGGGCTCGTTCTCCACCGCAGGCGGGACGTTGAAGTTGCGCGCCTTCGATACCGAGTTGAAGGCCGGTGATCTGTTCCTCACCAACCCGGTGATTGCCGGCGGCGACACGCGCATGCTGCCGCAGAGCTTTCGTGGCATCAGCCTGAGCAACCACAGCTTTGACGGCTGGCTGATCGAAGGCGGCCAGGCCAGCTTCACCAAGCCGTATAACCAAAGTGGACACACGCGAATCGGCACGTCCTACGGCACGCTGGCAGACGGCGATGACAGCCAGCACCTGAACTGGGCCGGTGTGTCCTGGAGCGGCGTTGAGGGCCTGACCAGCAGTCTTTACGCGTCCGAGCTCAAGGACATCTGGAACCAGTACTACTACGACCTCGACTACACCTGGCGACTGAACGATCTGGTCAGCCTCAACCCGGGCCTGCACTCCTATCACACGCAGGACACCGGCGATGCGCTGCTCGGCGACATCGACAACAACACCTGGAGCGCGCACCTCACCGTCGGCATCGGCAGCCACAGCGTCACCGCCGCGTACCAACGCGTGAACGGCAACACGCCGTTCGACTACATCAGCCAGGGCGACAGCGTTTATCTGGACAACTCTCAGCAATACTCGGACTTCAACGGCCCGAACGAACGTTCCTGGAAGCTCAAGTACGCTTATGACTTCACCGGTGTCGGCATCCCCGGCCTGACTTCGGCGCTGTCTTATTCACGCGGCACGCTGGATCTGACCAAAGCTGACCCGGACAGCGCAGGCTATTCGAGCTGGTACAGCGCCGATGGCCGCAACGCCAAGCATTGGGAACGCGACATCGATTTGCAGTACGTCGTACAAAGCGGCCAGGCCAAGGACCTCGCGATGCGCCTGCAATGGGCCACCAACCGTGGCGGCAACGGCTACGGCGCGATTGATTCGGATACAGATGAATACCGCGTGATCATCGACTACCCGGTCAACGTCTTCTAAGATCGGCGCTGCGCTTTACAGATCCTGTGATCTACCCTGTGGGAGCGAGCCTGCTCGCGAAAGCTGATTGTCAGTCAACATCTGTGTTGAATGACACACCGCTTTCGCGAGCAGGCTCGCTCCCACAGGTTCGTCCGGCGTCAGCCCAACTAAGCTTATGAAACCACTCCAACCGGCTCCCCATCATGATCGCCAGCCGCACGCCTTCCATCACAGGCCTTACCGGTCGCCCCGAGCGCCTGCTGATCCTCGGCAGCCTGCTGACCGTGATTGCGATGGTGTGCATCGTTACCTTCCTGCTGATCCGCGAGTACGCCAGTGCACAGGAAGTCGCCACGCGCCGCGCCACGACCATCGCGCAATTGATCGATGCCGACGTGCTGCGCACCGTCGAGTTGTACGACCTGACGCTGCAAGGCCTGATCGCCGCCGCTCAGCGTGACGACCTGCAGAACGTCTCGCCGCAGATCCGCCATCTGGCACTGTTTGATCGCTCTGCCACCGCGCGCTTCAAGGGCGACATCCTGCTGCTCGACAAACACGGCGAGGTGATCGCCAACTCCTCGCGCATCGAAGCGAAACCGGGCAATTTCGCCGATCGCGATTATTTTCTCGCCCACGCATTCAACCGCGACATCGGCATGTTTATCAGCCGACCGTTCAAGACCCGCTGCGATTGCGAAGAGGCCGATCAGTGGCGCATCAGCTTCAGCCGGCGCATCTCCTCGCAGACCGGCGAATTTCTCGGCGTGGCGGTGGCGTCGCTGAAACTCGACTACTTCGACGACCTGTTCAAAAGCCTCGACATCGGCACCGACAGCACGTTGAACATCATCAACAGCGATGGCGTGCTGCTCGCGCAGAAGCCGTATCTGCAGAGCGATTCGGTCGGCAAGAGTTTCGGCAACCGCCCCAACGTCGTGCGCATTCTCAGCGACCGCGATGGCAGCGGCAGTTTCACCAGCACTTCGAGCATGGATAAACAACGGCGGCTCTATACCTACTCGCGGGTCGGCAATCTGCCGTTGACCGTGATGGTGGCGCTGTCCAGCGAGGAAGTGTTCGGCACCTGGCGCCGCACGGCGATCCTGATCAGCGGCGCCACCGGCGTGTTGTGCCTGGGGTTGTTGTGGCTGACGTGGCTGCTCGGCCGGGAACTGCGTTTGCGCCATCGCGCCGAACGCGAACTGGCGCAACTGGCTGCCACCGATGACCTGACCGGTGTGGCCAACCGGCGCATGCTCGACCAGACCCTGCGCCACGAATGGTTCCGCGCCCAGCGCTCGGGCCAGCCGCTGTCGGTGATGATGATCGATGCCGACCACTTCAAGGCCTTCAATGATCGCCATGGCCATCAGGCTGGGGATCAGGTCTTGCGTGAACTGGCCAGGGTAATCACCGCGAACGTGCGACGCCCGGCGGATCTGGTCGCGCGGTATGGCGGTGAAGAGTTTTCGGTGATTCTCGCCGAGACCGACAGCGCCGGGGCGCAGCAGATCGCCGAGCAGATTCGCCAGGCTGTGGAAAATTTGCCCTGGGTCGAAGGCGCTGAGCGGGCGATGACCGTGAGTATCGGCATCGCCACCTGGACATCGGCGAGCGAGATGACACTGGAGCAGTTGTTGTTTGCAGCGGACAAGGCGTTGTATCAGGCCAAGGAAGGCGGGCGCAATCGCGTTGTGGTGTCAGCCTGATGTTTCCAAGGTGATGGCACCGCCGCCTGCTCGCGAAGACGCCTGATCAGGCACCAGAGAAACCGCAGGCATAAAAAAAGGCCATCCGAGGATGGCCTTCAAAAAACTAGAGAGGTTTTTTACTTACACCGCCGCAACCGGGCGCATGTAAGAGATCGGTGCGGTGCTGGCGTCTTCGAACGTCACCACTTCCCACGCATCTGTCTGCTCAATCAATTTGCGCAGCAGCTGGTTGTTCAGTGCATGACCGGACTTGAAGCCTTTGAACTCACCAATCAGGCTGTTGCCCAGCAGGTACAGGTCGCCAATCGCGTCGAGGATCTTGTGTTTGACGAATTCGTCTTCATAACGAAGACCGTCTTCGTTCAACACGCCATCAGCGTCGACCACGATCGCGTTTTCCACGCTGCCGCCGAGTGCGAGGTTGTGCTTGCGCAGGTACTCGATGTCACTCATGAAACCAAAGGTACGGGCGCGGCTGACTTCTTTTACGAACGAAGTGCTGGAAAAATCCACGCTTGCACTTTGGGTGCGGTCCCGGAATACCGGGTGATCGAAATCGATCTCGAAGCTCACCTTGAAGCCTTCGAAAGGGACGAAAGTGGCGCGCTTGTCGCCGTCCTCCACTGTCACTTCACGCAGGATGCGGATGAATTTCTTGGCGGCGTCCTGTTCTTCCAGGCCAGCCGATTGAATCAGGAATACGAAGGGTCCAGCGCTACCATCCATGATCGGGACTTCGGACGCGGAGAGCTCGACGTAGGCGTTATCGATGCCCAGGCCAGCCATGGCCGAGAGCAAGTGCTCTACCGTGTGCACTTTGACGTCGCCTTTAATCAACGTCGTCGACATAGTGGTCTGACCAACGTATTCCGCGCGGGCAGGAATCTGCACCACAGGATCGAGGTCAGCGCGACAAAACACAATGCCAGTGTCGACAGGCGCAGGCTTGAGGGTCAAATAGACCTTCTCACCGGAGTGCAGGCCGACACCTGTGGCACGGATAATATTTTTCAGTGTGCGTTGTTTAATCATGGCATGGGCCGCTTGAGCGCAAATTGCGAACTGGTATCAACAAAGGCTGGCGATGATAGCAGACCATGCCTTTGCTGAACACCAATCACCTTCATAGCCCTGATACATTCCATCAATCGGCCTGACGACGCAGGAATGCCGGAATGTCCAGGTAGTCCAGGTCATCCTGCGGATTCATCTTCGCGGCAGCCGCAGCACCGGCCTGAGCCTGGTTGCGCATGACGGTCGGACGGTCCAGATCACGGTAGTTCACCGCTGGCTGATCCTGACGGGCCGGAGCTGGTTGTTGCACCTGCGCCGAAGCCATGGAAGTGTGAACGGTGTTGTCGATGACCTTCACAGGCTTCTCGATTTTCGCGCCCAGACCGGTGGCAACCACGGTTACGTGCAGCTCGTCGCGCATGTCCGGATCGATAACAGTACCGACCTTGACCATCGCGTGCTCGGAAGCGAACGCTTCGATGATCGAACCAACGTCGGAGTACTCACCCAGGGACAGGTCAGGACCGGCGGTGATGTTCACCAGAATACCGCGCGCGCCTTGCAGGTTGACGTCTTCCAGCAGCGGGTTGCGGATTGCCGCTTCGGTAGCTTCACGTGCACGGTTCGGACCGCTGGCGCAGCCAGTGCCCATCATCGCCATGCCCATTTCGCTCATCACGGTGCGCACGTCGGCGAAGTCGACGTTGATCATGCCCGGACGCTTGATGATGTCGGAGATACCGCGAACGGCACCGGCCAGAACATCGTCAGCCTTGGCGAAAGCCGACAAGAGGCTTGCGTCTTTGCCGAGGATGGTCAGCAGTTTTTCGTTCGGAATGGTGATCAGCGAGTCGACGCTTTCCGAGAGCATGCGAATGCCTTCGTCGGCGATCTGCATACGCTTGCGGCCTTCGAACGGGAACGGACGGGTCACGACCGCAACGGTCAGGATGCCCATTTCCTTGGCCACTTCGGCGATGATCGGCGCTGCGCCGGTACCGGTACCGCCGCCCATGCCGGTGGTGATGAACACCATGTTGGTGCCGGCCAGCACTTCAGCGATGCGCTCGCGGTCTTCCAGAGCGGCTTGACGGCCGACCTCAGGATTGGCGCCGGCACCCAGGCCTTTGGTCACGCCGGTGCCCAGTTGCAGGATGGTCCGCGCGCCGATGTTTTTCAGCGCTTGAGCATCGGTGTTGGCGCAGATGAATTCAACGCCTTCGATGTTGCTCTTGACCATGTGATTGACAGCGTTGCCGCCGCCACCGCCGACACCGATAACTTTGATTACCGGGCTTGCGGGGATGTTGTCTACGAGTTCGAACATTTTCCCTCTCCTTACATTCTCTAGTTTTTTCGCCTACTGCTGTTTGTAGCGGTGTATCTACTGCAGTTGCTTGCCGCTTGAAGCTTGTCGCTCCAGGCTGCTTTTAAAAGTTGCCCTGAACCCACTTTTTCAGTCGGTCCAGCAGCGGCGCCTGAGGCTCTTCGCTGCTGTAGCTGTCGCGGCTGCCGATGCCGGAGAACGAAACTCCGTCGGACTGCTTCTGCAGGCCGTACATCAACAAACCGACGCCAGTGGAATAAATCGGGTTGCGTACCACGTCATCCAGACCTTTCACGCCATGCGGTACACCGAGGCGCACCGGCATGTGGAAGATCTCTTCGGCCAGTTCAGTGGCGCCTTCCATTTTCGACGTACCGCCGGTGAGCACGATGCCCGCCGGGATCAGGTCTTCGTAGCCGCTGCGACGCAGCTCAGCCTGGATCAGGGTGAACAGTTCGTCGTAACGCGGCTCGACCACTTCGGCCAGGGCCTGACGCGACAGTTCGCGCGGTGGACGGTCGCCAACGCTCGGCACCTTGATGGTTTCGCCGGCACCGGCCAGTTTGGCCAGGGCGCAGGCGTAACGGATCTTGATCTCTTCGGCGTACTGGGTCGGAGTGCGCAACGCCATGGCGATGTCGTTGGTCACTTGATCACCGGCAATCGGGATTACCGCGGTGTGACGGATCGCGCCCTCGGTGAAGATCGCAATGTCGGTGGTGCCGCCGCCGATGTCGACCAGGCACACGCCCAGTTCTTTTTCGTCGTCGGTCAGCACCGAGTAGGCCGAGGCCAGTTGCTCGAGGATGATGTCGTCGATCTCCAGACCGCAGCGGCGCACGCATTTTTCAATGTTCTGCGCAGCGTTGACGGCGCAGGTGACCACGTGAACCTTGGCTTCCAGACGCACGCCGGACATGCCCAGCGGCTCGCGCACGCCTTCCTGGTTATCGATCACGTAATCCTGCGGCAGGGTGTGCAGCACGCGCTGGTCAGCCGGGATCGCCACGGCCTGAGCGGCGTCGAGCACACGCTCAAGGTCCGCCGAGCTGACTTCGCGATCACGGATCGCGACGATGCCGTGGGAGTTCAGGCTGCGGATGTGATTGCCGGCCACGCCGACGAACGCCGAGTGAATGCGGCAGCCGGCCATCAGCTGGGCTTCTTCGATCGCGCGCTGGATCGACTGCACGGTGGATTCGATGTTGACCACCACGCCCTTCTTCAGGCCGCGGGACGGATGCGTGCCGATCCCGACGATTTCCAGCTGGCCGTCGTCCGCGACCTCGCCTACCAGCGCCACCACTTTGGAGGTGCCGATATCCAGACCGACGATCATTTTGCCGCTTTGCACGTTTGCCATGGGTCCTGCCTCTTCTTAATTCTTTGCGACAGCGGGTTGGGCTGTCGTCGGCGCTACGGGTTCCCGCCAGCCAACAGCGAGGCCGTTGGCGTAGCGCAGATCGATGCGCGCAATGTTCGTAATCTGCTCTTTCAGCGTCTTGTCATAGATGGCGATGAAGCGGCGCATCTTTTCCACCAGGTTGCCGCGTCCCAGCAGCAACTCGATGCCGGGGCCGGAACTGCCGGCACCGGTGGTCAGGAACCAGCTGCCGCGTTCACGCAATTCCAGGCGTGCAATCGAAAAACCCAGCGGGCGCAACATCTGGCTCAGCACCTGATACTGCTGCATCACCTGCTGCTGAGCCCGTTGTGGGCCGAACAGCTGCGGCAGGTGTTCGTAATTCGCCAGTTCCTTGGGCGTGAACGCCTGACCCTGATTGTTCAGCAGCGACTCGTCGCCCCATCGGGCCACCGGCAATTGCTCTTCGAGGCTGATCACCACCTGGTCCGGCCACACCCGGCGCACTTCGGCATGAGCGATCCATGGCATCTGTTCCAGCTCTTTGCGCATGCCGGCGAGGTCGATGGTGAAGAAGCTCGACGCCACGAACGGCGCGATCCGCTGCTGCACCGCCTGCTGGCTGATGTAGCTGAGGTCGCCCTGCACCGCGATCTTGCTGATCGGCCGGTCGGCGTACGGCAGCAAACGCTGCGCGCCTTCGTACGTACCAAAGCCCAGTGCTACCAGCAGCACTGGCCAGAACAGGCTTTTCAGAAAGCTGAAATTGGCTTTCGGCAGGCGCGCGGACATCGGCTCTTTCGCCACCATTCGGCTGGCACCCCGCGGCACCGGCTTGCGGCCGGGTGCGGGTGGCTGATGTCTGAGATGAGCGCCTTGCATGGTCTTAACCTCGCGCCTCTGTTGCGCCTGCGTCTTCAACGCTGGCGGCCAGAATGGCCAGAACCAGTTGCTGGAAATCCAGACCGGCAGCCCGCGCCGCCATCGGTACCAGGCTGTGATCGGTCATGCCCGGTGCGGTATTGACTTCGAGGAACCAGAACTGCCCGTCGGCGTCCTGCATAACGTCCGCCCGGCCCCAACCGGCGATACCCAGCGCCTCACAGGCCTTGGCCGTGAGTTCCATGAGTTCCTGTTCCTTGGCCGCGTCGAGCCCGCACGGAATGCGGTACTGGGTATCGTTGGCGATGTACTTGGCGTCGTAGTCGTAGAACGTGTGCGGTGTACCCAGGGCGATTGGAGGCAACACCTGGTCACGCAGGGTGGCGATGGTGAACTCCGGACCTTGAATCCATTGCTCGACCAACACTTGCGAATCGTAGGTACTGGCCGCTTTCCATGCGTCGATCAACTCGGACGCAGAATTCACTTTGGCCATCCCGATACTTGAACCTTCATGCGCCGGTTTGACGATCAAAGGCAAGCCCAGTTCCGTCGCCGCCGAAATACAATCGGCTTCGCTACACAGCACGGCGTGACGCGGCGTCGGAATCCCGAGGCTGTGCCAGACCTGCTTGGTGCGCAGCTTGTCCATGGCCAGTGCGGAAGCAAGAATGCCGCTGCCGGTGTAAGGGATACCGGCGCACTCGAGCAGGCCCTGCATGCTGCCGTCTTCGCCGCCGCGACCGTGGAGAATGATGAAGGCGCGGTCGATCTTTTCGCTGAGCAGACGCTGCAGGAAGTCTTCGCCCACATCGATGCCGAACGCGTCGACGCCAGCGCTTTGCAGCGCTTCGAGCACGGCGTTACCGGATTTCAGCGAAACCTCACGCTCGGCACTCAGGCCGCCGAAGAGCACGGCGACGCGGCCGAAGTCTTTCGGCGCGATGGTGGAGAACAGCTTGGCGTAGGCAGCAGTCATTTCAACTTCCCCTCGACCGGCGCCGCCACGGCGCCGGCGAACAATTCACTTTTCAACAGCTTCGGCGCGAGACCGCCGATATCTCCAGCGCCCTGGCACAGCAGAATGTCGCCGGCGCGCAGCAGCGGCTTGACCAACGGCGCCAGGTCAACGCCCCGCTCGATGTAGATCGGGTCGAGCTGACCGCGCTGGCGGATGCTGTTGCACAGCTTGCGGCTGTCGGCGCCCGGGATCGGCTCTTCGCCGGCCGGATAGACTTCCATCAGCAGCAGCACGTTGGCGTCGGCCAAGACATTGACGAAATCGTCGTACAGGTCGCGAGTGCGGCTGTAGCGGTGCGGCTGGTAGACCATCACCAGACGACGCTCCGGCCAGCCACCACGTACGGCTTTGATCACCGCAGCGACTTCGGTCGGGTGATGGCCGTAGTCGTCGACCAGCATCACATTGCCACCGTCGACCGGCAGTTCACCGTAGACCTGGAAGCGTCGACCGACACCCTGGAAGCCCGACAGGCCCTGAACGATGGCTTCATCGCTGACGCCTTCGTCGGTAGCGATGCAGATGGTCGCCAGCGAGTTGAGCACGTTGTGATTGCCCGGCATGTTCACCGACACGTCCAGCGGCTCGCGATCCGGGCGCAGCACGGTAAAGAAGGTCTGCATGCCCTGCTGGCGCACATTGATTGCGCGTACGTCGGCGTCTTCGCTGAAGCCGTAGGTCACGGTCGGACGTTTCACCAGCGGCAGGATTTCACGCACCACCGGATCGTCCAGGCACATCACCGCCAGACCGTAGAACGGCAGGTTGTGCAGGAATTCGACGAAGGTTTTCTTCAGTTTGTTGAAGTCACCGTCGTAGGTCGCCATGTGGTCGGCGTCGATGTTGGTGACCACGGCCACCAGCGGCTGCAGATGCAGGAAGCTCGCATCGCTTTCGTCCGCTTCGGCGATCAGGTAACGGCTGGTGCCGAGCTGGGCATTGGTGCCCGCTGCATTCAGGCGACCACCAATGACGAATGTCGGGTCCAGACCACCGGCCGCGAACACCGAAGCGATCAGGCTGGTGGTAGTGGTTTTGCCATGGGTACCGGCGACGGCGATACCGTGGCGATAGCGCATCAGCTCGGCGAGCATTTCTGCACGCGGCACCACTGGAATCCGGCGCTCAAGGGCAGTCGCCACTTCCGGGTTGGACGTGTTCACTGCGCTCGACACCACCAGCACGTCGGCGGTAGCGGCGTTCTCGGCACGGTGACCAATGAAGATCTGCGCGCCAAACGATTCAAGGCGCTCGGTGACCGGCGACGCTTTCAGGTCGGAACCGGAGACTTGGTAGCCCAGGTTCAGCAACACTTCAGCGATACCGCACATGCCCACGCCGCCGATGCCGACGAAGTGGATGCGACGGATGCGGCGCATTTCCGGTTGTGGCATGGCTTTCTGATTCTCAACCATGGGCCACCTCCAGACAGGTATCGACCACGCTACGGGTGGCATCGGGTTTGGCCAGTCGGCGGGCCGCTTGGGCCATTGCTTCGAGTCGTTGCGGTTGCATCAAGACCTCTGTCAGGCGCGCGGCAAGATCCGCGGCACCAGTCGTTCTTTGCGGCATCAGGAAGGCAGCGCCTTCGCGGGCCAAATAATCGGCGTTGCGGGTCTGGTGATCGTCGATCGCGTGGGGCAAAGGCACCAGCATCGAGGGCAGACCGGCGGCCGCCAGCTCACTGATGGTCAACGCGCCAGCGCGGCACACCACCAGGTCAGCCCAGCCATAGGCCTGGGCCATGTCTTTGATGAACGGCTGCACCTGCGCTTCCACACCCACGGCGCGGTAACGCTCGGCAGTCACTTCATCGTGATTTTTGCCGGCCTGATGAAACACTTCCGGGCGCAGGTCGGCAGCGACTTGGGCCAGGGCTTCAGGCAGCAATTTGTTCAACGGTTCTGCGCCCAGGCTGCCGCCAAGGATCAGCAAACGCGCTTTGCGCCCGGCCAGCGCAGGTCGCGATGTGTCGAGGAACAGCTCGCTGCGCACCGGATTACCGGTGGTACGGCGGCTGTCCGACAGAGTAAAGGTGTCGGGGAACGCTTCACACACTCGGGCGGCGAACGGCACCAGCAACCGATTGGCGGTGCCGGCGACAGCGTTCTGCTCGTGAACGATCACTGGCACGCCAGCCAGTTTCGCAGCAAGGCCACCAGGGCCGGTCACATAACCGCCGAAGCCAACCACACACACCGGCTTCAGACGGCGCATGATCGCCCGCGCCTGCCACACCGATTTCAGCAGCATCAGCGGCGCCTTGAGCAGCGACAGCTTGCCCTTGCCGCGCAGACCGCTGGCGTCGATCCGGTGCAGTTCAAGCCCTGCCGCCGGAACCAGTTCGTTTTCGATCCCGCGTGGCGTGCCGAGCCAGTGCACGGTGTAGCCGCGCGCCTGAAACTCGCGGGCACAGGCCAGCGCCGGGAACACGTGGCCGCCGGTACCGCCGGCCATGATCAATACGTTAGCGCCCATGAGTCGGCTCCTCGGCGAAGTCGCTCTCCTGGAATTCCATCTCTTCGCTGCCCAGGTGGGTTCGACTCTCCCACTCGATGCGCAGCAACAGGCCCAGACAGGCGCAGCAGATCACCAGCGAGCTGCCGCCGTAACTGAGGAACGGCAAGGTCAGACCCTTGGTTGGCAGCAGGCCGACGTTCACACCGATGTTGATCAGGAACTGACCAATCCACAGGAACGACAAGCCGTAAGCCACGTAAGCGGCAAAGAACTGCTTGGCCTTCTCCGCCCACAGGCCGATGTACATGCCGCGAATACACACGAACACGAACAGCGCGACGGTGCACAGCGAACCGACCGCACCGAGTTCTTCGGCGAGTACCGAGAACACGAAGTCGGTGTGCGCTTCCGGCAGGTAGAACTGCTTCTGCACGCTGTTGCCCAGGCCGACGCCCAGCCACTCGCCGCGACCAAACGCGATCAAGGCCTGCGACAACTGATAACCGGCGCCGAACTGGTCGGCCCATGGGTCGGCGAAGTTGGTCAGACGCGCCATTCGATAGGGCTGCATCTGGATCAGCAGAACCACCGCGCCAACCGCCAGCACCACCATCAGCGAGAAACGGAACAGCCCGACCCCGCCAAGAAACAGCATCGCCGCCGCCGCGCCCATCATGACTACGGTGGCACCGAAGTCCGGTTCCATCAGCAACAGACCGGCCATCGGCAGCAGGACGATGAACGGCTTGAAGAAGCCCATCCAGCTCTCGCGTACTTCTTTCTGCCGGCGCACCAGATAACCGGCGAGGTAGATCACCACGAACACCTTGGCGATTTCCGACGGCTGCACGTTGAAGAAGCTGAAACCGATCCAGCGCATCGAACCGTTCACTTCGCGACCGATGCCGGGGATGATCACCATCACCAGCAGGCCGAACGCACCGATCAGCATCATCCAGCCGAGGCGCTGCCAGGTGGCGATCGGAATCATCATGGTGACGATGCACGCGCCCAGGCCCAGCACTACATAGATAAGGTGGCGAATCATGTAATACAGCGGACTGCCCGACTGCGCCGCCGCCACTTCGGTGGACGCCGAAGCGATCATGATCAGGCCCAGACCCAGCAGCGCCAGGCAACCGGCGAGCATCGGGAAGTCGAGGTCGATGCCACGCCCGGTGATCAGCGGCGACGGGTACGGCTTGATGATGTTTCTCAGGTTCATGCCAGTTCCTCCACAGCGCGGACGAACTGGTGACCACGGTCTTCGTAATTCTTGAACATGTCGAAACTGGCGCAGGCCGGCGACAGCAGCACCACGTCACCCGGCTGGGCAGCGGCGCGGCATTGCTCAACGGCGTCGACCAGCGAGGTCGCGCGAATCAGCGGCACGGCATCACCGATGGCTGCGCCGATCTTGTCGGAGTCGCGGCCCATCAGCACCACAGCGCGGCAGTTGGCCGCCACCGGATCACGCAGATCGTTGAATTCGGCGCCTTTGCCGTCACCGCCGGCGATCAGAATGACCTTGCCGTCGATGTCTGCGCCCAAACCTTCGATGGCGGCCAGAGCGGCGCCAACGTTGGTGGCTTTGGAATCGTTGTAATAGGCCACGCCGTCGAGATCGCGCACCCATTGGCAGCGATGCTCGAGGCCGGCAAACGTACGCAGCGCCGCGAGCATGGCGTCGAACGGCAGGCCCACAGCGTGACCCAGCGCCAATGCGGCGAGCGCGTTGGACTGGTTGTGCGCGCCGCGAATTTTCAACTCACGCACCGGCATCAGATTCTGGAATTCGAAGGCCAGGTACTTCTCGCCATCTTCTTCGCGAATGCCGAACGCTTTGAAATCCGGTTTGCTCAGGCCAAAGGTCCAGCATGGCTGGCCTTCGCCGATCAATGGGCGGCTCAGGGCATCCTGACGGTTGACCACAAACTGCTTCGCGCCCCGGAAGATCCGGTGCTTGGCCAGGTGATACGCCGGCAGACCGCTGTAGCGATCCATGTGGTCTTCGCTGATGTTCAGCACGGTGGCGACTTCGGCGTTGAGCTGGTCGGTGGTTTCCAGCTGGAAACTCGACAGCTCCATGACGTACAACTCGACATCGTCGCTGAGCAGATCCAGCGCCGGCGTGCCTAGGTTGCCACCGACAGCGACGCGCTTGCCGGCCGCAGCTGCCATCTCGCCGACCAGAGTAGTGACGGTGCTTTTCGCGTTGGAACCGGTGATCGCGACGATCGGCGCCCGCGCGTTACGCGCGAACAACTCGATGTCGCCGGACATTTTCACGCCACGGGCAGCGGCGGCTTGCAGGGCCGGGGTCGCCAGCGCCAGGCCGGGGCTCACGTAGAGCTCGTCGGCACGGCAGAGGAATTCGACGTCCAGCTCGCCACAACGCACTTCCACGTGCGGATAGTCACGCTTGAGCGTGGCCAGTTCCGGTGGATTGTCCCGCGTGTCGGCCACAGCAAACGACGTGCCCCGGTTCGCCAGGAAGCGAACCAGGGACATGCCGCTCTTGCCGAGGCCGACAACGATGCGGAAGTGGTCAGAAGCGATCAGAGACACTCGTTCTACCTCAGCTTCAGGGTGGCAAGGCCGACCAGGACAAGAATCACGGTGATGATCCAGAAACGGACGATCACGCGCGGCTCGGGCCAGCCCTTGAGTTCAAAGTGGTGGTGAATCGGCGCCATGCGGAACACACGGCGACCGGTCAGCTTAAAGGAGGCAACCTGAATGACCACTGACAGGGTTTCCATCACGAACACACCGCCCATGATGAACAGGACGATTTCCTGACGGACGATCACCGCAATGGTGCCCAGTGCCGCGCCGAGTGCCAGGGCACCGACGTCGCCCATGAACACTTGCGCTGGATAAGTGTTGAACCAGAGGAAACCGAGGCCGGCACCGATCAGCGCGCCGCAGAACACAATCAGCTCGCCCGCACCTGGTACGTAAGGAATCAGCAGATACTCGGCGAATTTCACGTTACCCGACAGGTAGCAGAAAATCCCCAGACCGCCGCCGACCATCACCGTCGGCATGATCGCGAGGCCGTCGAGGCCGTCAGTCAGGTTGACCGCGTTGCTCGAGCCGACAATGACGAAGTAGGTCAGCACGATGAAACCGGCGCCCAGCGGAATGCTGTAGTCCTTGAGCATCGGCAGGATCAGCGTGGTTTCCACCGGCGTGGCGGCAGTCATATAAAGGAAGATCGCTGCGCCGAGGCCGAACACCGACTGCCAGAAGTATTTCCAGCGGCTCGGCAGGCCACGGGAGTTTTTCTCGATGACTTTGCGGTAATCGTCGACCCAGCCGATGGCGCCGAACAGCAGGGTCACCAGCAGCACCACCCAGACGTAGCGGTTGCTCAGGTCAGCCCAGAGCAAGGTGCTGACGCCGATCGAAGACAGAATCAGCGCGCCACCCATGGTCGGCGTACCGGATTTGGACAGGTGCGATTGCGGGCCGTCGTTACGTACCGACTGGCCGATCTGACGGTTCTGCAGAGTACGGATCATCCACGGGCCATAGCACAGCGACAAGACCAGCGCGGTCAGCACACCGAGAATCCCGCGCAGGGTCAGGTACTGGAAGACCGCGAAGCCTTTGTAGAACTGTTGCAGATACTCCGCTAGCAGCAGCAGCATTAATGTTTCTCCAGACTGGACCCGCACAGAGCCGCAACGATGTTTTCCATCGCTGCGCTGCGCGAACCCTTGATCAAAATGGTGGTGTTTGTGTCCTGCTCGGCGGCGAGGGCCTGGATCAGCTCGGCCTGGGTGCCGAAGTGCTGCGCCTGCTCACCGAAAGCGTTTACCGCGTGGACCATGTTCGGCCCGACCGCGTAAAGCGCGGAAACCTTGCCTCGGGCGTACTCGCCCACATCGCGGTGCCCCTGCTCCGCCCAGTCGCCCAACTCGCCGATATCCCCGAGCACCAGGACGGTGCGGCCGGAAAAGCCGGCGAGTATATCAACGGCCGCGCACATCGAGGTGGGGTTTGCGTTGTAGGTGTCATCGATCACGCGCATGCCGTTTTTCGCCAGTTGCGCGACGGTGCGCCCCTTGACCGGTTGCACCGCGCCCAGCCCAGTGGCGATGCCGAACAGCGACACGCCCAAGGCGTGGGCAGCAGCCGCGGCAGCCAGGGCATTGGCGACGTTATGGGTACCGAGCAGGTTCAGTTGCACGCGCTCGCTACCTTCAGGGGTGTGCAGGTTGAACGCCGGGCAACCGCGGGCATCAGTGGCCAGATCGCTGGCGTGGAAATTCGCCTCGCTGTTGCTCAGGGCGAAGGTCAACACCTGACGACCGGCAGCGCGGGTCTTCCAGATACCGAAGGCCTTGTCATCGAGGTTGAGCACGGCGATGCCATCGGCGGCCAGACCCTCGATGATTTCGCCTTTGGCTTCGACGATTTTTTCCGGACCGCCGAACTCACCGACGTGAGCGGTGCCGGCGTTGTTCAGGATCGCTACGTGCGGCTTGGTCAGGCCGACGGTGTAGGCGATTTCACCGAGACGCGAAGCGCCCAGTTCGATCACGGCCGAGGTGTGTTCCGGCGCCAGTTCGATCAGGGTCAGCGGGACGCCGAGGTCGTTGTTCAGGTTGCCACGGGTCGCCAGCACCGGACCGCGCGTGCGCAGGATGCTCGCGAGCATTTCCTTGACCGTGGTCTTGCCGCTGGAACCGGTTACCGCCGCTACTGGCTGGGTGAACGCAGCACGGTTCAACGCGCCGAGTTGGCCGAGGGCCTGACGGGTGTCCTTGACCAGCAATTGCGGCAGCGCGCTGTCGGCGACTTCGCGCTCGACCAGTGCCGCCACGGCGCCTTTGCCGGCGACGTCGTTCAGGTAGTCATGACCGTCGAAACGTGGGCCGGTCAGGGCGATGAACAACTGGCCGGGCTGGATCGCACGACTGTCGATACTGACGCCGTCGAAACTCGCGTCAGCGCCGATCAAACGGGCTTCGAGTGCGTTGGTCAATTCGCTGAGTGTCAGGGCCTTAAGCATGGGCCACCTCCCACGCGGTCAGGGCATGATCAGCCTCGACCAGATCGGAAAACGCATGGCGCACGCCGTTGATTTCCTGATAGTCCTCGTGACCCTTGCCGGCGAGCACAATCACGTCGTCAGCGGTTGCGCCGGCGATCAATTGCGCGATGGCCTGGCCGCGACCGGCGACGAAGGTAACTTTATCCACAGCGGTGAAACCGGCGCGGATGTCGTCGAAAATCACACCGGGATCTTCGGTGCGCGGGTTGTCGTCGGTGACCAGCACCTGGTCGGCGAGACGCCCGACCACTTCGGCCATCAACGGACGTTTGCCGCGATCACGATCACCGCCGCAGCCGAACAGGCACAGCAGTTGACCTTTGACGTGTGGGCGCAATGCGGTGAGAACTTTTTCCAGCGCATCCGGGGTGTGGGCGTAATCGACCACCACCAGCGGTTGCGTGCCGCCACCCAGACGCTGCATGCGCCCGGCCGGGCCTTCGAGCTTCGGCAGCACTTTGAGAATTTCGTCGAGGGCGTAATCCAGACCGAGCAAGGCACCGACTGCCGCCAGAACGTTGCTCAGGTTGAAACGGCCGAGCAGCGTACTGCGCAGATGGTGTTCGCCCTGCGGCGTGACCAGTGTGGCGCGCACGCCGTGGTCGTCGAATTGCGCTTCGCGGCAGAACAGGTAGGCGTTGCTGTCGAGCAGGCTGTAGGTGATCAAACGCGACTCGCGTTTTTCCGCCGCCAGTTGCCGGCCGAAATCGTCGTCGAGGTTGACCACGCGGCACTTCAGGTCATTCCAGGCGAACAGCTTGGCCTTGGCCTCGGCGTACGCCTGCATGGTGCCGTGATAATCCAGATGGTCACGTGACAGATTGGTCATCACCGCCACGTCGAACGCCAGCGCGGTGACCCGGCCCTGATCCAGACCGTGGGACGATACTTCCATGGCCACGGCTTTGGCACCGGCCTTTTTCAGGTCACCCAGTGTCGCTTGCACCGCAATCGGATTCGGCGTGGTGTGCAGGCCGCTTTCCAGCGCGCCGTAGAAACCGGAACCGAGGGTGCCGACGATGCCGCAATGCTGGCCGAGCAGATCCAGCGCCTGCGCGACCAGTTGGGTCACGCTGGTCTTGCCATTGGTGCCGGTGACGCCGATCAGGTTCAGGTGATGACTCGGCTCACCGTAAAAACGCCCGGCGATGTCCGACAGCTGCGCCGCCAGCCCCTTGACCGGAATCAGCGGTACGTCAGTGATCGGCAGCACAGTGGCGCCTTCGACTTCATAAGCCACGGCAGCGGCGCCGCGCTGCAAGGCATCGGCGATGTGCGCACGGCCATCGAAGCGGCCGCCGGGCACAGCGAGAAACAGATCGCCGGCGCGCACGTTGCGGCTGTCCAGCGCCAGTTCACGGATCAACAGATCGTGGCCGGCGTGGGGAAATATCTTGTTCAGACTTAATGACATCAGCCGCGCCCTCCATTGGCTTTCAGCGGAACGACCGGGGTGGCATTGGCCTGTTGGGTGGTCGGCAGGTTGTCCGGGGTCACGTTCATCAGGCGCAGCGTGCCGGACATCACACGGCTGAACACCGGCGCCGACACCAGACCACCGAAGTAACCGGCCTTGGTCGGTTCATCGATCACCACCACGATGGCGTAACGCGGATCACTCATCGGACCGAAGCCGGCGAACAGCGAGCGGTAGGAATTTTCTGCGTAGCCCTTGGTGCCGACCGAGGTCTTGCGCGCGGTACCCGACTTGCCGCCGACGTGATAAGCCGGCACCTGCGCACGGAACACGCCGCGCGGCGCCTCGATCACTTGCTGCAACATGCCCTGCATGGTTTTCGCCACGGCTTCGGGCAGCACTTGCGTGGTCTGCGGCATCTTGTCGGTTTTGATCAGGGTCAGCGGCGCGAGGCGACCGTTGTTTGCCAGTGCCGAGAACGCATGCACCAATTGAATCGCGGTCACGGAAATACCGTAGCCGTAAGACAAGGTTGCAGTTTCAGCCTTGCGCCATTCGCGGTAGTTGGGCAGATTGCCGACACGTTCGCCGGGGAAGCCCAGGCCGGTGTCCTGACCAAGGCCGACTTTCTGCGCGAGACGGAAAATGGTTTCGCCGCCGATATCGAAGGCGACTTTACTCATGCCGACGTTACTGGAATTGATCAGGATGCCGGTCAGATCGAGCACCGGCCCTTCGGTCTTCGACACGTCTTTGATGGTGTATTTGCCGATCTGCAACGAGCCTGGATACACCTCGACGGTGTCGCTCGGTTTCCAGCGGCCGGTTTCGATCGCCGCGCTCATGGAAATGGCTTTCATGGTCGAACCCGGCTCGAACACGTCGATCATGGCGCGGTTGCGCATCATCGCCGGTTGCAGGTTGCGACGGTTGTTCGGGTTGTAGGTCGGCTGGTTGACCATGGCCAGGATCTCGCCGGTCTTCACGTCCATGATCACCAGACTGCCGGCCTTGGCGCCGTTCTCGATGATCGCGTTGCGCAGTTCGCGGTTGGCCAGGTATTGCAGACGCAGATCAATCGACAACGCCAAGGGCTTGCCGGCCTTGGCGTTTTTGGTGACCTGAACATCCTTGATCAGCCGGCCACGGCGATCCTTGATGACTTGTCGTTTGCCCGGCACCCCGGCCAGCCATTCGTCATAGGCCAGCTCGACGCCTTCGCGACCGTGATCGTCGATGTCGGTAAAGCCGACCATGTGCGCGGTGACTTCACCGGCCGGATAGAAACGACGAAATTCTTCGATGCCATAGACGCCCGGCACTTTCAGATCGAGCACAGCCTGGCCCTGCTCGGGAGTCAACCCGCGCACCAGATAAATGAATTCTTTGTTGGCCTGGGCTTCGAGGCGTTCGCTTAGCGCTTTCGGGTTCTGGCCCAGCGCGGCGGCGAGTGCCGGCCACTTCTCTTTGGCCGACTGCATTTCCTTGGCGTTGGCCCACAGCGTGGTCACTGGCGTACTGACGGCCAGAGGCTCGCCGTTACGGTCGGTGATCAGGCCACGGTGCGCCGGAATCGGAATGTGCCGCAGGCTGCGCGCGTCGCCCTGGCCCTTGAGGAAGTCACGGTCGACCACTTGCAGGTCGATGATCCGCCAGCAGATCGCCGCGACCATCAGACCGAGTAGCGCCACCATCAGGCGGAAGCGCCATGGGAACAGTGCGCCTTCGAGTTTCATCATGGCGCCACCATCTTCACGTCAGCCGCGCCAGGGATGTGCATTTTCAGTTGTTCGGTGGCTAGCACTTCGATGCGGCTGTGCGCGGTCCAGGTGCTCTGCTCGAGAATCAAGCGACCCCACTCGGCCTGCGCCTTGTCGCGCACGCTGAGTTCGTTATAAAGGGTGTTGAGCAACTGCCGGTTCCAGTGCGCGCTGTACGACACGGCAATGGCCGAAAACAGCACGCCGATAAACAGCAGCAGCATCAGAAAGCTGCCGCCGGGCAGTGGTTTGGCGAAAAGCTTGCTCACCGCAACTTCTCCGCGACACGCATGACGGCGCTACGGGAACGTGGGTTGGCTTTGAGTTCGGCGTCGGAGGCCGTCTGCGCTTTGCCGTGGATTTTGATTTTCGGTTCGAAGGCGACGTGGCGAACCGGCAGGTTGCGCGGCAGATTGTCAGCCTCGCCTTTCACCAGCTTGCGCATGAACAGTTTGACGATGCGGTCTTCCAGCGAGTGGAAGCTGATGACCACCAGACGACCGCCAACTTCCAGCGCTTCCAGCGCGGCGTCGAGGCCGGCTTCCAGATCGCCGAGTTCGTTATTGACGTGAATGCGCAAACCCTGGAACGCGCGGGTGGCTGGGTTCTTGCCCTTTTCCCACGCCGGGTTGGCGACTTTCAGCACTTCGGCCAGATCGGCGGTGCGCTCGAACGGCTTGATGTCACGACGCTCGGCGACGGCACGGGCCATGCGCCCGGAGAAACGTTCTTCGCCGTATTCCTTGAACACCCGGGCGATTTCTTCCACCGGCGCGGTGTTGACGAATTCGGCAGCGCTGATGCCACGGGACGGGTCCATACGCATGTCCAGTGGACCGTCATTGAGGAAACTGAAGCCGCGCTCGGCATCATCGAGCTGCGGCGACGACACGCCGAGGTCGAGCAGAATGCCGCTGACCTTGCCGGTCAGGCCTTGCTCGGCAACCACCGAACCGAGCTCGGCAAAGCTGCGCTGCACAACGACAAAGCGGCCGTCTTCGGCCGCTAGCGTTTGCCCGGTGGCAATCGCTTGAGGATCCTTGTCGAATCCGATGAGTCGACCGTCCGGCCCGAGCTGGCTGAGGATCAACCGACTGTGCCCGCCGCGCCCGAACGTGCCGTCCAGATAGCAGCCATCAGGACGTACGGCGAGAGCCTCGACGGCCTCGTCAAGCAGTACGGTGATGTGGTTAAAGCCGCTATCAATAGTCACAGGATCAAATCACGCAGTTCATCAGGCATCGCGCCCGGTTGTTGAATAGCAGCAAGGTCAGCGGCAGATACCGCATTCCATGCATCCTCGTCCCACAATTGGAACTTGTTCAGTTGGCCGACCAGCATCGCGCGCTTATCGAGCTTGGCGTATTCGCGCAAACGCGGCGGAACCAGGAAACGACCACTGCCATCGAGTTCGAGGTCGACGGCATTACCAATCAATAAACGTTGCAGGCGACGGTTCTCTTCGCGAAGCGAAGGGAGTGCGCGCAACTTGGTTTCAATAATTTCCCACTCATCGAGCGGATAGACACACAGGCACGGATCAACGGCATCAATGGTCACGATCAATTGGCCGGAACTGCGCGAATCGAGCTCGTCACGGTACCGGCTCGGCATGGCGAGACGGCCCTTTGCATCGAGACTGATAGCGTTAGCTCCGCGAAACACGTCAGCGTTTCTCCAATTTTTATCGTTTTGAGCTCAAAAAACCCACTTCATGCCACTTTCCGCCACTTGCGCACACTATAGGAATGCGCCCACCACACCGTCAAGGCGCGGATTAAAGGAAAAGCCTTACAGAACGGAGATTTAGCGACGTAAAAGGAGGCTCAACGAGAATCTGACGTGAAGTTTCGACCAATAACTTGATGCAGCACTGAAAGCTGCGCTCGAAAGTTAAAGTAGTTTGTTAAGAGTAAGATTTTTTCGGTATTACAAAGGCGCTTCGGCTGTTGATTGAAGCAGGGTGGGAAAAGGCTATTACCGCGTTTGCCGCTGCCGGAATTTCAGACCAGGCCGGCTGATATTACACAGCCGCGTCTTTTTTGTTTCAAGCAGGGAAAGAAAAAGGTGGAGAGTCGATCTGTAAGCCGGGTTCTGTCTTGAACAGTCATTCGTCTACGATGGCCATCACTGGACATCTTTAGCAACCTACCCGGTCCCAGCGCGGGCCACGCCTTGGGACCCTATTTGGTCTTGCTCCAAGTGGGGTTTACCTAGCCACGAACTGTTGCCAGACGTGCGGTGCGCTCTTACCGCACCTTTTCACCCTTACCGGCGCTTGCGCGCTTAGGCGGTTATTTTCTGTGGCACTTTCCGTAGGCTCACGCCTCCCAGGCATTACCTGGCACTTCGCCCTATGGAGCCCGGACTTTCCTCCCCCCCCTAATTTTCATAGAGGGCAGCGACTGTCCGATCGACTCTCCGCCGCGAAGGTTAACGGCAGAGCGCCGGAAGAACAAGCGCTAAAACCCTCAGGAACGCCATGGGCGACGGCTTACACGCCTTTCTGTTTATCCAGCGCGACCTGATACAACACGTTTTTGCGCTCGCCAGTGATTTGCGCTGCCAGTGCGGCGGCGCGCTTGAGCGGCATTTCCTCAAGCAGCAAATCGAGGATGCGCATGGCTTCGCTGCTGACCGCGTCCTCCGACTCCGGCGCCGTCCAGCCGGCCACCAGAACCACGCACTCGCCGCGCTGCTGATTGCTGTCGGACTCGACGAACGCACGCAGTTCGCTGAGCGGCAGGCCTTTGAGGGTTTCGAAGGTTTTGGTGATTTCCCGCGCCAGCAGAGCCTGACGCTCGCCGCCAAACACCGCTTCCATATCCTGCAGGCATTCGAGAATGCGATGCGGCGCTTCATAGAAAATCAGCGTGCGCGGCTCTTCTTTAACCGCTTCCAGACGCGCCTTGCGCCCGACCGACTTGGCCGGCAGGAAACCTTCGAAGATAAAACGGTCGGACGGCAATCCCGCCGCCGACAGCGCCGCGATCAAAGCGCAGGCACCCGGCACCGGCACCACGTTGATGCCGGCCGCACGGGCCTGACGCACCAGGTGATAACCCGGATCGGAGATAAGCGGCGTGCCGGCATCGGAGATCAGCGCGACGTTGTCGCCCGCCAGCAACCGGGTAATAAAGCGGCTACCCTCATCCCGTTCGTTGTGTTCGTGACATGCGGCCAGCGGCGTACCAATGCCGAAGTGCTGCATCAGGCGCGCCGAATGCCGGGTGTCTTCCGCTGCAATCAGCGCCACTTCACGGAGGATTTTCAAGGCCCGGGCGCTGATGTCGTCCAGGTTGCCGATGGGCGTCGCCACCACATAAAGCGAGCCAGCAGCGGAATTCAAAGGACCTGGAGCAGTCAAAGCGCACACCTCGTGATCGGTAAAAGCGGCCATTGTAGCGCGTCATGAGGCTTGCGATGCGCTCCGGCCGAGTGCGGTTTTTCGCCCGGTTGTGCGCTGCCGCAACATTTACTCCAGCTAAATTGACCGATTCACGCCAGTAACATCGCGCCCCGGCCAGTGCTTGGGTACAATTCCACGCTAATTTGATCGAGTATCAGGAACACTTACATGATCGCTTGCCTGCGGCTGTTCACTGCCCTCTGCCTCGCTGCCTTGTTGGCCGCGTGTGCCAGCTCCCCTTCCTCCAGCCTTGGCGAACTTCCACGGACTCCGGACGCCAGCATCGAGCAACTGCTCGAACAGGCTGCCCAGGCTAAAACCCCGGAACAAGCCGCCCTGCTGCGCCTGAGCGCAGCAGACCAGGCTTATCGCCAAGGCAATGCCGGCCAGTCCGCGCAAATCCTGCAACAAGTGCCGGTGGAGCAACTCAAGCCAGGCCAGCAGATTTTCGCCAATACGCTGTCCGCCGAACTGGCCATGACGCGCAATCAGCCTAAAGCTGCGCTGACCGCCCTGAGCCATCCGAGCTTCCAGAAGCTCAGCGAAATGCCGGAAGAGCAGCAAGTGCGCACTGGCACTGTTCACGCCCGCGCCCTTGAAGCCGATGGCCAGACGCTGGCCGCTGCCCGTGAGCGTGTGTTCATTGCACCGATGCTGGAAGGCGAAGCGGCGAGCAAGAACCACGAAGCGATCTGGACCCTGATCGCGTCGCTGCCAACCGATCAATTGCAACCGAACAACACCGACGATCTCGGCGGTTGGATGGCTCTGGCGCAAGCGGTGAAAACCGCAGGCACGCTGGAACAGCAACAAGCCGCAATCGACAACTGGCGTGCGCAGAATCCAAAGCACCCGGCGGCTGTCAACCTGCCGCTGCCATTGACCAAACTCAAGGAACTGGCCAGCCAGCCACTGAGCAAAATCGCCCTGCTGCTGCCACAGGACGGCCAATTGGCGTCGGTCGGCAAAGCGCTGCGTGAAGGCTTCATGGCCGCGCATTATCAGGCGCAACAGGCCGGCCAGAACCCACCTGCCATCGAGTTCTACGACAGCTCGAAGCTGACCTCGATGGACGAGTTCTATCGCAAGGCCCAGGCTGACGGCGTGCAACTGGTAGTCGGCCCACTGGAAAAACCACTGGTCAAGCAACTGAGCACTCGCCCGCAACTGCCGATCACCACCCTGGCGCTGAACTACAGCGAAGGCGAGCAAGGCCCGGCGCAACTGTTCCAGTTCGGTCTCGCTGCTGAAGACGAAGCTCGCGAAGTTTCCCGTCGCGCTCGTGCCGACGGCCTGCATCGCGCCGCGATCATGGTGCCGAAGGGCGAATGGGGCGATCGCGTCCTGCGTGCCTTCAGCCAGGACTGGCAAGCCAATGGCGGCAGTATCGTTGCCACCGAGCGTGTCGATCAGCCGGTGCAACTGGCCCAGCAGATCGCCGACATGTTCCAGCTGCGTCAGAGCGAAGCTCGCGCCAAGAGCCTGCAGAATGTTGCCGGCACCAATGTCGCCGCGCAGCCTTCGCGTCGCCAGGACATCGAATTCATCTTCTTGGCCGCCACGCCGCAACAGGCCCAGCAGATCAAGCCGACCCTGAACTTCCAGTACGCCGGTGACGTGCCGGTCTACGCGACTTCCCACGTGTACAGCGCAAGCGGCGACGTCAATCAGTACAACGACATGAACGGCATTCGCTTCTGCGAAACCCCATGGCTGCTGGAAACCAGCGATCCGCTGCGCCAGCAGGTGGCTGCGCAATGGCCGCAAGCCAATGGCAGCCTCGGTCGCCTGTACGCCATGGGCGCCGACGCCTATCGCCTGGCACCGCGCCTCGGCCAACTCAAGGCCCTGCCGGACAGCCGCATCGAAGGTCAGTCGGGCAGCCTCGGCATGACCCAGACCCAACGCGTAGTGCGCCAGCTGCCATGGGCACAGTTCGTCAGCGGTCAGGTGCAGCGCCTGCCGGACACACCGCGCTGATGCCCGACAGGTCACGCTCGCAAAGCGGCAAGGATGCCGAGCGCCAAGCGCTCGAACATCTGCAACAACAAGGTCTGCACCTGTTGGCGCAGAACTGGTTATGCAAACGCGGCGAGCTTGATCTGGTCATGCTTGATGGCGATACAGTAGTATTCGTTGAAGTTCGCTACAGAAAAAACACTCAATGGGGTGGCGCGCTCGCCAGTATCGACGAGCGCAAGCAGCAGAAACTGATCTTTGCAGCACAGTATTTTCTTCAGCGCGAGTCGCGTTGGGCCAATTCCCCCTGCCGCTTCGATGTGGTGGCGATCGACAGCCACCCGAATCAGCTGAACTGGTTGCAGAATGCTTTCGACAGTTGATCGCCTGCACCCTGCCCTGTTTTCGTCCGACACATTTTGCTCTTTGCTTTGCCGGCTGCACATTCACGTGCCGAACAGCCGCGCCACTTAAGGTCACACAGATGGACATGCAATCCCGAATTCGCCAGCTTTTCCAGGCCAGTATCGACACCAAGCAACAGGCGATGGACGTACTTGCACCGCACATCGAGCAAGCCAGCCAGATCATGGTCAACGCCCTGCTCAACGAAGGCAAAATGCTCTCGTGCGGCAACGGTGGTTCGGCCGGCGATGCCCAGCATTTTTCTTCGGAGCTGCTCAACCGCTTCGAGCGCGAGCGTCCGAGCCTGCCGGCGATTGCGCTGACCACCGACACTTCGACGATCACCTCGATCGCCAACGATTACAGCTACAACGAAGTGTTCTCCAAGCAGATCCGCGCGCTCGGCCAGCCGGGCGATGTGTTGCTGGCGATTTCGACCAGCGGCAACTCGGCGAACATTATTCAAGCGATCCAGGCCGCACATGATCGCGAAATGATTGTCGTAGCTTTGACCGGACGCGATGGCGGCGGCATGGCGTCGCTGCTGTTGCCCGAGGACGTCGAGATTCGCGTACCGGCCAACGTCACTGCACGTATTCAGGAAGTCCACTTGCTGGCGATCCATTGCCTTTGCGATCTGATCGACAGCCAACTGTTCGGGAGTGAAGAATGACCCCTAATCGCCTTGGCCTTCTGGCCTTGACCCTGTGCCTCGGCATCAGCGGCTGCACCTCGGTGGTGAACGCCAGCCGTGAAGCGCCGATCGAAGACGACCGTGGCACGCGCACCTTCGGCAGCAAGATCGACGACTCGCTGATCGAAACCAAAGCAGGCGTGAACATCGCCAAGGCCGATCCGGCACTGGACAACGACTCGCACATCGTCATCACCAGCTTCAACGGCGTCGTCCTGCTCGCCGGCCAGACTCCGCGCGAAGACCTCAAGGCCAAAGCCGAACAGGCCGCCGCCAACGTCCAGCGCGTGAAGAAGGTGCACAACGAACTGCAAGTGCTGCAACCGTCCTCCCTGCTCGCGCGCCAGAACGATGCGTGGCTGACCACCAAGATCAAGACCCAGATGCTCACCGACGCCAGCATTCCTGGCTCGCGCATCAAAGTCGTGACCGAGAACGGCATCGTCTACCTGCTGGGCCTGCTGACCAAACAGGAAGCCACTCAGGCAACCAATCTGGTTCAGGGTGTGTCTGGTGTGCAGAAGATTGTGAAGCTGTTCGAATACATCGACTGACCTGATTACACAGAAACTATGGAGCGTGTAGGAGCTGACGAGTGCAATGAGGCTGCGATCTCTTGATCTTGCTTTTAAAGATCAAAAGATCGCAGCCTTCGGCAGCTCCTACACGACCAACGCAGACACAAAAAAGGCGATCCATCCGGATCGCCTTTTTTTATTTCACAACCTTCAAACTTGGCCGGCCACTCGGGCGTGGCGGCTCGCTGCCCGGTGGCGGCGAGTCGTCATCCGGATCGATGTCTTCCTCGTCGTCCATCGGCAACTCGAGGTCAAACACCATGCCCTGGCCGTTCTCCCGGGCGTAAATACCCAGGATCGCGCTGATCGGCACGTAGAGACTGTGCGGAACACCGCCGAAGCGGCCTTCGAACGTCACCACGTCGTTATCCATGTGCAGATGACGCACGGCACTCGGCGAGATGTTCAGGACGATCTGGCCGTCACTGGCAAAACCCTGTGGCACCTGCACCGCCGGGTACTCGGAGTTGACTAGCATGTGCGGGGTGCAATCGTTATCCACAATCCACTCGTAGAGCGCGCGGACCAGATAAGGTCGACTGGAGTTCATAGCGGCTCCTTAAGCCTTAGCGCATATCGCGTTCGACACCAGACAGACTCGCCTGGAAAGCCTCACGCGCAAACTGGCGCTCCATATAATCAAGCAGCGGCTTGGCCGGCCGCGGCAGTTCAATACCCAGAATCGGCAAACGCCAGAGTATGGGTAATAGGCAGCAATCCACCAGACTTTGTTCCTCACTGAGGAAGAACGGCTTGTCGGCGAACAGCGGCGAAACGCCGGTCAGGCTTTCGCGCAGTTCCTTGCGCGCCACGACCCGTGCAGCCTCTTTGCTCTTGGGATCCAGAATCAGATCCACCAGCCCGCACCAGTCACGCTGAATCCTGTGGATCAGCAGACGGCTGTTGGCCCGCGCCACCGGATAAACCGGCATCAGCGGCGGGTGCGGGTAACGCTCATCCAGATACTCCATCACCACGGTCGACTCCCACAACGCCAGGTCACGATCGACCAGCGTCGGCAGACTGCCGTAAGGGTTCACCTCAATCAGTTTAGGCGGCTGGCGGCCCGCTTCCACGTAAATGATTTCGGCGCTGACACCCTTCTCTGCAAGCACGATGCGCACTCGGTGGGAATAGTGGTCGGCGGGGTCGGAGTAACAGGCCAACCGATTGGTCACGCCCATGGCGATCCTCCTCGCTTGTTGAATTTGTCGGAACCGGAAAAACGCGCGCGCCCAGAGGGCACCTCCCGCAGGGTCTGACTGAGCAGATCCTGCTTTAGCGGAGGCGCCCTTGGGCGCGCGCGATTAACAGCAATGCTTGAAGCGTATCAGTGCACGTCTTTCCAGTATTCACGCTTGAGCAGGTAGGCGAACACAAAGAAGAACGCCAGGTACAGCAAGACATAAGTACCGATGCGCTGATGTTGCAGCTTAACCGGGTTAGCCGAGTAAGCCAGGAAGGTTACCAGATTCTTGACCTTCTCATCGAACTGCTCTTCGTTCAGAGCACCGGACTTCGGCACGATGGTCAACTGATCGCACGCTTCATGGGTCAGCGGCGTGCCGGTCAGCGGATCGTATTGCTTCTTGCCGTCTTCGACGATCTGCACCTGTTTGCAGCCGACGACCTGACGACCTTGCAGGCCGACCAGCACGTTAGGCATGCCGACGTTCGGGAAGACCTTGTTGTTTACGCCCCATGGACGCGCCGGATCTTCGTAGAACGACTTCAGGTAACCGTAGAGCCAGTCGGTGCCACGTACCCGCGCTACCAGAGTCAGGTCCGGCGGCGCTGCACCGAACCAGGTCTTGGCGTCGGCCGGCTGCATGCCGATGTTCATGTGGTCGCCAATCTTGGCACCGGTGAACACCAGCTTCTCCAGCATCAGCTCGTGCGGGATGCCAAGGTCATCGGCGACGCGCTCGTAACGCTGGAACTTGGCACTGTGACAACCCATGCAATAGTTGGCAAAGGTCCGCGCACCATCCTGCAGGGCGGCTTTGTCGGAGACGTCGATATCGACACTTTCCAGTTCCGGACCATGGCCCCCGGCAGCAAAAGCCAGGGAAGGCAGCGCAGTAAAAATCAGAGCAAGAAATAACTTTTTCATCAGCCAGTCACCCTTTCCGGAACCGGTTTGGTCTTCTCGAGCCGGGTGTAGAACGGCATCAGAATGAAGTAGGCGAAATACAGGAAGGTGCAGACCTGCGACAGCAACGTGCGCCCCGGCGTCGGCGCAAGAACGCCGAGGATGCCAAGAATCACGAAAGAAATGCAGAACACCACCAGCCAGATTTTGCTCATCCAGCCCTTGTAGCGCATCGATCTCACCGGACTGCGATCCAGCCATGGCAGCACGAAAAGCACCGCAATCGCCGCGCCCATGGCGATAACACCCATGAGCTTGTCCGGGACCGCACGCAGGATTGCGTAGAACGGAGTGAAGTACCAGACCGGGGCAATGTGCTCAGGCGTCTTGAACGGGTTAGCCGGCTCGAAGTTTGGTTTTTCGAGGAAGTAGCCGCCCATTTCCGGGAAGAAGAACACGATGAAGCAGAAGATGAACAGGAACACCACAACGCCGACAATGTCCTTCACCGTGTAGTACGGGTGGAACGCAATGCCGTCCAGCGGGATGCCGTTTTCGTCTTTGTGCTTCTTGATATCGACGCCGTCAGGGTTGTTCGAACCGACTTCGTGCAGCGCCAGAATGTGCAACACCACCAGACCGAGAATCACGATCGGCAGCGCGACAACGTGCAAGGCGAAGAAGCGGTTCAGGGTGATTCCGGAGATCAGGTAGTCACCACGAATCCACTGGGTCAGGTCATCGCCGATCAGCGGAATCGCGCCGAACAGCGAGATGATCACCTGGGCGCCCCAGTACGACATCTGGCCCCACGGCAGTAGGTAACCCATGAACGCTTCGGCCATCAGCGCCAAGTAGATCAGCATGCCGAACACCCAGACCAGCTCGCGCGGTTTTTGGTACGAACCGTAGAGCAGACCGCGGAACATGTGCAGATAGACGACGATGAAAAACGCCGAGGCGCCGGTCGAGTGCAGCAGACGCAGGATCGAACCGTACTCAACGTCGCGCATGATGTATTCAACGGAAGCAAACGCCTCTTCTGCCGACGGCGTATAGCTCATCGTCAGCCAGACGCCGGTGACGATCTGGTTGACCAGCACCAGCAGCGCCAGCGAGCCGAAGAAATAGAAGAAGTTGAAGTTTTTTGGTGCGTAGTACTTGCTGAGATGGTCTTCCCACATCTTGGTCGCGGGAAAGCGCGCATCAACCCAATCCATGAACTTGCTCATCACGCTTTCTCCGTATCGACGCCAATGACAATCAGGTCATCGGTCTCATAGGAATGCGGGGGAACTGGCAGGTTCAAAGGCGCAGGTTGCGACTTGTAGACGCGGCCAGCCAGATCGTAGTGGGAACCGTGGCACGGGCAGAAATAGCCGCCTACCCAGTCCTTGCCCAGATCCGCAGGTGCCACTTCGGGACGGAAGGTCGGTGAGCAACCCAGGTGCGTACAGATCCCGATCAGCAGGAGAATTTCCGGCTTGATCGAGCGTACTTCAGGGTCGACATAAGTGGGTTGCGTGGAGTTTTTGGAGGTCGGATCGGAGAGCTGACCCTCGATCTTCTTGAGATTCCCCAGGATTTCCTCGGTACGGCGGACAATGAACACCGGCTGGCCGCGCCATTCAGCAATCATCTGCTGGCCTGGCTCGATTTTGCTGACATTCACTTTCACCGGTGCACCGGCAGCTTTCGCCTTGGCACTGGGAAACCATGACCCCACGAACGGGACCGCAGCCCCCACCGCTCCTGCAGCACCCACCACGGATGTGGCTGCCACCAGGAAGCGACGCCGGCCTGCATTCACGCCGTCATTGCTCATTCAGTCCTCTCCCATCAGCTTTTTTGGCCTGTTAAATCAGGCGTCTACTAAATAAATCAAATGTTACTTATAAAAATTTTGCCCGAATGGTAATGAAAACCCCCAATTCTGACAAGGTTAATTCCCCGGGGCTCAGCCCCTTAAGCCTTGGAGTATAGGGGGTCTACGGCTGTGGCAAGTTGTCACAACGCAATTCTTTGATAAATCGCAGACATAAAAAAACGCCCGCTTCCGTGAGGAGGCGGGCGTTCTTTTTGAACGCGGAAGCGGAATTAACGCTTCGAGTACTGCGGACGCTTACGCGCTTTACGCAGACCAACTTTCTTACGTTCAACTTCACGGGCGTCGCGGGTAACGAAGCCAGCTTTGCGCAGAGCGCTACGCAGGGTTTCGTCGTAGTCCATCAGAGCGCGAGTGATGCCGTGGCGGATTGCGCCAGCCTGACCACTTACACCACCGCCGATCACGGTGACGTAGATGTCGAACTTCTCGACAGTCTCGGTCAGCTCCAGCGGCTGACGAACTACCATGCGGGCAGTTTCGCGGCCGAAGAAGTTATCCAGCGAACGGTTGTTGATGGAGATGTTACCAGTACCCGGACGCAGGAAAACGCGTGCGGTTGCGGTCTTGCGACGGCCAGTGCCGTAATTTTGAGTCGCCGACATAATGAACTATTCCGTTAAATCTTCAGTTCTTGGGGCTGCTGAGCAGTATGAGGGTGTGCAGCGCCCGCATAGACTTTCAGCTTACGGTACATGTCGCGACCCAGTGGGTTTTTAGGCAGCATGCCTTTAACCGCGGTCTCGATCACGCGCTCAGGGGCTTTGGCGATCAGCTTTTCAAAGTTGATCGACTTGATGCCGCCCGGGAAACCGGAGTGGGAGTAGTACATTTTGTCAGTGGTTTTAGCGCCGGTAACACGGATCTGCTCGGCGTTGATGACGACGATGTAGTCGCCGGTGTCAACGTGAGGAGTGTACTCAGGCTTGTGCTTGCCACGCAGACGGCTCGCGATTTCGGTGGCCAGACGACCCAGGGTCTGACCAGCAGCGTCGACGACAAACCAGTCGCGCTTTACTGTTTCCGGTTTAGCAGTAAAAGTTTTCATTCTTTATAGCCTCAGGGGCCGCCTGTAAATAAGACGGCGGATCTTACTGAATAGTGCGTACTTTGACAAGTCAAAGGCAGCCGGATACAGACGCTTTCGGGGGCTCGGGTCGGCGCGTCCGTTCAACGGCAAGATTCTTCGGCGGCGGCGCATCACTTCCACTGCAGAAAGAGGTCGGCAATTATGCAGATTGCGAAAAATTTTTCAACCTGCTTTTATGATTGTTTTGCCCAAGGAGCACCCGATGGACTATCGCCAGCTAGGCCGTACCGACCTGAACGTGAGTGCAATCTGCCTCGGCACCATGACCTGGGGCGAGCAAAACACTGAGGCTGAAGCCTTCGCCCAGATTGAACGGGCCAAAGAGGCCGGGATCAATTTCCTCGACACCGCCGAAATGTATCCGGTGCCGCCCAAAGCCGAAACCTACGCCACCACCGAGCGCTACATCGGCAATTACTTCAAGAATCGCGGTGACCGTGCCGACTGGATCCTCGCCAGCAAGATCGCCGGCCCCGGCAACACCATCGACTACATCCGCGACAAGAACCTGCGCCACAACCGCCAGCACATCACCGAAGCACTGGACGGCAGTCTCAAGCGCCTGCAGACCGATTACATCGACCTGTACCAACTGCACTGGCCGGAACGCAGCACCAACTTTTTCGGACAGCTGGGCTACAAGCACAAGATCGAAGCCAACCTGACGCCGCTGGAAGACACCCTCGAAGCCCTCGACGAACAGGTGAAGGCCGGCAAGATCCGCCACATCGGTCTGTCCAACGAGACGCCGTGGGGCACCATGCGCTTTCTGGCTCTGGCCGAAGCCCGTGGCTGGCCGCGTGCGGTGTCGATCCAGAACCCGTACAACCTGCTCAACCGCAGCTTCGAAGTCGGCCTGGCCGAGATCGCCATTCGCGAACAGTGCGGCCTGCTCGCCTACTCGCCACTGGCGTTCGGCTTCCTCTCCGGCAAGTACGAAGGCGGCGCCCGTCCACCGAAAGGCCGTCTGAGCCTCTACAGCCGCTTCAGCCGCTATTTCAACCCGCAATCGGAGGCAGCGTGCAGCCGTTACGTAGCCCTGGCCCGTGAACACGGTCTGGACCCGGCACAAATGGCCCTGGCCTTCGTGACCCAGCAGCCCTTCGTCACCAGCAACATCATTGGCGCGACGACGCTTGAGCAACTGGACAGCAACATTGCCAGTTTTGATCTGAAACTGTCCGATGAAGTGCTGGCCGGGATCGAGGCGATTCACAAGGATCATCCGAATCCGGCGCCGTAACTGACCGCCAAAAGCTTCGCGAGCAGGCTCGCTCCCACAGTGGAACACTGTACCTGTGGGAGCGAGCCTGCTCGCGAAGGGGCCAGTCGGATTACCTCAACAGCGGAACGCGGAGCGTCCCCGGCGGCGTTCCCACGCAGAGCGTGGGAACGATCATCAGAGCGACCGCGCAATAATCTCCTTCATGATTTCATTGGTGCCGGCATAAATCCGCTGCACCCGCGCATCCGCCCACGCCCGGGCCACCGGGTATTCCCACATGAAGCCGTAGCCGCCATGCAGTTGCACGCATTCGTCGAGCACTTTGCATTGCAAGTCGGTGACCCAGTATTTGGCCATTGCCGCCGTCGGCACATCGAGTTTGCCTTGCAGGTGCAGCTCCAGGCAGCGGTCAACGAAGACCCGGCCGATCTGGATCTCGGTGGCTATTTCGGCCAGTTTGAAGCGGGTGTTCTGAAAATCGGCAATCGCCTTGCCGAACGCCTTGCGATCGCGGGTGTAATCCAGCGTCCATTGCAGCGCTGCCTCGGCCGAGGCCAGGCCGCCGATAGCCACGGTCAGACGTTCCTGCGGTAACTCCTGCATCAGATAGGCAAACCCGGCACCCGTTTGGCCGAGAAGGTTTTCCTTCGGCACGCGCACGTCCTGGAAGAACAGTTCCGAGGTGTCCTGCGCCTTCATGCCGACCTTCTCCAAGCGCTTGCCCTTCTCGAAGCCCGGCGTATTAGCCTCCACCAGAAACAGACTGGTGCCCTTGGCGCCAGCCTTGGGATCGGTCTTGGCCACCACGATCACCAGGTCAGCCAGAAAGCCGTTGGTGATAAAGGTTTTTGAACCGTTGATCACATATTCGTCACCGTCGAGCACCGCCGTGGTTTTCACCCCTTGCAGGTCGGAACCGGCGCCAGGCTCGGTCATGGCGATCGCCGTGACCATTTCCCCTGAGACCAGTTTCGGCAGGTATTTGTGTTTCAGCGCCTCGCTGCCGTAATGCAGGATGTACGGTGCGACGATGTCCGAGTGCAGCGAAAAGCCGATGCCGGTCAGTCCCAGACGCCCGACTTCTTCAATCACCACGGTGCTGTAGAGGAAATCCGCGCCGAGTCCGCCGTACTCTTCCGGCAGATGCGAACAGAGCATCCCCGCCTCCCCCGCCTTGTTCCACAGCGCGCGGTCAATGTGTCCCTGCTTCTCCCACTGCGCGTGATACGGCACGGCCTCTTTCTCGAGGAAAGTTCGCACGCTGTCGCGGAACAATTCGTGCTCGGAGCTGAACAGGGTTCTGGGGATCATGCGGCACCTTTCTTTATTGTTGGAGGGATACGGCTCTCAGAGACTAAGCCCGACTCCTGCTACGGGACACTGGACACATCCGACAAAAAATAAGACGATCCAGCCGTCTGGTGACCACTTTCCCTTATAAAAACAAAACAAAACAAAAGTTGAATTATGTCTAAGCACGTCTCCCCGCCCTTGCGGCGCGTCAGCATCCTGGCCATCGACCGGGTTTTCGCTTACACCCTCATGCAGGCCAAGGATTTTTTCCATGTGGCCAGCCTGCGTTACGGCAAACAACTGGGCCACGGCCTGACACCGGCGTTCGAAACGCGCCTGGTCAGCCCGGATGGCAAACCGGTAAAAAGCTTCAGCGACGTGGTCATGCCGGTCGACGGTGGCCTGGAAAACGCCGATGTGATCATCCTCCCGGCGTTCTGGGACGACTTCGATACGCTGTGTGGCCGTTACCCGCAAATCCTGCCGTGGCTGCGCGAACAGCATGCGCGCGGCGCGGTGTTATGCGGCGAAGCCACCGGGGTGTTCTGGCTCGCCGAAGCCGGGCTGCTCAACGGCAAGGAAGCAACCACCTACTGGCGCTTCTTCAATGCCTTCGCCGAACGTTTCCCCAAGGTCTATCTGAATCAGGACAAGCACCTGACCGATGCTGACAATCTGTACTGCGCCGGCGGTACGACCTCGGCCTGCGATCTCTATATCTATCTGATCGAACGCTTCTGCGGCGCGAACGTGGCGCAAGCCGTGGCCCGCGACATCCTCTACGAAGTGCAGCGCAGCTATTCGCCGGGACGTATCGGTTTTGGTGGGCAGAAGCTGCATCAGGACGTGATCATCCTGCAGATCCAGCAATGGCTCGAAGAACATTTCGCCGACAAATTCCGCTTCGAAGACGTCGCCCGCGAGCACGGCATGAGCATCCGCAACTTCATGCGCCGCTTCCAGACCGCCACCGGCGACAAACCGCTGCACTACTTGCAACGCCTGCGCATCGAGACGGCCAAGGGCTTGCTTTCGGGCACGCGCAAGAGCATCAAGACCATCAGTTATGAGGTCGGTTACGACGATGCGAGCTTTTTTGCGCGATTGTTCCGCCAGCACACCGAACTGTCGCCTAACCAGTATCGGCAACAGTTTCAGCAGGCTGCGTAAACTTCCGCCAGACTGACGTCCCTGTGGGTGTAGTCCTTCCACGGGGACCGGCTTGTAAGTTGTGATTCGTCCGACACAAATGAACGAAAACAGAACAGCGTCTGGCTGTGTTTTACGACTGTTCGGACGTGCCTGCGCCGACCAGACTACTTCCCAAGCACATCGCATCAGGGAAGATCAACAGTGACCATCGGCTCCAGCTACAACTATCCCTCACAGGCTCCTGGCCTTGAAAAACGCAAAAAACGTTCGCCACAGGAAAAATGGAAAGCCCGTTTCCCCAATCCGCCGGACCTGTGTTTTGACTATCGCGCGTTACTGGAGCAGCCAGGCGGAATCGCCCGAGCGACTGATTCGAGCCATCGAATCTGCATCATCGGCGCAGGCATCACAGGCCTGACGGCAGCGAGAGAATTGCTGCGCTGCGGCTTCACCCAGATCACGCTGATCGAACAGTCCTCGCGAATCGGCGGCAGGCACCTGACCGTTCCCGGCAGTCCTCAATCCAAGGCCAGCCATACCCCGTTCGAAATGGGTGCGATGCGTATGCCTTTGTTCAATCGCGAAGGAGAATCGCCGAAGGAAGGTCGTTCGCTGATGGCCTACTACACGACGATATTCGACCTGGCCCTTTCAGATTTTGCCAATCCCGGCAGCCAATGGGTCAAATCAACCGGCATCTATCTGCGCGAGGGCAGCCTGTCAGAGCAGGCTACGCCGCAAATGCTTATCTGGAAAAACGCCGACGGTCAGACCCGCCCTCCCGGCGAGGAGCTACAAGCGGTGTATGCAAAATGGAGAGCGTTCGCCTACCGCATGACCCGGCACGTTTGCGACAGTTATGCGAGCGAGGAATGGGAGTCCGTGTGGGCAGCTATTGTCGCCAGGTATCACGCCATTTCCTTCCGTGATCTGGTGAGCATGCCGGTGCTGCAACGCTGGGAAAAAGACGCGCCGGGCGATTTTGGCGGGATGGGAATGTCGCCAGAGGAATCGGCCATTTTTTATGCCATCGGCATCGGTGACGGCAGCTGGGGCGCATTCTATGACGTCTGTGCACTCTACCCTCTGCGCACTGCCATCTTCGGGTTCAGCAGTCACTTGCAACTGGTGCTGGGTCGGGTAGATGAAAAAGGCGATCCTCTGCCTGACTCACCGCATATCCGCAGCAATGCGGTTTTCGATTCAACCGGGCTGCAGTTCGAAGGCCCGCGCTACCTAGGTCTGGCGGCGCTGAGTGAAAGCCTTATGTTCATCAAACCTGATGAAACAGCGATGTCTTTCCACGAACACAGCCTGCAATACCGCGAAGGTTTGCTGACTGATAGCTCCGTCACTCGGCTGAAAAAGCTCGACAGCGGTAAAACCCGTGTCTACTACAACTGGAAGCAAAGTCGCCCCCATCAGGCCCAGGAAAATTTCAGCGATTATGACTCCGTGATAATGACGCTGCCTTCGTGGTTGATCGAAACACGAATCAGGCTTGAAAACTTCACGGTACAAATGTTGCCGTTCGAAGCGATTAATGCCTACAAGACTGCGCATTGGGAAACCAGCTGCAAGGTGTTCGCTCCGCTGAAGAAATCCTTTCTGTCCGGCAACACCGCTATCCCCCAAGCCATCGTCACGGACAGCTTCATCCACGATGTTTATACCTACCGCTATAACGATCACTACAGCTACGACTGCATTCTTCTCAGTTATACCTGGGAAGATGACGCTACCAAACTCTGCTGTTTCAGCGACAAGGAACTGGTCGCCAAATGTGCCGAAGAACTTGATCGAATCCTGATGAACTGCAGCAATATCGGGCAACGCATCTCGCCTTTCATTGGCCTCAATCAGGCCGTCGTACAGCGCTGGATCACCGATAAGAACTCACTGGGGTGCGCCAAACTTTACCGCCCCGGCGCCTACTACGACGCTTTAAGCCTGATGAAATACAACCGCGAGTATTCCCGTGTTTCGGGGCTGTATTTGTCTGGCGAATCGTTTTCGGTGGATGCCGGCTGGACCGAGCCCTGCTTTCGCGGTGCCATCGATGCTGTAATTCATATTTGCGAAAAAACCTCGGCGCAGTTCAATGGCGGCTTCCAGATAACCGACTATCCACACTACCAGGCCGGACCATGAAGCTTTCAGTCATGCAATTCGGCGTCCTGAGCGTGCACCGTCGATATGTGTTTAATCATCCTAGGAGGTGTACTACAAGCTAACCGGAAAGCGCCGACTTACCTTCCACTGCTGACTCGACTCTTATGTTCCTCCGCCACCCAATGGCGTGAAAACAACAATAAGGGATCATGAAAAATGAGTGAGTCAACCAGCCCCGTTCGTGTCGCGGTCGTGCAATGTGATCCGCAGGTCGGTACGCAAAATCGTGCAGCGAATCTGAGCAACAGCCTGGAGTTGTCACTTCAGGCGGTCAATGGTGGTGCCAACCTCATCGTTTTGCCCGAGCTGACAAACACCGGTTATTTCTTTCGCACTCGACAGGATGCGTTCGATCACGCCGAATCGGTTCCGGATGGGCCGAGCGTGAGCCGATGGGAGGATTTTGCTCGCCAACATCAGGTGTATCTGGTGGCCGGGCTGACCGAGCGCTACGGAGCGCGCCTTTACAACACAGCCGTGCTGGTGGGGCCTGACGGTTTCATTGGCAAATACCGCAAGGCGCACCTGTGGAATCTCGAGAAGCTCTGGTTCACTGCGGGGGATTGTGGTTTCCCGGTATTCGAAACGCCGATCGGCCGTATCGGCATGCTGATCTGCTGGGACATCTGGTTT
The DNA here is from genome assembly GCF_019145375.1 of Pseudomonas triticicola. Lineage (NCBI taxonomy): Bacteria > Pseudomonadati > Pseudomonadota > Gammaproteobacteria > Pseudomonadales > Pseudomonadaceae > Pseudomonas > Pseudomonas triticicola. Next base: position 610,970 of record NZ_JAHSTX010000002.1, on the reverse strand, counting down.
CCCGAAGTCCCGAGAATCCTCAGCCAGCAGGGCGCGGACATTATCTGCAGTCTGAACAATTGGGTCTGGACGCCACCGCCACTATTCGATGACGCCGGCAAATGCATGGCCTCGTACCTGACCATGACCGCAGCGCACGTCAACAATGTGTTTATCGCGGCAGCGAGCAGAATCGGCGAAGAGCGCGGTGCTCGCTACCTGGGATGCTCTTTGATTGCCGGCACCAACGGCTGGCCGATCGGCCGGGTCGCATCCGCCGATCAGCAGGAGATTCTCTACGCCGATATCGATTTGACCAGCTCGCGCAGTGCGCCGATCTGGAATGACCTGAACGACCTGCACCGTGATCGGCGTTGTGATGTCTACGATCGGATGCTCGGTTACACCCAGCATCCGTGCCTGCCGCGTTGACCGGAGGCCGGGCTATGGACATTCACGCAAAGCAACGCAAAACAATCGTGGCCAGAACCGCGATGGATAGCACCATCATCGGCCTGATTCTGGGTGCGACCGCATTGATTGCCTGGCTATCGCTCACCCATCATTCGTTGTGGTCGGCACGCTGGCCGGATTACGGCCATATGGTCTCGAACTTTCCCGACGCTGCTGCCTGGCTGCGCTGGGTGCTCGGGGATATCAGCGAGGTAGCATTCTATAAACATGAGTTTGCCTCGATCGGCCTGCTGGCTGGTGCATATCTGGGCTATTGGGCGAATCGAACGGGAAAAGCCTGGCAAGGCTTCACCATCTGTTACGGCAGCGGGCTCTGGCCGTGGCTGGTCACAAGCTCATTGCTGGGCCTGGTGCTGAGCAATCTGCTATGGGGCTGGACTGTCACCGCCACCAGTTGGCAGCCAACCTTTGCGGCATTCGTGTCGTTGCCTGCGGCCATGGTGCTCATGTTCGGTGCCGGCTGGAAAGTTGCCATTAACGGCGCAATCATGGGCGCACTGTGCGTGACACCGCTGTGCCTGCTGATGGTCAATTACGTATGTAACCCACTCGGTCTGCCCGTGGTGATTGGCAATGTTTCGGGCATGGCCATCGCCAGCATCGGCGCCTTCGTGCTTTGTCGCTACGTGCCAAGCCTGGTGAAATCAGCGCAGCCCGACCCGTCTGCCGAGGAATTCAGCGTCACCGTGTCCGGCAGGGCGCCGGATTATGGCGTGGTATGGAGCATGCGCCGGGTCTTGGCGGATTTCTCCGAAGCACCTTTCTTCGGCAATGAGTGGGCGAGCCTGGGACTGATTGTCGGCGCGTTGCTCGCATTTACACTCAACCCAATGAGCCCGGTCTACGGCACCGGTCTGCTGCCGCAACTGCTGGCCGGTCAGGCACTGACGTCGGCACTGGGCGTGGTGATCTGGCGCAGGCAGTGGATGGCGCGCGGTTGGTATCCGACTTATGTGCCGCTGGTGTCCGTTGTACCGGCTGCGATCTTTACCTACGGCGGCGAATGGCAAGTGATCATTTCCAGTGCGCTGCTCGGCGCCCTGATCGCTCCGCCATTGGCCTGCGCGCTCGCGCAGCGACTGCCGGGCTACATGCACGGTTTCATCGGTAACGTTTTGTCGATGGCTCTCAGTACGCTGTTGATCCTGCCAATCGTTGGATGGCTCGCCAGCCACTGACTTTATCCCTGCCCCGGCTGGCTTCTGGATCGTCTCCAGAACAGCCGGTTATTCGCGAGGTATCACATGGAACTGCCAAAACTGGCGATTGCCGCTCTCGGCGGCACTGTCAGCATGCAATCGACGCAAGACGGCCAAGGCGTCGTTCCGGCGGTGTCCGGCGAAGCGTTGCTGAACACCGTGCCGGAGTTGAATGTGCTCGCACGAGCAACCGTCGAGACTTTCGGTCTGTTACCCAGCGCTTCGCTGGATTTCGAATACCTTTTGAACGTATTGGACTGGGCCAACGCGCAGATCAGCCGAGGCGTGGCCGCAGTCATCATCATCCAGGGGACAGACACTCTGGAGGAATCCGCCACTTTCTTCGACTACCTGTGGGCGCACGACGAGCCACTGGTGCTGACTGGCGCCATGCGCTCTGCCATGCAAGCGGGGGCTGACGGCCCGGCAAACCTGCTGGATGCCGGTCGCGTTGCATTAGCGGCATGCAGTCGTGGGCGCGGAGCACAGGTGGTTATCAACGGCGAGATTCACCGCGCCAATAGCGTGCGCAAGGTCGATTCAATGGCCATGCACGCCTTCGCCTCGCCCTTGACCGGCCCTGCCGGCTTGTTGGTCGAAAGCGCACCGCGCTACTTTCAGCCGCCCGTTGCGCGCCATGTATTGCCGATGCCGCAAGACACGCTCCCGAAGATTGCGTTACTGGAAGCATCACTTGGTGCGGACAGTATGCTGTTGGACAAGATAGTCGAGTCGGGTTACGACGGCCTGGTGATCGCCGGCTTTGGCGCGGGCCATGTTTCCGCGCACTGGGCCGAGGTCATCGAAGGCATCGCCCGGCACATCCCGGTGATCATTGCCACCCGCACCGGTTGCGGCGCGACTGCGCAAGCGACGTATGGCTTCGCCGGCAGTGAAATCGATCTCACGCGCAAAGGCGCCGTCATGGCAGGATTTCTCTGCCCGCGCAAAGCGAGAATCCTGTTATGGCTTCTGGTTGCCTGCCGACAGCAAGCACAGTTGGTCAAATGCCTCGCTGAATCCACGCCATGAAAAAAGGCCTGCAATCGCAGGCCCTTTTTTATGCCGAGACTCCGCTTAAGGCTTGTGCGCCCGCGACAGGAATTCGTGAGATTGCATCTCCAGCAGTCGGCTCAGTGTGCGCTGGAACTCGAAGGTCAGGCGTCCGCCGGTGTACAGATCCTTCAGCTCGACTTCGGCAGAAATGATCAGTTTGACGTTGCGGTCGTAGAACTCGTCGACCATGTTGATGAAGCGACGGGCGATGTCGTCGGTGGTGACGCTCATCTGCTCGACGCCGCTGAGCAGCACGGCGTGGAAAATCTTGCCCAGCTCGATATAGTCGTTCTGGCTGCGTGGGCCGTCGCACAGTTCGCGGAAGTCGAACCAGGCCACGTCGTCGCAGGTGCGCAGGGCACGGATTTCGCGGTTCTCGATGATCAGCACATCGTTTTCCACCGCCGCCGTGCACTCCGGCGTCAGCGCCTTGAAGCTCTTGCGCAGGCTTTCGTGCGCGGCTTCGTCGAGCGGATAGTGGAACAGCTCGGCTTGCTCGAGGTGACGCAGACGATAATCGACGCCGCTATCGACGTTGACGATCTCGGTGTTCTGCTTGATCAGGGCGATGGCCGGGAGGAAACGCGCACGTTGCAGGCCATCCTTGTACAGGCCGTCCGGAACGATGTTCGACGTCGCGACCAGGGTCACGCCGTTCTTGAACAGCTCTTCCATCAGCGTGCCGAGGATCATCGCGTCGGTGATGTCGGAGACGAAGAATTCATCGAAGCAGATCACCCGCGACTCGGCCGCGAAGCGCTTGGCGATGATGGTCAGCGGGTTCTTCTCGCCGCCCAGGGTTTTCATTTCTTCGTGCACGCGCTTCATGAAGCGGTGGAAGTGCGTGCGGGTCTTTTCCTTGAACGGCAACGCTTCGAAGAAGGTGTCGACCAGGTATGTCTTGCCGCGACCGACGCCGCCCCAGAAATACAGGCCCTTGACCGGTGCCTGATCCTTTTTGCCAAACAGCTTGCCGAGCAAGCCCGGCTTGTTCTGGTCGGCGGCGATCAAGTCGTCGTACAGACGCTGCAAGTGACGTACAGCAGTTTCCTGCGCGGCGTCATGGAAGAAATCCGGGCGTTTCAGATCAGCTTGATATCGTTCTAGGGGCGTCATAATTCGTTAGCAAGGCAACAAAAACGGGCCGTCACTGTAGCGACGGCCTGTGGGAATGGCAATCGGCCCTTGGTCGGGTCGTGCCGCCGATCAGTCTTGAGCTGGAGTCAGTGCGACGCGCAACGCCTCGATGGCGGCGTCTCGCGCGGCAGCGTCGGCGAAGGCAGGGCTGTCGCCCACGCACTCACCGGCCAGCCAGACGCTGAAGCTCAATTCTTCAGTACGCACGTCCAGCGGCTCGCCGGACTGCAACTGTTTGGTCACCTGGCCGGCAGTTTTGCCGTCGGCGAAGTTGCGCGACAGCAGCAATTGCTCGCCATCGGCCGCCAGCAGACGGAAACGGAAGCTGCCGTCGTCCTCACGGAAGCTGACGAAACGCGCGGCTTTTGCGGCTTTCTTCTTCGCGGTCGCAGCGACCTGAACCTGATTGACGAAAGAGCGCAGGCCAACGGCTTCACGCAATTCGTTGAGGAACGGCGTGGCCACGGCGCGGGCCTTCTTCGCACCGATCTGCAGGATGTCTTCCAGGTCCGCCGGACGCTCGATCAACTGGTGATACTTCTCGCGCGCCTCGCCCAACTCGCTGTCGAGCAACTGGAACAGGCGATTCTTCGCCTCACCCCAGCCCAGACCACCGAGCAGCTCGCTGCGGAATTCATCGGCCTGTACCGGGGTGGCGAAAGCCTGGAACAGAGTGAACAGGTGCGAGTTATCGGGATCTTTCGCTTCGCCCGGGGCCTTGGAGTCGGTGACGATCCGCGAGATCGCGTCCTTCATTTCCTTGGCGCCGGAGAACAGCGGAATGGTGTTGTCGTAGCTCTTCGACATCTTGCGACCGTCGAGGCCCGGCAAGGTGGCCACGCTTTCTTCGATCAGCGCTTCGGGCATGGTGAAGAACTCTTTGCCCTGGCCGAACAGATGGTTGAAGCGCTGGCCGATATCTCGGGCCATTTCTACGTGCTGGATCTGATCGCGACCGACCGGCACCTTGTGCGCGTTGAACATCAGGATGTCCGCCGCCATTAGCACCGGATAGCTGTAGAGTCCCATGGTGATGCCGGCGTCCGGGTCTTCACCGGTTTCGAGGTTCTTGTCCACCGAAGCCTTGTAGGCGTGCGCGCGGTTGAGCAGGCCCTTGGCGGCGACGCAGGTCAGCAGCCAGGTCAGCTCGGGGATTTCCGGAATGTCGGACTGACGGTAAAAGGTCACGCGGTCGACATCCAGACCACCGGCCAGCCAGGTCGCGGCGATTTCCAGACGCGAGCGCTGGATGCGCAGCGGGTCATCGCATTTGATCAGGGCGTGGTAGTCAGCCAGAAAGTAGAACGAATCGGCATTGCTGTCGCGGCTGGCGAGGATCGCCGGGCGGATCGCGCCGGCGTAGTTGCCCAGGTGCGGCGTGCCGGTGGTGGTGATGCCGGTGAGGATGCGGGTACGGTTGGTCATGGGTAATCGCTTGTCAGACTGCAATCAATTCGAGAGACGCGGCAGGATCAGATCCTTGAGATCGGTCAGCTTGCCGTGAAAAAAGTGTCCGCATTCTGCCACTTTCAGCAGCTCATGGGGGCGCTGGAGTTGTTCCGACCAGTCGTAAACCAGTTGCGGATCGATGACCTCGTCGGTTTCGGGCTGGATCACGGTCAGTTCGCCGCGCTGCGGCAGTTGATCCTGCTCGCCAAGGCGCATCACCGCCGGCGCGACCATGAACAGGTGCTTGAGCTGCACGCCCTCGGCTTCGAGACGGCCACCGAGACTTGCTGCAACAAATCCGCCAAAGGAAAAACCGAACAGGGTCAGCGGCAAGTCCGGGTGTTTGTCCCGCAGCCAGGCAGCGGCGGCACGGGTATCATCGACTTCACCGGTGCCCATGTCGTGCGTGCCTTCGCTGGCGCCAACGCCGCGATAGTTGAAGCGCAAGGTGATCAGACCCGCGTCGCGCGCGGTACGCTGCAACGTCGAGACGACCTTGTTGAGCATGGTGCCGCCCTGCACCGGGTTCGGATGGCAAATCAGCGCGATGCCGCGCGGCTGCTCGTTGTCCAGGTAAAGACTTTCCAGTTGACCCACCGGGCCGGCAATCACTACAGGGGTTTCACGCATCAGCAAGGGAGGAACTCCGTGACCTCGAATCGGGTCGACTCGTCTAGCAAATTGTCTGTGCCGATCTATTGCGAGTGAATCGCGGTATACAGCGCAGGTTCGAGCCGTTAACGTAAAGCAAAGCCGTTTATAGAGGAAGGACTCGTGGAACACTCGCTCTTAGTTTGGTTGTTACCGACTCTTGCCCTGGTTGTGGGTGTCGCCATTGGATTCCTGATCGCGCGCGTTGCGCCGAACGCCGCACCGAGCCGTACGCAGCGTCAACTGGATGATATCCAGGAGCGTTTCGACAGTTATCAAAACGAAGTGGTCACTCACTTCAACAGCACCGCGATGCTGGTCAAGAAGCTCACTCAGAGCTATCAGGAAGTGCAGGATCATCTTGCCGAGGGCGCCAATCGTCTGGCCCTCGACGAACAGACCCGCCAGCGCCTGATCGCCGCCCTGCATGCGGATGCCGCGCAGGCACCGCGCGAACGCCTGACGCCACCGCGCGATCAAGAGCCGCCGCGTGATTACGCACCGAAATCGCCAAACTCGCCGGGCATGCTCGATGAGCATTATGGTCTGAAGAAGTAATCGGGTTTCGCGCCCAACAAAAAGCCCCCGGACAATGCTGTTGTCCGGGGGCTTTTTTGTATCTGCAATCTTCGCTGCCCTCGCCGGCCTTTTCGCGAGCAGGCTCGCTCCCACAAGGGGAATGCATTTCAAATGTGGGAGCGAGCCTGCTCGCGAAAGGGCCGCTACAGGCGACACAAAAAAATGCCCGATCACAAGACCGGGCATTTCTTCATCCAGGCAATCGCTTATGGATACTGCTGCACCGTACCCGGCTGTTGCTGCTGACCACCATACTGCTGGCCCGGAATCGCCTTCAGGTTGACTTCAACCCGGCGATTCTGCGCGCGGCCGTTGACGTCACCGTTACTGGCAATCGGATTATCCGGGCCGGCGCCACGGGCCGACAGGTTGGCACCGCTGACGCCTTGCGAGGTCAGGTAGGTCGCCACGCTCTGCGCACGACGCTGGGACAGGTCCATGTTGTGCTGGCGGCTGCCGGTGCTGTCGGTGTAGCCGACGATTTCGATCTGGTTCTGGCTGAACTCTTTCAACGAGTTGGCCAGGTTGTTCAGCGGCTGGTAGAAACTCGGGGCAATGTTCGCCGAATCGGTGGCGAAGGTGATGTTGCCCGGCATGATCAGCTTGATCTGATCGCCCTGCCGCTGCACTTCAACGCCAGTGTTGGCCATGCTCGCGCGCAGTTTCTTTTCCTGCTGGTCGGCGTAGTAGCCGTAGCCTGCTGCGGAAGCACCGACGACAGCAGCGCCGATCAAGGCGCCCTTGCCACGGTTGTCGTGACCGATGGCGGCACCGGCGAGTGCGCCGGCCAGTGCACCGAGGCCACCGTATTTGGCGGTTTTGCTCATGCCTTGCGAGCCACCGTCGGCCTGACCCTGATTGTCATACGGATTAGGCGAGGCGCAGCCGGACAGCACGGCCACGGCAGTAGCGACAATAATCAAACGACGCGTGGTGAACATGGAGAGCTCCTGGTTTTTTGCATTCTGTGGTGCAGCGGCCACTGATCAATCAATGGACGTGCGCGGGCGTTGGATCATGACAATGCGCAAAAATTCCGCCGCACACCCGTGACAAAAAATTCAGGCACGCACAAACGGGTTCTCGCGCATCTCATCACCCAGACGCGTATCCGGACCGTGCCCGGTGACAACCGTTGCGTCCTCGTCCAGCGTATACAGCCGCTGCTTGATCGAACGCACGATGGTCGCCTGATCGCCACCCCACAAATCCGTGCGCCCTACCCCGCGACGAAACAGCGTGTCGCCGGCTATCAACAGCTTAGCCTCGGAAAACCAAAAGCTCATGGAACCGGGTGTATGTCCTGGCGTGTGTAATGCCACACCACAGCCGCAAGCCAGTTCTTCATCATCACTCAACCAGCGATCCGGCGATGGCACCGGGGTGTAAGGCACGCCGAACATCTGGCATTGCATCTCCAGATTGTCCCAGAGGAACTGGTCTTCCTTGTGCAGATGCAAAGTGGCGCCGGTCTTCTCCTTCATTTGGCCGGAAGCCAGGAAGTGATCGAGATGGGCGTGGGTGTGGATGATGCTAACGACTTTCAGACCATGGGCGTCGAGGCGCGCCATGATCAGGTCAGGGTTGCCTCCGGGATCGACGACGATGGCTTTTTTGCTGAGGGGGTCGCCGATGATGGTGCAGTTGCACTGGAGCGGGCCGACGGCGAATGTTTCGCGGATGAGTACTGGGTGGGAACTGACATGGAAAAATCCTGGACGAACGGCGCAGTGGTTGGTTTCAGGATTCTACTGTACGTGCCGATACAGATCGCCCGGTCAGTTATTTGACGCCATCAATCAGAAAATGATGGCTCAATGATGTCAAATGTATTGCTTCTGGTGCAAAATCGCATTTTTTGTAGCGGTCGCATTCAGGAAGGGCCGCATAGTACTCAGGAAATCCCATGCCGACGCCCAAGACATTTACCTTCGCATTACCTGCTTCGCTGACCGGAAACGCTACTGTTGACAGCCTGATTTCCGGAAATTACTGGCTTGGGTCCAACTGGCCGTTCGGGGGTTCGACCGATCTCAGCTTTAGTTTCATGGCACCGGGGACTTCGAAGTTTGCCCCTTTCTATAGCCCGGACCGCGAGTACAACGGGCTGTATGAACTGACCGAAGCGCAGAAAACTGCAGTCGTCAGTACCCTGGTTGCATGGAGTGCAGTCGCACCTTTCAACTTCACGCTGACCAGCGATACCTCTACCAACGTGGGCGACTTACGTTTTGGAGGTTTCGATGAGATGGATCTCCAAACCGCGGCCTGGGCTTACTTTCCTGACAATCTCCCTTCTTCCGGCGACGTATGGATCGGCCCGGCAACCAACAATCCGAATCCGGTGAAGGGCACATACGATTACATGACGTTCATTCATGAAATCGGTCATGCACTAGGACTCAAGCATCCCTTCGATACCAGCCCCACCAACAAGACCCTGCTGAGTCCATTACTGGACGATGTTCATTTCACAGTAATGAGCTACAACAACAACTATTCCTACCAGCCAACCACACCGATGGTGCTGGATATTATTGCGATTCAGAGTTTGTATGGCGCCAACATGCTCTGGCAGACCGGTGACACTGTTTATAAGTGGGATGCCAATCAGTCAATCTTCGAAACCATCTGGGACGCAGGTGGTAACGACACTATTGATGGCAGCAATCAGTTGGCGGCCGTCAATATCAACTTGAATGAAGGCAGCTATAGCCAGATCGGCAAGGCCTTCACGGACCTGAACAGCAACACCGCGATCAATGACGGGCTAGCAATTGCGTACGGGGCCAAGATCGAAAACGCCATCGGCTCGGCGTTCGACGATGTTCTGACGGGGAACGCACTGAATAACGTATTAACCGGAGGAGCCGGCTCTGACACGCTCGATGGAGGCGCAGGTAGCGACACGCTGATCGGTGGCACCGGCGATGACATCTACATCGTCGACAGCCGCGCCGACACCGTCATCGAAGCGGCCGATGAAGGCCGTGACGTAATCCGTTCATCGGTCAGCTATACCCTGTCAGCCAACATCGAAGACGGCGTTCTGCTGGGCGATGCCAACATCAATTTTGGTGGTAACGCCCTTGACAACACTCTGACCGGCAACACAGGCAACAATATCCTCGATGGCATGACCGGTGCGGACACCATGGCTGGTGGCGCCGGGAATGACACCTATTATGTAGACAATGCCGGCGACGTCATTGTGGAAAACGGCACCTCGGTCAACGAGATTGATACGGTCTTTGCCTCGCTGGACTGGACGCTGGGCAATAACCTGGAAAATCTTGTTTTGCGCGGTGAGGATGACCTGAACGGCACCGGCAACGCCCTCAATAACATACTGACGGGCAACACCGGCAACAACACGCTCAACGGCGGTGCCGGCAACGACACGCTAGACGGGGGTGCCGGGACCGACACACTCATCGGCGGCGCCGGCGATGATACATACATCATCGACAGCCTGACTGACACCATCATCGAATCTGCCGGTGAAGGTCGCGATGCGGTCCGTACATTCGTCAGCTACACCCTTGCGGACAACATCGAAGACGGTGTGCTGCTGGGCACCTCCGGCCTGAGCCTGACCGGTAACGCGCAGAACAATACCCTGACCGGCAACGCAGGCAATAACACCCTGGACGGTGGCGCCGGGGCGGACACGCTGATCGGCGGTGACGGCAATGACCTGTACCTTGTCGACAATGCCCAAGACGTAGTCATCGAAGCCAACTCCGCCAACAGCGGAATCGATACTGTCCAGTCGACCGTCAGTTGGGCGATGAGCGCCAATCTGGAGAACCTTACCCTCTTGGGCAGCGCCAACCTGAACGGTACCGGTAACGCGCAGAACAATACCCTGACCGGTAATGCCGGCAACAACATCCTCGACGGCGGGGCTGGCATCGACACACTCAGTGGCGGCGCAGGCGATGATGTCTATGTCGTCGACAGCCGCAGCGACACCGTGATCGAGCTGGCCGGTGAAGGCCATGACGTGATCCGCTCCAGCGTCAGTTACACCCTCTCGGCCAACGTCGAAGACGGTGTGCTGCTGGGCACCGCCAACCTCAACTTCGGCGGCAACGCCTTGAGCAACACCCTGACCGGCAACGCCGGCAACAACGTCCTCGACGGTCTGGGTGGCACCGACACCCTGATCGGCGGGGCCGGCGACGACATTTACTACATCAATGGCCAGGACGATACCGTCATCGAAGCGGCCGGTGAAGGCCGCGACGTGATCCGCGCCAACGTCAGCTACACCCTCTCGGCCAACGTCGAAGACGGCGTACTGCTGGGCACCGCCGGCCTGAGCCTGACCGGTAACGCGCAGAACAATACCCTGACCGGCAACGCAGGCAATAACACCCTGGACGGTGGCGCCGGGGCGGACACGCTGATCGGCGGTGACGGCAATGACCTGTACCTTGTCGACAATGCCCAAGACGTAGTCATCGAAACCGACTCCGCCAACAGCGGAATCGATACTGTCCAGTCAACAGTCAGTTGGGCGATGAGCGCCAACCTGGAGAACCTTACCCTCTTGGGCAGCGCCAACCTGAACGGTACCGGCAACGCGCTCAACAACACCCTGACCGGTAATGATGGCAACAACATCCTCGACGGCGGGGCTGGCATCGACACACTTACTGGCGGCGCAGGCGATGATGTCTATGTCGTCGACAGCCGCGGTGACACCGTGATCGAACTGGCCGGTGAAGGCCATGACGTGATCCGCTCCAGCGTCAGCTACACACTCTCGGCCAACGTCGAAGACGGCGTGCTGCTGGGCACCGCCAACCTCAACTTCGGCGGCAATGCCTTGAGCAACACCCTGACCGGCAACGCCGGCAACAACGTCCTCGACGGTCTGGGTGGCACCGACACCCTGATCGGCGGGGCCGGCGACGACATTTACTACATCAATGGCCAGGACGATACCGTCATCGAAGCGGCCGGTGAAGGCCGCGACGTGATCCGCTCCAACGTCAGCTACACCCTCTCGGCCAACGTCGAAGACGGCGTACTGCTGGGCACTGCCGGCATCAGCCTGACCGGTAACGCGCAAAACAACACGTTGAGCGGGAACGCCGGCAATAACACCCTGGACGGTGGCGCCGGCATCGACACCCTGATCGGTGGTGCAGGCGATGATGTCTATATTGTCGACACCCGCAGCGACACCGTGATCGAAGCAGCCGGCGAAGGCCGCGACGTGATCCGCTCCTCCGTCAGCTACACCCTCTCGGCCAATGTCGAGGACGGCGTGCTGCTGGGCACCGCCAACATCAACTTCGGCGGCAACGCCTTGAGCAACACCCTGACTGGCAATGCCGGCAACAACGTCCTCGATGGCCTGGGCGGTACCGACACCCTGATTGGCGGGGCCGGTGACGACACCTATTACATCAACGGCGTAGGCGATACCGTGATCGAAGCGGCCGATGAAGGTCATGACCTGATCCGTTCTAACGTCAGCTATACCCTCTCGGCCAACGTTGAAGATGGCGTGCTTTTGGGCAACGCTGGGCTGAGTCTGACCGGCAACGCCCTGGACAACGCCTTGACTGGCAACGCTGCCGACAACACTCTCTCCGGAAACGCAGGCAACGACATTCTTGATGGCGGTGCCGGAAATGACACTCTCATAGGTGGTACAGGTGATGATGCCTATGTCGTCGACAGCCGCAGCGACACCGTGATCGAACTGGCCGGTGAAGGCCATGACGTGATCCGTTCCAGCGTCAGCTACACCCTCTCGGCCAACGTCGAAGACGGCGTGCTGCTGGGCACCGCCAACCTCAACTTCGGCGGCAATGCCTTGAGCAACACCCTGACCGGCAACGCCGGCAACAACGTCCTCGACGGCCTGGGTGGCACCGACACCCTGATCGGCGGGGCCGGCGACGACATTTACTACATCAATGGCCAGGACGATACCGTCATCGAAGCGGCCGGTGAAGGCCGCGACGTGATCCGCTCCAACGTCAGCTACACCCTCTCGGCCAACGTCGAAGACGGCGTACTGCTGGGCACTGCCGGCATCAGCCTGACCGGTAACGCGCAAAACAACACGTTGAGCGGGAACGCCGGCAATAACACCCTGGACGGTGGCGCTGGCATCGACACCCTGATCGGTGGTGCAGGCGATGATGTCTATATTGTCGACACCCGCAGCGACACCGTGATCGAAGCAGCCGGCGAAGGCCGCGACGTGATTCGCTCCTCCGTCAGCTACACCCTCTCGGCCAATGTCGAGGACGGCGTGCTGCTGGGCACCGCCAACATCAACTTCGGCGGCAATGCCTTGAGCAATACCCTGACCGGCAACGCCGGCAACAACGTCCTCGATGGCCTGGGCGGTACCGACACCCTGATTGGCGGGGCCGGTGATGACACCTACTACATCAACGGTCGGGACGACACCGTGATCGAAGCGGCCGATGAAGGTCATGACGTGATCCGTTCTAACGTCAGCTACACACTCTCGGCCAACGTCGAAGACGGTGTGCTGCTGGGCACCGCCAACATCAACTTCGGCGGCAATGCCTTGAGCAACACCCTGACCGGCAACGCCGGCAACAACGTCCTCGACGGCCTGGGTGGCACCGACACCCTGATCGGCGGGGCCGGCGACGACATTTACTACATCAATGGCCTGAACGACATCGTCATCGAAGCAGCCGGTGAAGGCCGCGACGTGATCCGCTCCAACGTCAGCTACACCCTCTCGGCCAACGTCGAAGACGGCGTACTGCTGGGCACTGCCGGCATCAGCCTGACCGGTAACGCGCAAAACAACACGTTGAGCGGGAACGCCGGCAATAACACCCTGGACGGTGGCGCTGGCATCGACACCCTGATCGGTGGTGCAGGCGATGATGTCTATATTGTCGACACCCGCAGCGACACCGTGATCGAAGCAGCCGGCGAAGGCCGCGACGTGATTCGCTCCTCCGTCAGCTACACCCTCTCGGCCAATGTCGAAGACGGCGTGCTGCTGGGCACCGCCAACATCAACTTCGGCGGCAATGCCTTGAGCAATACCCTGACCGGCAACGCCGGCAACAACGTCCTCGATGGCCTGGGCGGTACCGACACCCTGATTGGCGGGGCCGGTGATGACACCTACTACATCAACGGTCGGGACGACACCGTGATCGAAGCGGCCGATGAAGGCCATGACGTGATCCGTTCTAACGTCAGCTACACCCTCTCGGCCAACGTCGAAGACGGTGTGCTGCTGGGCACCGCCAACCTCAACTTCGGCGGCAATGCCTTGAGCAACACCCTGACCGGCAACGCCGGCAACAACGTCCTCGACGGCCTGGGTGGCACCGACACCCTGATCGGCGGGGCCGGCGACGACATTTACTACATCAATGGCCAGAACGACATCGTCATCGAAGCAGCCGGTGAAGGCCGCGACGTGATCCGCTCCAACGTCAGCTACACCCTCTCGGCCAACGTCGAAGACGGCGTACTGCTGGGCACTGCCGGCATCAGCCTGACCGGTAACGCGCAAAACAACACGTTGAGCGGGAACGCCGGCAATAACACCCTGGACGGTGGCGCCGGCATCGACACCCTGATCGGTGGTGCAGGCGATGATGTCTATATTGTCGACACCCGCAGCGACACCGTGATCGAAGCAGCCGGCGAAGGCCGCGACGTGATCCGCTCCTCCGTCAGCTACACCCTCTCGGCCAATGTCGAGGACGGCGTGCTGCTGGGCACCGCCAACATCAACTTCGGCGGCAATGCCTTGAGCAATACCCTGACCGGCAACGCCGGCAACAACGTCCTCGATGGCCTGGGCGGTACCGACACCCTGATTGGCGGGGCCGGTGATGACACCTACTACATCAACGGCGTAGGCGATACCGTGATCGAAGCGGCCGATGAAGGTCATGACCTGATCCGTTCTAACGTCAGCTATACCCTCTCGGCCAACGTTGAAGATGGCGTGCTTTTGGGCAACGCTGGGCTGAGTCTGACCGGCAACACGCTGAACAATACCCTCACCGGCAACGCCGGCAACAACATTCTGGACGGTGGAGCCGGCGTCGACACCCTCATCGGTGGTACCGGTGCCGACATCTTCAAGTTCAGCCTTGTCAGTGACATGGGCGTGGGTACTAATCGTGATGTCATCAACGACTTCAATGCCTTGCAAGGCGATAAAATCGACTTGACAGCGTTCGATGCCAATCTGACGATTGCCGGCTTCAACGGCTTTACGTTCATCGGTGCCGGTGATTTCAGCGGTGCAGGCCAACTGCGTTTCGTGGACCACGTGCTGTCAGGCAACGTCAGTGGTAACGCTGGCGCGGATTTCGAAATCCAGTTGGTAGGTGTCAATACATTCAGTGCCAACGATCTGGTGGCCTGAAGGCCATAGCAGAGACTCCTGGCCTGTTTCATCGCCCGGAAAGAAAAACGCCCCACTGGTTTGGGGCGTTTTTTTATGCCTGCGCATTTTGCGCCTAACTCAGTAAGCCCAACGCCTTGGCCCGCGCTACCGCTTGGGTACGCCGTTCAACTCCCAACTTGCTATTGATATGGCTGGCATGAGTTTTCACCGTATGCAGGGAAATGAACAACTGGTCGCTGATTTCCTGATTCGAACAACCTTGGGCTATCAGGCTTAACACCGCCAACTCCCGAATGCTGAGTTGTTCAGTTGCGCCAGACTCGGCAACCGGGCGCGTTGCGGCAGGCGTAAAATGTTCCAGCAACCGTTGCCCAGGCAATGTCGGTGAAGTCTGCAACTGCCCACGCAACCAATCGGCGTGTCCTTTCATCAACCCCTCGAACGGCTGCAATACGCCACCAGCCGCGGCTTCCAACGCCTGGCTCAGTGTTTTTCTGGCCTCCGGCTCACGCCCACTCACCAGCAACAGCGCCACCTTCTGCGTCAACGCCATCACACTGAGCAACTGCCGCCCGGTCCGCTGACCATTCTCATGCAACACGTTCAACCTTCCTTCGGCGAGCATCGGCTGCCCCTGAATCACATCGAGCAGCGCCTGTTGCAGTTCCACATGCAGCGGCAGCTGTGGATGAAACTCCGGCGGTGCCGCAGCGTTTTCGCCGGTGTAGGTCTGGCCCAATCGTGCAAGCCACGCCTCGGCGAGATCGATGCGGCCCTGGGCCAGCCACAGTTCGCATTTGACCAGGGTGATCATCGCCAGGTAGTAGATCGGCGGTACGTCCCAGATATGCATCAGGCGTTCGGCTTCGGCGAGTTCGGCGAAGGCTTTGGCGAACTCGCCGCAGGCACCGTCCAGGCGAGCGATCACGCAGTGACCGATCAGCACGCTGATGTCGCGACAGGTCCGCGCTTCACCAATGCCGGCCAGCAGACGCACGCGTGCGGCCTGCGGCTGCAAACGCATCGCCAGCAGGAAGCCTTCGTAAAGCGTCAGCCGCGCGCGCACGGCGTACAGGCGTTGCGGCGACAAACCACGAAGGCGTTCCAGGCCCTGATGCACTTCATCCAGCGCGCGCAGAATCTCACCGCGCGACTGCAGAACCCGCGCCCTGTCGTAATGCGCCAGTGCTTCGAATAATGGATTGCCGACCCGCTGTGCCAGCTCGAGGGATTCGCGGTTCAGGCCACGGGCGCGCCATAGATCACCGTCGGCGATCGCCAGATTGGATAGGGTCGACAGACACATCAGGCGCTGGCCGTAACGCTTGGCCGGCAGGCTCTCCAGCGCTTCGCTGCAATAACGCAGTGTCAGTTCGCGATGGCCGCGTCCGCGAGCGATGATCCCGCTCAGCGCCAGCCATTGCGCCAGCATGGATTTCTGCGCAGTGGCTGAAGGTGCTGGTAGAAACCGGCTCAAATGGCTGGCCAGCTCTTCGGCGGCATCGAGCTGACAGGCCAGCCCCAGTGCCCAGCTGTAGAGCACGATCAGCCGAGGCGTGCTGATCAGCAGGCTGTCGGGCAAGTCCATTTTCCAGCGCAGCAGCATGCCGACGTTCTGCTCGGCGAGCAGCTGTTCTTCGGAGAGGTTCTGTACCAGGTTCGCCGCGACATCGAGATGCCCGGCACGCAAGGCCTGCTCCACCGCTTCATCGAGCAAGCCCTGCGCATTGAACCAGCGGCAGGCGCGCAAATGCAGGGTGGCGTTGGGCACCATCGCCTGGGCGATTGGCCGGCTGCGCAACAAGTCGGAGAACAAATGGTGATAGCGGTACCAGTGACCGTGCTCGTCCAGCGGCACCAGAAACACTTGGTGAGCGAGGAGAAAGCGCAGGATCTCGGCGCTGTCATGGGCTTCGCGGACGGCGTCGCAGAGCTCGCTGCAAAAGCGTTCCTGCGGAGCGGTTTCGTAGAGAAACGATTGCACTTCGGCCGGCAAGCAATCGATGACTTCTTCGAGCAGATAATCGCGGATCAGCCCTTCGCCGCCGTTCAGTGCTTGCGGCAGCGCGGCATCGTTGCCCGCCTCGGCCACCGCCAGCAGCCAGAAGCGCAGGCCGGCGACCCAGCCTTCGCTGCGCTGGATCAGGCTTTCCAGTGCTTCGCCGCGCAGTGAGCTGCTGTGGCGATCGAGCAAGGTCAGGGCTTCGTCGTGGGTCAGGCGCAAGTCCTGTTCGTGCAGCTCGAGCAACTGCCGCGACAGGCGCAGACGCGCCAGATGCCAGTCCGGGCGCTGACGGCTGGTGACCATCACCAGCAAGCCATCGGGCAGATGATTGAGGAAAAATTGCAGGCAACGATCCAGCACCGGCCCCTGGGCGAGGTGGTAGTCGTCGAGCACCAGAAGCAGCGGTGCAGCAGGATCGAGGTGCAGCGCCAGCTCATCGAGCAGACCGTCGAGCCATTCTTCGAAAGCAAACGGCTGATGGCGCTGACGCATTTTCAACAGACCGAGGGCACCAGCGCCCAACGCAGGAAAATAGTCCTGCAGACCTTCGAGCAAGCGCTCGAGAAAACGTCCGGGATCACTGTCTCGTGGGCTCAAGCCCAGCCAGAGACTTTGCCAGTGCGCCGGCAGGCTCTGACAGAACTCCACCGCCAGCGAACTCTTGCCGAACCCGGCCGGGGCGCTGACCAGCAGCAACCGACCTCCGAGCCCTGCCTGCAGACGCTGGCAAAGGCGCGGCCGCAAGACATAGCCGTCGGGCAGCGGTGGGCGAAAAAAACGCCCGTCCAGTGCTGCGACGGTGATGCTTGCGGGACCCGGAAGTGGGGACAGATCAGTCATGGCCGGCTCTTGTTCGAAGGCGATTGGCGGCGTTGCAGATGTCCGCAGCCTAGCCTTAAACGAAGAGGTAATGAAGGTCACTGCTACAAATGGCTACAAAAAGCCTACACAGCGCCGCCAAAATCCGGCATCACCGACCAATCGCGACCACGATGAATCCGTGTAGGAGCTGCCGAAGGCTGCGATCTCTTGACTTTGCTTTTTCCAGAATCAAAAACAGGATCAAAAGATCGCAGCCTTCGGCAGCTCCTACATGAGCGGTGCGGCGTGAAACCGCACGCAAAAAAACGCCCCGAACCGGTCGGGGCGTTTTCACGAGGATGCGGCCTCGGGTTTACGCTGGTTTAGCGAACACCATCCTGACGCAGAGCGGCCGGGGTGAAGTCGCTGGTGGTGGCGGTGAAGCCGAAGTCATACGCCTGCTTCTCTTCGTTCTTCATGCCCAGTGCCAGATAACGGCCGGACTGCAGGTCGTAGAGGGTTTCGAGGGCGTACCACGGCACTTGCTTGTCGTAGTAGTTCTCGGCATGCGCCTCGGCTACACGCCACAGTTGGCCGCGACCGTCATAGTGGTCGATGACAGCTGCCTGCCAAGTGTCCTCGTCGATATAGAAGTCACGCTTGGCGTAGATATGGCGCTGGCCTTCCTTCAGGGTCGCGACCACGTGCCAGACGCGGCGCAGCTCGTAGCGAGCCAGGTCCTGGTTGATGTGACCGGCCTTGATGATGTCCGAGTACTTCAGTTTCGGATCGTCGAGCTTGTAGCTGTCGGAGGCGATGTACATCTCTTTCTTGCCTTCGAGCTTCCAGTCGTAACGATCCGGCGCACCGTTGTACATATCGAGGTTGTCGGAAGTACGCAGGCCGTCGGCGGCAGTACCCGGGCCGTCATACGACACTTGCGGTGCACGGCGCACACGACGCTGACCGGCGTTGTAGACCCACGCCGAACGCGGCTCCTTGACCTGATCGAGCGTCTCGTGCACCAGCAGTACGCCACCGGCCAGACGCGCCGGCGCGGTCACTTTCTGCTTGAAGTAGAACAGGATGTTGCCCGGGTTCGCCGGATCGTAGTCCTTCATCTTGTCGCGGAACACGAACTGATCCTGGAAGTACACCAGGCTGTACGAGCCGTTCGGTTGCGGCGTGGCCTGGGTCACCAGACGGGTCACGCTGCCGCCGCGATAGCGGGTGATGTGGTTCCAGATCACTTCCACACCGGTTTTCGGGATCGGGAACGGCACGGCGGTATCGAAGTTTTCCAGACCGTTGCCGCCGGACACCAGGTTGGTGCTGGTGGCGTTCTTCTTGATCGCGGCGAATACATCATCCGGCACGGTGGCACCGCGATGGGACGGATAGACCGGCATCTTGAAGGTTTCCGGGTAGCGCTTGAACATCGCGTACTGGCCCGGGGCAAGCTTGTCCTTGTACTTGTCTACGTCCTTGGCGGTGATGGTGAACAGCGGCTGCTCACTGGCGTAAGGGTTGGACAGGAAGCCTTTGCTGTCGACGCTGCCGGCATTCTTCGGCAGTGGTTTCCAGGCCGGGATCGAACCGTCGGCATTACCGGCCATTTCCGCGCCCATCGGCGTCAGGCTCTTGCCCAGTTTATCCGCTTCGGCAGCAGGCACCGCCGCCATGACACTGGTCGCCAGCAGCGACAGGCCCAGAACACCGGCGTGGAACAGACTCTTTGTTATTTTCATAAATTCGTTCGTCCTGAAATGCAGTGCTTAGAAGTTCACGCCGAAGCTGAGCGCCACGAAGTCGCGGTCATCCACGGTGGTGTACTTGCCGTCGAAGAAATTGGTGTAAGCCAGGCTCGCGGTGTAGGTGTTCTGGTACTCGGCATCGACGCCCAGGCTGACCGCTTTGCGACCTTCCTCGAAGTTGCCGCCAGGGCCTGGTGAGTAACCGCTGACGTCGTGGGACCAGGCCACGTTCGGCTTCAGGTTCACACCGGCAAACACGTCGTTGTATTCCCAGATTGCGCGACCACGGTAGCCCCAGGACATCGAGGTGGTGAAACCGTCGTTATCGCAATTGCGGCTGCGGTTGTTCTGTGGCGAACCTGGTCCGGCACCGTTGATGGTGCTGGCGTTGAGGATGTTGGCGCAGGTGTTGGTGGTGCCGGTGGCTGGCAGTTCGCCCGGACCGTAAACCGGATCGCGGCCATAACGCATGTCGGAACGACTTTCCAGGCCGCCAACGTAGGTCGCGCCGACTTCACCGACGAGGGTCAGACGGCTGGCGCCCATGACCTGATCGAAGAAGTGCGTGAAGGTCGTCTGGATCTGGGTGATTTCCTTGCGCTCGTAACCGTGCAGATCCTGGCCTGGTACGCCCGTGAGCAACGAAGCGTTGGTCAGCGCGCCGCCCAATGGGCGTACTCCGGCAAACAGAATGTCGGTGGAGTTCAGTTGTACCGGTGCGTTCGGACGGTAGCTGATTTCACCACTCCACGCCGTACCGGTAGGCAGGGTGGTGGAGAAGCTCAGACCGTAGAGACGAATGTCTTCCGGGTATTCGATGAAGTAGTTCGAGTTGCCCGCAACCAGCAGCGGTGCGAGCGCGGCGAACGGCCCCGGCAGCGCGGCGGCGGTGTTGTACACCGACTGCGGCGCACCGGTGGCACTGAAGATCGGCGCACGGCTGTGGTAGTTCATGAAGTAGGCGCCGAACTCGGTGTCGAGTGGCTCGAACATGTATTTGAGGGACGCGCCCCACTGACCGCTGTCGCGCGCGTCACGGTCCGGCCCACGGCGTACCAGCACGCCTTCCTGGTTCACATCAACGCCAGCGTTGGCCAATGGCCCCAAAGCAACGGCCGGAATCTGCGAACGCTTGTTCAGTACGCGCAGATTGCTGTCGCAACCGTCGGCAACGATGTCCGGCTGGGAGAAGAAGGTGCCGCAGTTATCGACGACAGTCTGGTCCCATTCCAGTTGGTAGAACGCTTCGGCCGAGAGGTTATCGGTGAGGCTCTGCGACACATAGAACATGTTGACCGGAATCAGGCCTTCCTTGATCTCGGCGCCCGGACGACGGAACGCGGAGACGTCGATCGGGTTGATCGAGTTGATGCCGCCGCCGATGAAGGTACTTTCACCCCAGCTCACTACCTGCTTGCCCAGACGCACGGAACCCGGCTGATCGGCAATCGCGTAGTTGTGGTAGACGAAGGCGTCGAGGATTTGCCCGCCGGAGGACTTGGCGCCCTCTTTGCGGTTGCTGTCGCTGATGTCCTTGAATTCGCGGCTCTCGTCCTTCAGTTCGAAGTCGTACCAGTACTTGCCACGGACGAACACGCCGGTGTCGCCGTATTTCAGTTCAAGGTCATGGATGCCCTTGAAGATCTTCGAGAAGGTTTCGCCGCTCTTGAAGTTGGCGTGACCGTCATCGGAAGTCTGCGACAGGCCATGGCCGCCGTTGTTGACGCCGATGAGGTTCTTGTTCGGGCTCTGAGTAGACCAACTGGCACCGATCGACAGGGACGAGTCGAACTGGCCTTCGATTTCACCGACGTTGAAACTGACGCCGAATGCAGGCCCGGCGAGCGAGGAGGCAAGACTGACCGCCAGAGGCAGTTTCGCCCGGCGCCAGAACTGGTTTGCTGAGGTCATCGACGCTACTCCATGTGCATTATTGTTATGGCAGTGAGTACTTTTAAAAACGCTGTGGAGGACCGGGAGCCAGGGCTGCCCGAAATCGTTCCAGAGTTGCTCGCCCCGATCAGTGCGTGTGCTCCGTTTTCAAAAAGTCCTTGAGCGGACTATAGCCAGCGGGTGGTAGTGCTTGATCCCTCTAAAGTGTGATTTGCAGCCGCCAACCACTCTGGAACAGTCCTTTCGCCAGTCCGACACACGTCGGCACGGCAAGGATGGCTGATTTTTTCGATTTCACAAGCCAAGCGCTTGCTTGGTGGGTCTGGCGCGCCGGTTTCGGCGCGCCAGCAGGCACTTAAAGTGTCGAAAGAAAGGTGCTGTTGTTGGCCTGCCATTCGGTGATGTCGAGGCGGATGCGCTTCTTGTCGAGCTTGCCGACGCTGGTCTTGGGAATTTCGGTAACAAGGGCGATCTGACTGGGAATCGCCCACTTGCTCAGGTGCCCCAGCTCGACGAACGGCTTGAGGTGTTCCTTCAGTTCCCGTGCACCGATCACCTGCCCTTCGCGGACCACCAGCAAGGCAAACGGACGCTCGCCCCACTGCGGATCGGCGATGCCCACCACTGCTACTTCGCGTACCGCCGCATGCCGACTGATAAGGTCTTCGAGGTCGAGGGAGGAGATCCACTCGCCGCCGGTCTTGATCACGTCCTTGATGCGGTCACGAATATCGATCACGCCCATACTGTCGAGCGTGGCGACGTCACCGGTGTGCAACCAGCCACCGGCCCAGAGCTCGGCGCCCTTCTGCGGTTCGTTGAAATAACCTTCGGTCAGCCACGGCGCGCGCAGCACCAGTTCGCCCTGGGTTTCACCGTCGGCCGGAAGAAAGTTGCCCTCACCGTCGACAATCGCCGCATCGACCAACGGCCCCGGCACGCCGGCCTTGATCCGGTAAGTAGTGCGCTCGTCTTCGCTGCCGGCCATCAATTCGTCGTTGAGGTGCGCGCAGGACACCAGCGGCCCGGTTTCCGACATGCCGTACGCGGCCGTCAGCTGAATGCCACGGGCCTTGGCGTTTTCATAAAGGCTGCGATTGAGCGCGCTGCCGCCGATGACGATTTTCCAGCCGCCAAAATCCGCACCTTGCGCGGCTTTGGCGTTGAGCAGCATCTGCAGGATGGTCGGCACGCAATGGGAAAAGGTGACCTTCTCCTTGCGCCACAACTCCACCAGATACTCCGGATCGTAACGCCCCGGGTAGACCTGCTTGAGCCCGAGCATGGTCGCCACGTACGGCAAACCCCAGGCGTGGACGTGGAACATCGGCGTGATCGGCATGTACACATCGTTGGTACCGAGCAGCCGTACGCTGTCGATCGAACCCATGATCGTCGCCACGCCGATGGTGTGCAGCACCAGTTGCCGGTGGGTGAAATACACGCCTTTCGGATTGCCCGTGGTGCCGGTGGTGTAGAACGTGGTGGCCACCGAATTTTCGTCGAAATCCTGAAAATCATACTGCGCACTCGCAGCGGCCAGCAGTTGCTCATATTCGCCGACGAGGTTGGGCAGCTCTGCGGTTTTCTCCGGCAGATCGCTCAGCAGCAGGGTTTTCTCGACCGTGGTCAGTTGCGGCGCAATCGCCTGATACAGCCCGACGAACTCGCTGTTGACCAGCACGAAGCGGTCCTCGGCGTGGTTCATGGTGTAGAGGATCTGCTCCGGCGACAGACGCACATTGATGGTGTGGATCACCGCGCCGATCATCGGAATGGCGAACATGCATTCCAGATAACGGTGGCTGTCCCAGTCCATCACCGCAACGGTGTCACCGGCCTTCACGCCAGCAGCCGTGAGCACGTTGGCCAGCCTCGCAACCCGCTCGATCAGGGTTGGATAGCTGTAGCGCAACTGGTCGCGGTAGATGATTTCGCGGGTTTTCTCGTAACGGGCGCCGGACATCAGCAGCCGTTTGATCAGCAATGGATACTGGTAGGCCCCATCGGCCGGCGGAATGACCCGAGTCTGCAACATAAGAATCCCTTTTCTGACTGCACGGTGTTGGCGGAGAGATTCGTACTCTAGTGCGCCTGCATGACAGTCAAATCAGCCAAAGGAATGATTTGCAGAGCCGTACAAATGCTAGCTTTGCGCCAGCACCCCAGGTATCGGGAAATTGGATATGGCGCCTGTAGGAGCTGCCGAAGGCTGCGATCTTTTGGTTTTGCGTATGAAAAGACAAGATCAAAAGATCGCAGCCTCGTTGCACTCGTCAGCTCCTACAAGAGAACAACGCGGCCCGGTCAGTGCATCTCGGTGAACGCGATTTTCACGCCGAGAGCAATCAGCACCGCGCCCATGGTGCGGTCGAACCAGTGGCCCATGCGGGCGAAGCCGGCGCGCACGCGTTGCTGGCTGAACAGCATCGCCACCAGGCAGAACCAGATCGCCGTCGCCACCGCCAGGTAAACGCCGTAACCGGCCTGCACCGCCAGCGGTGTGTGCGGGTTGATCACCACGGTGAACAGCGAGAGGAAAAACAGCGTGGCTTTCGGGTTCAGGCCGTTGGTGACGAAGCCCGAGGTAAACGCGCCCCGCGCGGTGCGTACGCCGGTTTCCCGGTGCAAGTCATCGGTGACGGTTTTCGCCGGTTGTGCGCGCAAGGCCTTGAAGCCGATGTACAGCAGGTAAGCCGCCGCCGCCCACTTCAGCGCGTTGAACAGCACGATCGACTGCGACACGATCAGACCGATGCCGAGCAACGAATAGCCGACATGCAGGAAAATCGCCGAGCCCACGCCCAGCGCGGTCCAGGTGCCGGCGCGGCGCCCGTGGGTCACGCTCTCGCGCACGACCACGGCAAAGTCCGGTCCGGGGCTGGCCACGGCGAGCAGATGGATCAGGGCAACGGTCAAGAACTCGGTCCAGTACATGGGGACTCCTCAGGATTCGAATGTTCACACTGGGCTCATTGCCGAATGCCTTCCCTGTGGGAGCGAGCCTGCTCGCGAAAGCGGTGGGTCAGCCAACAGAGATGTTGAATGGGCCAGAGCTTTCGCGAGCAGGCTCGCTCCCACAGGTGTTAAAGGCATCTCGGTGTCGAGTAACCAATTGTTTCATCTGGTAGGCTCGGCAGAGTACGCCCTCCGCTCACAGCACAAAAGGTACAGTTGATGACGAACACGCGCCGCGCGGTATTCCTTGATCACCCTTCGCTGGACCTCGGCGATCTGGACCTCGGTCCGTTGCGCGAGTGTTTCAGCGACTTGCAGCTGTTCGCCCAGACTCTGCCGGAACAGGTCAGCGAACGCCTGCACGGCGCCAGTGTGGCGATCACCAACAAAGTCGTGATCGACGCGGCCGCGATGGCTGCCAACCCGCAACTGAAACTGATCCTGATCAGCGCCACCGGCACCAACAACGTCGACCTCACTGCCGCCCGCGCTCACGGCATCACCGTGTGCAATTGCCAGGCTTACGGCACGCCGTCGGTGGCGCAACACACGATCATGCTGTTGCTCAACCTCGCCACGCGCCTGGCTGACTATCAAAAGGCTGTGGGCGAAGGCCGCTGGCAACAGGCGAAACAGTTCTGTCTGCTCGACTACCCGATCGTCGAACTGCAAGGCAAAACCCTCGGCCTGCTCGGCCATGGCGAACTCGGTGGCGCCGTGGCGCGACTGGCCGAAGCGTTCGGCATGCGTGTGTTGCTCGGGCAGATTCCGGGGCGCCCGGCCCGGCCGGATCGCCTGCCACTGGAAGAACTGCTGCCGCAGATCGACGCCCTGACCCTGCACTGCCCGCTCAACGAGCACACCCGGAACTTCATCGGCGCCGGCGAACTGGCCGCGATGAAGCCCGGCGCATTTGTGGTCAATACCGCTCGTGGCGGCTTGATCGACGAGCAAGCGCTGGCCGACGCTTTGCGTAGCGGCCACCTCGGCGGTGCGGCGACCGATGTGTTGAGTGTCGAGCCACCGACCCAGGGCAATCCGCTGCTCGCCGCCGATATCCCGCGCCTGATCGTCACCCCGCATAACGCTTGGGGCAGTCGCGAGGCGCGCCAGCGTATCGTCGGCCAACTGAGCGAAAACGCCCAGGCGTTCTTCAGCGGTGAGGCGCTGCGGGTCGTCAGTTGATAAACTGCGGCACTTTTTTTCAAGGAGCAGTTATGGATCCGCGCAGTGAAGTACTGCTTCGTCAGGCCGAGTTATTCCAGGGTTCGCTGCTGTTGGCCGGCCTGCCCGCCGACGATCTGCTCGGGCGTCTGCCGAATGCGTTCGGCTGGTGCTGGCACGCTGGCGACCAAGCCGCACTGGACGCGCGTTTCGAGGGCCGCGGCCAGTTCGGCGTGAATGTCCCGGAGCGCGAGTTCGACAGCGCTGTGGTGTTCCTGCCCAAGTCCAAGGACCTGACCGATTACATCCTCAACGCCGTGGCGTCGCGTCTGGCCGGGCGTGAGGTGTTTCTGGTCGGGGAAAAACGCAGCGGCATCGAAGGCGCATCCAAGCAGCTCAACCCGTTCGGCAAGCCGCGCAAACTCGACAGCGCCCGCCACTGCCAGCTCTGGCAAGTCACCGTGGCCAATGCGCCTGAAGCGAAACCGCTGGAAAGCCTGGCACAGACCTACGAACTGCCGCTGGCCGAAGGGTCGTTGAAAGTCATCAGCCTGCCGGGCGTGTTCAGCCACGGTCGACTGGATCGCGGCAGCGCCCTGCTGCTGGAGCATCTGGACAAACTGCCGAGCGGCCATCTGCTCGACTTCGGTTGCGGCGCCGGCGTGCTCGGGGCTGCGGTGAAACGTCGCTATCCGCACAATCAGGTGACGTTGCTGGATGTCGACGCGTTCGCCGCCGCCAGCAGCCGTCTGACCCTGGCTGCCAATGGCCTGGAAGCCGAAGTGCTGACCGGCGATGGCATCGATGCCGCGCCGATGGGTTTGAGCGCGATTCTGAGCAATCCGCCGTTCCATGTCGGCGTGCACACCGATTATTTCGCTACGGAGAATCTGCTACGAAAAGCGGCGAAACATCTGAAAAACGGTGGCGAACTGCGCCTTGTGGCGAACAGCTTCCTCAAGTATCAGCCGTTGATCGAGGAGCACCTGGGCGTGTGTGCAATCAAGGCTGAAGGCAATGGTTTCCGGATCTACCGGGCCAAGCGCGGCTGAAAATTTGTTCTTGCCCAATCGGATTTGCCTAGGCAGAATCCGCTCCGTCCTAGGGGAGTAGTCTCCCACGAGCGCCATGCTCGTCCGGCATACGTCAACATACTTGATCCTCAGATCATGGCGTATGCGACCCAAGCGTCCGCACCAGACGGATCGCAGGGTTTGACAAGACCTATGACACGCACACCTTACCCGGGGCGGGAAGGCTGTACGTGTCATAGCCGTGTCGACCCGCCCCTTAGGAAATCCCTGATGCTGGACTCGTTACTCGTTCCCACCGCAATCGTTGCCTTGGCCGAAATCGGCGACAAGACGCAACTGCTCGCGCTGATTCTCGCCGCTCGCTTTCGCAAACCCTGGCCGATCATCGCCGGGATTGTCGCCGCGACTTTGGCCAACCACGCAGCAGCCGGTGCGGTAGGTGCCTGGGTCGGCAGTTTCTTCTCCGACGCCGTCCTGCACTGGATCCTCGCCGCCAGCTTCGCCGCCACGGCACTGTGGACCCTGGTCCCGGACAAAATGGATGACGACGAAGCCAGCACGGCGCGCAAGTTCGGGCCGTTCCTGACCACGCTGATCGCGTTCTTCCTCGCGGAAATCGGCGACAAGACGCAGATCGCCACGGTGATGCTCGCCGCGCAATATCCGGAACTTTGGCTGGTGATTATCGGCACCACCGTGGGCATGCTGATTGCCAACGTGCCGGTGGTACTGGCGGGTAACTTTGCCGCAGAGAAACTGCCGCTGACCCTGATCCGCCGCCTCGCGGCTTCGGCGTTCATGATTCTGGCGATTGTTGCGGTATACAAGGCCATGCAGAGCAGCGGCTGGGTTTGACCCTGAGAGAAGGATCGTTCCCACGCTCCGCGTGGGAATGCAGCCGGGGACGCTCTGCGTCCCGCTTGGAACGCGGAGCGTCCCTTGCGGCATTCCCACGCAGAGCGTGGGAACGATCATGAGCCCGTCAATCTCAGGATTTTGGCGCTTTTTCGTACAGCGGCATCACCTTCGGAATCGCTGCCTGCAACGCAGCAATGCGGCTGCTTGATGCCGGGTGGGTGCTCATGAATTCCGGTGGCGCGCCCTCGGAAGCCTTGCTCATCTTGTCCCACAGGGTGATCGCCGCGTTCGGGTTGTAGCCGGCGCGGGCGGCCAGTTCCAGGCCGATCAGGTCGGCTTCGTTTTCGTTGGCGCGGCTGTTGGGCAAGGTCATGCCGTAGTTGGCCACGGTGTCGGCCAGCGCCAGGCTGTCCTGACCCAGACCGAACAAGGCCCCGGCGCCCTGCTTGGCCATTTCCATCCCATAAGCCTTGGACATCGCCTCACGACCATGCTCGCGCAGGGCGTGGGCGATTTCATGGCCCATGACCGCAGCGATTTCGTCGTCGGTGAGTTTCAGGCTGTCGATCAGCCCGGTATAGAAAATGATCTTGCCGCCGGGACCGCAGTTGGCGTTGAGCTCATCGCTCTTGATCAGATTGACTTCCCATTGCCACTGCGCCGCGTCCGGGCGGAAGGTTGGCGCCTGGGCGATCAAGCGGTTGGCGATGGTCTGCACGCGTTTGGCTTCCGGGCTGGTCTTGTCCAGCACACCTTTGCTCGACGCCTCACCGACGGTCTTCTGATACGACTGCGCGTACATCTGATCGACCTCTTGCGAGGACAGCATGCTGAACATGTACTGCTTGCGCTCCACGCCCACGGCACCGCCGCTGGTGGTGTTGACCGACTGACAACCGGCCAGCAACAGCGCTGCGCTCAAAGCACTTACCACTAATGTCTTGTTCATTCAAAAGCTCCCTGAAAACCTGAGGCGTATCCTAGGCGGCTAATTGTATCGGCGCCAGATACAACGGACGCATTGCGCGTACATCCACCTAAGGCCGCAAGTCTGGCTGGAAATTCCTCAACGCGCATTGAATCCGCCGTGCACCGATCCATCAGCGACATCGCGGGCCGATTCCGACCAACGTCTCTCATGGCCCTGCACGCCCCGCCGATAAATCCCTCGCAGATTGTCCTCTTGCGTGCGGAGCTCCCATGAAGTTCAAGTCGATCCAGTTTTCCGTCGCCGCCCTGGCCGGCGCCATCGTTCTCAGCGTGGTCGCGGCGCTGGTGCTGTACGCGCTGTTCTCGGGGGCTCGCACTCAAGAAATGGTGCAACAGCGCACCCAGGCGCAATTCGAGCAAGTCATCGAACAGCGCCTGACTTCGCTGGCGCAGACCCAGGTCAGCCAGATCCAGCGCGAACTCGAAGCGCCACTGCTGATTGCCGGCGGCCTGGTACGGGTCAACGCCCTGCTCGGTATAACCGGCACCGACGGCCAGCCGCGCCTGAGTCTCAGCCGCGAACAACTGATCAGCCTGATCAAGGAAAACGTCGAAAAAAACCCGAAGATTCTCGGCACCTACATCGGCTGGGAAAAAAACGCGCTGGACCAGAATGACGCGGCCTACATCGGCAGCGCCGTGGTCGGTATCGACCCGGCCACCGGGCGCTTTTTGCCGTGGTGGTTCCGCAATACCGACGGCAGCCTGGGCGTGGACAAACTGGCCGATGTCGACGACCAGAAAACCCTGTCCACCGGGGTGCGCGCCAGCGAGTACTACCTGTGCTCGAAAGAGACGAAGAAACCCTGTGTGATCGACCCGGCACCGTACAAGGTCGGTGACAAGATCGTCATGCTCGCCTCGTTCATCGAACCGATCATGGTCAACGGCGCGTTCCAGGGCATCGTCGGCGCCGACCTCTCGGTGAACTTCATTCAGGACATGCTCCTCGCCGCCAACCAGAAACTCTACAGCGGTGCAGGCGAAATGGCCCTGGTCGGCGGCAACGGGCGGATCGTTGCCTACACCAAGGATTCGAGCAAATTCGGTGAAAAAGTCAGCGACATCCTCGACGCCGAACAGGCCAGCAATCTCGCCAACCTCAAGCGCGACGAGGTCACCTATTCGGTGAATCAGGCCAAGGGCCGCATCGAACTGTACCTGCCGTTCGGCATCGGCCAGACCGACGCACGCTGGACGCTGATGCTGCAATTGCCGCTCAACGCCGTCATGGCCGATCTGCAAACCCTGCAGGCCGACCTTGATGCCCAGCGCAAGTCCGACACCTTCGGCATGGCCATGGTCGGCCTGATCATCGCCGGCATCGGCCTGCTGGTGATCTGGCTGGTGGGTCACGGCATCGCGCGGCCACTCAAACAAATGGTCGCCATGCTCGATGACATCGCTCAGGGCGAAGGCGATCTGACCCGTCGCTTGAGCAGTGACCGCAGCGACGAATTGGGCTCGATTGCCAAAGGCTTCAACACTTTCCTCGCGAAGTTGCAGGCGATGATTACCCAGGTGGTGACCTCGGTGCAGAGCGTGAGCGATTCCTCGGAACACACCGCCGACATCGCTATCCGCACCAACATCGGCGTGCAGAAACAAATGGCCGAGATCGATCAGGTGGCGACAGCGGTGCAGGAAATGACCGCCACCGCCCAGGACGTGGCGCGCAACGCCACCCAGGCCGCACAAGCGGCAAGCCACGCCGATCAGGCCGCCAGCCAGGGCATGCAGATCGTCCGTGACACCTCGAATTCGATTGGCGTACTGGCGGTGGAAATCGGCAAGGCTGTCGAGGTGGTGCAGACGCTGGCCAAGGACAGCGAAAACATCAACGCCATCCTCACCGCCATTCGCGGCATCGCTGAACAGACCAATCTGCTGGCACTGAACGCGGCAATCGAAGCCGCCCGGGCCGGCGAGCAGGGTCGCGGTTTTGCCGTGGTCGCCGACGAGGTGCGCAATCTGGCGCAGAAAACCCAGAAGGCCACTGAAGAGATTCAGAGCATGATCCAGCAGTTGCAACAGGGCACGCGCGATGTGGTGCGTGTGATGGAAGACAGCCAGAACCGCACCGACGAAAGCGTGCAACACGCGGCGAAAGCGGCCGAGGCACTGGAAACGATTACCCAGGCGGTGTCGGTGATCAACGACATGAACACGCAGATTGCCAGTGCGGCCGAAGAGCAAAGCGCAGTGGCCGACGACATCAACCGCAATGTGATCAATATCGGTCAGGTGGCGAATGAAGTGGCGGGCGGTGCGGATGAGTCGAGTTCGGCGAGCGCCGGGTTGACCAAACTGGCGGAACAGCAGCGGCGGTTGATCAATCAGTTCAAGGTCTGAAAGATCAAGAGCCCCTCACCCTGGCCCTCTCCCGGTGGGAGAGGGGACCGACCGCGATGTCTTGCGTTATACATCGACCTGAAAAAAACAGTCGATTATGGATTCACAACAGATCGTTCAGGTCGGTGTACCTCTCAAGCATCCCCCATTCGGCTCCCTCTCCCTCCGGGAGAGGGCTGGGGTGAGGGGCTTTTGATCCACGCAAATCAAGCCGGGGTCAAACACTCCGGCCCGTTCAACTTCGGATCATTCACCAGATTCGCCAGCACCCGCTCGCGCAGCGCCGCCGGTTCACTGGCGAGCAAACCCTGCAAGACATGCAGCGGCGTTTCGGGATCAAGCCAGGCAGCCTGCCCCGCTTCATCAAGAATCAACGGCCGCCGCTGGCTCGCCGCCGACTGAGTAATCACCGCCGTGCTCAGCCAGACCTGCTCCTGCACCGGATACGCTTCCCAGATCGCGGCGAAAAACAACGACGAGCCCTCCCCCGGCGTCAACCAGTAAGGCCGCTTGCGCTGGGTGCCGCGCCATTCGTAGAAGCCGTTAGCCGGCAGCAGGCAACGCCGCAGACGCAGCGCCTCACGAAACATCGGCTGTTCGGCCACGGTTTCCGCGCGGGCGTGGGCCGGAGTCCTCGACAGATCCGTCAGCCACGGCGGCGTCAGACCCCAGCGCGCACGGGCCAACGTGCGCTGGCCGTCTTCTTCGGCACGCAGCATCAACACCGAATCATTCGGGGAAATGTTCCACTGCGCCTGCTGATCGGCGGGAAAACCTGGCAGGGCCGCGAACTCGCGGTTCCAGCGAAACAGGGCATAACGTCCACACATGGGGCAACACGACTCTGAATAAAACGAAGGCCAGCCTAACAGACCAGCGTCCCGGGGAAGCTTTCCGGTTCGTCGCCGGGCAGCGGCAGCGCGGCATTGTACGCGGTGATCAACTCGCGGGCGTATTCGGCCTGATCGTTATCCACCGACAGCCAGAGCAGGCCGAAGATCGGCAATTCACCCGCACCGCCCACCAGATCACGACCGATCAGATGCGCCTCGATCCCCTCACTGGCAAGCATGCCCTTGAGCATTTCGCCCTCCATCAGGTTCGCCGGTTCGTAGATGCGCTGCATACGCGGCCCTCACTCGTTTTCGCTGAAGACTTCCAGATGCCACTCTTCTTCATGTACCTGCAGGACAAAGGTGATCGGACGACAGCACACCTGGCAGTCTTCGATATACGTCTGATCTCCAGCGGACAAATCCAGCGTGGTCTCGACTTCCTCACCGCAATACGGACATTCATACAGTGCATTTTCCAGCATCGCGGTCTCCCCAGTGACTTGTGCGTATAATCGCCGGTCTATTTGCAGGGCTATTTTTGTCTGGCTACTTTTCAGACCGTGCCCTGCGGGTTTTCGATCAAACCCTTTACTTACCCTAGCCGTTTCCAACAAGAGAGCATGATGGGCGAATTCGATGCCATCCGACCTTACGACGACAGCGAAGTACCTGCGGTACTGGCAAGGCTGCTCGGCGACAAGGCGTTTCTAGATATCCTCACCCACTTCCGCTTCCCGCGTTTTGCCGGTGCCTTCGGCTGGATGCTCAAACCTCTTATAGCCCATCGGCTGCGTCGTGAGTTTGCCGACGTGAATTCCGTGGCTACCTTACAGGACAAAGTCGAGTTCTACGTCGACCACACCATCGAGCGCGCCACCGACGGCGTGACCTATACCGGTGTCGAGCAATTCAAGTCCGGCAGCGCCTACCTGTTCATCGCCAACCACCGCGATATCGTCATGGACCCGGCCTTCGTCAACTACGCCGTGTACCACGCCGGCCTGCCGACACCGCGCATCGCGATAGGCGACAACCTGCTGCAAAAGCCGTTTGTCAGTGACCTGATGCGCTTGAACAAGAGCTTCATCGTCCACCGTTCGATCACCGGCCGTCGCGAGAAAATGGCTGCGTATCAATTGCTGTCGGCGTACATCAACCACTCGATCCGCAACGATTGCGCGTCGATCTGGATTGCTCAGGCTGAAGGTCGGGCGAAGGACGGCGACGACCGCACCGAGTCGGCGATCCTCAAGATGTTCCACATGAGCCGCAAGGACGAGCCGTTCGGCGAAGTGATCCGCTCGCTCAACGTGACGCCGGTGTCGATCAGCTATGAGTACGACCCGTGCGACCAGGCCAAGGCCCGCGAACTCTACATCCGCGCCACCACCGGCACCTACGCCAAGGCGCCGGGCGAGGATGACGTGAGCATCGCCAAGGGCATCACCGGCTACAAGGGCCGGGTCCACGTGAACTTTGCCGCGCCGATCACCGAAGTGTTCGAGGACACCAAGCAATTGGCGATCGAGATGGACAAGCAGATTCTCGGCGGCTACCGGTTGTTCCCGGTGCATTACCTGGCGTACGCGCAGTGGGCGGATGCCGACCCGCAACTGAATGTCCCGAAAGCGGTCGAGGTGTTTCCGGCTGACGAACTGGCCAAGGCGCAGGATGAATGGCAGAGCCGACTGGATGCCTGCCCCGCTGAGCATCGGCCGTACCTGGTGCTGCAATATGCGACGCCGGTGCGCAATCAGTATCGGGTCAAGGCTGGATTGCCGCTGTAAAGCAACAGCAAGATCAAAAGATCGCAGCCTTCGGCAGCTCCTACATGGGAATGATGTACATCCTGTAGGAGCTGCCGAAGGCTGCGATCTTTTGCTTTTAAAAGCGGGTGCTGATCCAGGAGACGATCAAAGCAAGCCCCAGGCAAGCAAAACCAAAACGATAGAAAAACCGGTTCATGCGCAACGTCGCCCAATCGAGCATCGGCTCGGCATTCGGCTGCGCCTGGCGCTGTGCCGCCAGACTGGCCTGGGCGCGTTGCTCACGGCGGCGGGTCGCGTGCAGCAGCCAACTGCCCGGAAAGGCCAGGAGCAAGGCCAGCAGGTTGATCAACTTGGCGGGATGGGCGGTAAACAGCGTCATCAAGTGCAGCGACATCACAGACCTCGAACTTAACCGGTGTGGCAGACGCCAGACCGACGACCGCGGCGCGGATTCTACCCAAACCCTGACGCCCTGCCCCAGCCTTTGCGACAAATAACCTGACAATCGACCGATGGCTGTCCTGTGTCATGGCATCGTCACGTGGATGCTTCACCCTGCGCGCCTCGAAACCCGAATGGAATGCGACATGCTGCACGCGGAAAACCAGGATCGCCTGTACCTCATCACTCCTTACGACGACCAGCAAAGCCTGGTCGGCAGCCTCGCCTTCAACGTGCAGGACCGGCACTGGCTGGTGTATTGCGCGCTGGGCGGGCATCAGCATGCGGACTTGCCCGAGACCGATTTGTTGACCGGAGTGAGCGTGCTCGATTTCTATTCTCAGGCTGCCTGAACGTCAAGAGCACCCTCACCCTAGCCCTCTCCCAGAGGGAGAGGGGACTGACCGAGGTGTTTGCGGTAGATACGCCGACATGAGATACCGCGCCGAGCTCAGGTTTTGAAGCACACGCGATCGGCTCCCTCTCCTTGGGGAGAGGGGACTGACCGAGGTGTTTGCGGTAGATACGCCGACTTGAGATACCGCGCCGAACTCAGGTTTTGAAGCACACGCGATCGGCTACCTCTCCTTGGGGAGAGGGGACTGACCGAGGTGTTTGCGGTAGATACGCCGACTTGAGATACCGCGCCGAACTCAGGTTTTGGAGCACACGCGATCGGCTCCCTCTCCCTCGGGAGAGGGCTGGGGTGAGGGGAATCGATTTCCCATACGACACAAATCTCAGATCCAAAAAAAGCCCGGAACCATCACTGGCCCCGGGCTTTTTCACATTCGCTGCAAACTTACTCAGCGAGCACCTGACCCACGGTCGGGTCCTTGAACAGACGCGTCAGCGCATCACTCAATACATCGCTGACCAGTTTGGTATTGGTTTCCTGATTCGGCGCCATGCCGAAGCGCTGGTCCAGCGAAGCACCGTAACGGCCGCTGTAGCGGCGGTTGGCGTTCTGCACGTCGGAGCGGAAGGTCGCGCCGATGGTCGCTTCGGTCACGTACATGCCTTCTTTCGGCGACTGGTACTTCAGCTCGGCCAAGGTCACGGTCAGCTGCGGCGCGTTGGGTGCGTTAGTGGTCGGGGTGAAGCCGAGCAGGCGTACGGCGGCTTCGGCCTGGGCCTGAAGCTTGGGCAGGATCTGCTCGCGCTGCACGGTGATGGCGCTGGTTTCCGGGTACAGACCGCCACGGGTGCCGAGGGTTGGCGACGGACGACCGTCGACCACACGCACGATGACAGGCTGGCCGCGACCGACCGCTGGCAGTTGCGTGGTCAGCTTCGGCTCCGGATTCAGTTGTTGCGGGCTGTGGGCGCAGCCGGCGAGGGTCAAACCGGCGACAGTGATCAAACCGAACAACAGGCGTTGCAACATGCTCTTCTCTCCAGAATCAGGCACAAACAGGCCGGCAGTATAGCGGTGGGCCACTGCGCGTAACCAGCGCCGCACAGTGAATACTGCAATGTCAGACAAACCCCACCGAAAGCGGTTCCTGTCACACATTCTTCACCGTCCATACACCCTGGCGTCACGGCTCACCTGCAAGCTTCAAAGCAGTCCTCCTTCAAGGAACTCTGCCATGCGTTATCTGATCTCGCTGTTCGCCCCACGCCCGCTGCATCGCAGCTTCGCCCTGCTCGACCGCAACGGCCGTTGCCAGGCTTTCAAGCAGTGCAGCCTGCAACCGATGGGCGATGGTTGGGTGGAAATCGAAGAAATCCGCCTGACCTGGTTGAACCAGCCGCTGCCCGCCAGCGCCCGGGTCGTACCGCGACAAATGCGCGCACGGGGTCAGGTGCAGTTGAGCATCTGACCGGATGCCTAATAAAAGTCATTAAACACGAGCAACTGCGCGCATTTCTTCGCTACAATCTCCCCCCGATTATAAGGACGTCTCCTGATCGGGCCCCGCAACAGCGTCAATGCGCATGCATCGACATCAAAATCGCCCACAGAGAGCCGCCCACACAGATCGAGTGAAGTTGGCGCGCTTGCCTGTTCTTCCGGCAAAAACCCGCTTTTCGCGAATCTGCAGAGCTGTCATTCGCTCGGCCACCGCGTTGTTTTGCCCTAGCGGGCAGGTGCCAGGCCAAGGCAGCCCTTTTTTGAGGTTCACGTCTTCAAAAGAGCGTGAAAAAAACGGGTTTTCACAACTTCACAAGAGTGTGGCGAGCAAATGAATAGTTTTGCGTCTGAACATGCACCATTAGCGTCTGAAACAGCCCAACGACACAGGACCGGGTACACCTCGAACATCGGAGCCTGAAGCCTGTCCGCTACGGATTTGGTTGCACGAAAACGGATGACTCGACCATAAGTCGAATTGCCAGCCCTGCGCGAAAATGCGTTCATGGAACGCTTGAAACCAGGCCGCACGCATCCGTCGAAGTTGCGAAAAATTGCGAAGATTCGGACATGGCCCACCTGACCACGGATAGCCCGGGCCCACTGACCTGCCCTGGAACGCCTGGCAGCCATGCCGACAATTTGGTGCTGCAGATTTGGGAGACGCGTTAAATGGCGCATAACGAAGCAGTCGACGTAGTTCTGGTAGGGGCCGGCATCATGAGTGCCACCCTGGCCGTACTGCTCAAAGAGCTCGACCCCGCGATCAAGCTGGAAGTCGTCGAGCTGATGGATTCCGGCGCCGCCGAGAGTTCCAATCCGTGGAACAACGCCGGTACCGGTCACGCCGGCCTGTGCGAGCTGAACTACACGCCGCAGGCCGCCGATGGCAGCGTCGACATCAAGAAAGCCGTGCACATCAACACCCAGTTCGAGGTGTCGAAGCAGTTCTGGTCGTACCTGACCAAAAAAGGCACGTTCGGCTCGTGCAAATCCTTCATCAGTCCGGTACCGCACCTGAGTTTCGTTCAGGGCGAGAGCGGTGTGTCGTTCCTCAAGGAACGCTTCAATGTCCTGAGCAAGCACCACGCGTTTGCCGACATGGAATACACCGAAGACAAGGGCAAGATGGCCGAGTGGATGCCGCTGATGATGCCGGGCCGCTCGCCCGACGAAGTCCTCGCCGCTACCCGCGTAATGAACGGCACCGACGTCAACTTCGGCGCCCTGACCAATCAGTTGCTCAAGCACCTGAGCAGTGCTCCGGACACCCAGGTCAAATACTGCAAGCGCGTGACCGGCCTCAAGCGTAACGGCGCCGGCTGGACCGTCAGCATCAAGGACGTCAACAACGGCAACACCCGCGAAGTCGACGCAAAGTTTGTCTTCCTCGGTGCCGGTGGCGCGGCCCTGCCGTTGCTGCAGGCTTCGGGCATCGAAGAAAGCAAAGGCTTCGGCGGCTTCCCGATCAGTGGCCAGTGGCTGCGTTGCGATAACCCGGAAGTGGTCAAGCACCACCAGGCCAAGGTCTACAGCCAGGCGGCCGTGGGTTCGCCACCGATGTCGGTGCCGCACCTCGACACTCGCGTCGTCGACGGCAAGAAATCCCTGCTGTTCGGGCCATACGCCGGTTTCACCACCAAGTTCCTCAAGCATGGCTCCTTCATGGACCTGCCAATGTCGGTGCGCGCCGGCAACATCGGGCCGATGCTGGCGGTGGCGAAAAACAACATGGACCTGACCAAGTACCTGGTCAGCGAAGTGATGCAGTCGATGGAACAGCGTCTGGAATCCCTGCGCCGTTTCTACCCGCAGGCGAAAGCCGAAGACTGGCGCCTGGAAGTGGCCGGCCAACGGGTGCAGATCATCAAGAAGGACCCGAAAAAGGGCGGCATCTTGCAGTTCGGTACCGAACTGGTCGCAGCGAAAGACGGCTCCCTCGCTGCCCTGCTCGGCGCATCGCCAGGTGCGTCGGTGACCGTTTCGATCATGCTCGAGCTGATCGAAAAATGCTTCCCGGCCAAGGCGTCCGGCGAGTGGGCAAGCAAACTGGCGGAGATCTTCCCGGCCCGTGAAAAGGTTCTGGAAACCGATGCTGCGCTGTATCGCAAGATCAACACGCAGAACAACATCGCCCTGGAACTGGTTGAAGAAAGCAGCGAGACACCAAGCTTCGCTTGATCTTGCGGCATGAAAAAACGCCCCGATCGGGGCGTTTTTTTATGGCCTTGAAAAGCAAAAGATCGCAGCCTTCGGCAGCTCCTACAGGGCCAACATAAATCCGATGTAGGAGCTGCCGAAGGCTGCGATCTTTTGATCTTGTCTTTTGCCCTTAACCGCGGGACTTTTCGATCAGTTCAATGTATTCCGGGGCGTTGCGCTGATCGGCGATCAGGTCAACGAAAGTCTTGCCCTGCTCATCCTTGCCATCGACGTCATAACCCGCCGCAACGAAGAAACCCAGAAAGCGCTCGAAGTCATCGATGCGCAAACCGCGGTAGGCCTTGATCAGTTTGTGCAGCGACGGCGAAGTGGCGTCGACCGGCTCAAAATCGAGGAACAGCTTGATCTGCTCATCGCCGATCTCGTCACCAATCACTTGTTTCTTATCTTTACGCATTGCCGACTCCAGCTCGCAGACATGACACGGGGCGGGCAGTTTACCCCTGCCCGACCGCCCGGCTCAACGCGGACGAATTGCCCCGGTGTGCAAATCGGCCCAGATATGGCCATTGGCATAACTGAGGAACTGCACATACACCGTGTCATTACGCAGCAGATCCATCACCACGCGGTACTGAGCGAGCGGATAGAACAGCGTCAGGGTTTTGCTTTTGTCATCGTAGGCCGGCTTTTTCAGGCTTTTGCTTTCGCCGTCGAAACTCACCAGCACCTGAGAAATGCTCGCGCCCTTGTTCAGCGATTTGCCTTTGAGGCGGATCAACAAGGATGAGGTGACCGGAATCGGCTGCTGATTGGACTGGCGCTGCGCACCGACCACCACCGAATACTCGCTGACTTGCAGCAGTTGCTGCTGCTCGGGTTCAGCGTCGCGCAGGGTCAGATCGTCCGGCGGCAGGAACTGGCTGTGCATCGGCGCGGCGGACAGCGGCAGGCTGAGAGACAGCAACAGGGCGGCGAGACTGCGGATCAAGAGGCGCATGACAGGCTCCGGAGGGCGGGGCCGAGCACTCTAGCATGGGTAACGCGGATGGATCAGCACACACAAAAACACTGTGGGAGCGAGCCTGCTCGCGAAAGCGGTGTGTCAGTTTTCAATGATGCTGACTGACACGACGCCTTCGCGAGCAGGCTCGCTCCCAAAGGGGGCAATGCAGGTTCTTACATGCCTTTAACGGCGTAAATCCCGTTGGCGTTGCGCCAGTAGCCCTTGTAGTCCATGCCGTAGCCGAAGATGTAGCGGTCGATGCATGGCAGGCCGACGAAATCGGCTTTCAGGTCCGGGCGCGCCTTGCGGTCGTGATCCTTGTCGATCAGCACGGCGGTGTGTACTTTGCGCGCGCCGGCGTGTTTGCAGAAGTCGATGATCGCGCCCAGGGTGTGTCCTTCATCGAGGATGTCGTCGATGATCAGCACGTCGCGGTCGATGAACGAGACTTCCGGCTTGGCTTTCCAGAACAGGTCGCCGCCGCTGGTTTCGTTGCGATAACGGGTCGCGTGCAGGTAGGACGCTTCCAGCGGGAATTGCAGATGCGTCAGCAGTTTGCCGGAGAAGATCAGGCCGCCGTTCATCACGCAGAACACCACCGGATTGCTGTCAGCCAGTTGTTCGTTGATTTGTGCACCGACGCGGGCGATGGCCGCCTCGACTTCAGATTCGGTGTACAGGCAGTCAGCCTCTCGCATGATTTGACGGATATGCTCGAGATCAGCGGACATGGCGCTCTCCAAGGGGTTGGCGGAATTGGAAAAGCGGGCAAAGGTACGCATCCCGCGAGGTCGAATCAAGCTCTTATGGACTAACGTACAGAATGTCCTATAGGACATCACCCTCGGATAGATTAATCTAGGCCGGTTTTTTTGCCCGCCGCCGGAGCCTTTCCCATGCCCATCCTCGAGATCCGCCATCCGCTGATCCGTCATAAACTCGGCCTGATGCGCCGCGCTGACATCAGCACCAAGAATTTCCGCGAGCTCGCTCAGGAAGTCGGCGCCCTGTTGACCTATGAAGCTACAAAAGATCTGCCGCTCGAATCCTACGACATTGCCGGTTGGTGCGGCACCGTGTCGGTGGAGAAAATCGCCGGCAAGAAGATAACCGTCGTGCCGATCCTGCGTGCCGGTATCGGCATGCTCGAAGGCGTGCTCAGCCTGATCCCGGGCGCCAAGGTCTCCGCTGTGGGCGTTGCCCGCAACGAAGAAACCCTGCAAGCGCACACCTACCTGGAAAAACTGGTACCGGAAATCGACGAACGCCTGGCGATGATCATCGACCCGATGCTCGCCACCGGCAGCTCCATGGTTGCCACCATCGACCTGCTGAAAAAGGCCGGTTGCCGCGACATCCGCGCCATGGTCCTGGTGGCCGCGCCGGAAGGCATTGCTGCGGTCGAACAGGCGCACCCGGACGTGACCATCTACACCGCGTCCATCGATGAACGCTTGAACGAGCACGGCTACATCATTCCTGGG
This sequence comes from Pseudomonas triticicola, assembly GCF_019145375.1. NCBI lineage: Bacteria > Pseudomonadati > Pseudomonadota > Gammaproteobacteria > Pseudomonadales > Pseudomonadaceae > Pseudomonas > Pseudomonas triticicola. The sequence goes on along the minus strand of NZ_JAHSTX010000002.1, from coordinate 570,694 downwards.
CTTGGCGATGCTGGTGACAAGATCTTCGGCACCAAGCAGAAGGACGCGTGACCATGCAGCAAGAGTTCAACGATCCGCTCTGGCGCACGGTGCTGTCCGGCGCGCAGATGCTGTTCGTGGCCTTCGGCGCCTTGGTGCTGATGCCGCTGATCACCGGCCTGGACCCGAACGTGGCACTGTTCACCGCGGGTCTGGGGACGATCCTGTTCCAGATCGTCACCGGGCGTCAGGTGCCGGTGTTCCTCGCGTCGAGCTTCGCCTTCATCACGCCGATCATCCTCGCCAAGGGCCAGTTCGGCCTCGCCGCGACCATGGGCGGGGTGATGGCGGCCGGTTTCGTCTACACCTTCCTCGGCCTCGCCGTGAAAATCAAAGGCACCGGCTTCATTGACCGTTTGCTGCCGCCAGTGGTGATTGGTCCGGTGATCATCTCGATCGGTCTGGCCATGGCGCCGATTGCCGCGAACATGGCGATGGGCAAGGCCGGTGACGGCACCGAGCTGATTCACTATCAGACGGCGATGATGATTTCCATGCCGGCGCTGCTGACCACGCTGATCGTGGCGGTCTTCGGCAAGGGCATCTTCCGTCTGGTGCCGATCATTTCCGGCGTGCTGGTGGGCTTTGCCATGTCGTTCTATTTCGGCGTGGTCGACACGGCGAAGATTGCTGCAGCGCCATGGTTCGCCCTGCCGCACTTCACCGCGCCCGAGTTCAACTGGCAGGCGATTCTGTTCATCGTTCCGGTGGCACTGGCCCCGGCGATCGAGCATATCGGCGGCGTGATTGCCGTGGGTAGCGTGACCGGTCGCGATTACCTGAAGAAGCCGGGCCTGCATCGCACCCTGCTCGGTGACGGCATCGCCACCACTGCTGCCGGCCTGTTCGGCGGCCCGCCCAACACCACTTACGCCGAAGTGACCGGCGCGGTGATGCTGACCAAGAACTACAACCCGAAAATCATGACCTGGGCGGCGATCTTCGCCATCACCCTGGCGTTCATCGGCAAGTTCGGCGCGCTGCTGCAGAGCATTCCGGTGCCGGTGATGGGCGGGATTCTGTGCTTGCTGTTCGGTTCGATCGCAGCGGTGGGCATGAACACCCTGATCCGCCACAAGATCGACCTGGGCGAAGCGCGCAACCTGGTGATTGTTTCGGTGACGCTGGTGTTCGGTATCGGCGGCGTGCTGGTCGGCACCGGCACCGGTCCTGATGACTTCGGCCTCAAAGGCATCGCGCTGTGCGCGGTGGTGGCGATTGCGCTGAACCTGATCCTGCCGGGCAATGATGGCTGGAAGCAGAAGAAGGCGGATGAGCCGCTGATTTAAGTCTTTAGAGCTTCATCGCCTGATACACCGCATTCGCGAGCAGGCTCGCTCCCACAGGTTGGAATGCATTTCAACCTGTGGGAGCGAGCCTGCTCGCGAAGCTTTTAAAGGGCCAGCGGCGCTCGTTCGCAAAGCGTGGCCAAGGCCTTGGCCCATTGCGGGTCGTCGTTCAGGCACGGCACCAGCACCAACTCCTCGCCCCCCGCTTCGCGGAATTGTTCCTTGCCGCGATCGCCAATCTCTTCAAGCGTCTCGATGCAATCGGCGACGAACGCCGGGCACATCACCATAATGTTTTTCACCCCGCTTTTCGCCAGTTCATCCAGCCGCGCTTCGGTGTACGGCTCGATCCATTTCGCCCGGCCCAGGCGCGACTGAAACGACACCGACCATTTGCCGTCCGCCAGGCCCATACTTTTGGCGAAGGCGGCGGCGGTACGGAAACACTGCGCGCGATAACAGGTCGCCAATACCGCCGGCGAGGCAGTCTGGCAGCAATCGGCGCCCTTGAGGCAGTGATTGCCCGTCGGGTCGAGTTTGCTCAGATGGCGCTCCGGCAAGCCATGAAAGCTCAGCAGCAGATGATCGTAATCCTGCTGCAGATGCGGACGCGCGCTGGCGGCCAGTGCCTCGATGTATTCCGGCTGATCGTAGAACGGTTGCAGGATCGACAACTGCACGTCGAGCTTCTTCTCGCGCAGCACGCGCCGGGCTTCTTCGATCACCGTGGTCGTGGTGCTGTCGGCGAACTGCGGGTACAGCGGCGCCAGCGTGATCTTCTTATGTCCCGCTTTGACCAGACGCAGCAGACAGGTTTCGATCGACGGCTCGCCATAACGCATCGCCAGATCCACCGGGCCGTGTTTCCACGTCCGGGTCATCTGTTCCTGCAAGCGGCGGCTGAGCACCACCAGCGGCGAGCCCTCCTCCCACCAGATCGAGGCGTAGGCATGGGCCGATTGCTCGGGGCGCTTGATCAGGATCAGCGACACCAGCAACCGCCGCAGCGGCCATGGCAGGTCGATCACGTAGGGGTCCATCAGAAATTGATTGAGGTAGCTGCGCACATCGGCCACCGAGGTGGAGGCCGGAGAGCCCAGGTTGACCAGAAGCAAAGCGTGATCGGTCATGCAACGTCCTATTTCAGAGGCGGCTGGAGAGATCATCCAGAGCCGCGCGTAAATCCGTAAAGCGGAAAGCGAACCCCGCTTCGAGCAAGCGTGCCGGCGTCGCACGCTGGCCGCCGAGCAATAACAGTGACAGCTCGCCGAGCATGACTTTCAGCGCCAGGGTCGGCATCGGCATGAACGCCGGGCGGTGCAACACACTGCCCAGGGTCTTGGCAAATTCGCGGTTGCGCACAGGTTTCGGCGCGCAGGCATTATAAGGACCGCTGGCCTGATTCCGGTGCAGAAGAAAATCAATCAGGGCGATTTGATCGTCGATGTGAATCCACGGCATCCACTGCCGACCATTGCCCAAAGGCCCACCCAGCCCGAGCTTGAACGGCAGCAACAGCCGCGACAAAAAGCCGCCCTCAGCCGACAGCACCAGACCGGTTCGCACCAGCACCACGCGGATGCCGAGGTTCTCGGCACGCAGCGCGGTCTCTTCCCAGGCGATGCACAACTGACTGGCGAAGTCGTCGATGCCGGGCGGTGATTCTTCAGTCAACTCGCGTTCGCCACCGTCGCCGTACCAGCCGATCGCCGAGCCGGAAATCAGCAGCGCCGGTTTCTGCGCGCGGGTTTCCAGCCACGCCAGCAGCGTTTCCGTCAGGGTGATGCGGCTGCTCCACAGCAACGCCTTGCGTCGATGGGTCCAGGGGCGGTCGGCAATCGGCGCACCGGCGAGGTTGACGATCGCATCCAGCGGCTCTTCGCCGAGGTCCTCCAGACGCGAAATTCCGCGCACTTGCGCGCCGTAGATCTGCGCGACTTTTTCCGCGCGGCGACTCCACACCGTCAGCCGATGGCCCTGCTCCAGCCAGTGCCGGCAGAGCTGACGTCCGATCAAACCAGTACCGCCGGTCAGCAATATGTGCATGACATCTTCCTCGCGTGGCGTTTAACCCGGATCACTAGTCTATTTTTATAGGCAGGGATCTTTTCGATCGGGCAGGCTCTATGGTTTAACAATAGGCCAAGCTGTCAGAACGAGAACGCTAGAAGTTATACCAAAAAACAGAATTGTACAGGTTTCATCGACGGCGTAGTCTGTACAGAAAGGTAAACGAGGCCCCTATGACTGTACCTATCGCAATCATCGGCACCGGCATCGCCGGGCTCTCCGCCGCCCAGGCTCTGACAGAGACCGGGCATACCGTTCAACTGTTCGATAAAAGCCGCGGCAGCGGCGGGCGCATGTCGAGCAAGCGCAGCGACGCTGGCTCGCTGGACATGGGCGCTCAATACTTCACCGCGCGTGACCGGCGCTTCGTCACCGAAGTGCAGCGCTGGCAGAGCCAGGGCTGGGCCGCCGAGTGGGCGCCGCAGCTGTACACCTTCCAGGGCGGCCAACTGAACATGTCGCCGGACGAGCAGACCCGCTGGGTCGGCACGCCGCGCATGAGCGCCATCACTCGCGGCCTGCTCGATGGCCTGGACGTGCAGTTTGCCTGCCGCATCACCGAGGTCTATCGCGGCGAAGAACACTGGCATCTGCAGGACGCCGACGGCTGCACCCACGGCCCCTTCAGCCATGTGGTGATCGCCACACCGGCACCGCAAGCCACCGCGTTGCTGGCCGCCGCGCCGAAACTCGCCGGCGTCGCTGCCGGGGTGAAAATGGAGCCGACCTGGGCGGTCGCCCTTGCCTTCGAAACCCCACTCGATACGCCAATCGAAGGCTGCTTCGTACAGGACAGCCCACTCGACTGGCTGGCGCGCAACCGCAGCAAACCCGGGCGCGACAGCACCCTTGACACGTGGGTGCTGCATGCGACCAGCGCCTGGAGCCGGCAACACATCGACCTCTCCAAGGAAGCAGTAATCGAACATCTGCACGGTGCTTTCGCCGAACTGTTGCACAGCGCCATGCCTGCGCCGACCTTCAGCCTCGCCCACCGCTGGCTCTACGCCCGCCCCGCTACCGGCCATGAATGGACCACACTGGCTGATGTCGATCTGGGCCTGTACGCCTGTGGCGACTGGTGCCTGTCGGGCCGCGTTGAAGGGGCCTGGCTCAGTGGTCAGGAGGCTGCACGTCGCTTGCACGAACACCTGCAATGAATCGCATCAATCCGCGCAAATTGCTGCTGTCGAAGTGGACAGCAGCCCAGCCGCAAAACCGCGAAAAACATTTTCTGATCACCGAACTGATCCGCGACGAGGAAGGTACGGTGCTGGAAGTTGAATTGCAGGCGGTGCTGACCCAGCGTAGCGAGCGGCTGGATTGGCAAGTGCTGAAAGACAGCAAGCTCTGGTTACTCGGCTGGAAATAGATTTCCCTTGTGGTGGCGAGCCTGCTCGCGAAAGCGCTGTATCAGATACAAATTCCTTTACTGACCCACTGCTTTCGCGAGCACGCTCGCTCCCACAGATCAACGCCGCACAAAAATCTTATACAAATCATTTGACTTGTACATCCATCGATCTATGCTGAGGAAAAGTTGTACAGAGGTAACTCTCTGTACAGGTATAGATTCGAGGTGCTCATGTCTACTGCTTCCCTGTCCAAGCCGAAGATCGCCATCAGCGCCTGCCTGTTGGGCGAAGAAGTGCGCTACAACGGTGGGCACAAGGAATCGCGGCTATGCAGCCGTACCCTCGCCGAATATTTCGATTTCGTCCCGCTGTGCCCGGAAGTCGCCATCGGCATGGGCATTCCCCGTGAGCCGATCCGGCTGGTCGGCGACCCTGAACAGCCCGAGGCAGTCGGCACCGTCGACCGGACCATCAACGTCACCAGGCCGCTGGCCGAATACGGCGAGAAAATGGCCGCCGAGTTGCAGGACCTGTCCGGCTACATCTTCATGCAGCAGTCGCCCTCCTGCGGGCTGGAACGGGTCAAGGTCTATCACGACAACGGCGCGCCAGTGAATGGTGGCGGACGCGGCATCTATGCGCAGGCATTCTGTGCCCAACATCCGGATCTGCCGGTGGAAGAAGCCGGGCGCCTCAACGATCCGGTGCTGCGGGAAAACTTCATCACCCGCGTCCTGGCCTACAGCGCCTGGCAACAAGTGCTCGCCGAAGGCCTGAGCCGCCGCGCCCTCACCGAATTCCATTCGCGCTACAAGTACCTGCTGATGGCGCACAACCCGTTGCAATACAAAAACCTCGGCAAGATGCTCGGCAACATGGCCGACAGTGATCCCGCCGAACTCGGCCCGCGCTATTTCAGCGAACTGATGGCCGCGCTGAGGAAATGCGCCACGCGCGGCACCCATTGCAACGTGCTGCTGCACCTCAGCGGTTATTTGAAACAATCGCTGAGCGCCGAAGACAAACAGGAAATGCAGCAGATCATCGGCCAGTACCGTCAGGGCATCGTGCCGCTGGTGGTGCCGTTGACGCTGCTCAAACACCACTTTCGACTCCATCCGGACCCGTACATCGCGCAGCAGGTTTACCTGCAGCCGCATCCGGAAAACCTCAGTCTGCGAAACGCGATCTAATGAACGATAAAACCGACAGCAGCGCCCGGGAAGACCTCGGCGCCGACTTCAAGAAAGCCCTCGACGAGGGCTGGTTGCCAATTCGCGAAGTCGCGCGGCAGACCGGCGTCAACGCCATCACCCTGCGCGCGTGGGAACGTCGCTATGGGTTGGTGGTGCCGCAGCGCACGCCCAAGGGCCATCGACTCTACAGCGCTGAACATGTGCAGCGGATCATGGCCATCCTCACCTGGCTCAACCGCGGAGTTGCGGTCAGCCAGGTCAAGCCATTGCTGGACGCACCGCAAGCCTTCACCGAAACCGTGGAGAACGACTGGCAGCGTCTGCGCCAGACATTGCTTTCGGCGGTGACCGCACTGAATGAGCGCACGCTGGATGACAGCGTCAATCAGGCCATCGCCCTGTACCCGCCACGCACCTTGTGCGAGCAGTTGCTGATGCCGCTGCTGGCCGAGCTCGAACAGCGCTGGCAGGGCCAGTTCGGCGCGCAGATGGAGCGCGCGTTTTTCTATTCCTGGCTGCGCAGCAAGTTCGGCGCACGCATCTACCATAACAACCGCCAGTTGCATTCGGCGCCGCTGCTGTTGATCAATCATTCCGACCTGCCGCTGGAGCCGCATCTGTGGCTGTGCGCATGGCTGATCAGCAGTGCCGATTGCCCGGTGCAGGTGTTCGACTGGCCGCTGCCGGCCGGCGAACTGGCGCTGACCGTCGAGCATCTGCAGGCCCGTGGCGTGCTGTTGTATTCGAGCAAAGCCTTGCAACTGGCGCAGTTGCCGAAGCTGTTGGCGAACGTCAATTGTCCGACCCTGATCGCCGGACCTGCGGTGCACATCCACCACGCCGAGCTGTCAGCACGCACCGCCCAAGCCACCGATCTGTTCCTGGCCGAAGATCCGCTAGCAGCCCATCAGGCGCTGCTCGAGCGCGGATTGATTTGATGATGGGTTTAATCACATGCAATTGATCTGGCTGCGCAGCGACTTGCGCCAACATGACAACACTGCCCTCGCGGCCGCCGCAGCGCGCGGCCCGACCGTGGCGGTGTATCTGTTGAGTCCGCAGCAATGGCTGGAGCACGACGATGCGCCGTGCAAAGTGGATTTCTGGCTGCGCAATTTGCGCGAACTGAGCCAAAGCCTCGGCGCGCTGAACATCCCGTTGTTGATTCGCAGCGCGCCGCACTGGGAGCAGGCACCGGCAGAGCTGCTCAAGCTCTGTCGGCAACTGAAGATCGAGGCGGTGCACGTCAACGAGGAATACGGCGTTCACGAAAGCCGCCGCGATGAAGCCGTGGCCGAAACGATGCGGGCCGAGGGCATCGAGTTCCACAGCTATCTGGATCAGTTGCTGTTCAAACCCGGCACGATCCTGACCAAGACCGGCACCTATTTCCAGGTGTTCAGTCAGTTCCGCAAGGTCTGCTACGAACGCCTGCACCGCTCGATGCCGGCATTGATCAAAGCACCGGGTAAACAGGCCGCGCTGGATATCGAAAGTGACGCAATTCCCGAGGCGGTCAAAGGCTTCGCCACGCCGAGCGAATCCCTGCGCGCCTTGTGGCCGGCCGGCGAGCAAGAGGCGCGGCGCCGCCTCGACACCTTCACCGATGCGCAGATCGATTATTACCGCAGCGAACGCGACTTCCCGGCCAAACCTGGCACCAGCCAATTGTCGGCGTACCTCGCCGCCGGCGTGATCTCGCCACGCCAGTGCCTGCACGCTGCACTGCAAAGCAATCAGGGCGAGTTCGAAAGCGGCAAGGTCGGCGCGGTGACCTGGATCAACGAGCTGCTGTGGCGCGAGTTCTATAAACACATTCTGGTCGGCTATCCACGCGTCTCGCGGCATCGCGCCTTCCGCCCGGAAACCGAGGCGCTGGCCTGGCGCGATGCGCCGGAAGAACTCAAGGCCTGGCAGGAGGCACGCACCGGACTGCCGATCATCGACGCGGCGATGCGCCAATTGCTCGAAACCGGCTGGATGCATAATCGCCTGCGCATGGTCGTGGCGATGTTCCTGACCAAAAATCTGTTGATCGACTGGCGCGAGGGCGAACGCTTTTTCATGCGCCACCTGATCGACGGCGACCTGGCGGCCAACAACGGTGGCTGGCAATGGAGCTCGTCGACCGGCACCGACTCGGCGCCGTACTTCCGTATCTTCAACCCGCTGAGTCAGTCGGAAAAATTCGATGCCGAAGGCGTGTTCATCAAGCACTGGTTGCCGGAACTGGCCGGGCTCAACAAGAAGCAAGTGCACAATCCGGTGGCAGCCGGAGGACTGTTCGGCGTGGCCGATTATCCGGCGCCGATCGTTAATCTCAGCACTTCACGCGAGCGTGCGCTGACGGCGTTCAAGAACCTGCCGTCGCGCCAACCTGTGGGCGGCAGCGATGAGTGAATTCCTGCGCAGCTTCGCCCGCGAGTTTTCCGGGTTGAACAAAGACAACCTGCATCGCCTCGGCGAGTTGTACAGCGACGACATTCATTTCACCGATCCGCTGCACGAAGTTCAGGGCCTGGCACAACTGCGGGATTACTTCAGTGAGCTGTACGCCAACGTCAGCGATCTGCGTTTCGATTTTCACGGCTTTGACCAGATCCGCGAAGGTGAGGGTTACCTGCGCTGGGTCATGAGTTATCGCCATCCGCGCCTGGCCAACGGTCGGGAAATCAGGGTCGGTGGCTGCTCGCACCTGCTCTGGCGCGACAAGGTTTATCGCCATCGGGATTATTTCGATGCCGGGGCGCTGCTGTATGAACACTTGCCAATATTGGGCCGGGCGATTGCCTGGCTGAAAAGGAGAATGGGATGAGTCGTACACCTCCACGGCGGTATTGGTTGACCGGCGCCAGCAGTGGCATCGGCGCAGCATTGTGCGAGGACATTCTGAAAAGCGGCGCGCATCTGGCGGTCAGCTCGCGCTCGACTGCGCCGCTGAAAGTCTTGTCCCAGCGCTATCCTGGCCAGGTGCTGGTGGTGCCCGGCGATCTGACCAACAGTCAGACCGTGCGCGAAATCGGTGAGCAGATCGCCGAGGCCTGGGGGTCGCTGGACAGCGTGATTCTCAACGCCGGCACCTGTGAATATGTCGACGCGCGCCAGTTCGATTCCTCGATCATCGAGCACGTGGTGCGCACCAATCTGCTCGCCAGCAGCTATTGCATCGAAGCCGCCCTGCCGCTGTTGCGCAAAGGCACCGCGCCGCATCTGGTCGGCATGGCCAGCTCGGTGACTTACCTGCCGCTGCCACGGGCCGAAGCCTATGGCGCATCGAAGGCCGGGCTGCGTTACCTGTTCGAATCGCTGCGCATCGATCTGGCGGATGAAGGTATCGAAGTCACCATCATCAGCCCGGGTTTTGTCGAAACGCCGCTGACCGAGAGGAACGATTTCCCGATGCCGCTGAGCTGGCCTGCGGATAAAGCGGCGCGGCACATCTTCGCCAAACTCAAGGACCGGCCGCTGGAAATTGCCTTCCCGGGGCTGTTCATGGCCGCGCTGTGGCCGCTGTCGAAACTGCCGGCCCGCGCGCAACTGGCGATCGGCAAACGCATGGTGCGCAAGAACCCACCGCAGCGGGACCCGATATGAAAATCGCCGTGATTGGCAGCGGTATCGCCGGCCTGACCTGCGCCTACCTGCTGAACCGCCGCCACGACATCACCGTGTTCGAAGCCAGTGACTGGGTCGGCGGCCATACCCACACCGTACCGGTCAGCGTGGCCGGGCAATCGTTCGCCATCGATACCGGTTTCATCGTCTTCAACGACTGGACTTACCCGAACTTCATTCGCTTGCTCAACCAGCTCGGCGTGGCGTTCAAGCCGACCGAAATGAGCTTTTCGGTAACCGACCCGGACACTGGCGTGGAGTACAACGGCAACAATCTCAACAGCCTGTTCGCCCAGCGCAGCAATCTGTTGTCGCCGGGGTTCTGGGGCATGCTGCGCGACATTCTGCGCTTCAACAAAGAAGCGCAGCGCGACCTGGTGGAACTGCGCATCGCCGCCGATACCACCCTCGATGATTACCTCAAGGCTGGCGGCTACGGCGAGCGTTTCATCCTGCATTACATCGTGCCGATGGGGGCGGCGATCTGGTCGATGCCGATGGCGGAAATGCTCAATTTCCCGCTGCAATTCTTCCTGCGTTTCTTCAAGAATCATGGCCTGCTCTCAGTCAGCGATCGTCCGCAGTGGCAGGTCATTGAAGGCGGTTCCAGTGCTTATGTGGCGCCACTGACCGCTTCGTTCAGCGACAGGATTCGCCTGAACTGCCCGGTCAAGCGCGTCGAGCGCAACCAGCACGGCGTGGTTATCCACAGCCCGGCCGGCCTCGAACATTTCGACAAAGTGGTGTTCGCCTGTCACAGCGATCAGGCGCTGAACCTGCTGGCCAACCCGAGCGACGTCGAGCGTTCGATTCTCGGTGCCCTGCTCTACGCCGACAACGACGTCGTGCTGCACACCGACACGCGCCTGCTGCCGACGCGCAAACTGGCCTGGGCCAGCTGGAATTATCGCCTCGGCGGCGCCGGCCACACGCGCGCGGCGGTCACCTACAACATGAACATCCTGCAGGGTATCGAGAGCGACACTACGTTCTGCGTCAGCCTCAACCAGACTGCCGGCATCAGCCCGGATAAAGTGCTGGCCCGCTATACCTACGCCCACCCGCAATACACCCTCGCCGCAGCGGCCGCGCAAAACCGTTGGGGCGAACTCGATGGCGAGCAGCACACACATTATTGCGGCGCCTACTGGGCCAACGGTTTTCACGAAGATGGCGTGGTCAGCGGCTTGCGCGTGGCCGCCGCGCTCGGTGAAACCCTGTGAACAGCGCTCTGTACAACGGCGTGATCGGCCACCGACGTTTTTCGCCGCGCCGCCACGAATTCCGCTACCGCATCGGTTTGCTCTACCTCGACCTGAGCGAACAGGACGCCGTGCTGGCCTTGTCGCCGCTGGCGGGGCGCAGCCGCTTTGCGCCGTTCTCGTTTCGCGAAACCGATTACCTCAAAGCCTTCACCGGCAAGGGCATGCGCCTGATCGACGCGGTGCGCCAGCAGGTCGGTGCAGCCATCGGTCATGAGCCACAAGGCGCGGTATGCCTGCTGACCCAGCCGCGCAGTTGGGGGTTGTCGTTCAATCCGGTGAGTTTCTTCTATTGCCATGAAGCCGACGGGCAACTGGCGGCGATCGTTTGTGAAGTGACCAACACGCCGTGGCGCGAGCGTTATCACTATGTGCTGCCGGCGCAGGTGCCGACGAGCCTGGTGGATTTCCACCAGCATTTCGCTGTGGCCAAGGCGTTTCACGTCTCGCCGTTTCTGCCCCGCGACCTCGAATACCGCATGAGCTTCAGCCCGGCTGCGCAAAGCCTCGGCGTGCACATGGCCGACTGGCAGGGCAACGAGAAACTGTTCGACGCCACGCTCAATCTGCGCCGTGAACCGCTCGATCGTCGCAGCCTGCATCGCTACCTGCGGCGCTTTCCGTGGATGACCGCAAAAACCGCTTTGGCGATTTACTGGCAAGCACTGCGACTGCTGCTCAAGCGCGCGCCGATCTTCCCTCACCAGGCTGCCGACGGCAGCTTTAAAACCGCCACTGTGCCTCCGAAGGAGCCGCACCATGAAATCCTCTAGCCTGCCGCTCGGTCGCTTCAGCACCAACGGTTTGACCGGCTCGCTGCTGCGCCGTGGCGTGTTGCGCCAATTGGCCCAGCTTAAACACGGACAATTGATGGTCGTCGAGGATGGCGAACAAATGCTTTTCGGCACCCCGGGCAGTGCTCTGCTCGGCGAAGTCCATGTACTCGACCCGGCCCTGTGGGGCATGGTCGCCAGCAGCGGCTCGATCGGCGCCGGCGAAGCATTCATCCACGGCTATTGGAGTTCGCCGGACCTGACTGCTGTGGTGCGCGTGTTCGTCAGCAATCTCGATGTACTCGATGCCATGGAGGGTAGCCTGGCGCGTCTCGGCCGGCCCTTCGTGCAAGGCCTGCACTGGCTCAATCGCAACACGCGCAAGGGTTCGCAGAAAAACATCGCCGCGCACTACGACCTCGGCAATGAACTGTTCGAACAGTTTCTCGACCCGACCATGATGTATTCCGCCGCCCAGTTCCTTTCGCCGAGCGACACCCTGGAACAGGCGCAACTGAACAAACTCGAGCGCATCTGCCAGAAACTCGCGCTCAAGCCCAGCGACCACCTGCTGGAAATCGGCACTGGTTGGGGCAGCATGGCGTTGTACGCGGCGCAGCATTACGGTTGCCGCGTGACCACCACGACGCTGTCGAAAGAGCAGTTCGCGTTCACTGCCAAACGCATCGAACAATTGGGCTTGCAGGACCGCGTCACCTTGCTGCTCAAGGATTACCGCGACCTCAGCGGCGAGTACGACAAACTGGTGTCGATCGAGATGATCGAAGCGGTCGGCCATCGGTTCCTGCCCACCTACTTCAAGCAATGCGCGCAGTTGCTCAAGAGCAACGGCCTGATGCTGCTCCAGGCGATCACCATTCGCGAACAACGCTACGAACAGGCCAAGCGCAGCGTCGACTTTATCCAGCGCTACATCTTCCCCGGCGGCGCCCTGCCCTCGGTGCACAAGATGCTCGATGTGGTCAGCCGCGAAACCGACATGAACCTGCTGCACATGGAAGATTTCGGCCTGCATTACGCCAAGACCCTGCGCCTGTGGCACGAGAACTTTCGCCTCGCCCACGGTCGCCTGAGCGAACTGGGCTACGACGATTATTTCCTGCGTTTGTGGGAGTTCTATCTGTGCTACTGCGAGGGCGGATTCCTCGAACGCACCATCGGCACCGCGCAATTGCTGCTGGCCAAACCGGCGGCGATGACCGCGCCGTTGCTCGGGCGCTTCGATGCGTGAGCAAATCGCCAATGCCGTGCTGTTTCAGCTCGGCTGGCTGGCCTGCGTGCTCGGCGGCAACAGTTTATGGCTGTTGCTGGCGCTGGCGGCTCTGGTGATTCATCTGCGCTGGATCAGCAGTTGGGCGGCAGAAGGACGTTTGATTCTGTGCGTGGTGATTGTCGGCACGGCGGTGGACAGTGTCCTGCGTTACCTCGACGTGTTCCGCTTTGCAGACGCGTCACCGCTGATTCCGCTGTGGCTGAAGCTGCTGTGGGCGCTGCTCGCCACCACGTTGCGCCACTGCCTGGCCTGGAGCGCGCGGCCATGGTGGCTGGCCAGCGCACTTGGCGCGGTGGGCGGCGCATTGTCGTACTACGCTGGCGGACGCCTGGCGGGCGTGCAATTTCCCTATGGCGAGGCGGCGACGCTGATCGTTATCGGGCTGCTCTGGGCAGGCTTGTTCCCACTGTTGCATTTGATGGCGCGGCGTCTGGCGCCGTGAGCGTCCGTCAGCGCTTTCACACCCAAAGCGATCACTGCCTTACACTGCCGCTATGAAAACCATCCCTCACACCCAAATTGCCGAACCGGCGGTCACCTGCTCGACCTGTGCGGCGTGCTGCTGCCAGCTCGAAGTGATGCTGATCACCGACACCGGCGTGCCTGATCGCTTTATCGATACCGATGAATGGGGCGGTGAAGTGATGCTGCGTCTGGACGACGGCTGGTGCGCGGCACTGGATCGCGACAGCATGATGTGCACGATCTATGAACGACGCCCGCTGATTTGCCGCGAGTTTGAAATGGGCGCGCCGGAGTGCATCGAAGAGCGCCGGGGTATTGCGACAGCCTACCGCTGATTTCTTTGACAACGCAGAAACAACTGTGGGAGCGAGCCTGCTCGCGAAGGCGGTGTGTCAGCCACCATTTGAATTGACTGACACTCGGCTTTCGCGAGCAGGCTCGCTCCCACGTTGGTTCCGCGTAGCGGCGTGTTACAGCGGCATTGTGTAATGCAGCGCGTAGCTTTCTACACCATCGTTGTCGCTGGACAGGCCGGCGTTGGAGTAGTGCGTGGCGCGGATGCCGACTTCGTGTCCGCCGTTGAAGCGCAGGCCGAAACCGATGCGGTCTTCGAACTGGAAGGAACCGCCCAGCTTGTTGCTCTCATATTCGGTGTTGGAGAAGAACGCCGCGCCGATACCCGCTTCCACGTACGGTTTGACCGACTTACCGGCAAACTCGTAAACGAATACAGGCGAGAACGACAGGCTGTTGTTGCTGGAAGTCTTGTCACCTTCCCAATACGTGTAGGCACCGCTCCAGTAGCCGGTCAGGCGACCAACGTCGCTCTGCAGCCAGCTCTTGTCCCAGTCGAAATTCATGCCTAAGCGATACGTCATTGTCGAATCGCTGGTACCGCCGACGGCGAATTCAACGCCAGCGGCTTGTGCAGAAATGCTTTGCCCCATCAGTGCGGCCGCAATCGCGGCCAAGCAGAATAGTCGCTTCACTTTGAAACTTCCTTTTCCGGAACGATCGTTTGGTTTTTAGTTGCTGCTGTCGCTATAGAAATCCGCGCTTGGTCAGAAGTTCAGCGTTTTTTCAGTTATTTCACATTTTTTTTACAAGTCGAAGTTTTGCACATTCGACGCAGTTTGGCCCAGCAACGGTAGGATTTTTCTGAGGGACTGCGGATCGGCGCTGGTCCAGAACTTCACCGGCTGGCTCGGACATTGCGCCAGCAGATCACGCTCGGCGAGCAAACGCTGCAACTGCCGGGCCACGGCAGCTCCGGTATCGATCAGGCTGACATCGTCGGCGATCATCGATCTCAGTAACGGTTTCAGAAAGGGATAATGGGTGCAGCCCAGGATGATCGTGTCGCAGTTTTGCGCCAGCAATGGAGCGACGTAACCTTGCAATAAAGTGCGTAATTCGGCGCTGTGCAGATCACCCGTTTCGATCAGCTCGACCAGTCCCGGACATGGCTGGGTGATGACTTTTATGTCAACCGCGAAACGATCGAGCAACGCGGCAAACTTTGCGCTCTGCAATGTGCCTGTCGTGGCCAGGACGCCAACCACGCCGCTTCGCGTGGCCGCAGCGGCCGGTTTGACCGCCGGTTCCATGCCGACAATCGGCCATTCGGGAAAGTCGCGACGCAAGTCGGCAACACCGGCCACAGTCGCGGTATTGCACGCCAGCACCAAAGCCTTGGCACCCTGCTCGCGAAAAAACCCTGCCATCGCACTGCAACGCTGGCGGATGAATTCCGGGGTTTTCTCGCCGTAAGGAATGTGCCCGCAATCGGCGACATAAAGCAGCGATTCGTTGGGCAGCAAGCGCTGAATTTCGCCGAGAACCGACAAGCCGCCGACCCCGGAATCGAACACGCCGATCGGCGCTTCACGCATGGCGGGCGCCACAGACGCTGCAGCCCGGATCGCGCTTGACCCGCAGCTCACGGAAGCGCGAACCCAGAGCGTCGATCAGCAACAAACGCCCCACTAATGGCTCGCCAAAGCCGACCAGCAGTTTCAACGCTTCCAGCGCCTGCAAGCTGCCGACCAGACCGACCAGCGGCCCGACCACGCCGGCCTCGCTGCAGGTCAGTTCGGCTTCGCTGCCGTGTCCGTACAGGCAGTGGTAGCAAGGGCTCTCGCCACGCCGTAGATCGAACACCGACAGCTGCCCTTCCAGACGAATTGCTGCACCGCTGACCAAGGGCTTGCGCGCGGCAACACAGGCGGCGTTGACTGCCTCACGGGTAGAGAAGTTGTCCGAGCAATCGAGGACCAGATCCACCGCCGCCACCGCTGCGGCGAGGGCGTCGGCGTCCAGCGCCTGACGATGGGCGACCAGTTGAATCTCGGGGTTGATCGCGCCCAGGCGCTTGAGCGCCGAGTCGACCTTGGACATGCCGACACTGTCGGTGTCGTGAATGATCTGCCGTTGCAGGTTGGTCAGATCGACCGTGTCGAAATCCGCCAGATGCAACTCGCCGACGCCCGCTGCCGCCAGATACAACGCCACCGGCGCGCCGAGACCGCCAAGGCCGACGATCAGCACGCGGCTGGCCTTGAGCTTCAGCTGCCCGTCGATGTCGATGTGCTGCAGCAGAATCTGCCGGCTGTAGCGCAGCAATTCCTGATCATTCAGCACGGCAGGCGCCCCAGACTGATGCGTTGATGGCCGCCCAGATCGGTGCGGCTGTGGACTTCTGCAAAGCCACGAGTGAGCAGCAGATCACGCACGGCTTCGGCCTGATCATAGCCGTGTTCTAGCATCAGCCAGCCGCCGGCTTCAAGATGATCCGGCGCCTGCGCAACAATCAGGCGCAAATCGTCGAGGCCATCTTCACCGGCGATCAGCGCACTGGCCGGTTCGAAGCGTACATCGCCCTCGACCAGATGCGGATCGGTGGCGGCAATGTACGGCGGGTTGCTGATGATCAGCTGAAAGCGCTGGCCTGCAAGTGCGCTGAACCAATGGCTGCTCAGCACCGTGGCGTTGTTCAGGTGCAGACGCTGGCGGTTGCGTTCGGCCAGGGCCACGGCTTCGAGCACGCGATCCACAGCGGTGACTTTCCACGCCGGGCGCTCGCTGGCCAAGGCCAAAGCAATCGCGCCACTGCCGGTGCCCAGATCAAGAACCTTGGCCGGAGTTGCCGGCAGCAGCTCAAGGGCTGCCTCCACCAGCAATTCGGTGTCCGGGCGCGGAATCAGCGTGTGCGGCGCGACTTCCAGATCCAGCTTCCAGAAGCCCTGCTGGCCGAGAATGTAGGCCACCGGTTCACCGCTACGCCGCCGTTGCAGATATTCGGCAAAGGTCAGCGCAGCCTCGCTCGGCACGATGCGCTCGGGCCAGGTGTGCAGGAAGCTGCGCGACTTGCCCAATGCGGCGGCGAGGAGCAATTCAGCATCCAGACGCGCAGTCGGCGAGTCCGGCAACTCGGCAGCGCGCAACAGGCTGGCGATGATGGTCATTTATTCACCTATCGCTGCGAGTTGGTCAGCCTGATATTCGGCCAGCAACGGCTCGATCACCGCCTCGACGCCACCGGCGAGAATTTCATCCAGCGAATACAGGGTCAGGTTGACGCGATGGTCGGTGACCCGGCCCTGAGCGTAGTTGTAAGTGCGGATGCGCTCGGAACGATCACCGGAACCGACCAGCAATTTGCGCTCACTGGCGATCGCATTGGCCGCCGCAGCGGTTTGCTGATCGTTGAGCTTGGCCGACAACCACGCCATCGCCCGGGCACGGTTCTTGTGCTGGGAACGTTCTTCCTGGCACTCGACGACAGTGCCGGTCGGTATGTGGGTAATGCGGATCGCCGAATCGGTGGTGTTGACGTGTTGACCACCGGCCCCAGAGGAGCGGAACGTGTCGACGCGCAAATCCGCCGGGTTGATCTCGATGGCTTCACGCTCGTCCGGCTCGGGCAACACTGCCACGGTGCAGGCCGACGTGTGGATCCGGCCCTGGGATTCTGTCGCCGGGACGCGCTGGACGCGGTGCGCGCCGGATTCGAATTTCAACTTGCCGTAAACGTTGTCGCCTTCGATGCGCGCGATGACTTCTTTATAGCCACCGTGTTCGCCTTCGTTTTCCGAGAGGATCTCGACGCGCCAGCCACGCCGCTCGGCATAACGCGAGTACATGCGGAACAGGTCGCCGGAGAAGATCGCCGCCTCGTCGCCACCGGTGCCGGCGCGAATTTCGAGGAAGACGTTGCGCCCGTCATTCGGATCTTTAGGCAGCAGCATGCGCTGCAGATCGGATTCCAGCGTGACCAGCAACTCCTTGGCTTCGCGAACTTCTTCCACGGCCATTTCGCGCATGTCCGGGTCGTTGTCCTTGAGCAGCGCCTGCGCGCCTTCAAGATCGCTTTGCACGCCGAGCAGCTTTTTATAGGCGGCCACTACCGGCTCGAGTTCGGCGTACTCCTTGGAGTAGGCGCGAAATTTGGCCTGATCGGCAATGACTTCACCGTCGCCAAGCAGCGCGGTCAGTTCCTCGAAACGGTCCTGGAGAATGTCCAGCTTGTTGAGCAGTGACGCTTTCATTGCGGTTTTTTATCCGAAAAACTATCCGGTGAGCCCTCAAGGGCAAAGAGTTCCTGGGCCATGGCCAGCGCATCGAGGCGGCCTTCGGCAGACAGCTTTTTCAACTGCACGCTGGGCGCATGCAAGAGTTTGTTGGTCAGGCCACGGGCCAGTTGCCCGAGCACGTCTTCGGCGTTGCCGCCGTTGGCCAGCAGACGCAGGGCCTTCTGCAATTCCTCGTCTCGCAGGCGTTCGCTCTGTTGACGATAGGCCTTGAGCACATCGACTGCCGCCAGTTCGCGCAGGCGCACCATGAAATCGTCGGCGCCGACCGAGACCATTTCCTCCGCCGCTTGCGCAGCGCCCTGACGGCTCTTGAGGTTCTCGGCGACCACTTCGTGGAGATCGTCGACGCTATACAGGTAAACGTCATCGAGCTCGCCGACTTCCGGCTCGATATCGCGCGGTACCGCAATGTCGACCATGAAGATCGGCTTGTGCTTGCGCAGCTTCAGCGCACTTTCCACCGCGCCCTTACCCAAGATCGGTAACTGGCTGGCGGTCGAACTGATGACGATATCGCTGCGCACCAGCTCCGCCGGAATGTCCGAGAGCAGCACCGCATGAGCGCCGAACTGCTCGGCCAACTGACTGGCGCGCTCCAGCGTGCGGTTGGCAACAACGATGCGCTTGACCCCCAGCTCATGCAAATGGCGCGCGACCAGCGTAATCGTCTCGCCGGCACCGATCAGCAGCGCCTGGCTGCGTTGCAGATCGCTGAAAATCTGTTTCGCCAGGCTCACTGCGGCAAACGCCACCGACACCGGGTTCTCGCCGATCGCGGTATCGGTACGCACTTGCTTGGCGGCATTGAACGTCGCCTGAAACAGCCGCCCCAGCAGCGGACCGATGGTGCCGGCCTCGCGGGCCACGGCGTAGGCCGATTTCATCTGGCCGAGAATCTGCGGTTCGCCCAGCACCAGCGAGTCGAGCCCGGAAGCGACGCGCATCATGTGACGAACAGCCGCATCGTCTTCATGCACATAGGCGCTGGCGCGCAGTTCGTCGAGGCTCAGATGGTGATAATCGGCCAGCCAGCGCAGCACGACATCGGCCGAGAGCTGATCCTGTTCTAGATAAAGCTCGCTGCGATTGCAGGTGGAGAGGATCGCGGCTTCGCGGCTGTCGGTCAGTCGGCAGAGCTGCTGCAAGGCCTCCACCAGCTGCTCAGGGGTAAAGGCCACGCGCTCGCGGACGTCTACTGAAGCAGTCTTGTGGTTAATACCGAGTGCAAGGAAGGCCATTCAAGGTCGCTGATGGTGACGTGAAGCCGGCAATTGTCCTACTTCGAAAGATTCAGAACAACTACCGCTGACTATTGTCCCAATCGTCAGCCCCTATAATGGCCACAATTGAGTCTCGGTTATGTTTGGCCGAAGGCTTGTGTCATGATGATCCGACCGCAGGTTAGTCGCCCTCTTCCTATATGAATAGATCTTCCGCGTTGCTCCTCGCTTTTGTCTTCCTCAGCGGCTGCCAGGCCATGGCGCCCGTTGCGCCGGACGGCACCCCACCGGTCGAAGACACCACGCCCGCGCCTGAAAAGCCCAAGGTTTACGGCTCGTTCAGCGAGGAAACCGTGTTCAGCCTGCTGAGCGCCGAACTCGCCGGCCAGCGCAATCGTTTCGACATTGCCCTGGATAACTACGTGACCCAGGCCATCAACACCCAGGATCCGGGCGTCTCCGAGCGGGCTTTCCGCATCGCCGAATATCTGGGCGCCGATCAACCGGCCCTCGACACCGCGCTGATCTGGGCGCGCAACGCTCCGGACGATCTCGAAGCGCAACGCGCCGCTGCCGTGCAACTGGCTCGCGCCGGGCGTTACGACGACTCCATGGTCTACATGGAGAAAGTCCTGCAGGGCAAGGGCGACACCCATTTCGACTTCCTCGCACTGTCGGCCGCCGACACCGATCAGGAAACCCGCAACGGTCTGATGAAAAGCTTCGACCGTTTGCTTGAGCGCCACCCGAACAACAATCAGCTGATTTTCGGCAAGGCTCTGCTGTTGCAGCAGGACGGCGACAATCAAGGCGCGCTGACTCTGCTCGAAGACAACCCACCGGAAGACGGCGAAATTGCACCGATCCTGCTGCGTGCGCGCCTGCTGCAATTGCTCAACCGTGGCGACGAAGCGCTGCCGCTGTTGCAGAAAAGCATCAGGAAATACCCGGAAGACAAGCGCCTGCGCCTGACTTACGCGCGCATGCTGGTCGAACAGGACCGCATGGACGACGCCAAGGCCGAATTCTCCACGCTCGTTCAGCAATACCCGGAAGACGACGAACTGCGTTATTCGCTGGCGCTGGTGTGCCTGGAAGCCAAGGCTTGGGATGAGGCCAAAGGTTATCTGGAAGACCTGATCGCTCGCGAAAGCCATGTCGATTCGGCGCATCTGAACCTCGGCCGGATTGCCGAAGAGCGCAACGACCCGCAAGGCGCGCTCATCGAGTACGCACAGGTCGGCCCGGGCAATGACTATCTGCCGGCACAGCTGCGTCAGGCCGATATCCTGATGAGCAACGGCAAGACCGCCGAAGCGCAAAGCAAGCTGGCGGCCGAGCGTGACGAGCAACCGGATTACGCGATCCAGCTGTATCTGATCGAATCGGAAAGCCTGTCGGCCAACAAACAAGACGACAAGGCCTGGAAGGTTCTGCAACAAGCGCTGCAGAAATACCCGGACGATCTCAATCTGCTTTACACCCGCGCCATGCTCGCGGAGAAACGCAATGATCTGGCGCAAATGGAGAAAGACCTGCGCCTGATCATCAAGCGCGACCCGGACAATGCCATGGCGCTGAATGCACTGGGCTACACCTTGTCCGATCGCACCACCCGCTACGCTGAAGCGAAAACGCTGATCGAGCAGGCGCACCAGATCAATCCGGAAGACCCGGCAGTTCTCGACAGCCTCGGCTGGGTGAACTATCGCCTGGGCAATCTGGACGACGCGGAGAAATACCTGCGCCAGGCGCTCGAGCGTTTCCCTGACCACGAAGTCGCTGCGCACCTTGGCGAAGTCCTCTGGGCCAAGGGCAATCAACGCGAAGCCAAACAAGTGTGGGGCAAGTTCCTCAAGGATCAGCCCGACAGCACCATTCTGCGCAGCACCATCAAGCGCCTGACCGGATCCGAGAATCTTTAAACCATGCTTTTGCGCCACGTTATTGTTTTCAGCTTCATCGCCCTGCTCGCCGGCTGCTCGGGGTTCGGCACTCGCGAATCGGTCGAGGGCCACGGCAGCCCGGCCCAGTGGGCGGCGAATAAACAGCAACTGACCGGCCTCGATGGCTGGCAGATCGACGGCAAGATCGGCATCCGCGCGCCGAAAGATTCCGGCAGCGGCACGTTGTTCTGGCTGCAGCGTCAGGACTATTACGACATTCGTCTGTCCGGCCCGCTGGGTCGTGGTGCGGCACGGCTGACCGGGCGCCCGGGCAAGGTGTCGCTGGAAGTCGCCAATCAGGGCCGCTACGAATCGCAATCTCCTGAAGCCCTGCTCGAAGAACAGCTGGGCTGGAAACTGCCGGTGTCGAATCTGGCCTGGTGGGTACGCGGCCTGCCGGCCCCGGAAAGCAAAAGTCGCTTGAACCTGGACGCCGACAGCCGTCTGGCCAGCCTCGAGCAGGACGGCTGGAAAGTCGAATACACCGCCTACACCGAACAGAATGGTTACTGGCTGCCCGAGCGCATCAAGCTGCACGGCACCGACCTCGACGTGACGCTGGTGATCAAAACCTGGCAACCGCGCAAGTTGGGGCAATAACGCATGACCGCTGCACGCCTGACCCTGCCCTCGCCGGCCAAACTCAACTTGATGCTGCACATTCTCGGTCGCCGTGAAGACGGTTATCACGAATTGCAGACGCTGTTTCAATTCCTCGATTACGGCGATGAACTCACTTTCGCCTTGCGCGATGACGGCGTGATTCAACTGCACACCGAGTTCGCCGGCGTGCCCCACGACAGCAACCTGATCGTGCGCGCGGCGAAGATGTTGCAGCAACAGTCCGGCTGCGCGCTCGGCATCGACATCTGGATCGACAAAGTCCTGCCCATGGGCGGCGGCATCGGTGGCGGCAGTTCGAATGCGGCGACGACTTTGCTCGGTCTCAACCATTTGTGGCAACTGGGCTGGGATGAAGATCGTCTCGCCGCACTGGGCTTGTCACTGGGCGCCGACGTACCGGTGTTCGTCCGTGGCCATGCAGCATTTGCCGAGGGCGTCGGCGAGATACTGACCCCGGTCGACCCCGAAGAACCGTGGTATCTGGTGCTCGTGCCGCAAGTCGCTGTTAGTACGGCAGAAATTTTTTCCGATCCTTTGTTGACACGTAACACACCGCCCATTAAAGTGCGCCCCGTTCCCGAGGGAAACAGTCGAAATGACTGCTTGCCGGTGGTAGCAAGGCGTTATCCAGAGGTACGTAACGCATTGGATTTGTTAGGTAAATTTACCGAAGCAAAGCTCACCGGAACTGGAAGTTGTGTGTTTGGGGGCTTCCCAAGCAAAGCTGAAGCTGATAAAGTCTCGGCCCTTCTGACAGAGACCCTTACAGGGTTTGTAGCGAAAGGAAGCAACGTTTCGATGTTGCATCGCAAGCTGCAAAGTCTGCTCTAAAGGAATCAAGTGCCCGGCACTTGAAAGCAACAGATACAGGGGCGTCGCCAAGCGGTAAGGCAGCAGGTTTTGATCCTGCCATGCGTTGGTTCGAATCCAGCCGCCCCTGCCATTTTCTCTACTCATCCAGGTTACCCTCAGCCTCTAGGTACTGCGCGTGTCCAAGATGATGGTCTTTACGGGGAATGCCAACCCCGATCTGGCTCGGCGTGTCGTACGTCAGCTGCATATCCCTCTCGGTGACATCTCTGTCGGCAAGTTTTCCGACGGCGAAATCACAGCCGAGATCAATGAAAACGTTCGCGGTAAAGACGTCTTCATTATTCAGCCGACCTGCGCTCCGACCAACGATAACCTGATGGAACTGGTAGTGATGGCTG
The DNA here is from genome assembly GCF_019145375.1 of Pseudomonas triticicola. Lineage (NCBI taxonomy): Bacteria > Pseudomonadati > Pseudomonadota > Gammaproteobacteria > Pseudomonadales > Pseudomonadaceae > Pseudomonas > Pseudomonas triticicola. The sequence goes on along the minus strand of NZ_JAHSTX010000002.1, from coordinate 547,743 downwards.
ACGCCTTCCGCCGCTCCTCGGCTACTCGTATCACTGCTGTTATTCCTTATTTTGGTTATGCCCGCCAGGATCGCCGTCCGCGTTCCGCACGTGTGGCTATCAGCGCGAAAGTCGTTGCTGACATGCTTACCGTAGTCGGCATCGACCGTGTTCTCACGGTTGATCTGCATGCTGACCAGATTCAGGGCTTCTTCGATATTCCGGTAGATAACATCTACGGCTCCCCGGTTCTGGTGGATGACATCGAAGATCAGCGCTTCGAAAACCTGATGATCGTGTCTCCGGACATTGGTGGCGTCGTGCGTGCACGGGCTGTTGCCAAGTCGCTGGGCGTCGATCTCGGGATCATCGACAAACGCCGTGAGAAAGCCAATCACTCTGAAGTGATGCATATCATCGGTGATGTCGAAGGGCGTACCTGTATTCTCGTCGATGACATGGTCGATACCGCCGGCACCCTGTGCCACGCGGCCAAGGCCCTGAAAGAGCATGGCGCAGCCAAGGTCTTTGCCTACTGCACACACCCTGTGCTGTCGGGCCGGGCCATTGAGAATATCGAAAATTCCGTGCTGGACGAGCTGGTGGTGACGAACACCATTCCGCTGTCCGCTGCAGCACAAGCCTGTGCACGTATCCGTCAACTGGATATCGCACCGGTTGTTGCCGAAGCGGTTCGCCGCATCAGCAATGAAGAATCGATCAGCGCGATGTTCCGTTAAGGGCCCTGCCCTTCGCGAAATGTCTCGTTGACGAAAAGCGCCCCGCCCCGGCATTCCTGTCGGGGCGGGGCTTTTTTGCCCATACCGTGTTCGGCGCTGGTCGCAAACGCCACTCGGTCATGGCTATTTTGGAGATACAAAATGAACGATTTTACTCTGAATGCTGAAGTGCGTTCCGACCTGGGGAAAGGTGCGAGCCGCCGCCTGCGTCGTCTCGCAAGCCTGGTTCCAGCTGTAGTTTACGGTGGCGACAAAGCCCCTGAATCCATCAGCATGCTGGCCAAAGAAGTTGCCAAACTGCTCGAAAACGAAGCGGCTTACAGCCACATTATCGAGCTGAACGTTGGTGGCACCAAGCAGAACGTAATCATCAAGGCTCTGCAGCGTCACCCGGCCAAAGGCCACGTGATGCACGCTGACTTCGTACGCGTTGTAGCTGGCCAGAAACTGACCGCTATCGTGCCTGTACACTTTGTTGGCGAAGAAGCTCCAGTGAAGAAAGGCGGCGAAGTTTCGCACGTTGTTGCTGAAATCGAAGTGACCTGCCTGCCAAAAGATCTGCCTGAGTTCATCGAAGTCGACCTGTCGAAAGCAGAAATCGGCACCATCATCCACCTGTCGGACCTCAAAGCTCCTAAAGGTGTTGAGTTCGTTGCTCTGGCACACGGCGATGACAAGGCTGTTGCCAACGTCCACGCTCCACGTGTTGCTGCAGAACCTACCGAAGAAGGCGCAGCAGAGTAATTCACTCTGTCATGCCGGAGTGAGCAAGTAACATCGCGGACTGGAACGTAGCGAGAAAGCGGGCGAGAACGCGGAGTTTACATCCATGGTAAATGAGCATTTTTCGTCCACTTTCGCCGCTTTCCCCGATCGCGGCGATGTTATCCACCACTCCAAGGAAGGGCCCCTATCGTGACTGCCATCAAACTGATCGTTGGCCTGGGAAATCCAGGCGCTGAATACGAACAGACCCGGCATAACGCAGGGGCCCTTTTTGTTGAGCGCATCGCCCACGCACAGAATGTGAATCTTGTGGCCGATCGCAAATATTTCGGCCTGACCGGGCGTTATTCGCATCAGGGTCAGGATGTTCGTCTGCTGATTCCCACCACCTACATGAACCGCAGCGGCCAGGCCGTGGCGGCACTCGCCGGTTTCTTCCGCATCAAGCCTGAAGAAATCCTCGTGGCGCATGACGAACTCGACTTGCCTCCGGGCGTTGCCAAGCTCAAGCAGGGCGGCGGCCATGGCGGTCACAATGGGTTGCGCGACATCATTGCGCAACTGGGCAATCAGAATACGTTCTACCGCCTGCGGCTTGGCATCGGCCACCCGGGCGTTGCCAGTATGGTTTCAAATTTCGTCCTGGGTCGTGCGCCACGCGCCGAACAGGAAAAACTCGATGCCAGCATCGACTTTGCCCTCGGCGTGCTGCCGGATATCCTCGCCGGGGAATGGAACCGCGCGATGAAAAACCTGCACAGCCAGAAGGCCTGACTTTTACCCGAGGGGAAACACCATGGGATTCAATTGCGGCATCGTCGGCCTGCCTAACGTCGGCAAGTCCACCCTGTTCAACGCCCTGACCAAATCCGGTATCGCGGCCGAGAACTTCCCCTTCTGCACCATCGAGCCGAACAGCGGCATCGTGCCGATGCCGGATCCGCGTCTGGAAGCTCTGGCGGCCATCGTCAATCCCAAGCGCATCCTGCCGACCACCATGGAATTCGTCGACATCGCCGGCCTCGTTGCCGGTGCCTCGAAAGGTGAAGGCCTGGGCAACAAGTTCCTGGCCAACATCCGCGAAACCGACGCTATCGCCCACGTGGTGCGCTGCTTCGAAGACGACAACGTGATCCACGTTTCCAACAGCGTCGACCCGAAACGCGACATCGAAATCATCGACCTGGAACTGATCTTCGCCGACCTCGACAGCTGCGAGAAGCAACTGCAGAAAGTCGCGCGCAACGCCAAGGGCGGTGACAAGGACGCCGTGGTTCAGAAGGCTCTGCTCGAGCAACTGATCGCGCACTTCACCGAAGCCAAGCCGGCGCGCAGCCTGATGAAGAACATGAGCGCTGACGAAAAGGCAGTGATCAAGGGCTTCCACCTGCTGACCACCAAGCCGGTCATGTACATCGCCAACGTGGCTGAAGACGGCTTCGACAACAACCCGCACCTGGACGTGGTCAAGGCCATCGCCGAAGAAGAAGGCGCCATGGTCGTTCCGGTGTGCAACAAGATCGAAGCGGAAATCGCCGAGCTCGACGACGGCGAAGAGAAGGACATGTTCCTCGAGGCCCTGGGCCTGGAAGAGCCTGGCCTGAATCGCGTGATCCGCGCCGGCTACGAAATGCTCCACCTGCAGACCTACTTCACCGCCGGTGTCGAAGAAGTCCGCGCCTGGACCGTCAAGGTCGGTGCTACCGCACCACAGGCCGCTGGCGTGATCCACACCGACTTCGAAAAAGGCTTCATCCGTGCCGAAGTCATCGCCTACAACGACTTCATCCAGTACAAGGGCGAAGCCGGCGCCAAAGAAGCCGGCAAGTGGCGCCTGGAAGGCAAGGATTACATCGTCAAGGACGGCGACGTGATGCACTTCCGCTTCAACGTCTAAGCAACAGCCGGGCAACAAAAAGCCGCGTTTGATACGCGGCTTTTTTGTGCCTGAAATTCAGTGACTGCGTACATTTCCCTGTGGGAGCGAGCCTGCTCGCGAATGTGGCGTGTAAGCTAAGCATTCGTCAACTGACCCATCCATTCGCGAGCAGGCTCGCTCCCACAGTTCGATTCGTCTGTTCAGGCCTTTCTGGTACGCGGTAAAAAGATCGCCAACACACCAAACAACGGCAGAAACGAGCACAGGAAATACACGTACTCAATCCCGTGCACATCCGCCAGATGCCCGAGCAGCGCTGCGCCAATCCCGCCGAAACCAAACATCAGACCGAAAAAAATCCCGGCAATCATCCCGACATTGCCTGGCACCAGTTCCTGCGCGTACACCACGATCGCCGAGAATGCCGACGCCAGAATGAAGCCGATCACCACGCTGAGAATGCTGGTCCAGAACAGATCGACATGCGGCAGGATCAAGGTGAATGGCGCCACCCCCAGGATGGAAAACCAGATCACTGCCTTGCGCCCGATCTTGTCGCCAATCGGTCCACCGAAGAACGTCCCCGCCGCCACTGCGCCCAGGAAAAGGAACAAGTGCAGCTGCGAGCTGGCAACCGACAGGTCGAACTTCTCGATCAGAAAGAAGGTGAAGTAGCTGGTGAAACTGGCCATGTAGAAATACTTGGAGAACACCAGCAGCCCCAGGACCACCAAGGCACTGGTCACCCTGCCCTTCGATAAGCCGTGCGTCGCGGCTTGGCCGGCCTTGAGCTTGAACAAGTTGAGGTGATTGGCGTACCAACGGCTGATGCGGTACAGCACGAACAGCGCAAACACTGCGAACAGACCGAACCACGCCACATTGCCCTGGCCGAAGGGAATGATGATCGCCGCCGCCAGCAACGGGCCGAAGGCGGAGCCGGCATTGCCGCCGACCTGAAAGGTCGATTGCGCCAGACCAAACCGGCCGCCCGAGGCCAGTCGCGCAACACGCGAGGCTTCCGGGTGAAAGGTCGACGAGCCGATACCAATCAGCGCCGCCGCCAGCAGAATCAATGGGAAGCTGCCGACCACTGACATCATCAGAATGCCGATCAACGTACACACCGTGCCCGCCGGCAACAGCCACGGTTTGGGATGGCGATCAGTGTGATAACCGACCCACGGCTGCAACAGCGACGCGGTCAACTGGAAGGTCAAGGTGATCAGGCCGACCTGGGTGAAAGTCAGGCCATAGTTGGCCTTGAGCATCGGGTAGATCGACGGCAGCACCGACTGGATCAGGTCATTGATCAGATGCGCCAGCGCCACCGCGCCGATGATGCGCATCACCAAGGGGCTGCTTTGCGGAGCAGCGGTCGCCGAGGCAGCGGCGGTCTGAACGTTGCTGATAGCCATGGAAAATTCCGGACAGCAGATGGGTGCCCGCAGGCAGGTGCGTCAATGTGCCATTTTTCGGTGCGCTCGCGCTATCCCCTTAGGCAGCTAACTAACTGACTGGTCGTCGACTGTAAGGTGATAGCGCAACGCCATGGTCTGAATCTTGCCTTGCTACAGCCCTTGAACACGATCGCCTTACAAAGGCGCTCGACAATGGGAAGTTTCGCTACAGAGCCGGCCTACAGAGCGGGCATGGTGAACTTTCGAGGCCTTTTAGAGGGCACGGGTCGTGAGCCAACAGCTTGCGATGCACGCCAATGGTGCGTGGTGTCCAGAGGAGTCATGAGGCATGCAGGCTTTCCTTTCACCGGGGATCAAATTGCTGGGGCGGTTTGGCTTCGCAGGTAAATTCCAATTATTGTTTCTGCTGTTCATTCTGCCGCTGGCCGGCAGCCTGTTGATGATCGGCCATGACTATCGCGAGAAGCTCAATCTGATTTCCGGCGAACGTGCCGGGGTACGTCAATTGCTCGCGCTGGATGCGCTGGACAACCTGCTCGCCGCGCAACGCGACCGCGCCGCCCGCTGGCGCGCCACCGAGACCAATCGTCAGCCGACACCGGCCACCCTCGCCGCCATGGCTGCCTTCGATGGCGTGCAACCGGCGGTGTTGCAAGCCACCACCGAGCTGGGCAATGCCCTGAACCAGCAAGGCGCCGACGGCGCAATCCTCGAGCGCTTTCAGGCGCTGCAAACCGCACTCAATGGCCTTGATTCGAAAAGCCTTAGCAGCGTCGGTTGGTGGCCGGACGGTTACGACCGTTTCACCAATGCCTTGGCCGCGCTGCAAGCGTTGCGCGAGCAGATCGTCATGGACAATCGCCTGACCCTCGCGCCCTGGCTGGAAACCTACCTGCTGACGCAAATATCCACACAACATGCGCCGGACCTGATCGAGCGAGTCGGCCGTCTGGCGGCGGTCGGTCAGGCCTCAGTCGTTTCCGGCCAGTTCACCCTGCAAAGTCGCTTGCAGTTGCGCGACCTGCGCAGTCGCATCGGGGACGCCCGCGAGCAACTGGTGAAAACCGCCGGTCTGCTGGAGGCGCGTCTGCCAGCCGAACTGCAAGCCTGGGCCGGTCAGTATCACGACAGCCTGAAACACCTCGACAGCGGCCTGAAAGTCCTCGACGACGGTGTGTTTGGCGGCAGCATCAACCTCAAGCCAGAGGACTTCGAACGCAGCCTCGACGCGCTGCTCACCGACCTCGCTTCCCTGCGCCAGCAATCCCTGGTCGCGCTGGATCAGCGGCTCGATGCGTATTACAGCTCGGCGATCCGCCAGTTCATTCTTGTCGCCGCAATCTTCGGTTGCCTGCTGCTGGCCGCGTTGTACCTGTTCGTCTGCCTGCAAGCCTCGATCCGCCGCAGTGCCAGCGGCATCACCCTACTCGCCGAAGCTTTGCGCGACGGTAACCTGAGCCTGCAAGTGCCAGTGGTGGGGCGCGATGAGCTGGCAGCGATCAGCACCGCGCTCAACGTCGCCGTGGTGCAACTGCGCAGCAGCATGCTCGGCGTCGACCACGAGACCTCGCAGTTGAGCAACGCGGTGCGCAGCCTCAACCAACACTCCAGCGGCGCCCTGAGCGAAGTCGAGGCGCAGCAGTTGCAGATCAGCCAGATCGCCGCTGCCGCCACGCAATTGGCCGCGACCTCGCAAGGCGTCGCGCAGAGTTGCGAACAGGCCTCGGGCAGCGCCCAGCAGACCCGGCGCATCGCCGCCGACAGCAGCCGCGACAGCCAACGCACCACGGCCAGCATTCAGCAGCTCAATCAGCGCCTGAACGACACCGCCGCCGCGCTTGGCCGGGTCAGCGAGCAAGGCCAGCAGATTCAACTGGTCGTGGACACCATTCGCGGCGTCGCCGAGCAGACCAACCTGCTCGCACTCAACGCCGCCATCGAAGCCGCCCGCGCCGGCGAACAGGGTCGCGGCTTTGCCGTGGTCGCCGACGAGGTGCGCGGCCTCTCGCAACGCACGCAATCGTCCACCGCGCAGATCGCCGGCACTGTCGACAGCCTGCGTGCCACGGTCAACGAAGCGGTAAGCCTGATGGAAGCCGCCTGTGGTCAGGCGCAATCGGATGCCGAGGCGGTCACCGGACTCGGCGAACGCCTGGGCGAAATCGCCAGTGCGGTGCAGAGCGTCACTGACACCCTGGCGCAAATCGCCACGGCGGTTGAAGAACAGGCCAGCACCGCCGACGAAGTCAGCGGCAATATCCAGCAGGTCGATCAGGCAGCGGTGCGTTTGCTCGAAGGCGCACGCGCCGTGAACCTCGCGGCAGACACCTTGAGCCAAGGCAGCGAAGCCCTGAGCGCCAATACCGCCAGATTCCAGCTACGCTGACGCCCTCCCCGGCCCCGATTTTCGGGGCTGGAGGATAAGCGGTTGAAAACAGGAAGAAATATTTTCGATTTACGCTTGACGCTTTGCCATTTCAGGGGAATAATGCGCGCCACTTGGCTACATAGCTCAGTTGGTTAGAGCATAGCATTCATAATGCTGGGGTCCGGGGTTCAAGTCCCTGTGTAGCCACCAAGTACTAAAAACGGCTTACCGAAAGGTAGGCCGTTTTTTTATGCCTTGAGAAAAGTTGCGCTCTGCTTCACTCGCAACCTACCGCTTAATGTCAGCGGATCAATTCCACGTGCCCCATCAGAGAAATGCCGCAGGGAAAAAATCAGAAAGCCCGCCATCAAGCCGGGCTTCTTATTACCACGGTGGATCACGCTGCTGTGTGTTCCTGATCATCCTGACTGTGAGCGACCACTTCGACAAACCGAGCCCCACAGCAGACAGCACCTTCAGTAGCGTAGAAAGGCCTGGGTTTCCATCTGCTGAAAATTGGCGGTAAAGATTGCCTCTATTGAGTCCGGTTGCGTTGGAGACAGCGGCAAAACCGCCTCTCGCTTCCACCACACGTCGCACCGCGGTGAGAAACACAGACTCACCGCCCTCTTCATCAATTTCTTCCAATGCTGCAACGAGATATTCGAGAGCGAAATTCTCGTCCGTGCGCAGCATTTCGAGAACACTGTCCTCGTGATTGCTTACGCTTTTCATTGAGCTACCTCTTCAGCGCCTTCCAGATTTCTTTTGAGTGATCGATGTCGTGTTGCTGCCTTTGTTTTGTTCCACCGCCCAGCAAAAGTGAAGCCCCTCCTGGCAACCGTACAGAAACCATCCTCAGGCAACGCCGCGTAGGCTGTCGACCTGAATAATCTGTAAGAGAAATCCGGCGTAGTCAGCGATTCAAAGGAAAAGACTACAGGCGCGACCGACAATGGTTTTGCCTGAATCAGGCGCAAAACCGCTGGACTGAGATAGCCCTGTAGGAAGCAGGCTTTGCTCACGTAAGAACTGTATTTTTCATAACTTCAAGCACTCGCCCCTCTCTCCCCGAATTGCCCTTCGACCGACAAGCTCCCCTGGCTCGATTCAGCGCCATGCAGGGAGTTGGCATGCCTCAATACAAATACCTTCTCGATGATGACTGGTTTTTAAATCCGTATAGCGGTGGCAGGGCCTGGTTTACTTTGCTTCCACCGAAAGCGCCGGAGCCGGTGTACATCGAGAAGGATGAGTGGCCTGCGCCCAAGCCACGCGAAGACAGGGTATTTGCCAAGTCCTGCACGCCGGACAACTGGTGTCGCACGGACGCTGGCACTGCCGAGGAGCCAGCCAGCAACTTCGGCAAGATCATGGTCGCCGGCGCCATGCTCATGCCCTCCGCCAGTACCGCTGTCGCGACGGCAATTGGCGCCGACCTGGCTTTGGGGCGGCTGGCCGGCGGCGGGATTTTGCAACAGCGCCTGAACTGGGCCATCCGTGGCGCCGGCGGGCCGGCCAGCGTGTTTGTGCTGGGAATGCTGCCGAGCAAAATGGCCGACGGCACGCTTCACACGACTAAGAACTAAGAAAATAGCACCGCCTGAGCTACCGCTTTCGCGAGCAGGCTCGCTCCCACAAGGGCATCGTTTTCGGCCAATCGATTGGCGCGGCCGCTGAGCGGGAGGGCTGTAATCCCCACGCGGTTTGCACCCCGCCGGCCCGCTCGATAAAGTCCCCCAAGACTTTCACCCCACGGACGGAGATCCCGCGTGTTTCCAGCCCAGCCTTTGAAGCGCTTTCGCCTGCCAGCCCTGACACTGCTTGTCAGCGCTCTGACCCTCACCGCATGCAACACCCCGCCCTCTTCTTCGTTGCCGCTGGCACCGGAAGCTGCATCCGGTTACCGCACTGATCTGCAAACCCGACACGCCAATAAACACATGGCTGCCGCTGCCAATCCGCTCGCGGCCGAAGCCGGGCGGGAGATGTTGCGTCAGGGTGGTTCGGCGATTGATGCGGCGATTGCGATGCAGGCGGTGTTGACGCTGGTTGAGCCGCAGTCTTCCGGGATCGGTGGCGGGGCGATGATTGTGTTGTGGGATGGCAAGCAGGTGCGCACCTATGACGGCCGCGAAACGGCGCCGGCCGGGGCCACCGAGAAGCTGTTCCTGAAGGCTGACGGTAAACCGATGGCTTTCACGCAAGCGCAGATCGGCGGGCGCTCGGTCGGTACGCCCGGGGTATTGCGCGCGCTGGAGCTGGCGCATCGGCAGCACGGTCGCTTGCCATGGGCGAAGCTGTTTGAGCCAGCGATCAAACTGGCCGAGCAAGGCTTTGCGATTTCCCCGCGTCTGCATTCGCTGCTGACTGCCGATCCACTGATACGCCAGTCGCCAGACATGGCTGCGTACTTTCTGAACGATGATGGTAGCGTCAAAGCTGTCGGCACGCGCCTGCATAACCCGAAGTTGGCCGCCGTGTTCAAACGCATCGCCAGCGAAGGTGCCGATGCGCTGTACAAAGGTCCGATCGCCGAAGAAATCGTCGCCAAGGTTCAACAGCACGCCAACCCCGGCAGCCTGTCGCTGAACGATTTGCAGCGTTATCAGGCCAAGGAACGCGCGCCGCTGTGTACCGACTACAAGCGTTGGCAGGTCTGCGGCATGCCGCCACCGTCGTCGGGCGGGATCGCCGTGGCGCAGATTCTCGGCACGTTGCAGGCGCTGGAGACTCGCGATCCACGCCTGTCGCTGCCCCCGCTCAAACCAATGAAAACCGATAAGCCGGCCGGCATCGAACCGGTGCCGCAAGCAGTGCACCTGATCGCCGAGGCCGAACGCCTGGCCTATGCCGATCGTGCGCAATACGTGGCCGACACCGACTTCGTCCCGGTGCCGGTCAAAGGGTTGCTCGATCCTGCCTATCTGGCCAGCCGCGCCAGCCTGATCGGCGAGCGCAGCATGGGCAGCGCCAAACCGGGCACACCGCCGGGCGTACAGGTTGCCTACGCACCGGACCGCTCGCCGTTGCGCATCTCGACCTCGCAAGTGGTCGCGGTGGATGATCTCGGCGGCGCCGTTTCGATGACCACCACCATCGAAGCCGCGTTCGGCTCGCACCTGATGGTTCAGGGTTTTCTGCTGAACAACCAGATGACCGACTTCTCGTTCATCCCCGAAGAGAACGGGCAGAAAGTCGCCAACCGCGTCGAACCGGGCAAACGCCCACGTTCGTCGATGGCGCCGACGCTGATCTTTGATCGCAACACTGGTGAATTCGTCGCCACAGTCGGCTCCCCCGGCGGCTCGCAAATCATCGAATACGTGGCGAAAACCACCATCGGCCTGCTCGACTGGAACCTCGATGCACAAAGTGCAATTAACCTGCCCAACTTCGGCAGCCGCAACGGTCCCACCGAACTGGAACAGGGACAGTTCAGCCCGGTGCTGATTCAGGCGTTGAAAGACAAAGGGCACACGGTCAGTGAAATCGACATGACCAGCGGCACCCAAGCGATCGTGCGGGTGAAGGATGCGCAGGGCAAAGCGACCTTGACGGGGGGGGCCGATCCTCGGCGTGAGGGAGAAGCGTTGGGGGACTGAAACACTGCATTGAAAAAGGCCTGCCGAGCAGCAGGCCTTCTCCCGGGAGTAAATCAGACCGCCAACGTCTTGCCATCCACCCCATCCCCAATCGTCAGGAAATGCCCGCCCGCAACGTGATGCAGCGTGCGCAATCCATCCTGCCCCTCGAAATGCCAGCGCCCATCGCTGAACACACGCTCGTCGGCCTGGGCGGCGATGACTTCGGCGAGGAACAGGTCGTATTGCTCGTGATTGCGCGGCTCCGGCAGCAGGCGGCATTCGAGCCAAGCGACACAGCCCTCGAGCAGCGGCGCTTCAATCTGTTCGCCAGCGAAGGTGTGTAGGCCGTACGCCTGAAACTTGTCCTGACCTTGGTTGCGGGTGATTTCCAGGCCGGAGGTGTTGCCGACGGTTTGCACGATATCGGCCTGATTGACGCAAGGCACGTTCAGCACAAAGGTGCCGGAGGCTTCGAGCAACTGCCGGGTCCAGGTGGATTTGTCGAGGACGACGGCGACTTTCGGCGGTTCGAAATCCAGCGGCATGGCCCAGGCGGCGGCCATGATATTGCGCTGGCCGTCGTGAGCGGCGCTGACCAGCACGGTCGGCCCGTGGTTGAGCAGGCGATAGGCTTTGTTCAGAGGCACCGGACGGCGGTGGGAGACGCTCATGGGATCTGCTCCGGGGAAAAGGAGCCGATTGTAGCGCCAGACCACAGAAAGAAGGCGGGTGAAAAACCTGTGGGAGCGAGCTTGCTCGCGAAGGCGAAAGGTCAGTCAGATCAATGTTGAATGACACACCGCCTTCGCGAGCAGGCTCGCTCCCACAGTTGATCAGTGTCGATCAGCGAGAGAGCTGATTGGCAAACTGCCCCACCGCATCCACCACTTTCTGCGCACCGTCCTGAATCTCGACGATCACCGTGCCTGCCTCCGCCGCCAACGCCAGGCCCTGTTCAGCCTGGAGCTTGCCGTCGGTCATCAGCGCCACGGCATTGCGCGCCATTTCCTGGTTCTGCCGTACCACGCCGACGATTTCGTCCGTCGCCTGGCTGGTGCGCGAGGCCAGTTGCCGAACCTCGTCGGCCACCACCGCAAAACCACGCCCCTGCTCACCGGCGCGCGCCGCCTCAATGGCAGCGTTGAGCGCCAGCAGGTTGGTCTGTTCGGCAATGCCGCTGATGGTTTTGACGATCGTGCCTATCACCAGCGACTGCTCGTTGAGCGCCTCGATACCTTCGCCGGCGGCTTGCATGTGCCGCGACAAATCACGCATCACGTTCACCGCTTCGGTGACAACCGTGGTGCCCCGTTGCGCGGTGCTGTCGGTTTGTTGCGAGGTGCTGTAAGCGATGCTGGCCGCGTCGGCAACCGCCTGCTCGCGGTTGACCTGATCGGTAATCACCGTGGCGAACTTCACCACTTTGTACAGTTTGTCGTTGGCATCAACCACCGGGTTGTAGGACGCTTCCAGCCACACCGTACGACCATGGCTGTCGATACGCTTGAAGCGGCCAGCGACAAACTCACCGCTGTTCAAGCGCCGCCAGAAGTTCTGGTACTCGGCGCTGTTGTACTCATCCGGGGCGCAGAACGTGCGGTGATGTTTGCCTTTGATCTGCGCCAGGCTGTAACCCATGCCGTTGAGGAAGCGATCATTGGCGCTGAGCACATTGCCGTTGAGATCGAACTCGATCACGGCGGTGGAGCGCACCAGCGCGCCGATCAGGTTCTCATGCTCGCGGGAGGCTTCGATGGTGCGGGTCAGGTCGCTGGCGTAGAAGGAAATGTGTCTGATCCGGCCATCGGACGAGCGCACCGGTTGCACGATGGAACGCAGCCACGCCTCGTCGCCATTGCCGCGCAACAGGCGCACGGCGCCGGCAAAATGCTCGCCACGGCTCATCGAGTTTTTGAAGCGCTGATGGAATTCGTCGGTTTTGACGTGGGCCGGCACGATGTCTTCAATTGCCCGGCCGACCAGGTCCTGGCTCTTGTAGAGCATTTCATCGAGAAAATTCTGGTTGACCGAACGAATCCGCCCGTCGGGCTCAAGGGTCAGCGCGAGCATTTCGCTTTCCAGGCTTTCCTTCACTTGTACAAGGCTGGAAAGTTCTTCGCGCAGAGCGGCCAGCTCTTGTTTCAAGCGTTTATTGAACATGGGAAAGCACCGATGGCAGGGTAGTTAGCGGATACAACCTAGCCATCGGCCTTGCGCAGCTTTTCTGAAGCCAGCTCCAGACCCGTCAGTCGAAAATAATCCGGCGCTTGCGGTTCAGGCAGCGCCGGCAGCCTGACACGGTCCGGTACGTGGCATGCGCGCACCGAAATACGCCGCCGTCACAATCCCCACCGCGCCCATCACTGCACAGAAGAACACGCAGATCCATGGGCTCCACGGCATCAGACCAATCAGCAACAGCGGCGTGATACTTGCCCACGCCGCGTAGGCAATGTTGTAGGTGAAGGAAATGCCCGACACGCGAATCCGCGCCGGGAACAACCCGACCATCACCGAAGGCACCGCACCCACTACCCCACAAGCGAGACCGGCGACCGCATAGGCCATGCCGATCCAATGCCCGCCCATGATCAGACAGCCATACAGCACGCCAATGCCCAATGGCAGCAACAGGCTGTAGAGCATGACCGTGCGCCAGGCGCCGATGCGGTCGACCAGCAGCCCCGCGATCACGCAACCGATATTGAGGAAGACGATGCCCAAGGCACTGAGGCCGAAGGTGTGACTGGCGGTCATGCCGAAGGTTTTCTGCATCATGGTCGGGGTGATGACGACGAACACCACCACTGCCGAGGTCAGCACACAGGTGAGCAACATGGCCGGCAGCATGGCCAGACGATGTTCACGCAGCACCGTGCGCAACGGCAGTTCGACCCGCGCTTCGCGTTGCGCCTCCATGGCCATGAACACCGGGGTTTCGCTGAGCCAGCGGCGCAGATAAACGCCCACCACGCCGAACACGCCGCCGAGCAGAAACGGATAGCGCCAGGCGTAATCGAGAATTTCCGCAGGCGTGAAAACCTGCGCGAGGAAGGTCGCGGTGAGTGCGCCGATCAGGTAACCGAAGGTCAGGCCGGCTTGCAGGAAACCGAGGGCGTAACCGCGATGACCGGTCGGGGCATGCTCGGCGACGAACACCCAGGCACTCGGCACTTCTCCGCCCACCGCCGCGCCTTGCAGGATGCGCAGCGCCAGCAATAGTAAGGGTGCGAAATAGCCGATCTGTGCGTAGGTCGGCATGATCCCGATCAGCAGGCACGGCAGCGCCATCATCAGGATGCTCAGGCTGAAGACCTTTTTGCGGCCAAGACGGTCGGCGAAATGCGCCATCAGAATCCCGCCCAGCGGCCGCGCCAGATAACCGGTGACGAAGATGCCGAAGCTTTGCAGCAAACGCAGCCACTCGGGCATTTCCGGGGGGAAGAACAGCTGACTCAGGGTCAGTGCGAAGAATACGAAGATGATGAAATCGTAGATTTCCAGCGCCCCGCCGAGCGCGGCAAGGCCGAGGGTCTTGTAGTCGGAGCGGCTGAACGGCGCCGGTCGGGCTGGAGAATTGGCAGTCATGACAAAGAACTCAGGCATCGGCAAAAACCAAGGCGCTCATGGTCTACGCAAATGCGCGGATCGACAACCCGTCAGACCATAGTCTCGGTTTGCGAAAACCTGCTCAACAAAAGGGCGGCGCTTGATTTACTGTTAGCGCCTGTCCAAGGGACCACGCCAACACCGACCAGCCGCCCATGTGGGAGCGAGCCTGCTCGCGAAAGCGTCAGTTCAGACAACCCGATGCTGAATGTGCCGACGTCTTCGCGAGCAGGCTCGCTCCCACAGGGGATCTCTGTGGCTGTCGAGCCGGGCGACTGCTCCCACGGATCAAAATAACCATAAAAAATCCGAGGTACTTCCCGTGGCCGTTGATATCGAAGATAGCCGCTCCGCGCGCTTTGCCCTGCGCTGTTCCAGTTTTGCCGAACGCTGGTTTCCCGACTCCTGGGTATTCGCCGCGTTGGCCGTGATCATCGTTGCGCTGGCCACGTTGGCCATGGGCGCCAAACCCACCGCTGCAGCGATGGCCTTCGGCGACGGCTTCTGGAGCCTGATCCCGTTCACCATGCAGATGGCCTTCGTGGTGATCGGCGGCTACGTCGTCGCCAGCTCTCCGCCCGCAGTCAAACTGATCGACAAACTGGCACGCATCCCGAAGAACGGCCGCTCCGCCGTGGCCTGGGTGGCGTTGATCTCGATGGTCGCATCGCTGCTCAATTGGGGCCTGTCGCTGGTATTCGGCGGACTGCTGGTACGCGCCCTCGCCCGCCGCACCGACCTGAAAATGGATTACCGCGCGGCCGGTGCTGCGGCATATCTGGGCCTCGGCGCGGTGTGGGCGCTGGGCTTGTCATCGTCCGCCGCGCAGTTGCAGGCCAACCCGGGCAGCCTGCCGCCGTCGATCCTGTCGATCACTGGCGTAATCCCGTTCACCGAAACCATTTTTCTCTGGCAGTCCGGGGTCATGCTGCTGGCACTGATCGTGATCTCGATCATCATCGCCTACGCCACCGCCCCCGGGCCGAACTCGGCACGCGACGCCAAGGCCTGCGGCATCGACCCGGCGTTCAACCTGCCGCCACTGCAACCGCGCACTCGCCCCGGCGAATGGCTGGAACACAGCCCGTTGCTGATCATTGTGCTGGTGCTGCTGGCGGCGGGATGGCTGTTTCACGAGTTTTCGACTAAACCGGCAATTACTGCGATTTCCGGCCTGAACACCTACAACTTCCTGTTCATCATGCTTGGCGCGCTGCTGCACTGGCGCCCGCGCAGCTTTCTGGATGCGGTGGCCCGTGCGGTGCCGACCACCACCGGCGTATTGATCCAGTTTCCGTTGTACGGCTCGATCGCCGCGCTGATGACCACGGTCAAAGGAGCCGATGCGCAAACCCTCGCGCATCACATCTCGACCTTCTTCGTCAGCATCGCCTCCCACGACACCTACGCGCTGCTGATGGGCGTCTATTCGGCGATTCTCGGTTTCTTCATCCCGTCCGGCGGCGGCAAATGGATCATCGAAGCGCCCTACGTGATGCAAGTCGCCAATGACCTGCAATACCACCTCGGCTGGGCAGTGCAGATCTACAACGCCGCCGAAGCCCTGCCGAACCTGATCAACCCGTTCTATATGCTGCCGCTGCTGGGCGTGCTCGGGTTGAAGGCGCGGGATCTGATCGGCTTCTCGTTCGTGCAACTGCTGGTGCACACGCCACTGGTGCTGCTGCTGTTGTGGGCGCTGGGGACGACATTGGCGTATACGCCGCCAGTGATGCCGTAAGTCGATAAAAACGCACCTGCTCAAGGGCAGGTGCTCTTAAAACTTGGTTTGATCGCTGCTTTAGACGGGTCGCGCCTGATCAAGCACCTGCTGACGAAATTTCACGGGCAGGTCGCCGGGGGTCAGCACCTCGACCGCAACACCCAGCAGGTCTTCAAGCTCAACCTGAAGTCCGCCCAGATCAAAAAGCGTCGTGCCGGGCAGCGGGTCAACCAGCAGATCGAGATCGCTACCGTCCAGATCCGTCCCCAGCAATGCTGAACCAAATACACGCGGGTTGGCCACACGAAAGCGCCCGATCACTTCGCGGACGGCGGACCTTTGCATGTCGAGAGCAGTAGAAGGCTTCATGACTCACCCTTGGAAAATTCGATGTCGTTGCAGTCTAGCAGTGCGGACGTACACCAGGCAGCGTGCTTGTTGGCACAGCCGTAACAATATGTGCGCTGCTTGGGTAATACCGCATTCAGGCAAGAATCCACACTCAACCGCTTTTCTGTCAAACACCGCTGATCCACTATGAAGCGCCCCCAAATCGAGGGGAACCCACGCTGAAAAGGATCTGAGCATGTTCAAACTCGCAGGACTTACCCTCGTTGCACTGACGCTAAGCGCCGCCGTCCACGCCGATGTCGACGTGAAACTGGGCAGCACCGAGCGCGTCACGCGGCTCTTCGCCTTCCCCAACAATTGCAGCGTGATCTGCTTCCGCAACTGGACGCTGGAGCAGACCGTCGCGCATTACCTGAGCCAGAGCGTCCAGCGCGATGGTTACGCCGATGCCAAGGTGCTGGTGAAGACCGACAACGATCAGCTTTACGCCGAGATCACCGGAGTGCCGGACGGCTATGACAAGCCGCTGTCAGCGTTGCTCGACGCCGGCGACCTGGCTTATGCCGGCGCCAGCAAGCTCAATGCCGATGGCAAATGGGCCTATAGCTGGTATCTGTTCCTGCCGCTGGGCATGGCCTTGGAAAATCGTAAAAGCGTCGAGCTGCTGCACTTCCCGCCCGATTACTCGCTGACGCAGGCGCAGGATTATCTGCGCTCGAACACCACCGACCGCTGGGCGACTTTGCTGACCGATAACGGCATCCCCGCCGGGCAGACGCCGGCTTACCAGACCATCATCGACATCGCGCCGATCGCCGCGCCGTCCAATGCCGGCGGGGATTTGGAGGACGTCTACGACTACTTCAAGGATTACCAGACCACGCTGGTCAAGCAGTTCAGCCAGACCGCCAGCGGCACGCCGCTGCCGATGGTTGCGTTCGGGGCGCCGGTGCGCAACTGGATCAAGGAACAGTATGGGCCGACAGTTGGCGTATTGGGTCTGGCAAGCATCAGTCCGAGCGAAGGGCTGAATGTGCCGGTGCTCGGCTCGAATCATCCGAGCTATATCTGGTACGCCGCCGATCCGAAGAGCTATACCGGCGACGATGCCCAGGCCAAGGCTGACGCGGCGGGCCTGAAAGTCATGGGCCAGGATTTGAGCGCGGCTTGCTGGCAGGCCGGGATGGGCAGCAAGCCGGGCAGCGATGCGCAGGCCACGCTGAACAGTTGCACGCAAACATGGCAAGTGACGCAAAAGGTCAAAACCTGCGAGTTGTTCTACACCTCGATCCGCGACCTCAGCGCCGAACAAGCCGCAGCCAAGTGCGCCACGGCACCAGTCAAGACGCAACTGCAACAGCTGAAAGCGCCCTTGCCTGCGGCCGCCGTGCCCGCACCCGCTCTGTAATCGCTGCCGGAGCCCCCGTGTCAGCCAATGCTGACGCGGGGCAACGGTGATCGCGCCTGTCAGGTTTGACAGTAGACCGGTACCTTCATTTGCGCGACGCTTGGATCCAATCATGCTTCGCCTGGCGAGGCATGGGCACAACCCGGAGGCAACACTCAACAACAAGGATCGTTATGAACAATCAAGCCATGGGCCGGCACCTGCCGCGCGACACAGAAGGCATCTATCCGTTCGCCGGACTTCCGGTGCGGCTGGGCTTTCCATCCTGCGACGACTTCCAGATCATCCACAACGAACGAGGCGTTGCCACGGCAGTGGTCGCGCGCCGTGAGTTTCTGCGCATCAGCCGAATGTGCCGGGTGTCAGGGCAATTGCTGCCCTATCGCTGTCGACAGACCCGCCAGTTGCAAACCGGCATCCACGTTTACGATCCGCGCTTTTGCGGGGTGCTGGAACACGCCTGCGACCCGAATGCATTTCTCGACATGAGCGAATTGTGGCTGTGGGCCTTGAAAGATATCCACAGCGGCGAACATCTGAGCATCGATTACGCATCGACCGAAGACAAACTGCTACGCCAGTTCGCCTGTGATTGCGGCTCGTCGCGCTGCCGTGGGTGGATCACCGGTCACGACGAACCACCCACGCCTGAAGGCCAGCGCTTTTTACAGCGCTGGCGGCATCCAGGCCGAAGCTGAAAGCTGCGGTTACGGCGCGCCGACCGGACGCAAACGGTATTGCGGCGGCAACTGTTCGAAACCACTGATGGTGGTGTTGAGACTTTTCCAGCGGCCGTCCTTGATGCCGTAGATGCAGCCGTGGATCGACAGGGGCTGCCCGCGATGCCAGGCGTTCTGGATGATGCTGGTGTGGGCGACGTTGGCCACTTGCTGGATCACGTTGAGTTCGCACATGCGATCGACCTGCTCTTCTTCGGTCGCCAGCTTGGCCAGCTCTTCGCGCTTTTCGTAATACAGATCGCGGATCGACCGCAGCCAGCCGTCGATCAGGCCGAACTGGCGATCCTGCATCGACGCACGCACACCGCCGCAGCCGTAGTGGCCGGTGACGAGGATATGTTTGACCTTGAGCACGTCAACCGCGTACTGGATCACCGACAGGCAGTTGAGGTCGGTGTGCAGCACGACGTTGGCGACGTTGCGGTGCACAAACAGATCGCCCGGCAGCATGCCGACGATTTCGTTGGCCGGTACGCGTGCGTCGGAGCAGCCGATCCATAGATATTCCGGAGTCTGCTGGCGCGCCAGTTTGGCGAAGAAATCCGGGTCTTCCTTGGTGATCGCGTCAGCCCAACGCTCGTTGTTATCAATCAGGTCTTGTAGATCGTGCATGGATAAGGCCTCAAGAAAGATGCGCAGGTTTGATAGACGACCACCCGTCGAAGTCACGCCGCCAGCGCAAAGTGTTTTCGTTGGAATTCTCGCGCGCCCGGTGAGTCCACTGAGTAAGGCCCACACTATGAGGAATTGCCATGACTGATTCACGACGCCCTTATGATGCGGTGCAACCGGAACCCATCGATGATAACGAAGACCGCATGGGCTCGGTGCACGAGCTGGATTTCGACGACGAAGAGCCCAGCGCGAAGATCGGTGATGAGCTGCCCGAGCGTGAACGTGAACAATTGATGCCGGCTGAGCGAGTGCGTGAGGCGGGTATGACCGGGGCCTCGGTGGATGATCACCAGCCGACTGATGATGACCTGAGCCCGGAAACGTTGATTCGCGAGGACGGCGCGCGCGATGCCGAGGAAGTCGGTGAGGGTAACCAGGCGGATTGGGATCTGAGCGTGGTCGATGAAAATGACATCGGCGGCGGTGACGGGCTGGATGAAGCGGAACTGGCGGATCTGGATCCGCTGGATGGCAAGCGGAGATAAGAGGCGCATGATCTGACGCGTTCTCGAGCAGGCTCGCTCCCACAGGGTTCAGGGATGGTTACACAATCCAATGTGGGAGCGAGCCTGCTCGCGAAGCTTTCAAGGTCGGTCAGTCAACCAGGGTACAGGCCATCACCACCGCATCCTCACGCCCACCCACCGCCGGATAATAATCGCGACGGCGGCCGATCTCGTTGAAGCCATACCGCTCATACAACCTGAACGCAGAAGTATTGCTGTCGCGCACTTCGAGAAAGCATTCTCGAGCCTCGGCCGCATACGCACGCGACATCAAATGCTCAAGCAACGTCAGCCCCAGTCCACGCCCCTGATTTTCCGGCTTGACGGTAATATTGAGCAGGTGCGCCTCATCAAGAATGATCTGCACCACACCGTGGCCCACCTGCTGCTGCCCTTCGAACATCAGCCAGATCTGGTATTTGCCCAGGCCATCGAGAAAAATCCCCCGGGTCCACGGATGGCTGTACGCGGCGTATTCGATCTTCAACACAGCGTCCAGATCCGCCTCGGTCATCGGGCGAAAGGTTACAGCCTCACTCATCGGATTGTTTCCAGCGCGCCATCAGCCGACGCATGGCTTGCCACACAGCGGCCTTGCGCTGTGGCTCTTCCATTAACAGTTCCAGACCGGGAATTGCCCAGGCCAGGCCCAGACCTTCGATCTGCAATTCACTATTGAACGCTTCGGCGTCCGCTTCCCCGGCAAATTTCACCGCCGGCAGGCCGATCAGCCACAGACAGGCGCAGGGCGCCGCTTCCATCTGCACCGAGAGAAAACCCTGCACGAAGTCGCGCGCCGCTTCCGGGCCTTGATCCAGCGTGCCGCGATTGAGCCACGGCCAGCGCACAGGTTCGCCGACGATTTGCGGCGCATCCGGCAGACCGGCGGCGCGCAGCATGTCCTTGAGCAGCAGGTAGGCCGGATCGCGACTTTGAAACGCTTCGCCTGTGGGTAACTCGACCAGCAGCAGGCAGCGCCCGGCGCGCAGCAGTTGCAGGGCGAACCGTGGCGGCGGGACTGGTGCAGGCTTGACCACCACCGGCGTGTCGTCGACTTCTTCCACCGGTTTGGCGCCGTTGCGGGTACTGGCCAGCGACGGACGCGGCACTTCGATTTTCGGCCGCTCGGCCTGACGCGCGGCAGGCTGCGCCGGTGCTTCGTCCTGGGGCGCCGGAACAACCGGCACCTCAAGCTCAGGCTCGGGCATCTCCAGCAGCTCGGTCCGCGACGGTGCGGCGAAAGGCAGTTCGGTGCGCGGCAGCCAGTTGACCACCTGCATGGCGTTCAAATAGGCGCGGCGGCGGGACTCGATAAGCAAAGGTCGGCCACTTGTGGATAACGGAAAGTGCGCTGATTCTACCGCCCTTCGCACAAGATCGCTCGCTGTTGATCGATACTCCGCGCTGCGCTGCGCCGCTGCCCTTTGGGCAAAGAATGCGACAGCCCGTCCCGAGAGTGAATCGCCGCGCCTGTGATGCAGTACAATCGCCGCTTTTAATCGCCAACCAGCCGGCCATTCCGATGATCGAACCCAAGCGCGTCTTGCGCGCCCTCGCTGAACACTGGGCACTTCTGGAGCCACTGTGCGAGCACTTCGACCAAGGCACCCTGAGCCTCAACGAACTGCGCACGCAACTGGCCGCCCAACAACTCGACAGCACGCCGCAGGACATCACCAGCCTGCTCGACGTGTGGATTCGCCTCGATATTCTGGTTCCGGTGGCGAAAAGCCCGAACCGTTTCGAGCTCAACGCGCAGATCCACGACTTCCTCGCCTACCTGCGCCGCGAACACCGCCTCGGTCTGTGCCTGGAAATCGAAGCCTATTTGCGTCACCTGGAGCGTCTGGCCGGTTACATCCAGGACGCTTTCGATGTTCGTGACGGCAACGATCTGGCGCGCCAGCTGCGCTTGCTCGACATGCGCGTGCGCGACGTACTGAAGAAACTCGACAACGATGAACAGGCACTGGTGGCAGTGGCCGAACGGGCGAAGACCAGCGACCGGCAGATTCCGCTGCGTCAGCGTTACGCCGAAGTCCTGGCGACGTGGGACGAATACGTCGAGCCGATGATCGATCTGGTCAACGCCGATGGCGCCTTCGAACAAGGCGTGCGCAAGGTCGAAACAGTGCTACTGAAGATGCTCAGCGAACAGCAGCGCCTCGGCCATCTGGTCGATGACGACATGCTCCTGCGCACCCACGCGCGCATCCTCGAAATGCAGACCAGCGCGCAACTGACCCTGCGTCATGCCCGCGAACTGCTGCTGCCGTTGCGTGAAGAAGCGCGTCGGCATAACGCCGTGACCCGTGGCGCCGCACTGGCGCTGGCGGCGATCCGGCGTAAAGGCATCGACGCCGTGCCGCAGGCAGCGATGCCACTGTTCACCCGCCCGCAAAGCACCTTCCTCGGCAGCGCCAGTCAGGTCGAAGCCTACGTGTATGCCCTGGCGCGTTTCGAGCCGAAACCGGCGCGCTTCCCCAAGGCGCACAAAACCCAGAAGGCTGGCGACGCTCCACGTGCACCGCGCACCGTGCGCGAGATGGTCGATCGTTGCGAAGAATCGCTGCCGATGCCGGACCTGATGACCTGGCTGCTGGAGCAGGAACCGGACGGCGCCACCGACGAATTGCTTTACTGGTTCTCGCGCCTGTCGCGGGAAAAACGCTTCAAGCGCGAGCGTCTGGAACGCCGCGAATACCACACTCACGAGCATCAGGTCAGCCTGCGCTCCTTCGCCCTGCTCTCGGCCAGCGACACCGCCGCCGAGGATTCTGCGAGCATCCCAAATGCATCTTGATCTTTCCGAACTGTCGCAACTGGCGCCGATCTTCCGCGAGTTGTTCAAGGGTTACCACGTCAGCCGTCGTGATCCCGAGCTGTACGCACAACTGTCGAATTTCCAGGACCAGTACCGCACGCTGTTCAAGGCGCTGGGCTTTGAACTGGTCTGCGACACCCGTGGTTTCTATTACTTCGTGCCGGACATGGCCGCCGCAGCGGTGAACAAGACCGCCCAGCGTCTGGCGCTGTTCACCTTCATCCTCGTCGAGCACCTGGCCGATCAGGGCCGCGACCCGATCGCCGTGCTCGACGGCGGCAGCCTCGGCCGCGAAGAATTGCCGTCGCTGCTGGACAAGTACCGCGACCTGTTCATTCAGGCCGAAGTGCAGACCGTCGAAGAACTCGAAGAAAAAATCATGCGCCGCATGACCCAGCTTGGTTTTGCCGGCGAAGAAAACGGTGTCTACCGCTTCCTGCCGCCGATGCACCGTTTCCTCGACGTGTGCCTGTCGGTACAACAGGACCGCGACCTGGCAGCCAGCGTCCACAGCGTTCTGCCGCTGCCGGCGCCGGTGCTGATCGACGAAGAAGCCGAAGCGAAATTCCTCGAAACCGACGATCCGCTCGATCTTTCCGAATTTGAAGAAGAAAGCGAAGAAGACGCACTGGCCCGCGCCATTGCCGAAGAACAGGAGTCCGATGCATGAGCCAGGAACGCTATGGCATCCGCCGCTTTGCCCTTTTGAACACCGCCGGTTACAGCCTCGGCCTGTTCCCGCTGGAAGAACCGCTGTCGGTCTACGGCGCGAACAACCTCGGTAAATCGGCGTCGATCAACGCCTTGCAGTTTCCGATTCTGGCGCGCATGTCCGACATGAGTTTCGGCAAGTACAGCCTCGAACAATCGCGGCGTTTCTACTTCGCTTCCGACACCAGTTACATCCTCGTCGAAGTCAACCTGCCCCACGGCCCCCACGTGATCGGCGTGGTCGGGCGCGGCCCGGGCGGCGGTTTCGGTCACCAGTTCTTCGCCTATGCCGGCAAGCTCGACCTGGCCCACTACCAGAAAAACGACACCTGCCTGCGTCAGAAAGAACTGTTCAGCAATCTCGAAAAAGAAGGCCTGAAAGCCTACGAACTCAAGCCGGATGAACTGCGCCGCCTGCTGGTTGGCGGCCACACTTCGATCCCGCTCGACCTGACCCTGATCCCGCTGCGCTCCACCAGCGAGCAAAGCCTGAAGACCTTCCGCGCGTTGTTCATCAACTTGCTGCACATGCGTGAAATCACCGCGGCCAAGCTCAAGCAACTGTTCCTCGATGCCTTCGAGCACAGCCTGCGTTCCGGCAGTGTCGATTACATCGCCGCGTGCGAAGAGGCTTTCCGCGATGTGCGGCGCATGGAGCAGGACTACAACTCGCTGGTCGCCGCCGGCCCGTTGGTTGAAGCGCTGGCTAACGGCGTGAAGCAGCGCGACGTACTGCGCGGCAAACTGCATCGCCTGTCGCCGCTGCTCGATTCCCTGCTCGGCACCTGGTCGGACTACGCCACCGCACGCAAGGAAGAGCTGACCATCCAGGCCGAGCACTACCGTCGCGAGCAGGACGATCTGCAAACCGATCAGCGCGGCGGCACTCAGGAACTGATGCGTCTGGAGCGGGAAATTTCCGGCATCCAGCGCTGGCTCGGCGAGCTGTCTGTGTTGAAGAACCGCTTCGCGCTGGTCGATGACGTCAAAGTGCTCGAACAACAATTGCTCGCCGCCAAGGATGCTCACGACGAACTGGCCGGTGCCCTGGCGCAGTCGCGTCAGTTCAGCGCCGAAGATCTGGAAGAGCGTCTGCGCGATCTGGAAAAACGCCTGAAGTCGGTGAAGCAGCAACTTGATCACGCCGACAACAACAGCTATGCCCGCCTGCGCGAAGAGTTCTCGCAACAGGACGTCGAACGTCTGATGCGCCTGTTCAACAGCGCGCTGTTCAGCCTGCCGCTGGGCGAGCACGGCATCACCCTCGACGAGAACGGTGAGTGGGTCAAATCCGTGGAGCTGATTCTTGATGGCTTCAAGGGCGAGCGCTTCGAAGTGCCGGGCCTGTCGATCGACATCTCGCACATCGAGCCGCCGGCCCTGCAAGCGCTGGCCGACCGCGCCGCGTTGCGCGACCAGAAAGAGCGTCTGGAAAAAGAACTCAAGCAGCTGAAAACCCAGCAAGCCGTGGCCGCCGACCGCGCCGCGAGCAAGACCCAGACCGAGGCGCTCTATCAGCAGGTGCTGGACGCGCAGAAGGCGCTGGAAGATTTCCGTCGCACCCAGACCCTGAGCGCCGAAGAAAGCGACAAACTCGAACAACTGGCGCAGATGGAAGCTGCGCAGGACGAACTCAAGCGCTCCAGCGATGCCTTCACCGAGAGCGTCCAGCAACTGTCGGCCAAGCTGCAACTGGTCGGCCGGCAGATCGCCGACATGGAAGCCAAGCAGCGCACCCTCGACGACGCGCTGCGCCGTCGTCAGTTGCTGCCAGCGGACCTGCCGTTCGGTACGCCGTTCATGGATCCGGTCGATGATTCGATGGACAACCTGCTGCCGCTGCTCAACGACTATCAGGACAGCTGGCAGGGTCTGTTGCGTGCCGATGGGCAGATCGAGGCGCTGTATGCGCAGGTGCGTCTGAAAGGCGTGGCCAAGTTCGACAGCGAAGACGACATGGAGCGGCGTCTGTCGCTGCTGATCAACGCTTACGCACACCGCACCGATGAAGCGCTGACCTTGGGCAAGGCGCGGCGCGCGGCGGTCACCGATATCGCCCGCACCCTGCGCAACATCCGCAGCGACTACGACAGCCTCGAGCACCAACTGGCGCTGTTCAACCGCGAGATCAACAAGCGTCAGGTCTCCAACCTGCAGAGCTTCCGCATCGTCCTCGCGCCGAACAAGGAAGCCCTCAAGCACATCGACCAGATCATCCACAGCGCTGGCCAGTACGAAGAAGGCGAAACCCTGTCGGTGTTCGACCTCAGCCAGAGCGCCGAGCAGGACAACAAGAACGAAGAGGCCAAGGAATACCTCGCGCGGCTGGTGGCGGCGAACCACAACCAGCTCGGCCTCAAGGACTTGTTCGAACTGGCCTTCGAGATTACCAAGGTCAACGGCCAACCGGTGATCCACACCGATATCGATGGCGCAGCGTCCAACGGCACGACCATGACCATCAAGGCACTGACCAACATGTACTTGTTGCTGCACTTGATGGATCGCGATCTGGCCGGCCGCGTGCGTTTGCCGTACTACCTCGACGAGGCGGCGGACATCGACGAGAAGAACCAGGCGGCGCTGCTGGAAACCAGTCTGCAACTGGGCTTCGTGCCGATTCTGGCGAGTGTGAAGCCGCAGGTCTGCGCCAGTGTCGCGATCGACCTGGAAGGCGGCAGCGGCCCGGCGGGGATCTACATCGATGAGGCGGACTGGAAGTACATTCGCCGCCATGATGTGGTCAAGGCCACGCTGAATGTGCAGGCCGATGAGCCGGAGCTGGATGCGGTTTGATCGGCTTTAGCTGAAGGCAAAAAGGGCCGCGATCTGCTGGGATCGCGGCCTTTTTTTATGGTCTGGATTTTGTGTTGATGTGGCTGGCCCCTTCGCGAGCAGGCTCGCTCCCACAATTGGAATGCGTTCCCCTGTGGGAGCGAGCCTGCTCGCGAAGACTATTCGACAGGCGCCACTACTTACCCAGCTGAATCTTCGGCGCCCAGGTCAGCCATTCATCCTCGAATTTGTCGAACAACGGGAACGTCTGCTCCGCCCGCGCCGGGTTGCCCATGCGCTCGCCATCCGGTGTGGCGAAGGCAATCCCGCCCTGAATCAGTGTCTCCAGCGACTCGGTGCGCACCGTCACGCCTTTGAACAACCCATAATCGAATCCCACGCCGCTGGTGTTCCAGAAGCGGCTGCCGCTGCGCACCAGCGGCGCATACTTCGGCTCGATCAGGATGTGCACCAACACACGGTCAGCCGTTTGGCCCAACTCATAACCGGTGACCTTGCCGACCGTGATTTCGCGGTAGGTCACTGGTACGCCAGGCTTAAGCGAACCACGACGTGCGGCGCTCAACACGAGACTCAGACCCGCTTCCTGCCTGGTGACTTCCGGCGCCTCGGCCAAGACAACAAAGTTCTTCTGCGGCCCGAGATTCTTCGCCGCTGGCTGGACTTCGATGTATTTACCGGTGACCAGCGTTTCCAGATTCTGCGTCTTGATCAGGCCCAGTTCCGGCTTGACCACCCAGAACTGACTGCCGACTCGGGCGATCTTTTCCGGTACTTCGGTGATGCGTGCGGTGAGGATTACCGACTGCATGTCATCGGTCAGATCGACGCTTTCAATCTTGCCGACATCCAGCCCCTTGAAACGTACCGGCGTACCGCTGCTCAAACCGTCGGCGCGATCGACTTTGATGGTCACTACTGCGCCTTTCTTGTTCGCCTCATCGTGGTCGGCAAACAGACGGAAGCGCGGGATGCGTTTCTTCAACGGCGCATTGGCTTGTGGCGTTTCGAACGCGATACCGCCGGCCATCAGGGTTTGCAGGGATTCACTCTTGACCTGAATGCCCCCGGTCAAGCCACCGGTGAGGGTGATGCCGCTGACGTTCCAGAAGCGCGTCGAGGCGTTGACCAGGTTTTCGTATTCCTTCTCGATGTGCACGCCGATGACCAGCTGCTTCTTGGTTCGGGAGAACTGGTAGCTCTGCACCGAACCGACCTTGACCTGCTTGTACAGAATCGGACTGCCGACATCGATCGAACCCAGCGAATCGGTAAACAACACCAGATGCAGGCCCGGCGAACGCAGATCCAGCGGCGGAGCTTTCGGTCGCGCCTCGAATTCGCGTTTCGGCGCAGCGCCTTTGTCGCCCGGACGCACGGCGATGTAGTTACCTTTCACCAGCGCTTCCAGGCCGGTAATACCGGCAAGGGATATCGACGGTTTGACCACCCAGAACTGCGTGCCCTCAACCAGATAGTCTTCGGCCAACGGATCAAGGGTCAGCTCGGCTGTTGCACTGTTCAGGTCCGGATCGACTTTGAGCGCTTTCAGGTTGCCGACCTGAATGCCTTTGTACATCACGGGCGTGCGACCGGCCTGCAGGCCCTCGAAATCGCTGAGTTTGACCTTCACGCGAATCCCGGCAGCGGCAGCGTCGAAGTCTTCATAGAGACGGAACGGCAGGCTCGGATCGGTCGCCGGACTGTCCTTGCGATTCTCCGGCGTGGCGAAAGCGATGCCCCCAGCGACGATGCTGGCCAGGGATTCACTGCGCACTTTCACGCCGGACAGGTTAGCGTCGATGCTGATGCCGCTGGCGTTCCAGAAACGTGTGTGTTTGCGCACCAGTTTGGCGTAGGTCGGCTCGATGAACACCTTCAGTTCAACGGTGCTCTGATCCTCGGAAAGCACATAGCTTTTGACCTGACCGACCTTGATCTGCTTGTAGAACACCGGGCTGCCGCGATTCAGCGAGCCGAGGCGATCGGCCTTGATGGTCAGGTGCAAACCGGGCTTGGCGTCGGACAGCGGCGGCTCTTCGGCGAGTGCCTTGAACTTGCGCACGGGCTCGCCTTCACCGGGACTGATCGCAACATAGTTACCCGAGACCAGCGTTTCCAGACCGGTGATACCGGCCAGGGTCACGCTCGGTTTGACCAGCCAGAACCGCGTGCTGGTCTTCAGGTACTGTTCCACGTCCTTGTTCATTTCGATGGTCGCGATCACCCCTTTCGAGTTGCCCTCATCGTCGAGCTTGAGCGTCTTGACCTTGCCGACCGGCATGCCTTTGTAGACCACTTCAGTCTTGTTGGCCTGGATGCCTTCGCCGCTTTCGAAGCGCACCTGAATTTCGATACCGGTCTCGGAATAAGCACGCCAGCCGAGCCAGCCGCCGATGATCAAAGCGATCAGAGGCAGCACCCAAATGGCCGACCAGTTCGAAGCCGGTCGGGTTTTCGCTACAGGCAAATCAGTCATGGTCGTCGTCCGACTCCGTGTTATCCCAAATCAGTCGGGGATCGAAAGTTACTGCGGCGAGCATCGTCAGAATCACCACAGAGGCGAAGGCGACGGCGCCCAGATTGGCTTCGACACTGGCTATCCGGCCGAAGTTGACGACCGCCACGAGAATGGCGATCACGAAAATATCGAGCATCGACCAGCGGCCAATGAACTCGATGAAACGGTACATCCAGATGCGCTGACGGGCCGACAATGGCTGCCGGCGCTGCACGGAAAACAGCAGCAGCGCGATGCCGACCAATTTAAACGTGGGCACCAGAATGCTGGCGATGAACACCACGCTCGCGATTGGAATCATGCCGTGCTGCACCAGTTCGATCACCCCCGACATGATGGTGCTCGGTTCACCTTGGCCCAGGGAGCTGACCGTCATGATCGGCAAGACGTTGGCCGGAATATAGATAATGGCTGCAGTGATCAACAGCGCCCAGGTGCGGGTCAGGCTGTTGGGGCGGCGAGCGTGAACCTGCGCGCCGCAGCGGGTACAGCTCTGCTCATCGACGTCAGCTTCCTGCTTGTTCAGTTCATGGCATTCGGTGCACACCAGAATGCCCGCATCAATCGCCCGCATGGGCATCCTCTCCTGATAATGCCTGCCAGATCTGATGCGGTGACATCACCACCTCCAGCCAGACTTGCACCAACAACAAGCCAATAAAACATGCCAGCCCGAGGCCGACGGTAATTGCTGCCATATCCGCCAGCTTCACGATCGCGACAAGGACGCCCATGAGGTAGACCTCGAGCATGCCCCAGTCTCTGAGGTGGTGGTAAATACGATAGAGCAGCAAACCGTAGCTTCGGCCGACATCGAAACGAATCGTCAGTAACACAAACAGCTGGCACAGCAACTTGAGCAACGGTATCGCCATGCTGCAAAGGAAGACGACGATCGACACACCTTGCATGTCGGTGCTGAATAGACCGACCACGCCGCTCCAGACCGTATCCTGCGAGGATTGCCCGAGGATATTGAGTTGCATGATGGGTAAAAAGTTTGCCGGTACGTAAAGTAATAACGCGGCGATTACCAGCGCGAGGCTACGCTGCACCACATTATGGCGGTGGGCGTACAACTCATAACCACAACGCGGGCATAGGGCCTTTTCACCATGGGCAAGTGTCGGCTTGCGCATCAGCAGGTCGCACTCGTGGCAGGCTATCAAGTCTTCCAGCGGTAAATCTGACAGCCCGGGGGCGTCAACCGATTCTGACATACAGGCTCTGACTCCGATAAAGATGGGGCTATTCTAGTGTTCTGATTCGAAAATAACTGTGCAATTTTGTTCGCCGTAACGCTGAAAACTTTCTCGCAGGCAAAACAAAACCCCAACTGCTTTCGCAATTGGGGTTTCGGAATTTAATCTTGACGATGACCTACTCTCACATGGGGAAACCCCACACTACCATCGGCGATGCATCGTTTCACTGCTGAGTTCGGGATGGGATCAGGTGGTTCCAACGCTCTATGGTCGTCAAGAAATTCGGGTACTGACTCGCGACCAGATGGCCTCGCTTCAGCAAATTGGGTATGTGACAGCTTTCGGTGTTTGTGCGTTTCGAACTTTCGGTTCGTTTCGTCTTCACACACCGCAATCTGGCTTTTTAAGCGCAAATTGCTTGGGTGTTATATGGTCAAGCCTCACGGGCAATTAGTATTGGTTAGCTCAACGCCTCACAGCGCTTACACACCCAACCTATCAACGTCGTAGTCTTCGACGGCCCTTCAGGGAACTCAAGGTTCCAGTGAGATCTCATCTTGAGGCAAGTTTCCCGCTTAGATGCTTTCAGCGGTTATCTTTCCCGAACATAGCTACCCGGCAATGCCACTGGCGTGACAACCGGAACACCAGAGGTTCGTCCACTCCGGTCCTCTCGTACTAGGAGCAGCCCCTCTCAAATCTCAAACGTCCACGGCAGATAGGGACCGAACTGTCTCACGACGTTCTAAACCCAGCTCGCGTACCACTTTAAATGGCGAACAGCCATACCCTTGGGACCGGCTTCAGCCCCAGGATGTGATGAGCCGACATCGAGGTGCCAAACACCGCCGTCGATATGAACTCTTGGGCGGTATCAGCCTGTTATCCCCGGAGTACCTTTTATCCGTTGAGCGATGGCCCTTCCATACAGAACCACCGGATCACTAAGACCTACTTTCGTACCTGCTCGACGTGTCTGTCTCGCAGTCAAGCGCGCTTTTGCCTTTATACTCTACGACCGATTTCCGACCGGTCTGAGCGCACCTTCGTACTCCTCCGTTACTCTTTAGGAGGAGACCGCCCCAGTCAAACTACCCACCATACACTGTCCTCGATCCGGATAACGGACCTGAGTTAGAACCTCAAAGTTGCCAGGGTGGTATTTCAAGGATGGCTCCACGCGAACTGGCGTCCACGCTTCAAAGCCTCCCACCTATCCTACACAAGCAAATTCAAAGTCCAGTGCAAAGCTATAGTAAAGGTTCACGGGGTCTTTCCGTCTAGCCGCGGATACACTGCATCTTCACAGCGATTTCAATTTCACTGAGTCTCGGGTGGAGACAGCGCCGCCATCGTTACGCCATTCGTGCAGGTCGGAACTTACCCGACAAGGAATTTCGCTACCTTAGGACCGTTATAGTTACGGCCGCCGTTTACCGGGGCTTCGATCAAGAGCTTCGCGTTAGCTAACCCCATCAATTAACCTTCCGGCACCGGGCAGGCGTCACACCCTATACGTCCACTTTCGTGTTTGCAGAGTGCTGTGTTTTTAATAAACAGTCGCAGCGGCCTGGTATCTTCGACCGGCATGAGCTTACGGAGCAAGTCCTTCACCCTCACCGGCGCACCTTCTCCCGAAGTTACGGTGCCATTTTGCCTAGTTCCTTCACCCGAGTTCTCTCAAGCGCCTTGGTATTCTCTACCCAACCACCTGTGTCGGTTTGGGGTACGGTTCCTGGTTACCTGAAGCTTAGAAGCTTTTCTTGGAAGCATGGCATCAACCACTTCGTCACCCAAAGGGTAACTCGTCATCAGCTCTCGGCCTTAAGATCCCGGATTTACCTAAGATCTCAGCCTACCACCTTAAACTTGGACAACCAACGCCAAGCTGGCCTAGCCTTCTCCGTCCCTCCATCGCAATAACCAGAAGTACAGGAATATTAACCTGTTTTCCATCGACTACGCTTTTCAGCCTCGCCTTAGGGACCGACTAACCCTGCGTCGATTAACGTTGCGCAGGAAACCTTGGTCTTTCGGCGTGGGTGTTTTTCACACCCATTGTCGTTACTCATGTCAGCATTCGCACTTCTGATACCTCCAGCAAGCTTCTCAACTCACCTTCACAGGCTTACAGAACGCTCCTCTACCGCATCACCCGAAGGTGATACCCGTAGCTTCGGTGTATGGTTTGAGCCCCGTTACATCTTCCGCGCAGGCCGACTCGACTAGTGAGCTATTACGCTTTCTTTAAAGGGTGGCTGCTTCTAAGCCAACCTCCTAGCTGTCTAAGCCTTCCCACATCGTTTCCCACTTAACCATAACTTTGGGACCTTAGCTGACGGTCTGGGTTGTTTCCCTTTTCACGACGGACGTTAGCACCCGCCGTGTGTCTCCCATGCTCGGCACTTGTAGGTATTCGGAGTTTGCATCGGTTTGGTAAGTCGGGATGACCCCCTAGCCGAAACAGTGCTCTACCCCCTACAGTGATACATGAGGCGCTACCTAAATAGCTTTCGAGGAGAACCAGCTATCTCCGAGCTTGATTAGCCTTTCACTCCGATCCACAGGTCATCCGCTAACTTTTCAACGGTAGTCGGTTCGGTCCTCCAGTCAGTGTTACCTAACCTTCAACCTGCCCATGGATAGATCGCCCGGTTTCGGGTCTATTCCCAGCGACTAGACGCCCTATTAAGACTCGCTTTCGCTACGCCTCCCCTATTCGGTTAAGCTCGCCACTGAAAATAAGTCGCTGACCCATTATACAAAAGGTACGCAGTCACAGAACAAAGTCTGCTCCCACTGCTTGTACGCATACGGTTTCAGGATCTATTTCACTCCCCTCTCCGGGGTTCTTTTCGCCTTTCCCTCACGGTACTAGTTCACTATCGGTCAGTCAGTAGTATTTAGCCTTGGAGGATGGTCCCCCCATATTCAGACAAAGTTTCTCGTGCTCCGTCCTACTCGATTTCATGACTAAGAGATTTTCGCGTACAGGGCTATCACCCACTATGGCCGCACTTTCCAGAGCGTTCCGCTAATCTCAAAGCCACTTAAGGGCTAGTCCCCGTTCGCTCGCCACTACTAAGGGAATCTCGGTTGATTTCTTTTCCTCAGGGTACTTAGATGTTTCAGTTCCCCTGGTTCGCCTCTTGCACCTATGTATTCAGTACAAGATAACCATCTTATGATGGCTGGGTTCCCCCATTCAGACATCTCCGGATCAAAGTCTGTTTGCCGACTCCCCGAAGCTTTTCGCAGGCTACCACGTCTTTCATCGCCTCTGACTGCCAAGGCATCCACCGTATGCGCTTCTTCACTTGACCATATAACCCCAAGCAATCTGGTTATACTGTGAAGACGACATTCGCCGAAAATTCGAATTTCTCAACTAAGAGAACTCACAAATTTTACCTTAGCCTGATCCGTTACCAGTGAAAGTAACGTTCAGTCTATCTTTCTATCACATACCCAAATTTTTAAAGAACGATCTAGTCAAAGACTAGAAATCAACATTCATCACCGTCTCGGTGGAATGCTCATTTCTAAGCTTTCAAACTTCAGAAGCAGTAGTGGTGGAGCCAAGCGGGATCGAACCGCTGACCTCCTGCGTGCAAGGCAGGCGCTCTCCCAGCTGAGCTATGGCCCCGTATTTCTACAGGCGTTTCCCACACAAAATTGGTGGGTCTGGGCAGATTCGAACTGCCGACCTCACCCTTATCAGGGGTGCGCTCTAACCAACTGAGCTACAGACCCAATTTCGGGCTGCTTCTATCGTCTTCTTCAATGAATCAAGCAATTCGTGTGGGAGCTCATGCAGCAGCTGATGTCGTCGATTAAGGAGGTGATCCAGCCGCAGGTTCCCCTACGGCTACCTTGTTACGACTTCACCCCAGTCATGAATCACACCGTGGTAACCGTCCTCCCGAAGGTTAGACTAGCTACTTCTGGTGCAACCCACTCCCATGGTGTGACGGGCGGTGTGTACAAGGCCCGGGAACGTATTCACCGCGACATTCTGATTCGCGATTACTAGCGATTCCGACTTCACGCAGTCGAGTTGCAGACTGCGATCCGGACTACGATCGGTTTTATGGGATTAGCTCCACCTCGCGGCTTGGCAACCCTTTGTACCGACCATTGTAGCACGTGTGTAGCCCAGGCCGTAAGGGCCATGATGACTTGACGTCATCCCCACCTTCCTCCGGTTTGTCACCGGCAGTCTCCTTAGAGTGCCCACCATTACGTGCTGGTAACTAAGGACAAGGGTTGCGCTCGTTACGGGACTTAACCCAACATCTCACGACACGAGCTGACGACAGCCATGCAGCACCTGTCTCAATGTTCCCGAAGGCACCAATCCATCTCTGGAAAGTTCATTGGATGTCAAGGCCTGGTAAGGTTCTTCGCGTTGCTTCGAATTAAACCACATGCTCCACCGCTTGTGCGGGCCCCCGTCAATTCATTTGAGTTTTAACCTTGCGGCCGTACTCCCCAGGCGGTCAACTTAATGCGTTAGCTGCGCCACTAAGAGCTCAAGGCTCCCAACGGCTAGTTGACATCGTTTACGGCGTGGACTACCAGGGTATCTAATCCTGTTTGCTCCCCACGCTTTCGCACCTCAGTGTCAGTATCAGTCCAGGTGGTCGCCTTCGCCACTGGTGTTCCTTCCTATATCTACGCATTTCACCGCTACACAGGAAATTCCACCACCCTCTACCATACTCTAGCTTGCCAGTTTTGGATGCAGTTCCCAGGTTGAGCCCGGGGATTTCACATCCAACTTAACAAACCACCTACGCGCGCTTTACGCCCAGTAATTCCGATTAACGCTTGCACCCTCTGTATTACCGCGGCTGCTGGCACAGAGTTAGCCGGTGCTTATTCTGTCGGTAACGTCAAAACAGCAAAGTATTAATTTACTGCCCTTCCTCCCAACTTAAAGTGCTTTACAATCCGAAGACCTTCTTCACACACGCGGCATGGCTGGATCAGGCTTTCGCCCATTGTCCAATATTCCCCACTGCTGCCTCCCGTAGGAGTCTGGACCGTGTCTCAGTTCCAGTGTGACTGATCATCCTCTCAGACCAGTTACGGATCGTCGCCTTGGTGAGCCATTACCTCACCAACTAGCTAATCCGACCTAGGCTCATCTGATAGCGCAAGGCCCGAAGGTCCCCTGCTTTCTCCCGTAGGACGTATGCGGTATTAGCGTTCCTTTCGAAACGTTGTCCCCCACTACCAGGCAGATTCCTAGGCATTACTCACCCGTCCGCCGCTGAATCCAGGAGCAAGCTCCTTTCATCCGCTCGACTTGCATGTGTTAGGCCTGCCGCCAGCGTTCAATCTGAGCCATGATCAAACTCTTCAGTTCAAACATCTTTGGGTTTTTAAGAAACCCTAAACTTGGCTCAGCAATCGTTGGTTACATCTTTGATTTCTCGCGGAGTAACTTGTGATGCTGATAATCTTGTTGACTATCAGTCTGACTGCACAAGCACCCACACGAATTGCTTGATTCAGTTGTTAAAGAGCGGTTGGTTAAGATCTTTCGTCTCAACCGAGGCGCGCATTCTACAGCAGCCTCATTTGCTGTCAAGTGATTATTTTCAGAAGCTTTCGAAGAATTCTTCAACAACTTCAACCACTTGCGCTTCCGATCTCTCGTTAGCGGGAGGCGAATTCTACAGCGTTAATCGCTGCTGTCAACACCTCTTT
Organism: Pseudomonas triticicola; assembly: GCF_019145375.1. NCBI lineage: Bacteria > Pseudomonadati > Pseudomonadota > Gammaproteobacteria > Pseudomonadales > Pseudomonadaceae > Pseudomonas > Pseudomonas triticicola. Next base: position 512,259 of record NZ_JAHSTX010000002.1, on the reverse strand, counting down.
TTCTCCGCTTTCGACCGAGAAGATCGAACCGTTAAAAGAGCCACACATCACTGCTCTTTCAACTCCTTCCAGGCTTCGATGATCTGAAGCAAGCCGCCGTCGAAAACTGCGTAACTCTTTGAATCTCAAGGAGTTTTCCGTTTCGACTGCGCCGGAAGTGGGGCGAATTATAGACCTCTGAAATCTGCCGTCAACCGTTAATTTCGCTTTTCTTGCAGATTCTGCTTTTTACCCAGTAAACGCGGGATTCGCTTCATCACCGGCGGCAGACGAAGCAGCAAAAGCACGCCACCTATAAAGGCATAAATCGTCCACTCCTCCAGATCAGCCCGGACGATCCACAGCATATGCAGCAAACCCAGCCCCAAAATCAGGTAAACCAAACGGTGCAGCTTCTTCCAGCGAGCTCCCAAACGACGCTGACTATAACGATTGGACGTCACCGCCAGTATCAGCAATCCGAGAAAGCCCAGCGCACCAACAATAATGTAAGGACGCTTGCGTAGCTCAACGCCCAACTGTGACCAATCGAACCCGAGGATAAACGCCATATAGCTGAACAGATGCAGCGTCACATAAGCAAAACACCAAAGCCCTAACTGCCGGCGCACTGCAATCCACCCCGCCCAGCCGCTCAGCTTTTGCAGGGGAGTCATGCTCAAGGTGATCAACAGCAACACCAGCGTGCCAAGCCCGAGACGATCAACCAGCACCTTGCCCGGATCAGGCCCGAGCAGATCGGCGAACGCTTGATAGAACCACAGCAATGGCCAGATCGCTGTCGCAATGAAAACGCCCACTCGCCAGAACGGATAACGCATCAGTAGTTCTTCCGCAGATCGAGCCCTGTATATAAAGAAGCGACTTCATCCGAGTAGCCGTTGAACATCTGGGTATCGCGCACATTCGGTTTGAACAGACTGTTCGGCAGGCGCCGCTCGCGGGCCTGGGTCCAGCGTGGATGGTCGACGGTAGGATTCACATTCGCGTAGAAGCCATATTCATCGGCAGCAATGCTTTGCCAAGTGGTCTTCGGCTGCTCACTGACCAGACTGATGCGCACAATGGACTTCACGCTTTTAAAGCCGTACTTCCATGGCACCACCAGACGCAGAGGCGCGCCGTTCTGGTTCGGCAGTTCGCGGCCATACATGCCCACCGCCAGGATCGCCAAAGGATTCATCGCCTCATCGAGACGCAGGCCTTCGACATACGGCCAGTCGATCAAGGCAAAACCGGAACGCTGGCCGGGCATGCTCTTGGGATCCTGCAGGGTTTCGAAGCGGATGTACTTGGCCTTGGAAGTCGGCTCGACCTGTTTGAGCAAGGCCGAGATGGGAAAGCCGATCCAGGGAATGACCATCGACCACGCCTCGACGCAGCGCAGACGATAGATACGCTCCTCCAACTGATACGGTTTCATGAAGTCTTCCAGCGCATAACGCCCCGGCTTACCCACCTCCCCGTCAATCACCACGCTCCAGGGTTCGGTTTTCAGGTCGCCAGCATTCGAAGCCGGATCGCCCTTGCCGGTACCGAACTCATAGAAGTTGTTGTAGTTCGTCGCGTCTTTATAAGGCGTGATCGCCTCGTCCTTGACGTTGACCGCCCCCCATTGAGTAGAAGGTAGCTTTTCGGCAAACCAGGCCGGAGCCTTGCCGGATTCGACATCAGAGTAGCGAGGGGCATCAGCGGCACTGCCCCAGCGCGGCAGGCTGCTCACGGCAATACCGGCAGCAGTGGCGCCGAGCAATTGGCGACGGGAGAGATAAATGGCTTCAGGCGTGACATCCGACTCATGGCAGTCGGATGCTTTGGGGATCTTGATCAACATGACAACTCCGCAGCTTTGGAGGACAGGTGCACCCATAGACTGCGGAGTATGCGGGAAATTACATCACTCGGCGTTTTTGTGACGACGAAGACGCAACAGATATTGCACCGGACCGGACGCCGCATAGGCGAGGAACACCAGCAGCAGAATGCGCGGCGGATCACTGAACACGACAGCGAATACCAGCACCACCGCCAGGATCGCCACGAACGGCACGCGACCTTTGAGATCCAGCTCCTTGAAGCTGTTGTACTTGATGTTGCTGACCATCAGCATGCCGGCCGCCGCCACCATCAAGGCCACCAGGAACGACATCTTCGAACCCTGGATGCCGTAATCGCTGAACGCCCAGACAATACCGGCCACCACACCTGCCGCCGCCGGGCTGGCCAGACCGATGAAGTAGCGCTTGTCCGCCGTGCCGACCTGGGTGTTGAAACGCGCCAGACGCAACGCCGCACCCGCTACATATATGAAGGCGACCATCCAGCCGACCTTGCCCATGTCGCCCAGCGCCCAGCCGAAGGCCAGCAATGCCGGCGCGACGCCGAAGGCGACCATGTCCGACAGCGAGTCGTACTCGGCGCCGAAGGCACTTTGCGTATTGGTCATGCGCGCCACGCGACCATCGAGGCCGTCGAGCACCATCGCGACGAAAATCGCGATCGCAGCGAAGGCGAAATACTTGCTCGCATTCACCGAGTCGCCGGCGCTCAACGCGGCCTGGGCGCTCATCGAGTTGATGATGGAATAGAAGCCTGCGAACAGGTTGGCAGTGGTGAACAGGTTCGGCAGCAGATAGATACCACGATGCCGGACTTTACGACCTTCAGCGTCGTGCCCTTCTTCGATGTGTTCATCGATGGGCAGCAGGCTTTCGGCGTCGGAAGCCTTGTTCGGCTCTTCGGGACGTTCGCTCATGGACATTACCTTGCAACGGTTTGGAAAAAATTCGACAGAAGCTTGAGGACGACAGTTCGGCCACAAACGATGCAGCTTTATACCAGAAGCACCGGCCCAAACGAAAAAACGCGGCCGAGGCCGCGTTTTTCGTACAAGGAACGACGACTCAGTTCTTGGCTTTGTCGACGATCTTGTTGGCACCGATCCACGGCATCATGGAGCGCAGTTGCTCGCCGATGATTTCGATACCGTGAGCGGCGTTGTTACGACGCTTGGCGGTCATCGAAGGGTAGCCGGTTGCGCCTTCGCTGATGAACATTTTGGCGTATTCGCCGTCCTGAATACGTTTCAGGGCGTTGCGCATGGCCTGACGGGATTCGGCGTTGATAACTTCCGGGCCAGTCACGTACTCGCCGTACTCGGCGTTGTTGGAGATCGAGTAGTTCATGTTGGCGATACCGCCTTCGTACATGAGGTCAACGATCAGCTTCAGTTCGTGCAGGCACTCGAAGTAGGCCATTTCCGGCGCGTAGCCAGCTTCAACCAGAGTTTCGAAACCGGCTTTCACCAGTTCAACGGTACCGCCACACAGAACGGCTTGTTCGCCGAACAGGTCGGTTTCGGTCTCGTCCTTGAAGGTGGTTTCGATGATGCCGGTACGACCGCCACCGACGCCAGCAGCGTAGGACAGCGCTACGTTTTTGGCGTTGCCCGAAGCGTCCTGGTAGATCGCGATCAGGTCAGGGATACCGCCGCCTTTGACGAACTCGGAACGCACGGTGTGGCCCGGGGCCTTCGGCGCGATCATGATCACGTCGAGGTCGGCGCGCGGAACAACCTGGTTGTAGTGAATCGCGAAGCCGTGGGAGAAGGCCAGAGTGGCGCCTTTCTTGATGTTCGGCTCGATTTCGTTCTTGTACAGCGAGGACTGGAACTCGTCCGGGGTCAGGATCATGACCAGGTCGGCAGCGGCAACAGCGGAAGCAACGTCGGTCACTTTCAGGCCGTGAGCTTCGGCTTTGGCAACGGTGGCCGAACCTTTACGCAGACCGACGGTAACGTCGACACCGGAGTCTTTCAGGTTGCACGCCTGAGCGTGGCCCTGGGAGCCGTAACCGATGATGGCAACTTTCTTGCCCTGGATGATCGACAGGTCGCAGTCTTTATCGTAGAAAACTTTCATGAATTTCCCCTTATATCCGGCCGTTCAGGCCATGCGCTAATTTGGTTTAGATGCTGAGTACTTTGTCGCCGCGAGCAATGCCGGTAACGCCGCTACGGACGGTCTCCAGAATCGATGCGGTGCCGATGGACTGAATGAAGCTGTCGAGCTTGTCGCTGGTACCGGTCAATTGAACGGTATACACGCTGGCGCTGACGTCGACGATCTGTCCACGGTAGATATCGGTGGTGCGTTTGATCTCGGCGCGCTGGGCGCCAGTGGCCTTGACCTTGACCAGCATCAGTTCACGCTCGATGTGAGCGCTTTCCGACAGGTCCACCAGCTTGACCACTTCGATCAGCTTGTTCAGGTTTTTGGTGATCTGCTCGATCACTTCATCGTGGCCCACGGTGGTCAGCGTCAGACGCGACAGGGTCGGGTCTTCGGTCGGGGCCACGGTCAGGCTTTCGATGTTGTAGTTGCGCTGCGAGAACAGGCCGACTACGCGAGACAGAGCGCCGGGTTCGTTTTCCAGAAGCAGGGAAATAATGTGCCGCATGATTAAGTACGCTCCGTCTTGCTCAGCCACATATCGCGCATGGAGCCGTCTTTGATCTGCATCGGGTAGACGTGCTCGCTGGTGTCGACCGCAACATCGATGATCACCAGGCGATCCTTAATGGCGAAGGCTTCGGCCATCTTCGACTTCAAATCTTTCGATTCGGTGATGCGTACGCCAACGTGGCCGTAGGCTTCAGCCAGCTTGATGAAGTCGGGCAGCGATTCCATGTAGGAGTGCGAGTGACGGCTGCCGTAGCTCATGTCCTGCCACTGGCGAACCATGCCCAGCACACCGTTGTTGAGGATGACGATCTTCACCGGCAAGCCGTATTGCAGGCAGGTCGACAGCTCCTGGATGTTCATCTGGATACTGCCTTCGCCGGTGACGCAGGCAACGTCGTCGTCCGGGAAGCTCAGTTTGATGCCCATCGCGGCTGGCAGACCGAAGCCCATCGTGCCCAGACCACCGGAGTTGATCCAGCGGTTCGGCTTGTTGAACGTGTAGTACTGCGCGGCAAACATCTGGTGCTGACCAACGTCGGAGGTCACAAAGGCGTCGCCCTTGGTCACTTCGCAGAGGGTTTCGATCACGGTCTGCGGCTTGATCTTGCTGCCGTCGCCCTTTTCATAAGGGAACAGGCCGCGATCACCGCGCCATTCATCCACCTGCTTCCACCAGCTGGCTACGGACTCCTTGTTCGGGGTCTCGCCGATTTCCTTGAGAATCGCGACCATTTCGGTCAGGACGCTCTCGACCGGACCAACGATCGGCACGTCGGCCTTGATGGTCTTGGAAATCGACGCCGGGTCGATGTCGATATGGATGATCTTGGCGTTCGGGCAGAATTTCGCCGGGCCGTTGATCACCCGATCGTCGAAGCGGGCGCCCACTGCGAGGATCACGTCGGCATGGTGCATCGCCAGGTTCGCGGTATAGCTGCCGTGCATGCCGAGCATGCCGATGAACTGACGGTCAGTGCCTGGGAAAGCGCCCAGCCCCATCAACGTGTTGGTCACCGGCAGGTTGAGCATTTTCGCCAGTTCGGTCAGTTGCGCGGAGCCATTGCCGAGAATCACGCCGCCGCCGGAGTACAGCACCGGGCGCTTGGCCGCCAACAACATTTCGGCTGCTTTGCGGATCTGCCCGGAGTGACCGCGAACGGCCGGGCTGTAGGAACGCAGCTTGGCTTTCTTCGGGAAAACGTATTCGAACTTTTCGGCCGGATTGGTCATGTCTTTCGGGATGTCGACCACGACCGGGCCAGGACGACCGGATTGCGCCAGGTAGAAGGCCTTCTTCATGACTTCCGGGATTTCCGAAGCGTGCTTGATCATGAAGCTGTGCTTCACGATCGGCCGGGAGATACCGATCATGTCGGTTTCCTGGAACGCGTCGGTGCCGACCATGGTGCTTGGCACCTGACCGGAAATGATCACCATCGGAATCGAGTCCATATAGGCGGTGGCGATACCGGTGATGGCGTTTGTGGCGCCTGGACCGGAAGTCACCAATACCACGCCGGCTTTACCGGTGGCACGGGCGTAGCCGTCAGCCATATGGGTCGCCGCTTGTTCGTGACGAACCAGGATGTGGGTCACTTCCGGTTCTTTGAACAGGGCATCGTAAACATGCAGGAGAGCACCACCCGGGTACCCGTAGATATATTTGACGCCTTCGTCACGCAAAAAGCGGACGAGCATCTCACCGCCAGATAAAAGCTCCACGTTGTTCACCTCTAAAACGCCAGAATACCGTCCACAAAAAAGGGGCGGGTCTTAATAGGTTTACTTCTCGGCAGAGCATGAGCGACGGTGGTCGCCGACTACGTCAGCACTGACTGAGCAAGTATTGGGATCGTCCCAAGTGTTGCGGGCCTTTCCCACCCAGCGCGAGGTAACGCGTTGCGGGTGTAACAGGTCGGCGCGGATGTGCGCCTCATGATCTACCGAGTGGGTCTGCTTCTGGCAGTCCCTCTACAGCGGACTTTGGATTCTTCTGTTTCGCCCTCTGCAAGTCAAGTCGTCTGTGTGGTTAATTGTGGGTAAGCACATGAGAACGCAAGAAAAAACCTGAAAAGCGCTACTCTGTTAGCGTCAATTGCGCATTTTTGCCAAGGAATCAGCATGCGAACGCTCCTCCTCACTCTGCTGATCGGTCTCAGCCCATGGTGCTCGGCCGCTCAAATCTACAAATGGGTCGATGCCCAAGGCGTCACGCATTTCGATGCGCAGCCTCCGCAGGGCCAACCGTCGACGACCGTACAGACGCCCTCCTCATCCGCGCCGAAAGCTGCGCCGATGCCGGGCGGTGGCGTCCTTGGCGATCAGAAAGCCATTGATGCCAAGGTGAAGAAACAGGTCGCCGAGCAGCAGGCGCAGCTCAGGGCCTTTTGCGAACAGGCGCGCACAAACCTGGCGCAACTGCAGAACAATCCACGTTTGCGGGAGGAGGTTGAGGGGGATGTGCGCAGGCTCGACGATACACAGCGTCAGGAACGCATCGTCGAAGCGAAGAAGCAGATTAAGGAGAATTGTTCGTAATCGTTTCGAGAGATGTGTAGGAGCTGCCGAAGGCTGCGATCTTTGACTTGTTGGAAGAGCAAGATCAAAAGATCGCAGCCTTCGGCAGCTCCTACAAAGCTCCTACACAACGGGGTTCAGCGGGATGCGGTGATCAGCAGGTCAAACTCTTTGAGCAGCACCTGCAACTGCCGATCCTTGCCGCCAAGGTTGCGCTGGGCGAAGACCATTTCCGCCATTTCCTGAATGCCCGAGGCGTTCGGTAGCGGCAGATCCTGTTCGAGGATCATCTTCATGCGCGGCAGGAAGATCCATTGCAGCCATTGCTCGAAGTCCAGCGTGTCGACGGAAAACGGCTCGACACTGCTCAGGGCTTCGGCGGACGGCTGAACCTCATCCCACCAACCCTGGGTGCGCAGCTCGCGTTCGATCAGCAACAGCTGATCGGCGATTTTCGGGAAGCGCACATCCATCACAGGGAAACCTTGGCCTTCTGACGGGCCAGTGCGGCGCCGGCGGAATCGCCTTGTTTCTCACGAGACTGAGCGATGATTTCCCACAGGCTGGCTTGCAGGTCCGGACGACCGTTGGCCATGGTCAGCGCACGACGGGCAAATTGCTCGGCTTGCGGCGCATCGCCCTGGGCCATGCGCACCTGCGCCAGACGGTAAAGCACTTGCGGCTCACGGGGGGCGACACGTTGCGCCCGCTCCAGGCTGGAAGAGGCACCGTTGAGGTCGCCGCCGGCCTGCTGCTGTTGCGCGGTGGTCAGCAAGGCGAGTACCGGACCGTCCAGTTGCTCATCCGCCGACAGACCACCGCCACTGCTGGCCGAAGGAATGCCACTTGGCGTCGACGGCATGCTGTAGCTGCCGGAGTTGATCGGCGCCGACTCAACCGCCGATGGGTTGTACGGCCCCGACGTGATACCGCCGGATGCAGGCCCCGGGATGATCGGCGAAGAACTGATCGGTGTCGACACCGCAGCACCGCCGCCCGGCACCATCACCACCACGCCGGTATCGCCTTGCGGAATCGCCTGAGTCTGGCCCTGCGCCGGGCGCTTGACCGTGGTCTGGCGGAAACCGCCATTGGCGCCGATGCGCTCGCTGTTGGACACGGCCGTACCCGAATCCACTACCGGAATCGAACCACGCTGTACGGTGGAGCAGCCGCTGAGCAAAGCCACGGCGGTCACCGCTGGAATCAACCACTTGTTCACTTGAAACCCTCTTTGCTTAATTCATCCAGCCCTTGACCCAGTCCATCACCGACTCCGGCGAGGCAGGTGTTTCGCTTGCACACGCGGCGCCGGGTGGCGGTTCGCTGCCGCGAATATACGGCATCTGTACCGCGCCGGGGCAGTTGGCATCCGAACCCTGGCCGGTGCGCGAATCGACCCAGGCCTGCACAACGTTGTCCGGCTGCGGCATGTCCAGCGGCAGCGGATCGGCCTTGCGCATGAAACTGGTCCAGACCTGCAGCGCACCGGTGGCCCCGGTGAACGGCGTCTTGCCGTTGTCGTCGCGGCCGAGCCAGACCACCGCCAGCAGATCCTGACTGAAACCGGCGAACCAGCTGTCGCGCGAATCGTTACTGGTACCGGTCTTGCCCGCCAGGGTCAGGGTTTTGGGCAGCACGTTATAAACCGAACTGCCGGTACCTTCACGCATCACCCGCTGCATGGCGTTCTGGATCAGGTAAATCGAGGCAGGATCGAAGCGCTGTTCGATCTGGAACGGATAACGCTTGAGCGGCTCGCCCTCGGCGGTCAGCACGCTGCGAATGCCGCGCATCGGCGTATTGAAACCACCGTTGGCCAACGTCTGGTACATGGTTGCCACTTCGATCGGCGTCATGCCGCCGGCACCGAGCAGCATCGACGGGAACGCCGGGAACTCACGGGTGACGCCCAGGCGACCCACGGTCTTGAGCACATTCGGCACCCCGACTTCCAGGCCCAGACGCGAGGTCGACAGGTTGTAGGAATGCGCCAGGCCCTGATAGAGGAAAACCGTACCGTGGGAGCGACGATCGTAGTTCTGCGGCTTCCACACCTGACCGTTGGCGCCCTTGACCGACAGCGGATCGTCCGACAGCCAACTGGTCAGCGTGTACTGGCTCGGCTTCTCCAGTGCGGTCAGGTACACCGCCGGTTTGATCAAAGAACCAATCGGGCGCACCGCATCCAGTGCACGGTTGAACCCGGCGTAACTGGCCTGACGACTGCCGATCATCGCCTGGACTTCACCGGTTTCCGGATTGGTCACGACCATCGCCGCTTCGACGTCATCCGAGCCCTTGCGCCCGGCCAGACGCTTGAAGGTGTCGTTGACCGAGGCTTCGGCTTTCATCTGCAGAATCGGATCGAAACTGGTGAAGATGCGCAGACCTTCTTCGGTCAAGTCTTCGTCGCGGTAGTCTTCGCGCAACTGACGTTTGACCAGGTCGATGAAGCCCGGGAACGAGCTGTCGGCGAGCTTGCCGCGAGTCGTCACACCGAGCGGCATTTTCTTCGCTGCCTCGACCTGTTCGGCGGTGGCCACGCCTTGCTGCGCCAGCACATCGAGGACCAGATTACGCCGCTCCAGCGCGCGTTCCGGATTACGACGCGGGTTGTAGTAGGACGGCCCCTTGACCATGCCGACCAGCAACGCCACTTGATGCAGTTTCAGCTCGGACAATGGCTGGCCGAAGAAGAACTGGCTGGCCAGACCGAAACCGTGCACCGCGCGCTGACCGTCCTGGCCGACGAAGACTTCGTTGAGGTAGGCCTCAAGAATTTCCTTTTTGTCGTAGTGCAGTTCGAGCAGCAACGCCATCATCGCTTCGGTGAGCTTGCGGGTCAGGCTGCGTTCGCTGGTCAGGTAGAAGTTCTTCACCAACTGCTGGGTCAGCGTACTGCCGCCCTGGGTCATCTTGCCGCCGGAGGTATTGATCCACACGGCGCGGGCGATCGATTTCGGCGACACGCCCCAGTGGCTGTAGAAGTCGCGGTCTTCGACGGCGATCAGGGTTTCGAGCAGGTACGGCGGCACCTGATCGAGTTTGATCAGGATGCGGTCTTCGAGATTTTTCGGGTAAATGCCGCCGATCATCAGCGGCTCGAGGCGCACCACCGACAGTTTCGAACCGTTGGTCGAGGACAGCTCAGCAACGTAATCACCGGAGAAACGCACACGCACCGGCTGCGGTTTTTCCAGGCCTTCATAGAACTGGAAGCCACGAGTGTTCAGGTCAACCGTATTGCCGCTGACGGCTGCGGCGCCGGGGCCGTTGCTCACGGCTTCGCGGCGATAGCCGAGGGCATCGAGTTCGGTGAGGAAATCGTCCTTGCTGAGCTTCTGTCCGACGAACAGCTCGAGCGGGCGCGCGTACACCTTGGCCGGAATGGTCCAGCGCTTGCCGGAGAACTTCTCCTGCACCACGGCATCGAGGTAAACGGCAAAGCCGGCCAGCACTACAAGGCCGACCAGGCTGAGTTTAATGGCCCAGCTCAACCATGGGCTGAGGCCCTTGGCTGGTGGTTTTTTCTTGGTACGGGGGGATCGGGATCGAGTCATGGCGGCGGATTATACGCACTTTATCGATCCTCAACAGGCACGCGCGGAGGTTTGCGTCAGGCGGGCAAGCAGCCATAATGGCCGCCTCGAATTCCCCCGCCTCTGAAGGATCGCCCGTGAGCCAGTCCCTGATCGCTGCCCTGCAAAACCCGGCCCTCTACCCGCATCCCGTCGAAGGATTTCAGGTCATCGAAACCCACATCTCGTGGGTGATTCTCACCGGCCCCTTTGCCTATAAAGTGAAGAAGCCGGTGAATTTCGGCTTCCTCGACTTCACCAGCCTCGACGCACGCGCGCATTTCTGCGCGGAAGAGCTGCGCCTGAACCAGCGTCTGACCGCTGATTTGTATCTGGACGTGTTGCCGGTAACCGGCAGCGTCGAAGCACCACAACTGGGCGGCGACGGCCCGGCTATCGAATACGTGCTGAAAATGCGCCAGTTCCCGCAGAGCGGCTTGCTCAGCACCCTGCAAGCCAATGGCGAGCTGACCACTCAGCACATCGATGCTCTGGCTGAGCAGATCGCGCACTTCCACCTTCACGCACCGAAAGTCCCGGCCGAACACGACGCCGGCACACCGGACAGCGTGATGGCGCCGGTCGCGCAAAACTTCGAGCAGATCCTGCCATTCCTCAGCGACAAAAACGACTTGCTGCAACTTGAGGCATTGAAAGCCTGGGCCGAAAGCAGCTTCGAGCGCCTCAAGCCCCTGTTCGCCCAGCGCAAGGCGCAAGGTTTTACCCGTGAATGTCACGGCGACATCCATTTGGGCAACGCCACGGTCATCGACGGCAATGTGGTGATCTTCGACTGCATCGAGTTCAACGAGCCATTCCGTTTTACTGATGTCTGGGCCGACACCGGCTTCCTCGCCATGGACCTGGAAGACCGTGGCCTGAAATCGTTGGCGCGTCGTCTCATCAGCCAATACCTGGAACTGACCGGCGACTATCAGGGCCTGGAAGTGTTGAACTTCTATAAAGCCTACCGCGCGCTGGTGCGAGCCAAGGTGGCATTGTTCAGCATGCCGGCCGACGCGACTGCGGTGCAGCGCGCCACCACCCTGCGCCAGTACCGCAACTACGCCAACCTGGCGGAAAGCTACAGCACCATTCCTTCGCGCTTCATGGCCATTACCCACGGTGTTTCCGCAGTCGGCAAGAGCCATGTGGCCATGCGCCTGGTCGAAGCGCTGGGCGCGATTCGCCTGCGTTCCGATGTCGAGCGCAAGCGCCTGTTTGGTGAGCAGACCGTTGCCAACGATGTGCAGGCCGGCATTTACAGCGCCGATGCCAGCGCCGCGACCTACGCGCGCCTGCATGAAATCGCCGAGGTGATCCTGCACGCCGGATTCCCGGTGGTGATCGACGCGACTTACCTCAAGCGCGAGCAGCGCGACAACGCGGCGAAGATTGCCGAAGCTACTGGCACGCCATTCCTGATCCTCGACTGCAACGCCCCGCAAGCCGTGATCGAGAGCTGGCTGGCGATGCGTCAGGCCGACCAGAAGGATCCGTCCGACGCCACCCTCGCCGTGATCGAAGCGCAACGGGCCAACCGCGAAGCGCTGACGCCGGAAGAAATCCTGCGCAGCAAACGCGTACAGACCAATGAATCCGGGACACTGGATACCGTAGTCGCGCAGATTCGTCAGCGCCTGCCAGGCCTGTAAAAAACTATTTCGGCCGTGAAGCCCTCGCCCGCTTCACGGCCGTCAAATAGTGGCACTATACTGGCGTCATAAAACCAACAGGTGATCTGACATGAGCCAGCCAAAACTGCTCGACACTCCGCTTTACGCCCTGCTGCACAAAGATGACGTCGCAGGCTTCAACAAGGAACGCCCACTGGATGATCCGATCGACATGGTCGGCGGCGATTTCCGTGGTCTCGACCTGCGCGAGCTGAACGCCGACGGCGTGGATTTCCGCGATGCGTACTTCCGCTCCGCCGACCTGCGCGGCATCGACTTCCGCAAGGCTTCGCTCGAAGGCGCCAGCCTGGCCCATGCGCAAATCTCCGGGGCGTACTTTCCGCCGGAGCTGAGTGCTGACGAGATTCTGATGTCGATGAATTTCGGCACGCGGTTGCGCTATCGCACCCGCTGAAATCTGGAAATCTTCCTGACACCACGCCTTTCCCCTGTGGAAGCGAGCATGCTCGCGAAGGCGTAGTGTCAGTTGATATCGATTGTGTCTGATACGCCCTCTTCGCGAGCAGGCTCGCTCCCACATTGTTAACCGCCTAACTCGCCTTCCTTCTGCGTTCGCAGGTCTTTCACTCCCCTTTCTTAGAAGCTTTTGCGTCGAATCCGACCAAACAACCACGCTTTTCCTACTGATGGCTACACTGCTGAGAAGCTCGCCCACGCACCATTCGGCCGTCGCAAGGAGGCTTGATGAATGATGAACTGCAACACCTGAAAAATCTTGGCAAGACATCGGCGCAATGGCTGCATGCCGTGGGCATCCACAGCGCCTCGGACTTGCGTCGCCTCGGTGCAGTGGATGCCTACCGGGCCGTGCGTACTCGGGGGTTTCGCGCATCGAAGGTGTTGTTGTATGCGATCGAGGGGGCGTTGATGGACGTGCACTGGAACGACATCCCCGCCGAGCGCAAGGACGCCTTGAACAAACAGCTCGAAGCCATTTCCGCGCGCCACAAGAACTGAACAGGCGCTGACGCCATGTATTTACTGGGAGAGCAATCGGCCCACGCCGACGCATTGATCAATCGCTTGCAGAATCTTCCCGGGCAATGGCTGCAAGGCCTCTCACCCTGCGGGCCTGTCATCGAACTGGAGGCCACTGACGATTTATTCACGCAGTTGCCGAACGATCAGTTGTTTCTGCTGACCGAGGGCGTGGTGCATAGCTGCATCGCGGGCCGTGCGCTGTTCTACTGGCAGGAGGGTGATCTGCTCGGCCTGCAACGTGGCGAGCAATGGAGCGACTGCCGCATTTGCAGCGACAGTGCTGTGCGCCTGGTGCCCTATGGGCGCGCTGAGGTTTTGCAGCATTTGTATGCCGAACCTGATCGAGCGGAGCAGTTACTGAGCTATCTGCTCGGGCAAATGGCGCTGCTCGCCCACGCCGTGGCCGAGCTGAAACCCCGGGAGTTTCGCAGCACCAACGGCTTCAAACGCGTTGAGGCGGGCGCCGTGCTGATTCAACAGGGCGATGCAGCGGATCATGTCTTCGTGATTATCGACGGGCACGCTGAGGCATTTGTTGACGGGCACAAGGTCGGTGACGTGCCGAGGGACGAGATTTTCGGCGCCATGGCGTTGTTTACCGGCGAGCCGCGCAACGCCACGGTAGTCACGTCAGAGCCGAGCACGGTGATGTTGATTCCCGGTGATCAATTTTTGAGCATGACCCGCAGCAATCCGAAGATCGCCCACAGCCTGATTGAGGGCATGGCTCGACGCATTGGCCAGTTGAATCGCCAGATCACGCAATTGACGACGCAGCGCACCTAGCGCAAAGCCCTTTATTCACAGGGCCTCACCACCGCTCGCAAAACTAAATTACAGATTTGCAAAATCAGCGGTTGACGCGGTAATGAGAATCGCTATGATTATCACAACTGGTCGCGAGATCAGTCGATATTCTGAAAAGCCCTTGGTTCGGACTCTCAGATTATCTCCTCATCAGGCTAATCACGGTTATTTGACCCGGTTTTTACCGGGTCTTTTTTTGCCTGTGGAAAAGTCATTTGGCGAATTGCTGGCGCATCTGCTCGCAGTAATCCGGCTTCGGCGTGGCCGGCGTGTACCAGACGTAATCAGCCATCGCCGCCGATACCGCAGCGCCCTGCTCGGCCAGCATCAATACGATCGGCGCCTTGCCAGCGCCGAGATCCGACAGATGCAGCGGCACGCCAACATCCTTGCGCGCATGCCAGGCACCGGCCAGCAGAATCGAAGGCATCGGCGCCGCCAGCATCCGTTCGGCCATGCGTCGATCACGCTGTTGCTGAATTGCCAACATTGCCGGCATCTGTGATTCGGGCAGCAAGCCGCAGTGAGACTCACGGACTTGTCCAAGCAACGTATTTCTCACCGACAGCGCATTACTGCGAGGACCTTTCAGAGCCGGTGGATTGCGATAGAACGCGCGGATTTCGCTGTCGTCGAGATTGGCCGCCAGCAGCGGATACGGCTGCGACAGGGCAAAGCGCACGATCGGCCCGTAAAGGTTCCAGTCCCAGCCCTCTTGCCAGGCCAATGCCGCGGGCAGGTCTGCCGGAACGGATTTCGACTGGCGCGCCGCATCGACTTTCGCTTGTTGATCCGGCGTGAGCATTTCCAGCAGCAGACTGCCTTGCGCTCGGTGCTCGCCGAGCGACTGCAACAGCCACAATTGCGCAGCATGGTGATCGGCGTTGTCGTGCTGCTCACCGATGATCAAACGCTCAGGCTCAGCCAGACGCGTCAGCAATTGCTGCGCCGTAAGTACCTCGCCGCTGCGCAGATCGCGGATATCAGCGCCCACAGGCGGAGCCGCCACGTGCTGACAGCCCGCGAGCAACACCAGCGCCAACAACCACAATCCACGCATGCGACACCTCAATGATGATTCAGCGGGCGATGATCAGCGGATGCCCACGCTCCGGGTGCGGTTGCACCAAAACCTCCAGGCCGAACACCGCTTTTAGCGTATCCGGGCGCAGCACTTGCTGCGGAGTATCCAGCGCAACCGGGCGCCCCTCCTCCAGCAACAGCACACGATCACAATAGCGTGCCGCCAGATTCAGATCATGCAGGATCACCAGCACCGCCGCGCCACGATTGGCGAACTCGCGCACCGCCTGCAAGGTGGTGTGCTGATGCAGCGGATCGAGCATCGATGTCGGTTCGTCGAGCAACAGGGTTTGCCCGGCTTGACCCGGCCAGAGTTGCGCCAGCACCCGCGCCAGATGCACACGCTGACGCTCGCCGCCGGACAATGCCAGATAGCTGCGCCCACTCAGGTGCCCGGCATCGGCGGCGGCCAGCGCTGCCGCGACAATCTCGTCGTCGCGCACGCGCCCGGTCTGGTACGGCAAACGGCCCATGCCGACGACCTCTTCCACGGCGAATGCAAAGTCCAGCGTCGACACCTGCGGCAACACCGCCAGTCGTTGTGCCCGCTGCGTTCCGCTCCAGTGGCTCAACGTCTGACCATCGAGCGAGACATTGCCGTCGCTGGCGGGCAACTCACCACACAAGGCGCCGAGCAAGGTGCTTTTGCCGGCGCCGTTCGGTCCCAGCACGCCAAGCACTTGACCGGGTTCGAGCCTGAGCGTGACTCCACTGAGCACAGCCTTGCGGCCACGGCGGACATGCAGATTGTGCGCAGACAACATCAGGCACGCCCTCGCAGCAGCAGATAAAGGAAGAACGGCGCGCCGATAAACGCGGTGACAATGCCGATCGGCAACTCCGCCGGCGCCAGCGCCAGGCGCGCCACCAGATCGGCGAGCAATAACAGGCTCGCACCCGCCAAAACCGAGGCTGGCAACAGAACTTTGTGATCGGGGCCGGCCAGCAGGCGCACCAGATGCGGCACGACCAGCCCGACAAAACCGATCATGCCCGCAGCCGCCACCGCCGCGCCGACACCCAGCGCTGTACAGAACACCAGTTCGCGCTTGAGCCGTTCGACATCGATGCCCAGATGACCGGCCTCGGATTCACCGAGCAACAAGGCATTCAATGCCTTGGCCCGACGCGGCAGCCACAGCGCCACGCCGATGGTGATGATCAGCAAGGGCCACAGCCGCGCGTAACTGGCGCCGTTGAGGCTGCCGAGGTTCCAGAAGGTCAGGGTGCGCAGCGTCGCGTCATCGGCCAGATAAGTGAACAGACCGACCGCCGAACTGGCCAGCGCCGTCAGCGCAACACCCGCCAGCAACATGGTCGCCACATGGGTCTGACCGTTGCGCCGGCCCAGCCGGTAGACCAGCGCCGTCACCCCGAGTCCGCCGAGAAACGCACACACCGACAACAGATACGGCCCGAACCACTCCGGCAGGCCGCCAAAGAACGAGCCGCCGACAATCGCAATCGCCGCGCCGAGTGCCGCGCCACTGGAAACTCCGACCAGCCCTGGATCCGCCAGCGGATTACGAAACAGGCCCTGCATCGCCACCCCGGACAGCGCCAGCACGCCGCCGACCGCCAAGCCGAGCAAGGTTCGCGGCAGGCGGATCTGGCCGAGAATCAGCTCAGCCTGTTCCAATCCTTGCGGCGCCAGCGGCACGCCGATCAGACGCAGCGCCGCGCGCAACGTATCGAACAGCGGCAGGCTCACCGGCCCCAGCGCCAGCGACAGCCAGATCGCCAGCAGACACAGCAATGTCAGGCCGATAAACAAGCCACGGGGTTTGACCAGTGTGGTCATTGGCCGCCCTTGGCCGGGTAGAAGCCGTCAGTCAGAGTTTGCAAAGCAGCCGGCAACCGTGGCCCGAGGCCGCCAACCAGCAGCGTCGGATCCAGCTCCATTACCCGCCCGCTCTTGGCCGCACGGCTGGAATTGAGGATCGGGTTTTCCTTGAACAATGCCGCTTTTGCTGCCTCGCCGGTCAGCGCACGGTCAGCGAACACCAGCACTTCGGGATCGAGGCTGGCAAGGGATTCGACAGAAAACGGTTTGTAGCCGGTATGCGTCGCGAGGTTGCGACCGCCGGCCTGTCGCAGCAACCAATCGGCTGCGGTGTCCTTGCCAGCGATCAACGGCTTGCCGCCCGCATGCCCGAGCAACAGCAACACGCCGGGGGCTTTCTGTGTGGCCTGCACTTGGGCAACGCGCGCTTTCTGCGCCTGGAGTTGCTGTTGATAACTCTGCAGCAGCTGCGCTGCCTGGCTTTGTGCGCCGAGCAACTGGCCCAAACGAGTGACATTCTTTTCCAGCGTCGGCAGATCAGGCTGTGCCGAGAACAGCTCAACGTTCACTTTGGCGGCTTTGACTTGCGCCAGAACCGGCGGCGGCCCCATTTCTTCAGTACCGATGAGAATGTCCGGGCGCAGGCTCAAGATGCCTTCGGCCGACAGGCTGCGCTGATAACCAATACTCGGCAGCGCCTGCAACGATTGGGGATGCTGACTGGTGGTGTCGACCCCAACCAGTTTTGACTCGCCACCCAGCGCGCTGACCCATTCCGACAGCGCGCCGCCAGCGCTGACCCAGCGTTGCGGCAAATCCGCTGCGCTCGCCTGATGGCTGAGAAAAAGGCCGACGCACAGTACGGCAACGCGGGTTTTCAGGCGCATACGCAGCTTCCTTGAACAAGGTTTCCCGGGCATCGGCGCAGCGAGCCAAGTATCCTCGGCAACGGCCAGACTCCCTGTGGGAGAAGGTCGCCATTTGATAATTGTTTGCATTTGAACGTCAAGCTCGGACATATCCAGACACGAGCGGACATTAGAGGATAGCCATGAAGTTTCTCTGCGCCGGCAGCGATCTGGCCGAAGCTGGCAGTCGCGGTTTCGAAATCGAAGGCAAAAAGCTGTTTGCCGTGCGTCGAGGTGGCCAAGTCTTTGTCTATTTCAATCGCTGCCCGCACCGGGGTGTCGGGCTGGAATGGCAGCCCGACCAGTTTCTCGATCCGAGCAACAGCCTGATCCAGTGCGCCACCCACGGCGCACTGTTTCTGATCGAGGACGGCGAATGCGTCGCCGGACCCTGCGCCGGGCAGTCGCTCACGGCAATTGAATGCCGGGAAGATACACAAGGCGTTTGGATCGACGTTTAACCGTTTAGCCGCACATCGAGTCGGCGGTCGATGACCATTTCTTCATGGTCCAGGCGCACACCGTAGGCCAACACCTCAACACCGCAGGCGACCGCTTCACGCAGCGCCTCGGCGTAAGCCCAATCGATTTCCTCGGCCGGGCGCACGGCATCGATGCCGGTGAGGTTCACACAGTACAACTGCACTGCCCGGATACCGTCGCGCGCCAGATGCGCAAGTTCACGCAGGTGCTTGGCGCCGCGCTGGGTCACCGCATCGGGAAACGCCGCCACCGCCGTGCCGTCGAAGCCGAGGGTGACGCTTTTCACTTCGACATACGCTGGGCCGGTGGGGTATTCGAGGCGGAAGTCGATGCGGCTTTTTTCCTGTCCGTACGCAACCTCACGCTTCAACGCGGTAAAGCCGTCCAACTCGGTGATCACGCCCGCCTGCAAGGCTTCTTCAACCAAGCCGTTGGCGCGCCCGGTGTTGACGCAAAACAGCCGGCCCTGCGGGGTTTCGCCAATTTCCCAAGTGCCGGGCAATTTGCGTTTCGGGTCATTGGAGCGACTGAACCAGACCTGCCCGCCCTCGACCTGACAATTGAGCATCGACCCGGTGTTTGGACAGTGAATAGTCAGCAACTCGCCGCTAACGGTTTCGATATCGGCAAGAAAACGCTTGTAACGACGAATCAGCCGCGCCTCTTCCAGAGCAGGATAAAAGCGCATCAGCCTTGCCAGCTCTTCAAGCCGCGCGCGATGCGCTCCACCGCTTCCTGCAAACGTGCGAGGTTTTGTGTGTAAGCGAAACGCACGTGATGGCCGGCCTGATAACGACCGAAATCCAGTCCCGGGGTGAAGGCAACGTGCTCGGTTTCGAGGAAATGCCGGCAGAACGCGAAGGCATCACCGCCGAAACGGCTGATATCGGCGTACAGATAAAACGCACCTTCAGGCTCAACGGCAATGTTGAAACCCAGTTCACGCAGCGCTGGCAGGAGGAAGTCGCGACGGCGCGCAAATTCGGCGCGGCGCTCTTCGAGAATCGCAATGGTGGCTGGCTCGAAACAGGCCAGCGCAGCGTATTGCGCCATGCTCGGCGCGCTGATGTAGAGGTTCTGCGCGAGTTTTTCCAGTTCGCTGACCGCCGCCTCTGGCGCCACCAGCCAGCCCAGGCGCCAACCGGTCATGCCGAAATACTTGGAGAAACTGTTGAGGACAAAAGCGTTGTCATCGACTTCCAGCACACTGGCGGCATCAGTGCCGTAGGTCAGGCCGTGGTAGATCTCATCCACCACCAGGTGCCCGTGCCTGGCCTTGATCGCTGTGGATAACCCGGCCAGCTCATCGCGGGTCAGCAAAGTGCCGGTCGGGTTTGCCGGCGAAGCGACAAGGGCGCCGACACTGTCGTGGTCCCAATGCCGCTCGATCAGATCCGGAGTCAGTTGATAACGCACTTCCGGCCCGACCGGCACCAGTTGCGCAGCGCCTTCGACCAGACGCAAAAAGTGTCGGTTGCACGGGTAACCCGGGTCCGCCAGCAGCCAGTGTTTACCCGGGTCGACCAGCAAAGCACTGGCCAGCAACAGCGCACCGGAGCCGCCCGGCGTGATCAGAATCCGCCGTGGATCGATATGCAGGCCGTAGCGCGACTGGTAAAACCCGGCGATCTCCTCGCGCAGTTCGGGAATCCCACGGGCGGCGGTGTAGCGGGTCTTGCCTGCGGTCAACGCGGCTTGCCCGGCGCGGATGATCGGTTCGGCGGTGGTGAAGTCCGGTTCGCCGATTTCCAGGTGGATCACGTCGTGGCCTTCGGCCTGCAATTCATTGGCCCGCGCCAGCAGCGCCATCACATGGAACGGTTCGATCGCACGACTGCGCGCACTGTAGGGGCCCATTGGAATGCCTTCGACGGAAAAAAGAGACGATTCTACCTGTCTGCCGGAACGAGCGAGAACCCGTGAAGGTCACAGCCTCAAGAACGCTGGACTGTAACGATCTGAACGTACGCTCCAGGATTGACTAAAATCAGTGATTGAACAGGTCTTCATTCCCACAGACACGGCTTGTCAGACATCTGCAAGCGCCACCCGCCGGGGGCTCGACATCCGGGAGTAGCGCAGGCTGATTTGATCTGGTAAGTTCGCCCGCTTGCAGCCGCAGGGCCGGCAGGTGTCGGTGATGGAGCAATCCTGCGCAATGGATTACAAGAGTAGAGGCGGTCTATTTCATGTCCACCCAGGCAAAGCAACAGCAGCAAGCGACGATCAGCGGCTTCGAACCTTACGTTTCGAAGGCGGGTGAAGAGTACATGGGCGCTCCGATGCGCGCGCACTTCACCAAGATCCTGAACAAGTGGAAACTGGACTTGATGCAGGAAGTCGACCGTACGGTTGATCACATGAAAGACGAAGCGGCCAACTTCCCTGACCCGGCCGACCGTGCCAGCCAGGAAGAAGAGTTCGCCCTCGAACTGCGCGCCCGCGACCGCGAGCGCAAGCTGATCAAGAAAATCGACAAGACCCTGCAACTGATCGAAGACGAAGAATACGGCTGGTGCGAGTCCTGCGGCATCGAGATCGGCGTCAAGCGCCTCGAAGCCCGCCCGACAGCGGATCTGTGCATCGACTGCAAGACCCTGGCGGAAATCAAGGAAAAGCAGGTCGGCAAGTAATCTCGACCTGAACGAAAAACGGAGCGTGCGAACGCTCCGTTTTTGTTTCTGTGTTTTGCCCACGGAACCTGTGGGAGCGAGCCTGCTCGCGAAAGCGTCCCTTCAGACAGCTCATTATTGACTGACACAGCGCTTTCGCGAGCAGGCTCGCTCCCACAGGGGTCACCTGCTTAAACTCTGAATAGTCTTTATCGCCTCCATGACTGCCAAATCCCCCGCCTACATTGGCCGCTTCGCCCCCACCCCCAGTGGCCACCTGCACTTCGGTTCGCTGGTCGCTGCGCTGGCGTCCTATCTCGATGCCCGCTCGGTTGGCGGGCGCTGGCTGGTGCGCATGGAAGATCTCGACCCGCCGCGCGAAGAGCCAGGTGCGCAAGCGGCGATTCTCAAGGCGCTGGAAAGCTACGGCTTCGAATGGGACGGCGAAATGGTCCGCCAGAGCGATCGGCACGCTGCCTACGCCGAAGTGCTCAACAGTCTGTTCAACCATGGCCTTGCCTACGCCTGCACCTGCTCGCGCAAACAACTGGAGCCGTATCACGGCATTTATCCGGGGTTTTGCCGCAATGCCGGGCATGATCAGCACGCCGCCGCGATCCGCCTGCGCGTGCCGGAGGTGGAATACCACTTCATCGATCGCGTGCAGGGCGAATACCGCCAGCACCTGGGCCGCGACGTCGGCGACTTCGTCATCCGTCGGCGCGATGGTCTCTACGCTTATCAACTGGCGGTGGTGCTCGACGACGCTTGGCAAGGCATCACCGACATCGTGCGTGGCGCCGATCTGCTCGATTCGACGCCGCGTCAGCTATATCTACAGGAGCTGCTCGGCCTGAAACAGCCGCGCTATCTGCACCTGCCGCTGATCACCCAGCCGGACGGCAACAAACTCGGCAAGTCCTACCGCTCGCCGCCGCTTGAAGCCGATCAAGCCACGCCGTTGCTGCTGCGGGCGTTGCGCGCGCTGGGGCAGAATCCCGGCACTGAGCTGGCTCACGCTTCGCCGCGCGAGTTGCTGGCCTGGGGCAGCGTGCACTGGGATGCCGAGAAGATCCCGCGCACATTGACCCTGCCCGAAGCGCAACTGCAATGACGACACTTGCAGTCGCGCGCCCATCCGTTACCATCGCCGCACGTTTTCGGGCACGCGCATAAAAAAGAGAGGCCGGGATGTACATCTATCGCTTGGTCCTGCTTTTGGTCGTCGGGATCTACCTGTTCTCCCCCGCCATCATGGACTGGTGGATCGACGCGACGGGCGCCTGGTATCGCCCTTATCTGCTCTGGCTGATCCTGATTGTCGTGACCTTCATCCTGCAGAGCCAAAAAGATGCCGATGAGCTTTAGCCTGACCCAGATGATCCTGATCAGCGCCGCGTACCTGGCGGCGCTGTTCGGCGTTGCCTGGGTCAGCGAACGGGGCATGATCCCGCGCGCGATCATTCGCCACCCGTTGACCTACACATTGTCGCTGGGGGTTTACGCCAGTGCCTGGGCGTTCTACGGCACGGTGGGCCTGGCCTATCAGTACGGTTACGGCTTTCTGTCCAGCTATCTCGGCGTGTCCGGTGCGTTTCTGCTGGCGCCAGTGCTGCTCTATCCGATCCTGAAGATCACCCGCACCTATCAACTGTCGTCGCTGGCCGACCTGTTTGCCTTCCGCTTTCGCAGCACCTGGGCCGGTGCGCTGACCACGATTTTCATGCTGATTGGCGTGCTGCCGTTGCTGGCCCTGCAGATTCAGGCCGTGGCCGACTCGATCGGCATCCTCACCGGTGAACGCGTGCAGAGCCGCGTGGCGCTGGCGTTCTGTGCGCTGATCATTCTGTTCACGATTTTCTTCGGTTCCCGGCACATCGCCACGCGCGAGAAACATGAAGGGCTGGTGTTCGCGATTGCCTTCGAATCGATCATCAAACTGATCGCTCTCGGCGGCGTTGGCCTGTACGCGCTGTATGGGGTGTTCGACGGCCCGCAACAGCTCGAACTGTGGCTGCTGCAAAACCAGACCGCCCTCGCCGCCCTGCACACGCCGTTGCAGGAAGGTCCGTGGCGCACGCTGCTGCTGGTGTTCTTTGCCTCGGCGATCGTAATGCCGCACATGTATCACATGACCTTTACGGAAAACCTCAACCCGCGCTCGCTGGTCAGCGCCAGTTGGGGCCTGCCGTTGTTTCTGCTGTTGATGAGTCTTGCCGTACCGCTGATTCTCTGGGCAGGCCTGAAACTCGGCGCCACCACCGACCCGGAATATTTCACCCTTGGTATCGGCATTGCCGCCAACAGCAAACCGCTGGCCTTGCTCGCCTACGTCGGTGGCCTGTCCGCCGCCAGTGGCCTGATCATCGTCACCACCCTGGCCTTGTCGGGCATGGCGCTGAACCATCTGGTGCTGCCGCTCTATCAGCCGCCGGCCGAAGGCAATATCTACCGCTGGCTGAAATGGACCCGCCGGGCGCTGATCGTGGCGATCATCATGGCCGGCTTCGGCTTCTACCTGATGCTCGGCGTCGAGCAGGATCTGGCCAACCTCGGCATCGTCGCGTTCGTGGCGACCCTGCAATTTCTGCCCGGGGTGTTGTCGGTGTTGTACTGGCCGACCGCCAACCGCCGTGGTTTCATTGCCGGTCTGCTGGCGGGGATCACGGTCTGGGTGGTGACCATGTTGCTGCCGCTGGTCGGCAATCTGCAGGGTTTCTATATCCCGCTGCTGAACATGATCTACGTGCTCGACGACACCAGTTGGCACATGGCGGCCATCGCCTCGCTGGCCGCCAACGTGTTGATGTTCACCCTGATCTCGCTGTTCACCAACGCCAGCCCGGAAGAAGCCAGCGCCGCCGAAGCCTGTGCGGTGGACAACGTGCGCCGCCCGCAACGCCGCGAGCTGCACGCCGCCTCGCCGCAGGAGTTCGCCACGCAACTGGCCAAGCCGCTGGGTGCCAAGGCTGCGCAGAAAGAGGTCGAGCAAGCCTTGCGCGATCTGTATCTGCCCTTCGACGAACGCCGGCCTTACGCCTTGCGCCGTTTGCGCGACCGCATCGAGGCCAACCTGTCCGGCCTGATGGGCCCGAGCGTTGCGCAGGATATGGTGGAAACCTTCCTGCCCTATAAGGCTGGCGGCGAAAACTACGTCACCGAAGACATTCACTTCATTGAAAGCCGTCTCGAGGATTACCACTCGCGCCTCACCGGCCTGGCCGCCGAGCTCGACGCCCTGCGCCGCTACCACCGCCAGACCTTGCAGGAACTGCCGATGGGCGTCTGCTCGCTGGCCAAGGATCAGGAGATCCTGATGTGGAACAAGGCCATGGAAGAGCTGACCGGCATCGCCGCACAACGAGTAGTCGGTTCTCGCTTGAGCACCATCGCCAACCCGTGGAAAGAATTGCTGCAAGGCTTCATCAACCTGCCCGACGAGCATTTGCACAAACAGCACCTGGCCCTCGATGGTCAGACCCGCTGGCTGAATCTGCACAAAGCGGCAATCGACGAGCCGTTGGCACCGGGTAACAGTGGTCTGGTGTTACTCGTCGAAGATTTGACCGAAACGCAGATGCTCGAAGATAAACTGGTGCATTCCGAACGGCTGGCCAGCATCGGTCGACTCGCAGCGGGTGTGGCCCACGAAATCGGTAATCCGATCACCGGCATCGCCTGCCTGGCGCAGAACCTGCGCGAAGAACGTGAAGACGACGGCGAGCTGACGGAAATCAGCGGGCAGATTCTCGAGCAGACCAAACGCGTCTCGCGCATCGTCCAGTCGCTGATGAGCTTCGCCCATGCCGGCAGTCATCAGCACAACGACGAACCGGTGTGTCTGGCCGAGGTCGCGCAGGACGCCATTGGCCTGCTGGCGCTGAACCGGCGCAATTTCGAAGTGCAGTTCTACAACCTGTGCGATCCCGATCATTGGGTCGAAGGCGACCCGCAACGGCTTGCCCAGGTGCTGATCAATCTGCTCTCCAACGCCCGCGACGCCTCGCCGCCGCACAGTGCGGTACGGGTCAAGAGCGAAGCCGGCGAACACACGGTCGATCTGATCGTCGAAGACGAAGGCAGTGGCATTCCGTCGAGCATCATGGACCGATTGTTCGAACCTTTCTTCACCACCAAGGATCCGGGTGAAGGCACCGGTCTGGGCCTTGCACTGGTCTATTCCATCGTTGAAGAGCATTATGGACAAATCACCATCGACAGCCCGGCTGATGTACAAAGCCAACGCGGCACCCGTATCCGGGTGACCTTACCGCGTCATGTCGAAGCGACGTCCGCTGTGAACTGAGACCGTCGAGAGTATCGAATCAATGCCGCACATTTTGATCGTCGAAGACGAAACCATTATCCGCTCCGCCTTGCGCCGCCTGCTGGAACGCAACCAGTACCAGGTCAGCGAAGCCGGATCAGTGCAGGAAGCACAAGAACGCTTCACCATTCCTACGTTCGATCTGATCGTCAGCGACCTGCGCCTGCCGGGCGCTCCGGGCACCGAGCTGATCAAGCTCGGCCAGGGCACACCGGTGCTGATCATGACCAGTTACGCCAGCCTGCGCTCGGCGGTCGACTCGATGAAAATGGGCGCGGTCGATTACATCGCCAAGCCGTTCGACCACGATGAAATGCTCCAGGCGGTTGCGCGGATCCTGCGCGATCGCCAGTCGGCGCCGGCTGCCGGCGAAGCTACGGCGAGCAAGCCTGCCGCCGGCAATGGCAAAGCTGCTGTGGATAACAGCAATGGCGAAATCGGCATCATCGGCTCCTGCCCACCGATGCAGGACCTGTACAGCAAGATCCGCAAGGTCGCGCCAACCGATTCCAACGTATTGATTCAGGGTGAGTCCGGTACCGGTAAAGAACTGGTGGCCCGCGCCCTGCACAATCTGTCGAAACGCGCCAAGGCGCCGATGATTTCGGTGAACTGCGCGGCGATTCCGGAAAGCCTGATCGAATCAGAACTGTTCGGCCACGAGAAAGGCGCGTTCACCGGCGCCAGCGCCGGTCGTGCCGGTCTGGTTGAAGCGGCGGACGGCGGCACCTTGTTTCTCGATGAGATCGGCGAACTGCCCCTCGAAGCCCAGGCTCGCTTGCTGCGGGTTCTGCAGGAGGGCGAAATTCGCCGCGTAGGTTCGGTGCAGTCACAGAAAGTCGATGTGCGCCTGATCGCTGCAACTCACCGCGATCTGAAGAGCTTGGCGAAAATCGGTCAGTTCCGTGAAGACCTTTATTACCGTCTGCACGTGATTGCCCTGAAGCTGCCGCCGCTGCGCGAGCGCGGCGCTGACGTCAACGAAATCGCCAATGCCTTCCTCGCTCGCCAGAGCGCGCGGATCAATCGCACCGACCTGAAATTCGCCGCCGATGCCGAACAGGCGATCCGCCACTATTCCTGGCCCGGTAACGTGCGTGAGCTGGAAAACGCTGTCGAGCGCGCGGTGATTCTCAGCGAAAGCCCGGAGATCTCGGCCGACCTGCTGGGCATCGACATCGAGCTGAGCGATCTGGAAGACGACGAGTTCATCGGCCTGCCGCCGCAAACCGGCGGTAACGCCAGCAACAGCAGCCATGAGCCGACCGAGGATCTGTCGCTGGAGGATTACTTCCAGCACTTCGTCCTCGAGCATCAGGACCACATGACCGAGACCGAACTGGCACGCAAACTCGGCGTCAGCCGCAAATGCCTGTGGGAACGCCGCCAGCGCCTGGGCATTCCACGGCGCAAGACCGGGGTCGCCAGCGAGAGCTGAGCGTTACCCACCGCGTGCGCGGGTAACGCATGACAATGTGAAAAAACTGTTACCGCAGTCGATTCACGTAACAGAAGCCGGGGTTATCGGTAACGAAACCCCGGCTTTTTTTCGCCCCTGCAAAACGGTTATATCGACCTAACCCCTTGTTTTACTGGGCGAGACAAAAGTTGGCACGCACCCTGCTATATGTTTGGTACAAGAACAATAACAAGCAATGCACAAGACAATAAAAATAAGACGAATCGACTCACGCACAATAAAAACAAGACGGCGAGAGGCGCAGCTAACTGATTCTTTTGGAGAGGCGTTGTATTTGGGGCTTGCCCCACGACCAGGCCGAGAACAACAAAAACTGTCCTAAGACAGAGCCTGTACTGGTTGGATCGAGAGATCACTGCAATTCAGCGACCAAAGCAATCCGTTTGCTCTTGGCTCCCGATTGGGAGGGTCACGAAGGAAACACTTCGTGGCGAGGGCACTCAACAAAAACAAAAAGCCCGAATCAATAATAAAAAGAGCACGCAACTACTTCTTGGGGAGCTTCGGCTCCCCTTGTAGTTTCTCCGTTCCGTGAAATCCCCCCGTTTTCCCGCGCTCGACCCTTGCAGCTTGCGGCTTGCAGCTCATATCTGCTGCGTCCTACACCATCCCCCGACTAAATGCTAGAATCTGCGCCCATCATGCGGTCATTCTTTTGGTATGGCCGAACATTCCTTCAAACAGTGCATCCCATGCTGAAGAAGCTGTTCCAGTCATTCCGAACTCCCGTGCGTCGTACGCAACACATCCGCAGCACCCCTGAAGTGCTCAACAGCGGCCAACATTCGCTGCAGAAAACGCAGTTCAGCCGCTATGCGGTGAATATCGTCGAACGCCTGCAAGGTGCCGGTTACCAGGCTTATCTGGTCGGTGGTTGCGTGCGTGACATGCTGCTGGGCATCACGCCCAAGGACTTCGACGTCGCCACCAGTGCCACCCCCGAGCAGGTGCGTGCCGAATTCCGCAATGCGCGAATCATCGGCCGCCGGTTCAAGCTGGTGCACATCCATTTCGGTCGCGAAATCATTGAAGTCGCGACCTTCCGCGCCAATCACCCGGTCAACGAAGACGACGAAGACAGCAACCAGTCTTCGCGCAACGAGAGCGGGCGCATTCTGCGCGACAACGTCTACGGCACCCTGGAAGAAGACGCGCAACGCCGCGACTTCACCATCAACGCCCTGTATTACGATCCGGTCAGCGAGCGCATTCTCGATTACGCCAATGGCGTGCACGACATCCGCAATCACCTGATCCGCCTGATCGGCGACCCCAAGCAGCGTTACCAGGAAGACCCGGTGCGCATGCTGCGGGCCGTGCGTTTTGCCGCCAAGCTCAACTTCGGCATCGAGAAGCACACCGTGCAGCCGATCCGTGAGCTGGCGCCGATGCTGCGCGAGATTCCGTCGGCGCGGCTGTTCGAAGAAGTGCTCAAGCTGTTCCTGTCCGGGCACGGCGCGATCACCTTTGAAATGCTGGTCGATCTGCAACTGTTCGCCCCGCTGTTCCCGGCCAGTGCCGAGGCGCTGGAATACAACCCGGAATACACCCACACGCTGATCAGCGAAGCACTGACCAACACCGACCTGCGCATCAAGCAGAACAAACCGGTGACCCCGGCGTTCCTCTTTGCCGCCCTGCTCTGGCCGGCGCTGCCAGCCCGCGTGTTGCGTCTGCAGGAACGTGGCATGCCGCCGATTCCGGCGATGCAGGAAGCCGCTCATGAGCTGATCGCCGAACAGTGCCAGCGCATCGCCATTCCGAAGCGCTTCACCATGCCGATCCGCGAAATCTGGGACATGCAGGAACGCCTGCCACGCCGCAGCGGCAAACGCGCCGATCTGTTGCTGGACAACCCGCGCTTCCGCGCCGGTTATGACTTCCTGCTGCTGCGCGAAAGCGCCGGCGAGGAGACCGATGGCCTCGGCGAATGGTGGACCGATTATCAGGACGCCAACGACAGCGAGCGTCGCGACATGATCCGCGACCTCAGCGGCAAGGGTGACGATGCCAGCGGCGCAACGCGCAAGCGTCGCCGCAGCGGCGGTTCCAAGCGCAAGCGCGCCGGTGCTTCGAGCGCGACGGGCGAGTAAGCATGGAACGCATCTACATCGGCCTGGGCAGCAACCTCGCTGACCCGGCCGACCAGTTGCGCAGCGCCATCGCGGCGCTGGGGCAATTGCCGCAGACGAGTCTTGCCGGCGTTTCAGCCTTTTATCAAAGCGATTCGCTGCTGCCGGGCCAGCCGCGTTACACCAACGCGGTCGCCGCCCTCGACAGTTCGCTCGCACCGATCGAGCTGCTCGACGCCCTGCAAGCAATCGAGAATGATCAGGGCCGCAAGCGTCTGGAGCGCTGGGGGCCACGCACGCTGGATCTGGATATCCTGCTGTTCGGCGATCGCCTGATCGATGAGCCACGGCTGAAGGTTCCGCATTACCAGATTCAGGAGCGGGCGTTCGTTCTTTATCCCCTCGCTGAACTGGCACCGCAGGATCTGCGTCTCGCCGATGGCCGCGCCCTTCCCGCCCTGCTGGCCGCCTGCCCGTTCGTCGGCCTTGAACGCCTTCAAACAGATTGATTGCAATCCCCTGTGGGAGCGAGCCTGCTCGCGAATGCGGTGCGTCATTCAACACTGTGTTGACTGATCTGCCGCCTTCGCGAGCAGGCTCGCTCCCACATTGGTTTATTACAAATCCAGGATTTTGTCAGACAAAAATCCCCCGAATCAGGCCCGCCGCAGCGCTGAATCGCATCAGTAACGCCGGTAACACCGCCCGCGTAACAATGCGGTAACACACGCAATTGACTTCCTGTTGGCTCATCACGACTATAGGCGTCCCGCTGCCGCCAACCCGGTATGAACGGGCGCAATCCAGGCCTTTCAAAGCACGACACAAGACCGTGCGCCTGAGTAGATGAAGAATCACGCGCGTGACTCGCAGCAGTTTCCAGAGCGCCTGAACGAGGATTTTTTACATGCCAGCCATCACCCTGACCACGCTCCAGAGCCTCAAGCAGAACGGTGAAAAAATCACCATGCTGACCTGCTATGACGCGACCTTCGCCCACGCCTGCAACGAGGCCGGTGTCGAAGTGCTGCTGGTCGGCGACTCCCTCGGCATGGTTCTGCAGGGTCATGACAGCACCCTGCCAGTGACCACGGCGGAAATGGCCTATCACGTCGCCAGCGTCAAGCGTGGCAATGGCGATGCCCTGATCCTCGCCGACCTGCCGTTCATGGCCAACGCCACCCTCGAACAGACCATGAACAACAGCGCCATGCTGATGCAGGCCGGTGCGCACATGGTCAAGGTCGAAGGTCAGCTGTGGCTGGCGGAGTCGATTCGCCTGCTCGCCGAGCGCGGTGTGCCGGTGTGTGCGCACATGGGCCTGACCCCGCAAGCAGTGAACATCCTCGGTGGCTATAAAGTGCAGGGCCGCAACGAGAACCAGGCGCGGCAGATGCGTGCCGATGCGATCGCGCTGGAGCAGGCCGGTGCGGCTATGCTGCTGCTCGAGTGCGTACCGAGCGAACTGGCGGCAGAAATCAGCCAGGCCGTTGGCATCCCAGTGATAGGCATCGGTGCCGGTAACGCCACCGACGGCCAGGTGTTGGTATTGCACGACATGCTGGGTCTGTCGATCACCGGCCGCGTACCCAAATTCGTCAAAAACTTCATGCAAGGTCAGGACAGCATCCAGTCCGCGCTGAAGGCTTACGTCAGCGAAGTAAAAGCCACCACGTTCCCCGGCATCGAACACGGATTCTCTGCATGAACACCGTCAAAACCGTACGCGAACTGCGTGCCGCCGTCGCCCGCGCGCGCAGTGAAGGCAAGCGCATCGGCTTCGTGCCGACCATGGGCAACCTGCACAGCGGCCACGTAGCACTGGTCACCAAAGCCACTCAGCGAGTGGATTTCGTCGTCGCCAGTATTTTCGTCAACCCGTTGCAGTTCGGCGCCGGCGAAGACCTCGACAAATACCCGCGCACCCTCGCCGCCGATCAGGAAAAGCTCCTCGAAGCCGGTTGCGACCTGCTGTTTGCGCCGACGGTTGAAGAGATGTACCCGGACGGCATGGCCGGACAAACCCGGGTCAGTGTGCCGCAATTGTCCGAAGGCCTGTGTGGCGCCAGCCGTCCGGGGCACTTCGAAGGTGTGGCGACGGTGGTCAGCAAGCTGTTCAACATGGTCCAGCCGGACCTGGCGATCTTCGGCCAGAAGGATTACCAGCAACTGGCGGTGATCCGCGCACTGGTGCACGACCTGAACATGCCGATCCAGATCATCGGCGAGCCGACCGTGCGTGCAGCGGACGGTCTGGCGCTGTCGTCGCGCAACGGCTTTCTCAATGAAGACCAGCGCGCCGTGGCACCGGTGGTGTATCGCGTGCTGAGCAGCATTGCCGAAGCGATCAAGCAAGGTGAGCGCGATTACCCGGCGCTGATCGCTGCACAGCTGCAGGTGCTGGAAGCGGCGGGGCTGCGTCCGGACTATCTGGAAATCCGCCATGGCCTGACCTTGCGTCCGGCGACGGCGGAGGATCGCGATCTGGTGATTCTGGCAGCGGCGTTCCTCGGCACCACGCGGCTGATCGACAACCTGCACCTGAATCTCGATAGCCCGATTTAAGCAGCAACGAATTTCCCTGTGGGAGCGAGCCTGCTCGCCAAGGCGGTGTATCAGCGACTTATAAGTTGCCTGACACCACGCCTTCGCGAGCAGGCTCGCTCCCACAGGTGTTTTCGGTGCATGCCGGTTGGGCGAAAGTGTTCCGGGCACCTCCGTTTGTCGGCCAGATTCCTCAACGGATGTTAAAAAAGTACAGGGATCTGGTCAGACAAAGTCAAGACAGAACGCAGCGCGAGGTTTACTGTATTCGCCCTGCGTCCAGATCTCGTGTCGACGCAGTTGATCCCATGCGCTAAAAACCCGTGGTTGATCTGTACCGTGTTCAAAGGCCGTTCAAGTAAAAAGGAAAACCGCAGCGATGGCGTACTACCGCACTCCTCACGACGTTACCGCTCTGCCCGCCTGGCAAGCGTTGAAAGATCACCGCCAAGCCATGCAGGATTTCAGCATGCGCGAAGCCTTCAACGCCGATCCGCAGCGTTTCAATCAGTTCACCCTCAGCAGCTGCGGTCTGTTTCTCGACTATTCGAAGAATTTGATCAACGCCGAGACCCGCAACCTGCTCGTGGGCCTGGCCAATGAAGTCGATCTGAAGGGCGCGATCAAAGCGCTGTTCGACGGCGAAATCGTCAACGCCTCCGAAGGCCGCCCGGCACTGCACACCGCCCTGCGCCGCCCGGTCGGCGACAAGTTGTCGGTCAATGGCGTCAACGTGATGCCGGAAGTGCACAAAGTGCTGAACCAGATCACCGATCTGGTCGGCCGCATCCACGATGGCTTGTGGCGCGGTTACACCGAGAAGCCGATCACCGACGTGGTCAATATCGGCATCGGTGGTTCGTTCCTCGGTCCTGAGCTGGTCTCCGAAGCACTGCTGTCCTACGCGCAGAAAGGCGTACGTTGCCACTATCTGGCAAACATCGACGGCAGCGAATTCCACGAGCTGACGCAGAAACTGCGTGCCGAGACCACGCTGTTCATCGTTTCGTCGAAGTCGTTCAACACCCTCGAAACCCTGAAGAACGCGCAGGCCGCACGCGCCTGGTACCTGGCACAGGGCGGCTCGGAAGCCGAGCTGTATCGCCACTTCATCGCTGTGTCGAGCAACAACGCCGCAGCGGTGGCCTTCGGTATCCGCGAAGAAAACATCTTCCCGATGTGGGACTGGGTCGGCGGGCGTTACTCGCTGTGGTCGGCGATCGGTTTGCCGATTGCCCTGGCCATCGGCATGTCCAACTTCAAGGAACTGCTGTCCGGTGCCTACACCATGGACCAGCATTTCCAGACCGCGCCGTTCGAACAGAACATGCCAGTGCTGCTGGCGCTGCTTGGCGTCTGGTACGGCAACTTCTGGGGTGCGCAGAGCCACGCGATCCTGCCGTACGACCACTACCTGCGCAACATCACCAAGCACTTGCAACAGCTGGACATGGAGTCCAACGGCAAGAGCGTGCGTCAGGACGGCACCTCGGTGTCGACCGATACCGGCCCGGTAATCTGGGGCGGCGTCGGCTGCAACGGTCAGCACGCTTATCACCAGTTGCTGCACCAGGGCACCCAATTGATCCCGGCCGACTTCATCGTGCCGATCGTCAGCTTCAACCCGGTTTCCGACCACCACCAGTGGCTGTACGCCAACTGCCTGTCGCAGAGCCAGGCGCTCATGCTCGGCAAGACCCTGTCGGAAGCCGAAGCTGAGCTGCGCGACAAAGGCATGGGCGAAGACGACGTGCGCAAACTTGCGCCGCACAAGGTGATCCCGGGCAATCGTCCGAGCAACACCCTGGTGGTCGAACGCATCAGCCCGCGTCGCCTCGGCGCCCTGGTTGCCATGTATGAGCACAAAGTATTCGTGCAAAGCGTGGTCTGGGGCATCAACGCCTTCGACCAGTGGGGTGTGGAACTGGGCAAGGAATTGGGCAAAGGCGTCTACAACCGTCTGGTCGGCAGCGACGAGACCGTGGCTGACGATGCCTCGACTCAAGGCCTGATCAACTACTTCCGCGGGCGTCATCGCGGCTGATAAAAGCCTTCGGGCACAGCGCTGTTCCCCTGTGGGAGCGAGCCTGCTCGCGAAATCGGTGCGTCATTCAACACTGTGTTGACTGATCCGCCGCCTTCGCGAGCAGGCTCGCTCCCACAGTTGTTTTGGCGCATGACTTGAACCTGTGCAGCGCTCGGCGCATCTTTATTCGTGTCGCACCACAAGAATAAGGAACCGTCATGTTCGATATCAGCACGTTCCCCAAAGCCGATGCCGTGCGCCAGGCCGCTCAGTTGAGCCAGGACGAGTATCGGCGCCTGTACCGCGAATCGATTGAACACCCCAGCGCCTTCTGGGCCGAGCAGGCCACGCGTTTTCTCGATTGGAGCACGCCGTGGCAGACCGTGCAGCGCTATGACCTGAAAACCGGTGAAGCGGCCTGGTTTGCCGGCGGCAAGCTCAACGTCAGTTACAACTGCATCGACCGTCACCTCAAGCTCCGTGGCGAGCAGACCGCCCTGCTCTGGGAAGGCGACGATCCTGCCGAATCGGCGCAGATCACTTACAACAAACTCCATCACCACGTCTGCCGTCTGGCCAACGTACTGAAAAGCCGTGGCGTGAAGAAAGGCGACCGGGTGTGCATCTACATGCCGATGATCCCCGAAGCCGCCTACGCCATGCTCGCCTGCGCGCGAATCGGCGCGATTCATTCGGTGGTGTTCGGCGGATTTTCCCCGGATTCCCTGCGTGATCGAATTCTCGACGCCGACTGCCGTACCGTGATCACCGCCGATGAGGGCGTACGTGGCGGCCGCTTCGTGCCACTGAAAAACAACGTCGACAAAGCCCTGCAAAGCTGCCCGAACGTCAGCACCGTGGTGGTGGTCGAGCGCACTCAGGGCCAAGTCGATTGGGTCGAGGGCCGTGACCTCTGGTACCACCAGGCCGTGCGTGAGGTCAGCGACGACTGCCCGCCGGAACCGATGGACGCCGAAGATCCGCTGTTCATCCTCTACACCTCCGGCAGCACTGGCAAACCCAAAGGCGTGCTGCACACCACCGGCGGCTATCTGCTGCAAGCGGCGATGACCTTCAAATATGTGCTCGACTACCGCGACGGCGAAGTGTTCTGGTGCACCGCCGACGTCGGCTGGGTCACCGGCCACAGTTACATCGTCTACGGGCCGCTGGCCAACGGTGCGACCACACTGATGTTCGAAGGCGTACCGAGCTACCCGAGCAGTTCGCGCTTCTGGCAGGTCATCGACAAGCACAAGGTCAACATCTTCTATACCGCACCCACCGCCCTGCGCGCGCTGATGCGCGAAGGCGCCGGACCGTTGAAGGAAACGTCGCGCGCCAGCCTCAGATTGCTCGGCAGCGTCGGTGAGCCGATCAACCCGGAAGCGTGGGAATGGTATTTCAATGCTGTCGGTGAACAGCGCTGCCCGATTGTCGACACCTGGTGGCAGACCGAAACCGGCGGCATCATGCTCAGCCCGCTGGTCAGCGCCCAACGGATCAAACCGGGCTGCGCGACGCAACCGATGTTTGGCGTGCAACCGGTGTTGCTTGACGAAGTCGGCAAGGAAATCAAAGGCGCCGGCAGTGGCGTGCTGGCGATCAAGTCGAGCTGGCCGGCGCAGATTCGCAGCGTCTACGGCGATCCGCAGCGGATGATCGACACCTACTTCAAACCCTACCCCGGCTATTACTTCACCGGTGACGGCGCCCGCCGCGACGAGGACGGCGATTACTGGATCACCGGACGCATCGACGACGTGATCAACGTCTCAGGCCACCGCATTGGCACCGCCGAAGTGGAGAGCGCCCTGGTGCTGCACGACAGCATCGCCGAGGCCGCCGTGGTCGGTTATCCCCACGACGTCAAAGGCCAGGGCATCTACGCGTTCGTGACGCCAATGAACGGCACCGAGGCCAACGACGAGCTGAAGAAAGACCTGCTGGCGCACGTCAGCAAGGAGATCGGTAGCTTCGCCAAACCGGACCTGATCCAGTGGGCGCCGGCGCTGCCAAAGACCCGCTCGGGCAAGATCATGCGGCGGATTTTGCGCAAGATTGCCTGCAATGAGCTCGACAGCCTTGGCGATACTTCGACCCTGGCTGATCCGAGTGTGGTGCAGGACCTCGTCGACAAGCGGCTCAATACTTGAGAGCTGCAAGTTTCTAGCTACAAGCTGCAAGCTAAAGCGGTCCGCGCAGCTTTTCGCTTTTAGCTTGCAGCTAGAAACTTGCCGCTTTTAGCTCCCCGACTGCTAAGCTTCGCGTTTTTTCAGCAAGGCGCCCGCATGTCTTCCTTGAATCAGGCGCTGCGCGCCGCCCTCGATCAACGCCAGGACCTGCTCGCTGCGCTGCACAGCCAGGGCACCGATTGCTATCGGCTGTTCCACGGCAGCCAGGAAGGTGCCGGCGGCCTGACCATCGACCGCTACGGCCCACAATTGCTGGTGCAGAGTTTTCACCAGACGCTCGAACGTGATGATCTGCTGCAACTGCATGCCATGGTCAACCAGACCCTGGGCTTCGACAGCCTGCTGGTCTACAACGACCGCTCCCGTGGCAACTCGCGGATCGATCGCGAGGACAGCGTTTATAAAGCCGATGACGCCGCACTGGCGGATCTGGTCGGGCATGAATGGGGCCTGAACTACCGCGTGCGCGGGCGTCATGCCGGGCAGGATCCGCTGCTGTTCCTCGACCTGCGCAACACCCGTGGCTGGGTCAAGGATCACGCGCAAGGCAAAAGCGTGCTCAACCTGTTCGCCTACACCTGCGGCGTTGGCCTCAGTGCGGCGGCCGGCGGTGCACGCGAGGTGTGCAACCTCGATTTTGCCGAGGGCAATCTGGCGGTCGGGCGCGAGAATGGTTTGCTCAACCCGCAACTGCCGCCGATGCAATTCATTCAGTCCGATTACTTTCCGGCAATCCGCCAGCTCGCCGGCCTGCCGATCAGCGTGCGGCGCGGGCAGAAGCTGCCGAGCTATCAGCGCCTCGAACAGCGCCAATACGATCTGGTCCTTCTTGATCCGCCGGCGTGGGCAAAAAGTGCGTTCGGCACCGTCGATTTGCTGCGCGATTATCAGAGCCTGCTCAAACCGGCGCTGCTGACCACCGCCGACAATGGCGTACTGATCTGCTGCAACAACCTGGCGAAAGTCAGCATGGACGACTGGCGCGAACAAGTGTTGCGCTGCGCCGAAAAGGCCGGCCGCCCGGTGCGCGAATGGAGCGTGATGACCCCGGGTGCCGACTTCCCCTCGCGGGACCAGCAGCCCCCGTTGAAAACGCTGATCTTGCAGCTGTGATCCCTCAGGCATGAGCGATTACATTCCCCTGTGGGAGCGAGCCTGCTCGCGAAAGCGCAGTGTCAGTCGACTTGTTTTTCACTGAACCAGCGCATTCGCGAGCAGGCTCGCTCCCACCGGGGAGATCTGTTCCTACAGAAATTTCTGAACAATCCTGTCCCACATCAAGCACTTCGGAACCAGAATCGCGTGCCATACTCCAAGGCACTCCGATTCAGACAGATGAAGCCGCACATGCCCAAAGGATTGATTCGCGCGATTGGCGCACTGCTGACAGCCCTGGCCCTCTACAGCCTGCTGGGGTTTCTGATCCTGCCGGGCATTGCCTTGCGCGTGGCCAACCAGCAACTGGCCAACTACGCGACGCTGCCGGCGCATCTGCAGCGCATCGAACTCAACCCCTTCAGCCTTGAGGTCACCCTGTGGGGCCTGGTGATCGGCGAACCGGGCAAGGAGCAGGTCGGCTTCGATCGCCTCTATGCCAACCTGCAGATCGACAGCCTCTGGACCAAGGCCCTGCACCTGTCCGACATCGAACTGGACAAACCCAAAAGCGAAATCCTCTTTGCCAAGGACGGCAAGCTCAACCTGCTGGGCCTGTTCAACGTGCCGCCGAGCGAGCAGACACCGGCCGATCCCGACGCCAAGCCATTCCCGCTGCGTATCGACAACATCAAACTGGCCGGCGGCGTGGTGCATTTCGAGGATATGCGGCCCAGCGAGCCGATCGAATTTCTTTACGACGACCTCAGTTTCGAGCTGAAAAACCTCAGCACCCTGCCCGAGGACAGCGCCGACATGACCCTCGTCGCCATCGGCCCCGCTGGCGGGCGGATCGACTGGACCGGCAATTTCAGCCTGATCCCGTTCACCTCCGAAGGCACCCTGAAAGTCACCGATGGCCAGATGAAATCCTTCTGGCCTTACGTGCGTGACGCCGTGCCGCTGGTGCTGGAAAACGGCGTGGTCAGCCTCAGCACCGAGTACAAACTCAACCTGTCGAAACAAACCGAACTGCTGCTCAACAACGTTGCGGTGAGCATCGCGCCGTTCGCCATCAAGGCTCCGGACGGACGTCCGCTGGCCAGGCTCGAACGCCTCGACATCGGCGACACCTCGCTGGACCTGGCCAAGCAGCAAGTGGTGGTCGGCAAGATCCGCAGCAACAAACTGGAAACCTGGGCGGCGCTGGAAGCCGACGGCCAACTGGACTGGCAAAAACTGTTCGCCAGCCAACCGTCGAAACCGGCGGCCAAAGCCGCTGCCGAACCGGCCGATGCCCCGGCTGCCGCTGACTCGCCGAAGCCTGAATCGACTGCGCCGAGCAAGCCATGGCAGGTGCTGGTCAAGGATGTGCAACTGCGCAACTACACGGTCCATCTCGCTGACCGCTCGGCGCAACCGGCGGTGGCGCTGGACATCACTCCGCTGAACGTCGACCTGCAGGATTTCGACAGCCTCAACGGCTCGCCTTTCAAGCTCAAGCTCGACAGCGGTCTGGGCAAACAAGGCAAGATCAGCGCCGACGGCACGGTCAATCTGGCCCCGGTCAACGCGCAGCTGAACGTGAAAACCCAGGACGTCGACCTGCGTGTCGCGCAGTCCTACATCAACCCGTTCATTCGCCTGGAACTGCGCAGCGGCATGCTCGGCAGTGACCTCAAAGTCAACCTGAAGAGCACCGAGCCACTGGCCCTCAGCGTCACCGGCCGCGCGCAGATCGATCAACTGCACACCCTCGATACGCTGAAGACCCGCGACTTCCTCAAATGGCAGCAAGTCGTGGTCGATGGCATCAACTATCAGCACGGCGACAGCCTGTCGATCGACAAGGTCAACCTGTTGCAGCCGTATGTGCGTTTCATGATCAACGACGACCGCAGCACCAACGTCGACGACCTGCTGATCCCGCAACCAGCCGACAGCGGTGCCAAACCTGCCGGAGCCAAACCCGCTAGCAAGGACAAACCACTGGGCATTCACATCGGTGCGATTGCGATCAACGACGGCTCGGCCAACTTCGCCGACTTCAGCCTGACGCCGAATTTTGCCACCGCCGTGCAACAGCTCAACGGCCAGATCGGTACCATCGACAGTCGCCAGGCAAAACCGGCCAGCGTCGACATCAAAGGCAAGGTCGACCGTTATGCGCCGGTGACCATCAAGGGTGCGGTCAATCCGTTCGACCCGATGGCCAGTCTCGACATCGCCACCAGTTTCAAGCGCGTCGAACTGACGACCCTGACGCCCTACTCCGGCAAATTCGCCGGCTACCGCATCCGCAAGGGCCGGCTCAACCTTGATCTGCACTACCTGATCACCAAAGGCCAACTGAAAGCCGAGAACAAAGTCGTCGTCGAGCAGCTGCAACTGGGCGAGAAGGTCGACAGCCCTGATGCAGTGAGTCTGCCGCTGAAACTGGCGATCGCCCTGCTCAAGGACGTCGACGGCAAGATCTCCATCGAATTGCCGGTGACCGGCGACCTGAATAATCCACAGTTCAGCGTCATGCCGATCGTCTGGCAGACCCTGCGCAACCTCATCGTCAAAGCGGCCGCCGCGCCGTTCAAGATGATCGGCGGGCTGGTCAGTGGCGGCGGCTCCGAAGACCTCGGCACGGTGTCCTTCGCGCCGGGCTCCAGCGATCTGAGCAAAGACGCAGAAGCGGCGCTGGTGAAACTGTCGCAAGCGCTCAAGGAACGTCCCGCGCTGCGCCTAGAAATCGAAGGCACTGCCGCGAAGAGCAGTGATGGGCCACTGCTCGCCGAGCAACGTCTGGAACGCGAATATCAATACAACTACTACAAGATGCTCCAGCGCCGTGGCGACAAAGTCCCGGCCCAGGCCTCG
Organism: Pseudomonas triticicola; assembly: GCF_019145375.1. Lineage (NCBI taxonomy): Bacteria > Pseudomonadati > Pseudomonadota > Gammaproteobacteria > Pseudomonadales > Pseudomonadaceae > Pseudomonas > Pseudomonas triticicola. The sequence goes on along the minus strand of NZ_JAHSTX010000002.1, from coordinate 472,737 downwards.
CTGCTGCAAGTGCCCGAAAGCGAGAAAGGCGCGTTGCTCGAAGGGATTTACCGCACCCGCCTGAAAACCCAGCCACCGGCAGAATGGAAAGACCTCGGCAAGGAAGAACGCACAGCGAAAATGCGCCAGGGCGTGATCGCGTTCTGGAGCGGCAGCGAGGTGCTGTTGCGCCAGTTGGGCCAGGATCGCGCCAGCACCATCAAGGATTACCTGGTCGACCAGGGCAAGCTGGAAGATGACCGCGTGTACTTCATCGACGCCAACCTCGGCGAGGCCGAAAGCGACGGCCGTGTGGTCACGCAAATGCACCTGGATGCCGAATGACCGTGCGTAACTGGCTGGCTGTGCTCGCGCTGACGTGCGCCGCCGGCCATGCGTCGGCTTCGGATACATTGCGCTGCGGCAGCCAGTTGATCAGCCTCGGCGACCGCGCCAGCGAGGTGCTGCAAAAATGCGGCGAGCCGGTCAGTCGTGATGTGCTTGGCTACAAGCGCAGTGCCAATCGCCGCGAAGAGTTTCAGGCCGAGGAATGGACCTACGGCCCGAACAACGGCATGTATCAATACCTGCGCTTCGAAGGCAATCGCCTGCGGCAGATCAACAGCAAACGCGGCAATTAAGCCGAACGAAATTTACCCTGTGGGAGCGAGCCTGCTCGCGAATACGGTCTGTCTACTGACGAACTTGTCGGCTGACACTACGCATTCGCGAGCAGGCTCGCTCCCACATTGGTATTGCCCAAAATAGAACAGGCCCCGACACAAGTGCCGGGGCCTGTAATGGTCACATCCGTGTGACCGTTCGCATGAACTCTAAAGTTGCGGCAGACGTATTGCTCGGCCCGTCTGTCGCGTCTTCTCCCGGTTCAGGCGAGAAGTCTTGCCTTACTCGGCTTTCAGGCCGTCAGCGGAGACCGCTTTAACGCCTTTGATTTTCTTGGTGATGTTCACAGCGGTAGTTTTCTGAGCTTCGGTAACAGCTACGTCAGAAGACAGGGAAACTACACCTTTGTTGGTTTCGACTTTGATGTCGGTGCCTGGAATACCTTTTTCGGTAACCAGATCGCTTTTCACTTTGGTGGTGATCCAGGTGTCGGAAGTAGCTTCTTTAGCCTTGGTAACTTCACCGGCAGCCAGAACCATTGGCGCCTGGGTAGCCTGAGCGGACTGGGCGAAAGCGCCACCGGCCATGGTCAGGGTCAGAGCGGTAGCAGCGGCAGTGATAGCGAACTTCTTCATACGAGTAACTCCTGTTTTTACTGGAAGTCTGCTGTAACGCTTGTCAGCAGGGTTACCGGAGATATTGCGAACGCTGTGCCAACTTTTTCAGTCGCATAAAACTGTTTAAAAACAATGAGTTATAAAAAACGTTGATTTTCATTTTCATGCAAAATGCATGACTCAGCGCAATTTCGCATGCAAGTTGCGGTTTTTCGGAAAGTTCATAAGCTGCTGAAATTATTAGAGCTTTTGTGAACAGGTGACGATACGAAAATGCCCCGCAGTGCGGGGCATTTCCAGTTCAGACGGCAACGTGATTACGCACCGCTGGCCGTGCAGCCACGAGGCGCGTAGTCCGAGTTGACAGTGGTCGCGCAGGTCCACACGCCGGAGGTATTACCCGTAGCGGAACCGGAACGGGAGAGAGTAATGGTCCTACCCAACACCGGACCCGGTGCATTGAGCAGGGTGCAGGTGACTGTGCCTTCGCCAGTCGCGGCTGTGCCTGTAACTGCCAACGTACAGTTGGAAGTAGTAGTCGCACCATTGGCAACGTTGGCCAGAGTTGGAGCTGTGCCTTGATTGATCGTGTCCTCGAATGGCACTTTCAATGCACTAATCTCCGCCAGCCCCGCCGTCACCTTCGACCGCGCCTGATACTTCGAATACTGAGGCAGGGCGATAGTCGCCAGAATGCCGATGATCGCCACGACGATCAGCAGCTCGATCAATGTGAAACCTTGTTGTTTTTTCATAGACACGCTCCATGCATGAGTGGAAATCTCATGATCTGAACAAGGCTCAGCACAGCCTATGCCAACGCCTTTGCGCCCCCGTCCGTTGGGCGTCAGCACGCATCAATGCCGTTTCCTACAACCCGCAACCGCACTATCTGACACTTTTTGTCACCTGCACGCGCCGTGTTTGGCGCTGTCACTTGACTAGGCTATAAGTCATGAACGGCAAGCGTGCGGAATCCCCATGAATGACATCGCTCTGAGCGGTCTGGCCAAGCAATTGGTCCAGGCCGAACTGCTCACGGAAACAAGCGCCCGGCAATCCTGGGCGCAGGCCCAGCGCAATCGCGTATCGCTGGTCAATTACCTGGTGCACAACAAACTGGTCAACAGCCGGCAGATCGCCGAGATAGCTTCCGAACATTTCGGCATGGCCCTGCTTGATCTCAATTGCCTCGACAAGGAGACCCAGCCGAAGGGTCTGGTCAGTGAAAAACTGGTTCGTCAGCATTGCGCCCTGCCCTTGTGGCGGCGCGGCAACAAACTGTTCGTGGGCCTTTCCGACCCGAGCAATCAGCAGGCGATCAGCGACATCCAGTTCAGCACCGGCCTGAGTACCGAAGCGATTCTGGTCGAGGACGACAAGCTCAGCGACGCCATCGACAAGTTCTTCGACAGCCACGCCTCGGGTCTGGAAGAAATGGCCGATGTCGATCTCGACGGCCTCGACGTCGAGTCGATTGATGACAACAAACAGGACTTGATCGGCGGCCTCGATGCCGACGACGCCCCGGTCGTGCGGTTCGTGCACAAGATGCTGCTCGACGCGATCAAGAGCGGCTCTTCCGACCTGCATTTCGAGCCGTACGAAAAAAACTACCGGGTGCGCATGCGCACCGACGGCATGCTGCGCGAGGTGGCCAAGCCGCCGATCCAGCTGGCCGGGCGTATTGCCGCTCGCCTGAAGGTGATGGCCAGTCTGGATATTTCGGAACGACGCAAACCCCAGGACGGACGGATCAAGATGCGCCTGTCGAAAAGCAAATCCATCGATTTTCGCGTCAACACCTTGCCGACCCTGTGGGGCGAAAAAGTGGTGATCCGGATTCTCGACCCGTCCAGTGCACAAATGGGCATCGACGCCTTGGGTTACGAAGCCGAGCAAAAGGCTTTGTACCTGGCCGCGCTGAAACAGCCGCAAGGAATGATTCTGGTCACCGGCCCCACCGGCTCCGGTAAAACCGTGTCGCTGTACACCGGGCTGAATATCCTCAACACCGTCGACATCAATATTTCCACCGCCGAAGACCCGGTGGAAATCAACATGGAAGGCATCAATCAGGTCAACGTCAATCCCCGCCAAGGGCTGGACTTTGCCCAGGCGCTGCGCTCGTTTCTGCGTCAGGACCCGGACGTGATCATGGTCGGCGAGATCCGCGATCTGGAAACCGCCGAGATCGCGATCAAGGCCGCGCAGACCGGCCACCTGGTGCTGTCGACCCTGCACACCAACAGCGCGGCGGAAACCCTCACGCGCCTGCACAACATGGGCATTCCCGGTTTCAACATTGCCACCTCGGTCAGCCTGATCATCGCCCAGCGTCTGGCGCGCAAATTGTGCGCGCACTGCAAGCGGCCGCTGGAAATCCCGCACGAAACCTTGCTCAAGGAAGGCTTCCCCGAGGAACGCATCGGCCATTTCACGATCTACGAGCCGGTCGGTTGCGATCACTGCAACGGCGGTTACAAAGGACGCGTGGGGATTTATGAAGTGGTAAAGAACACACCGGACCTGCAACGGTTGATCATGGCCGAAGGCAATTCGCTGGAAATCGACATTCAGATGCGCCGCGACGGTTTCGCCGATCTGCGCACCTCCGGGCTGCACAAGGCCATGCAAGGCATCACCAGCCTTGAGGAAATCAACCGGGTCACCAAGGATTGAACATGGCGGTCAAGGCAGCGAAAGTCAGCGTTTACGCCTGGGAAGGCACCGACCGCAAAGGCAGCAAAGTCAGCGGCGAGTTGAGCGGGCAGAACCCCGCACTGATCAAGGCGCAGCTGCGCAAACAAGGGATCAACCCGGGCAAGGTGCGCAAGAAATCCGCCTCCCTGCTGAGCTTGGGCAAACGCATCAAACCGCAGGACATCGCCCTGTTCACCCGGCAGATGGCAACGATGATGAAAGCCGGTGTACCGCTGTTGCAGTCCTTCGACATCATCGGCGAGGGCTTCGAAAACCCTGCCATGCGCAAACTGGTCGATGAGGTCAAACAGGAAGTTGCCGCCGGTAACAGTTTCGCCACGGCCCTGCGCAAGAAGCCGCAATACTTCGACGAGTTGTACTGCAACCTGGTCGACGCCGGAGAACAGTCTGGTGCCCTCGACACTTTGCTCGAACGGGTCGCGACCTATAAGGAAAAAAGCGAAGCGCTCAAGGCCAAGATCAAAAAAGCCATGACCTACCCCACCGCCGTGGTGCTGGTGGCGGCGGTGGTGACCGGCATTCTGCTGGTCAAAGTGGTGCCGCAGTTCCAGTCGGTGTTTTCCGGGTTCGGCGCAGAACTGCCGGGCTTCACCCTGATGATCATCAGCCTGTCGGAATTCATGCAGCAGTGGTGGTGGGCGATTCTTTTTGCGCTGGTGGCAGCGTTTTTCGGCACTCGCCACGCGTTGAAGACTTCGCAGGCCCTGCGCGACCGGCGCGATGCCTGGCTGCTGAAGCTGCCGCTGGTGGGCACCTTGATGTACAAGTCCGCCGTTGCGCGTTTTGCCCGCACCCTGTCGACCACTTTCGCCGCCGGCGTGCCGTTGGTGGAGGCGCTGGATTCGGTCGCCGGCGCCACCGGCAATGTGTTGTTCAAGCGCGCGGTGCTGCGCGTGAGGCAGGACGTCTCGACCGGCATGCAGCTGAACTTCTCCATGCGCAGCACCGGTGTGTTTCCCAATATGGCGGTGCAGATGACCGCCATCGGCGAGGAGTCCGGGGCACTGGATGACATGCTCGACAAGGTCGCCGGTTTTTATGAAGCGGAAGTCGATAACATGGTCGACAACCTCACCAGCCTGATGGAGCCGTTCATCATGGTGGTGCTGGGGGTCATCGTCGGTGGACTGGTGGTGGCCATGTACCTGCCGATCTTCCAACTCGGCTCAGCGATCTGACATGCCTATCGAAGAACTGTTTGCTGTGTATCCGCTGGCCTTTGTGGTCAGCGCGCTGCTGCTCGGGCTGGTGGTCGGCAGCTTCCTCAATGTTGTGGTCTGGCGCCTGCCGAAAATGCTCGAGCGCGACTGGCGCCAGCAAGCCCATGATGTGCTCGGCCTGCCCACTGAAACGCCCGTGCCGACCTACAACCTGATGCTGCCGCACTCCGCGTGCCCGCATTGCGGACATCGGATCCGCCCGTGGGAAAACATTCCGCTGCTCAGTTATCTGCTGCTGCGCGGGCGCTGCTCGGCCTGTTCGGCGCCGATCAGTAAACGTTACCCGCTGACCGAACTGGCCTGCGGCCTGCTGTCGGCATTCATCGCCTGGCATCTGGGCTTCGGCTGGCCGGCGGGCTTGCTGATTTTGCTGACGTGGGGCTTGCTGGCGATGAGTCTGATCGACTGCGAACATCAGTTGCTGCCCGATGTGCTGGTGCTGCCGCTGCTGTGGCTGGGGCTGATCGTCAACAGCTTCGGCGTGTTCGTGGCGTTGCCCGATGCATTGTGGGGCGCAGTCGCGGGTTATCTGGCGCTGTGGTCGGTGTTCTGGCTGTTCAAACTGCTCACTGGCAAGGACGGAATCGGTCATGGCGATTTCAAGCTGTTGGCCTTGCTTGGCGCTTGGGGTGGCTGGCAGATTCTGCCGCTGACGATCCTTCTATCGTCCTTGGTGGGGGCGATTTTGGGCGTCGTCATGCTGCGTCTGCGCGCCCAGGCAACCTCGACGCCGATCCCCTTCGGACCCTTTCTGGCAATTGCCGGCTGGATTGCCTTGCTCTGGGGTGGTCAAATAACCGACTTCTATTGGCAGTCTGTCGGTTTGAAATGAATACCCCTGTGGAAAAACCCTGGATCCTCGGCCTGACCGGCGGCATCGGCAGCGGCAAAAGCGCGGCGGCGCAGCACTTCATCGACCTCGGCGTGCACGTGGTGGACGCTGATCATGCGGCGCGCTGGGTAGTCGAGCCGGGGCGTCCGGCGCTGGCGAAAATCGCCGAGCATTTCGGTTCCGGCGTGTTGCAGGCCGATGGCACGCTGGATCGCGCCGCCCTGCGCAAACTGATTTTTGAAGACCCTGAGCAGCGGCGTTGGCTTGAAGCGCTGCTGCATCCGTTGATCGGCGAAGAAATCGCTCATCATCTGGCGCAGGCAAAATCGCCTTACGCGATTCTGGTGTCACCGTTGCTGATCGAGTCCGGGCAATACGCGATGACCCAGCGCATTCTGGTCATCGATGCGCCGCAACAACTGCAGATCGAACGCACCTTGCAGCGTGACCAGACCAGCGAACAACAAGTGCAGGCGATCCTCAAGGCGCAATCGAGCCGTGAAGACCGCGTGAGCCGTGCCGACGACGTGATCGTCAACGACCGCGACCTCGCCTGGCTGCACAGCGAGGTCGAGCGTCTGCATCACTTTTATCTGACTTTATCCGGAGGCCAAGCATGAGCCAGATTCCAACCGTTGAATGCCCAACCTGCGGCGCCCCCGTCGAATTCACCCCGGCGAACAAATTCCGTCCGTTCTGCTCCGACCGTTGCAAACTGATCGACCTCGGCGCCTGGGCCTCAGAAGAGCACAAGATTCCGGTCGCCCCGGATGCCGAGGACGAGCTGTTTTCCGGCGATTTCGATCCGCGTCACTGATCAGGGCTGCAAAAGCCCGCGAGCATGGCGGTTCGATGTGGATCAAGACTTCGGATCGTCATCCTTCCACGGCGCCGACAGGTAACGGGTGCGGTTGAAGGTCTCCAGCCATTCCGGGCAGAACACCACCAGCGCACTGACGACCATGCCGTTGATAAAGGCTTCGGGAAACAGCAGCAACCACAGGTAGCCGACGAAATCTTCCAGCCATTCCGGCATGGCGAAGAGGCCGTCGTACCACAGCAGTGTCAGGCTGAGGATCAGGCACAGCAGGCCGGACAACGCAGCGGCGAAGAAACCGGAACAGAAGATGTAAACGAACGGATTGCGTGGCTGCGCACGCTCGACCAGAATCGCCACGCATTCGGTGATCAGCACCGGCAGCAGAATCAGCAACGCGCCGTTGACGCCGAGCGCGGCCAGATCCTGACGGCCCAGCAGCACCAGCCCCATCTGCGCAACCAGCCCGCCGACAATCGCCAGCGGCCAATCGAGCAGCAACGTCACCGCCGTCATGCCGATGAAGTGATAAGACACGCCAGTGTCGAAATCCCTGCGCACCAGCCACAGCAGGAACAGCGCGAACACCGTGCCGAACAGCAAGTGCTGCCGGCGACTGTCGCTGAACAGCTCGACCCATGGCGCACGCATGATCGCCCAGAGCAGCACCGGCAGATAAATCAGCCAGCCGAGCGTCAGGCTTGCCGTCGACAGCAGTTCAGCTCCAATCATGACCCTCACCTTTCCAACGACACCCCCATGTAGGAGCTGCCGAAGGCTGCGATCTTTTGGGACGCAGAGCGTCCCCGGCTGCATTCCCACGCAGAGCGTGGGAACGATCAAGATCGCAGCCTTCGGCAGCTCCTACAAGTGCGCAATTGCGCGCCAGTCATATCTCTGCCGATGCAAAGCTATCTGCTTGTCGCATTTGGACGCTAAGCTTGGGCTTATGGATGATTCAGATTATTTACGCCTGCTGACCATCGCGGCCGAGCAGGCCAATGCGTTCCTGTCCAATGCCCGCAAATGGGAGCGAGAGCGTTGGGTCTGCCAGCGCCTGCTGCAAGGTTTGAACATCCCCTACCGCGCCGACGAATTCGCCCCGGCCGGTGAGCCGCCGGACGTGTTGTTCCGCGATGCCAATTTCGAAGTTTTTTTCGTCCTCGATGAAGGCCGCCGTCTCAATGATGAATGGCGCGACGAATTGCAGCGTCGGCGCAGCGCGTTTTCCCTGAGCCAACTGGTGCGCCGCGAAGCCAAGCCCAAACGCATCCCGGCCAATGAATTTCTCCTGCGTCTGGCGCCGACCCTGCGCAAGAAGGCGCACAACTACAAGGAACGCGGCATGGATCTGGGTGAGCTGGACATCATCGCCTTCGCCAGCCTCAAACGCGAAGTGCTGGATCTCAACAGTCACTTCCCGCCACCGACCGAATATCTGCGTCAGGGCTGGCGCTCGCTGTCGCTGGTCGGCCCGACATTCGCCCGCGTGCTGTTCGCCCACCCCGACGCACCGGACTTTCTGCGCAGCAACCTCGGCCGCAGCATTGTGTTCGACGTGGGCATCAGCCTGTGACGCCGCTGCAGCAGTTGATCGCCGAGGTTCCGCAAACCGGTCGCGTGCGCTGGATCGGTGTGCGTCCAGAATCCCGTGGGCCGATGCTCGAGCTCGACGCGGTCGAGGCGCGGCTGGAAGCCGGGCTGACCGGCGACCACGCCCGCCCGGGCATTCGCAATGCGCGACAGGTGACGCTGATCCAGTGGGAGCACCTGGCGGTAATCAACGCATTGATGGGCCGTCCCGCTGACCAGCCAGTCCGGCCTGAAGATCTGCGGCGCAATCTCGTTATAAGCGGAATCAATTTGTTTAGCCTGAAGGGGCGGCGCTTTCGCATCGGGCAGGCGATACTCGAAACCACTGGCTGGTGTCAGCCCTGTGCACGCTTGCAGAACAATCTCGGCCCGGGCACTTTCCAGGCCGTGCGCGGGCATGGCGGGATCACCGCCCGGGTGTTACAAAGCGGCATCATTCGCCTCGACGATAGCGTGTGCGTCGAACCGGTCCCGGACAGCGGCTACGCTGCGTTCAATCCGGGCTGAAAACCGCTGTAGCCTGTGCTCATTCAGTAACGTCTACCTGACGAGGCAAATATGACCAGCCGCCTGAACCCCGAAGACCAAAAGCATGTCGAAGAGTACCTGCAATTGTCCCAACACCGTGTCGAGCGCCGGCCTTTCCGGCCGTGGATGCTCCTGGTGCTGGTGCTGGCAGTGACCATTGGTCTGGGCCTGTTGAGCCGATTTATCAGTTACCTGACGTTATGAGCTGCCTTGCGCTCCCTCGGGTAACCGCACCGATTTCCTTTAAAAACCTTGCGAGTTATCCCTATGTCCCATCGTATTGTCATTGTCGGCGGCGGCGCCGGCGGTCTGGAGTTGGCTACCCGCCTGGGTAAGACTCTGGGCAAGCGCGGCACGGCCAGCGTGATGCTGGTCGACGCGAACCTGACCCACATCTGGAAACCGCTGCTGCACGAAGTGGCCGCCGGTTCCCTGAACTCCTCCGAAGACGAACTCAACTATGTCGCCCAGGCGAAATGGAACCACTTCGAGTTCCAGCTCGGGCGCATGAGCGGGCTCGATCGCGCGCAGAAGAAAATCCAGTTGGCCGCGACCTATGACGAAAACGGCGTCGAGCTGGTGCCGGCGCGTGAAGTGGCTTATGACTCGCTGGTGATCAGCGTCGGCAGCACCACCAACGATTTCGGCACCCAGGGCGCGGCGCAGCATTGTCTGTTCCTCGATACGCGCAAACAGGCTGAGCGCTTCCACCAGCAATTGCTCAATCACTATCTGCGCGCCCACGCCGGGCAGACCGACGTGGTCGAGCAGATCAGCGTCGCCATCGTCGGTGCTGGCGCCACTGGCGTCGAACTGGCGGCAGAGCTGCACAACGCCGCCCATGAATTGGCCGCTTATGGTCTGGACCGGATCAAACCGGAAAACATGCACATCACGCTGATCGAAGCCGGCCCACGGGTGCTGCCCGCCCTGCCGGAGCGCATCAGCGGGCCGGTGCACAAGACCCTGGAGAAGCTCGGGGTCAATGTGATGACCAACGCAGCAGTCAGCGAAGTGACTGCCGACAGCCTGATCACCGCCGATGGCAACGAGATCAAGGCCAGCCTGAAAGTCTGGGCTGCCGGCATTCGCGCACCGGGTTTCCTCAAGGACATTGACGGTCTGGAAACCAACCGCATCAATCAGCTGCAAGTGCTGCCGACCCTGCAAACCACGCGCGACGAAAACATCTTTGCCTTCGGTGACTGCGCGGCCTGCCCGCAACCGGGTACCGATCGCAACGTGCCGCCACGGGCACAAGCGGCGCATCAACAGGCGTCGCTGCTGGCCAAGTCGCTGAAACTGCGCATCGAAGGCAAGACCCTGCCGGAGTACAAGTACACCGACTACGGCTCGCTAATCTCGCTGTCGCGTTTTTCTGCTGTGGGTAATTTGATGGGTAACCTGACCGGCAGCGTCATGCTCGAAGGCTGGCTGGCGCGGATGTTCTATGTGTCGCTGTACCGCATGCACCAGATGGCGCTGTACGGGCCGTTTCGCACGGCGATGCTGATGCTGGGGAGCAAGATTGGCCGTGGCACCGAGCCGCGTCTGAAACTGCACTAAAACGCCAACCTGTGGGAGCGAGCCTGCTCGCGAAAGCGGTGGGTCAGTCGACACTATCGTTGAATGATCCGGCCCCTTCGCGAGCAGGCTCGCTCCCACATTGTTTCGTGCTGTTCTCAAATCAGTATGCGAACGCCTGCAATGAATCGCTGTTCATCAGAGCTGGAAGCGCCGCACCATGCCCTGCAGCGCATTGGCCAGTTGCGACAGTTCGTGGCTCGATGCGCTGGTCTGATCAGCCCCCGCAGCCGAACGCACCGACAGGTCGCGAATGTTCACCAGATTGCGATCCACTTCCCGCGCCACCTGCGCCTGCTCCTCGGCAGCGCTGGCGATCACCAGGTTACGCTCGTGAATCTCGTGCACCGACGCCGTGATCGTCACCAACGCCTCACCCGCCCGCTCTGCCAGAACCAGCGTGCTCGCCGCACGAGATGCGCTGGCCTGCATTGACTCCAGCGCCTGGCTCGAACCGCTGCGCATGCCTTGCACCATCTGTTCGATTTCCTGCGTCGATTGCTGGGTGCGATATGCCAGCGCGCGCACCTCGTCGGCCACCACCGCAAAGCCGCGACCGCTTTCGCCCGCACGCGCTGCTTCGATGGCCGCGTTGAGCGCCAGCAGATTGGTCTGCTCGGCGATGGCGCGAATCACGTCCAGCACTTTGCCAATGTCTTGCGACTGATTGGCCAGCGACTGCACCAGTTCGCCAGTGTTCTGCACATCGCTGGCCAGGGCATTGATCGCACTCGCGGTTTCGCTGACGCGCTCCTGACCCAACTGCGCCGACCGACTGGACTGGCGCGTGGCATCGGACGTCGACACCGCGTTGCGCGCGACCTCCTCCACCGCAGCGGTCATCTCGTTAACCGCAGTGGCGGCTTGTTCGATTTCGTTGTTCTGCTCTTGCAAGCCCTGGGTGCTGTTGACGGTAACGGCGCTCAGTTCGTCTGCGGCCGTGGCCAGTTGCGCTGCCGAGCCGCTGATGCCTTGCAGGGTCTCGCGCAGGTTCCGTTGCATCGTCGCCAGGGCTTTGAGCAAGCGGCTGACTTCGTCGTTGCCATGGGTTTCGATGGGGCGGGTCAGATCGCCCTTGGCGACACTTTCAGCGGCATCCACGGCGCTGCTCAGGGGACGCACGATACTGCGCGTGAGCAACATTGCCAGCGCCACCGTGGCCAGCGCCGCCAAGGCAATGAACAGAGTGACGATGGTCCGCGAGGTTTCATAATGCGCGGCGGACTTCTCGCTTTCGGCAGCGACCTGGCGGGCGAACAGATCGGCGAGATCGTTGAGTTGTTTGCCGGAGCCGTCGACCACGGTCTTCATGTCAACCAGCAGCAATTTGGTCAGCTCGTCACGCTTGCCTTGCTCGGCGAGGGTGAATGACTGGGCAATGCCGGTGCGATAGGCGGCGAAGGTTTTCTTGAACTGGTCATACAGCTGCTGGCCTTCGGCAGTGTCGACCAGTTTGTCGTAGGCTGCGATTTTTTCGCTCAGCTCCTTGTCGCGGGTGTCCATCTGGCCACGGTAGGTGGCGATGTTGGCCGGATCCTGATCGAGCGCCATGCGCAGGGAGATGGTGCGGATGCGCAGCATCAGTTCACGGATCTCGTCGCCGCCACGGATGCTCGGCAACCAGCGGTTCTCCACCGCCACCTCACTGTCGCGAATGCTCGACATCTGCCCCAGCGCAAACACGCCGAGCAAGGCCACCAGCACCGCGATCAGGGCAAATCCCAGGGCAGCCCGGGGAGCAATATTCAACTGACGAAGCAACATGACGAACGCCCTTATTCTTGTAATGGCCAGATCAAGGGGCGAAGCGTTGGCAGTCCCCTCGTGTTAGCGGGCTATCGGCAGGTTGTATGACGACTTGAAGGGATTCAGCTTTCAGCAGACAAAAAAAATCCCCGTATCTTTCGATACGAGGATTTTCAATATGGTCGGGGTAAGGGGATTCGAACTCCTGACATCCTGCTCCCAAAGCAGGCGCGCTACCGGACTGCGCTATACCCCGGTAAAAAAAAGGCGACCTTTCAAAGATCGCCTTCTTCGATCAGCGCTTTTGGCCTCTGATCTTAAGATTCGATCCCAGCGCAAACTGGTTTCAAAAATGGTGGGTCGTGTGGGATTCGAACCTACGACCAATTGGTTAAAAGCCAACTGCTCTACCAACTGAGCTAACGACCCAAATATGGTCGGGGTAAGGGGATTCGAACTCCTGACATCCTGCTCCCAAAGCAGGCGCGCTACCGGACTGCGCTATACCCCGGTTTGAAATTGGCTCCGTGACCAGGACTCGAACCTGGGACCCAATGATTAACAGTCATTTGCTCTACCGACTGAGCTATCACGGAACTACATATTTCAATTTACAACGGTGAAGCTTTGTTGCATCTCGACACCTGTTCGCATCGCTGCGTTCGTGTGTCTGAGGCGCGCTATTCTACAACCTAGAACACCTCTGTCAACCCCCTAAATTGCTTTCAAGTTAATGATTTGCAACTTATTTCAGATTCCAACCTGGTGGGTTGAAACGCTGCCGGTGACTGACTGCGGGGCGCACTTTACAAGCCTTTTCCTTTGAGTTCAACAGCCTGGCGAAAAAAAGGCCTCGCAATGCGAGGCCTTCCCGGTTTCATTGCCGCTGAGGCTTAGCCGAAAACGATTTCGTCGTTCTCGACCTTGCCGGTGGCGGTGTCGCCCGGCATGAAATGACCCGACAGGATCAACTGTGCCAGCGGGTTTTCGATCCAGCGCTGGATCGCCCGTTTCAAAGGACGCGCGCCATACACCGGGTCGTAACCGACGGCGATCAGCTTGTCCATCGCTTCCGGGCTCAGCTCCAGCTTCAGCTCGCGCTCGGCCAGACGGCTGCGCAGGCGACCCAACTGGATCTCGGTAATCCCGGCGATCTGATCCCGCGCCAGCGGCTCGAAGATCACCACCTCGTCGACCCGGTTGATGAACTCCGGACGGAAGTGCGACGTCAGCGCGTCCATCACAGCAGCACGCTGCGCCTCACGATCACCGACCAGTTCCTGGATCTGCATCGACCCGAGGTTGGACGTCATCACGATCACCGTGTTGCGGAAGTCCACCGTACGCCCGTGACTGTCGGTCAGACGGCCATCCTCAAGCACTTGCAGGAGGATGTTGAACACATCCGGGTGCGCCTTCTCGACTTCGTCCATGAGGATCACCGAGTACGGCTTGCGACGCACCGCTTCGGTCAGATAACCGCCCTCTTCATAGCCGACGTAGCCCGGTGGCGCACCAATCAGACGAGCCACGGAGTGTTTCTCCATGAACTCGGACATGTCGATCCGCACCATCGCCTCTTCGGTATCGAAAAGGAATTCGGCCAAGGCCTTGCACAGCTCGGTTTTACCGACACCGGTCGGGCCGAGGAACATGAACGAGCCGCTCGGCCGATTCGGGTCGGACAGCCCGGCGCGGGAACGCCGCACGGCGTTGGCCACAGCCACGACCGCTTCTTCCTGACCGATGACCCGTTTGTGCAACAGGCTCTCCATCTTCATCAGCTTGTCGCGCTCGCCTTCGAGCATCTTCGACACCGGGATGCCGGTCCACTTCGACACGACTTCGGCAATCTCTTCTTCAGTCACCTTGCTGCGCAGCAACTGGTTTTCGCTCTTGCCGTGCTGGTCGACCATCTGCAGGCTGCGTTCCAGATCAGGGATCACCCCGTACTGCAACTCGGCCATGCGGTTCAGATCCCCTTTGCGGCGTGCGGCTTCCAGTTCCTGGCGCGACTGTTCGATCTTCTGCTGGATCTGCGCAGAACCCTGCACCTCGGCTTTTTCCGAGTTCCAGATTTCTTCCAGATCCGAGTACTCACGTTCGTGACGCTCGATTTCTTCCTGGAGTTTTTCCAGGCGTTTCTTCGCTGCGTCGTCGCTTTCTTTCTTCAGCGCCTGGGATTCCACCTTCAACTGAATCAGGCGCCGCTCCAGACGATCGAGAACTTCCGGCTTGGAGTCGATTTCCATGCGGATACGGCTGGCGGCCTCATCGATCAAGTCGATGGCCTTGTCCGGCAACTGCCGATCCGTGATGTAGCGATGGCTGAGTTTCGCCGCGGCAATGATCGCGCCGTCGGTGATCGCCACCTTGTGGTGGACCTCGTAACGCTCTTTAAGGCCACGCAGAATGGCGATGGTGTCTTCTTCGCTCGGCTCGTCCACCAGGACTTTCTGGAAACGCCGCTCGAGCGCCGCATCCTTCTCAATATATTGGCGGTACTCGTTGAGCGTGGTCGCGCCGACGCAGTGCAGCTCGCCGCGAGCCAGCGCAGGCTTGAGCATGTTGCCTGCATCCATCGAGCCTTCGCCCTTACCAGCGCCGACCATGGTGTGCAGCTCGTCGATGAACAGAATGATCTGCCCTTCCTGCTTCGACAGTTCGTTGAGCAACGATTTCAGGCGTTCTTCGAACTCACCCCGATACTTGGCGCCGGCAATCAGCGCGCCCATGTCCAGCGACAGCAGACGCTTGCCTTTAAGGCCGTCCGGCACTTCGCCGTTGATGATGCGCTGCGCCAGCCCCTCGGCGATCGCGGTTTTACCCACGCCAGGTTCACCGATCAGCACCGGGTTGTTCTTGGTGCGGCGTTGCAGAACCTGAATGGTGCGGCGGATCTCGTCGTCACGGCCGATCACCGGATCAAGCTTGCCGTCTTCGGCGCGCTTGGTCAGGTCGACGGTGTACTTGTCCAGCGCCTGCCGCGACTCCTCGTGGTTGGCGTCATTTACCGCTTCGCCACCACGCAGGTTGTTGATCGCGTTTTCCAGGGCTTTCTTGCTCACGCCTTGGCCGAGCAGCAACTTGCCGAGCTTGCTGTTCTCGTCCATCGCGGCGAGCAGCACCAGTTCGCTGGAAATGAACTGGTCGCCCTTCTGCTGAGCGAGACGGTCAGCCTGATTGAGCAGACGCGCCAGATCCTGCGACATGTTGACGTCGCCGGTCGGGTTCTGGATTTTCGGTAGTTGATCGAGCTCTTTGGTCAGCTCTTTACGCAAGCTGTTGACGTCGAAGCCTACTTGCATCAGCAACGGCTTGATCGAACCGCCCTGCTGTTCAAGCATGGCCTGCATCAAGTGCGCCGGCTCGATGGCCGGATGATCGTGGCCAACCGCCAACGACTGGGCGTCGGACAGGGCCAACTGTAATTTACTGGTTAAACGGTCAATACGCATGGGTCACCTTCCTTTTGAGCAGGCCGGACCTAAGAAACCATCCTGAATAAAGAAACCTGCCAGATACAACTGTAGATGCGGTCGATTCTGGGAGATTCAAGCGTCGGAGAGTTGATGCAGATCAGAGAGTTTAGCGGGTGAGCCAAACAAGAGAGGCGAAACGACCGGTGCGCGACGCACGGCGATAGGAGAAGAAGCGCGGATCGGTCACGGTGCAGAAACCGCCACCATAAACAGCCGTGACACCCCGTTCAGCCAGACGCAGGCGCGCCAAGTGATAGATGTCGGCCATGAACTTGCCGGGATTGTGGCTCGGCACGAAGGCTGTCGCCGCTTCCGGCAACTGCTTGACGAAGACTTCGCGTACTTCCGCGCCGACTTCAAAGGCTTGCGGGCCAATCGCCGGACCGAGCCAGACCAGCACGTCTTCAGGTGCAACATCAAGGCTGTCGAGCGTGGCTTCAAGCACACCCGCCGCCAGACCACGCCAACCGGCATGGGCCGCCGCTACGCGAGTGCCCGCACGGTCGCAGAACAACGCCGGCAAGCAATCCGCCGTCATCGCTGCGCAGGCGATTCCCGGCGTTGCGGTCCAGCTGGCATCTGCAGTCGCAACGATGCCCGGATCGGCATGCGCAACGGTGATCCCGTGCACTTGCTGCAACCAGGCAGGCTGTATGGAGAAGTGTTCGGTCAAACGGCGACGATTTTCGGCCACCGCTTGCGGGCGATCATCGACGTGATCCCCCACATTCAGGCTGTCGAACGGCGCCTCGCTGACACCACCCTCGCGGGTGGTGACACAGGCTTTGACGCTGGCCGGCGCAGGCCAGTCCGGCGTCAGCCAGTTCATCCGACGAAAGCCTCGCGATCCTGCTTGAGCAGGGTCAGCAGCCAGACGAAATCTTCCGGCAGCGGCGATTCCCAGCTCATGCGCTCACCGCTCGTCGGGTGATCGAGTTCAAGGAAGCGCGCGTGCAGCGCCTGACGCGGGAAGTGCTTGAGCGATTCCACCATGGTCGGGTTGGCCGCAGGCGGAATGCGGAAACGCCCGCCGTAGGCCGGATCGCCGACCAACGGGAAGTTGATGTGCGCCATGTGCACGCGGATCTGGTGGGTCCGACCGGTTTCCAGCTTCACTCGCACATGAGTGTGGGAACGGAAACGCTCGAGCACGCGGTAATGGCTGACGGCAGGCTTGCCGCCTTCCATCACTGCCATGCGCTGGCGTTGCTGGCCGTGACGACCGATCGGCGCATTGATCTTGCCACCGGCGGTGACCACGCCGATCACGATGCACTCGTAGATACGGCTGACGCTGCGGCTCTGCAATTGCGCAACCAGTTTGGTCTGCGCCTGAATGGTCTTGGCCACCACCATCAGACCGGTGGTGTCCTTGTCCAGACGATGCACGATTCCCGCGCGCGGGACATTGATGATGTCCGGCACATGGTGCAACAAAGCGTTGAGCAGGGTGCCATCGGCATGACCGGCAGCCGGGTGCACCACCAGGCCCGCAGGCTTGTTGATCACCAGGATGTCGTCGTCTTCATAGACGATGTCGAGCTCGATGTCCTGGGCGATCCACTCGCCCTGGGCCTCCTGCTCGGCAGTCAGCTCAAGGATGGCACCGCCATGCACAATGTCGCGCGGGCGGATCACCGCCCCGTCCACAGTCAGGCGACCTTCTTTGATCCAGGCGGAAAGGCGCGAGCGTGAGTGCTCAGCGAAGAGTTGGGCGGCGACTTGATCGAGGCGTTGGCCGCCCAATTCGGACGGCACCTCTGCGCGAAGTTCAATTTTATCGGACATGCTCGGACTGGGCGTCGGCACAGCCTTTGGTTTCGGCTGCGCGCTTGTGGTTAAATACGGCGTCTTTTGCCCCGAGGCTTTTCAACGGGGCGCTCATCATAACAGGACGGCCCCGCCCAAGACAGCGGCCGTCATAGGGACGCAAGCCGCCATGCAAGTGAAACACCTGCTGCTGATCGCCATCCTCGCATTGACCGCTGCTTGCTCATCGAAGGAAGTCGTAGACGAAAACCTCAGCGAAGCCGAGCTGTATCAGCAGGCTCAGACTGATCTGGACAACAACAGCTACACCAGCGCCACAGCCAAGCTGAAGGCTCTGGAGTCGCGTTATCCGTTCGGTCGCTACGCCGATCAGGCTCAGCTGGAGTTGATCTACGCCAACTACAAGAACGCCGAGCCGGAAGCTGCAAAGTCTGCCGCCGAGCGTTTCATTCGTTTGCATCCGCAGCATCCGAACGTGGATTACGCGTACTACCTCAAGGGTCTGACCTCGTTCGACCAGGACGTCGGCCTGCTGGCGCGCTTCCTGCCGCTGGACATGACCAAGCGTGACCCGGGCGCCGCCCGCGACTCCTACAACGAGTTCGCGCAGCTGACCAGCCGCTACCCGAACAGCCGCTACGCGCCGGACGCCAAGCAGCGCATGATCTATCTGCGCAACCTGTTGGCCGCCTACGAAATCCACGTCGCCGACTACTACCTGACCCGTCAGGCTTATGTAGCCGCTGCCAACCGTGGCAAGTACGTCGTGGAAAACTTCCAGGAAACCCCATCGGTCGGCGACGGCCTGGCGGTGATGACCGAAGCCTACCAGCGTCTGCACCTCGACGATCTGGCCGCCACCAGCCTGGAAACCCTGAAGCTCAACTACCCGGATCACCCGAGCCTGCAAGATGGCCAGTTCGTGCCACGCGTAGCCGAGGCCGACAACCGTTCGTTCCTGAGCAAGGCGACTCTGGGCCTGATCGAATCGCGTCCACCGCTGCCGCCGGGCGAAACCCGCGCCAACCAGGACGTGCAGAAGCAGTTCCAGGACGCGAAAGATGCGATCCCGAACGAGCTCAAGCCTAAGGACGAGAACGGCGACGTGATCGAAGAGCCAGAGCCGGAATCCAGCGACACCGATCGCTCGTGGTTCAGCTACATGACCTTCGGCGTGTTCGACTGATCACACCGGCTGTACGAAAAAAGGGAGATCTGCGGATCTCCCTTTTTTATTGCCGCGCTTTAATAGGCTGTGCGCTGATCGGGTCCTTGGCTAAACTGCCGGATCATCAGTCGAAAAGCCGCTCATCATGCTTCGTTTATTGTTCTGGATTGCCCTGATCTTCGCCGCCATCTGGCTCTGGCGCAAATTCAAGGCCCCCGCCGCCTCCACCCGACCGCCGCGCGAACAGGACGCGCCGCCGATGGTGCGTTGCGCACATTGCGGCGTGCACCTGCCGCGCGACCGCGCGCTGGGCAACCAGCAACAGTGGTATTGCAGCCAGGCTCATCTCGAGCAAGGCCCGGGCGCCAGTGGTCGCTGAGGCCGCCAACGCCGACCAGAAACAGGCGCAGCGACTGCTGCGTCTTTATCACCTGTACCGTCTAAGTGTCGGCATCACCCTGGTGTTGCTGATCTCCAGCAACATGGACAACCGCCTGCTGACGTCGGCCAACGACGATCTGCTGCGCGGCGGCAGCTGGCTGTACCTGATCATCAATATGCTGCTGGTGGTGTTCCTCGAAAACACCCGGCGCCCGGCGCAGTTGTTCACCCTGGCGCTTGTCGATGTGCTGCTGTTGTGCGGCCTGTTCTACGCGGCGGGCGGCGTGGCCAGTGCGCTGGGCAATTTGCTGGTGGTCTCGGTAGCGATCAGCAACACCCTGCTGCGCCGACGCATCGGCCTGCTGATTGCCGCCATCGCGGCGATCGGCATTGTCGGCCTG
Source organism: Pseudomonas triticicola (assembly GCF_019145375.1). NCBI lineage: Bacteria > Pseudomonadati > Pseudomonadota > Gammaproteobacteria > Pseudomonadales > Pseudomonadaceae > Pseudomonas > Pseudomonas triticicola. The sequence goes on along the minus strand of NZ_JAHSTX010000002.1, from coordinate 453,271 downwards.
AGCTTTCTGCTGGGTCTCAGCCGCCCCTTGAGCGCCAACGCGTACCTGCAAGCCGGCACCCTCGGCGCGCTGTGCTTCGCCGCCTCACTGCTGGTGCAAGGGCTGATTCGTCGCCTCGAAGTCAGCGAGACCCTGGCCGAACAGCGCGCCAGCGAAGTGGTCGGGCTGGAGGCGCTGAACGCGTTGATCCTGCAACGCATGCGCACCGGCATTCTGGTGCTCGATGAACAACGCCGAGTGCAACTGGCCAATCACAGTGCGCAGAGTCTGCTCGGCCATAGTCATCTGCAAGGTCATTTGATCGACGAATATTCGCCAGCACTCGTCGAGCGTCTGCAACTGTGGCGTAACAATCCGACCTTGCGCCCGCAGAGCCTGAAAATCCCCGGCAATGGCCTTGAGCTGCAGCCCAGTTTCATCGCCCTTGAGCAGAGCCCGAACCAGCAGACGCTGGTGTTTCTCGAAGACCTGGCGCAAATCACCCAACAGGCGCAGCAACTCAAGCTCGCTGCGCTCGGGCGTTTGACCGCCGGCATCTCCCATGAAATTCGCAATCCACTGGGAGCGATCAGTCATGCCGCACAGCTGTTGGCCGAGTCCGAGGAACTCGATAGCGCAGATCGACGTCTGACGCAGATTATTCAAGACCACTCCCAGCGCATGAACCGAGTCATCGAAAACGTCCTGCAACTGTCCCGCCGCCAGCAAAGCGCGCCGCAACGGCTGGACCTCAAGCCGTGGCTGGAAGACTTCGTCGGCGAAATCCGCGAGCAGGCCAATGAGCGCCAGCACATTCATCTGCGGATCAATTCCGGCGATTTCACCACGTTGATGGATCCCAACCAGTTGCGACAGATTCTCGACAATCTGATACGCAATGCCTGGCGTCACAGTGCGCAACTGCACGAGCAGGCCGACGTCTGGCTGGCACTGTTCGTCGACCCCGACAGCCAATTGGCAGTGCTCGAAGTGCAGGACAACGGCCCCGGCGTGTCGGCCGAGGAACAGGCGCATCTGTTTGAGCCGTTCTTCACTACCAGCAGCCAGGGCACCGGTCTTGGCCTTTATCTGTCCCGTGAGCTGTGCGAAAGCAACCAGGCACGCCTAGACTTCAAATCACGCCAAGGCGGCGGCTGCTTTCGCATCACTTTTGCTCACGGACGGAAACAAAGTTGAATACAAGCCCACGGCAAAAAATTCTAATCGTCGACGACGAACCGGATATCCGCGAGCTCCTGGAAATCACCCTGGGACGGATGAAACTCGAGACCTTCAGCGCACGCAATCTGGGCGAAGCTCAGGCGCTGTTGCAGCGCGAGCACTTTGACCTGTGCCTGACCGACATGCGCCTGCCCGACGGCACCGGGCTGGAGCTGGTGCAACACATTCAGCAACGCGCTCCACACCTGCCGGTGGCGATGATCACGGCGTACGGAAGCCTGGAAACTGCGATCAATGCGCTGAAGGCCGGGGCGTTCGACTTCCTCACCAAACCGGTGGAACTGCCGCGCTTGCGCGAACTGGTCAGCTCGGCGCTGCGCCTGCCGACAGCGGGCGGCTTGAGCACGGCAATCGAGCGACGCTTGCTGGGCGATTCGCCGCCGATGGCCAATCTGCGCAAGCAGATCGACAAGCTCGCACGCAGTCAGGCACCGGTGTACATCAGTGGTGAATCCGGCAGCGGCAAAGAACTGGTCGCCCGTCTGATCCACGAACAAGGTCCGCGCGCCAGCCAGCCGTTTGTGCCGGTGAACTGCGGGGCGATTCCGTCAGAGCTGATGGAAAGCGAGTTCTTCGGTCACCGCAAAGGCAGCTTCACCGGTGCCGTCGAGGACAAGCCCGGGCTGTTTCAAGCGGCCCATGGCGGCACTCTGTTTCTCGATGAAGTCGCCGACCTGCCGCTGTCGATGCAGGTAAAATTGCTGCGAGCGATTCAGGAAAAAGCCGTGCGCAGCGTCGGCGGCCAGCAGGAAACGGTGGTGGATGTGCGCATCCTTTGCGCCACGCACAAAGACCTTGAAGCCGAAGTTTCGGCCGAACGCTTCCGCCAGGATCTTTATTACCGGCTCAACGTCATCGAACTGCGCGTGCCGTCCCTGCGCGAACGCCGCGACGACATCGAGGCGCTTGCCATGCACGTGCTCAAGCGCCTGGCCAAAGACACCGGACAACCCGAAGCACGCCTGCACCCGCAGGCGCTGGAGGCGCTGAAGAACTATCGCTTTCCCGGCAATGTGCGCGAACTGGAGAACGTCCTCGAACGCGCGCACACCCTGTGTGAAAACCGCACGATCGAGGCGCAGGATCTGCGCTTGAGCGAAGGCAATTGCACGGCGGACGGGGCGATGGCCGATCTGACACAGATCGACAATCTCGAGGATTATCTGGAGAGCGTCGAGAGGAAGCTGATTCTGCAGGCGCTGGAGGAAACCCGCTGGAACCGCACGGCGGCGGCGCAGCGGTTGAGTCTGTCGTTTCGGTCGATGCGCTATCGGCTGAAGAAGTTGGGCCTGGATTAAAGGCCCCTTCGCGAGCAGGCTCGCTCCCACATTTGGAATGAGTATTCCTGTTGGAGCGAGCCTGCTCGCGAAGGCGGTCTACCCGCCCCTGACTAAATCCGGCCCTCAGGCGCATACGGCGCGGGATCAATAATCGGCGCCCGCCCCAGCATCACGTCAGCAAACAACTGACACGACGCCGGCGCCAGCACCAGCCCGTTGCGGTAATGCCCGCAGTTCAGCCACAACCCCTCGCACCCCGGCACCCGGCCAATAAACGGAATGCCCTCCGGCGACCCCGGCCGCAGCCCGGCCCAATGCCCGACCACCTCGGCATCCGCCAGCGCTGGTAACAACTCGATGGCCGAGGCCTTGAGGCTTTGCAGCGCGACATCGGTCGGGGTCTTGTCGTAGCCTTCGTGCTCCAGCGTGCTGCCGATCAAAATGTGACCGTCGCGACGCGGGATCGCATATCGCCCCTTGGCCAGCACCATGCTCGGCAGGAAATCAGCCGCGCACTTATAGAGAATCATCTGGCCTTTGACCGGCTCGACCGGCAACGTCAGGCTCAGCGTCTGGAGCAGATCACCGCTCCACGCCCCCGCTGTCAGCACAATCTGATCGCCGTTGATCACGCCCGTCGGAGTCTGCACGCCGACCACGCGCTCGCCCTCGCGGACGAAGCCACTGACTTCGCATTGCTCATGAATCATCACATTCGGCAGCGCCAGCAGCGCGGCTTTCAGCGATTTGACCAGCCGTGGATTGCGCACGTTGGCGACATCGGCCATGTAGATCGCTCGGCTGAAACCGCTGCCGAGCACCGGCACCGCGTCATGTGCCGCCGAGATATCCACAGCCCGCAGCGGCCGATTTTCCCGCTCGGCCCAGGCCAGGGCTGCGGCTTCATCGTCCAGATCCAGCCAATACAGGCCAGTGGTGTGCACCTCAGGATCAACCCCCGTGTCGGCAAACAAGCGCTGGCCGAGCTGTGGATAAAAGTCCTGCGACCAATGCGCCAGCGCGGTGACTGCCGGACTGTAGCGCCACGGGTATAACGGCGAGACGATGCCGCCGCCAGCCCAGGACGATTCCTGGCCGACATTCGAGCGGTCCAGCAGCACCACGCTGCGCACTTCGGAGGCGAGATTGTAGGCAGTGAGCAGGCCAATCACCCCGCCGCCGACAATCACCACTTGCTGTTGCCTGGTCATGTTTGATCCAACCGTAAAAAGACAGTGGGCGCAAAAGGCGCCCGAAAAAGAATGCGTCAGCGGCCCCAGCAATCCTTGGCGGTCACTCCGGTGGTCGCGTTGTTCATGCTTCGCACGCCGGTGTTGGTCAGGGTGAAATCCCCGCACTTGTCGGTGGCCATGGCCGAGCCGGTTTTACGAATAGCGGTGAGCACAAAGGTCTGGTCGGTCAGCGTCGGGGTGATGGTGTAGAAATCATTGCCCGAGCTCAGCCCGGTGACGCCGGTGTAGACATTGTTGCGGGTATAGAAGCGTTCGAGGGTCTGCGCCTGCTCCGAGAGCAGCGAGACCACTTCGGCGCGACGGCCCTTCTTCACGTATTCGTTGTAGCTGGGGATGCTGATGGTGAGGATGATCCCGATAATCGCGATGACGATCATGATCTCGATCAGGGTAAAACCTCGGCTGGATCTGCGCATGCCTCAAATTCTCGCTTACTGGATTTGTCGCCACATGATACGACGGCTGCCGCCGCCACCCTTCTCTACAATGGTGGTGATGACGCCACTGGTGTCGGTCACGACCTTTCCCGTACCACCGGCTGAAATGACGTTAAGGGTCGGAATGCCACCGGTGAATACCACGCCACTTGATATCGTGTCAGTGCCATCGACCAAACGGTCACCGTTGGTGTCGATCACGGCGTAGTTGAGCATCTTACCGTTGAACGCATCGAGTTCGACCAGTCGGCCCGTACCAAAGCTCGAACAAGGGTCAGTGGTATCGACGCTGGCGGTGGTAAAAACGACTCGCCCCAGCACGATGCTGGCCTGGTTGATCACGCGCTCGCCGGTCAGCACGTTGTTATACACCAGCGGCAGATACCAGCCTTTCTCTGCCGGATAGGTCGTTTCATTCTGGCTGGTGGTCAGAAACTGCCCGGAACTGCCGGAGAACGAGCCGGTAATCGCCTGCGCTTGCAAACTGCTAACGGTGATTTGGCCGGCCCCACCCTCTGCATCCCAGATTGAATAGAACGCCTGCAGATCCTTGTTGGTCTTGTCGGCAGTCTCGTTGAACTTGCCGGTGCCAAAGAACACTTGCTTGCCGCCCTGCGGATTATCCGCCAGCAGCGGTTGCGCAGTAATCGGCTGCGTTGCCCCACCCGGGGCTGTAAACAAAGGCTTGCCGGCAAACGCAACGCCCCAGCTTTCTGCCCCGGGTGCGCTCAAGTCGAATTTCCACATACGCCCCTTCAGGTCACCAGCGTAGGCAGCCTGCACTACGTTGGAAGAGTTGACCCTGAGCTTTACCGAAGACAGACCGTTAGTGGTTTCCGTGCTGTCGATGACGATTTTCCTGATCAGCGAACCATCCATTGCATCCAGTACATACAAAGCCGCAACCCCCGAATTGCTGCCGTAGCCGTTGGCGATGAATGTCGCCCAGCGACCATTGGCCAAGCGTGCCACTTCCGGACGGGCGTAGGCGTAACCCAGATCATTGAAAGCATTCGACGCATTGGCCGTAGCCGGCGCACTGACTTCCCACAGTGCCTTGATCACGTTGCCTGCCGAGGCATCGAACAGTTGCAGTCCGTAGAAGGTTTTGCCACCGGCCCCCGTTCCGCCAATGGCCAGCGTTCTCCAGGTGGTGCCGGCCTGCGCATCGAACACGCCGAGCTGACCATCCACGAGAAACTTGTGGCTGACGCCGTTGACGTAATTGGTATCCGCAATCAGCCGCAACGAAGGCAGCACGCTGGAGGGCATGTAGGCATAACGGCGGGTGCCGTTCGCCGAATTGATCACGTTGACGAAACCGTCGTTGGCGTTCACTACCAGACTGGTATTCATGTTCGCAGCCTTGGTGGTCAGGTAGTTGGTGTAACTGCTGTCACCCGTCAGATCGGATGCGGTCTTGTCCGAAGGCGACGCGAGTACCAGCGGCGAATTGATGATGTCGCCCAGCAGCGCAGTGCGCACTTTGAGCCCGGCCCTGTTGGTCCCTTTGCTCCACTCCACCAGTTCAGTGCCGCTGATACCGGTGGGCAGGCCCTGATTCAACGTGTTCTGCTGGGCTGGGGAAAAGCTGCCGAATGCCAGAGCAATGGGCGTGTTGCTCAAGGTGTTCCATGACTGGAAAGTCGGCGCTGTGGCAGAGGGCACGATGGTGGTGTCGGTCGACCATTGCGCCGCCGAGGTATTTACCGTGCCGGTCGAGGTAAAGCCGAACGACCTGATCGTGCCGCGCCAATCCTTGGGATCGTAGGTTGTCTGGTAAAAACTGCTGCCACTGGTCAACGTGCTGCTGCTGGCAACGCCGGCACCACCGGAGCCGGCCTTGGAAGTGATATCGCTGAGTGCCGACGATAACGCCGCATTGAGCCCGGAGCTGTCGGTCGCCTGGTAATACCTGCCCTGCCCGTAACTGGCGGCGTCGGACAACATGTCATTATCCGCAGCGAAACCCACGGTGTAGGTATTCATGTTCTGCCGGGGAAAATCCACCGCGTTCCAGCTCTTGCCGGCGGCGTCGGTACCGGTCGAACGCATGTCGATGTCGAAGGCGAATTTGGCGATGTCATCCAGATAGAGCGTATCGCCTTCACCGTCACCGTTGAGGTTGTCGCCGTCATTGTTCACGCCATCCCAGTTCGGCAACCGACTGCCCCCCAGCGGATCGTTGGTCGGGAAGGTACGGTCATAGGTCGGCAAGCCATCGGTAATCACCACGCCGTAGTTTTTCTGGCAGCGATATTGAATCGGGCTGGTATAGGTCGCCGGCGTGCCGTTGTAGTAAGGCGCCAGGCCACGCATGTAGCGGGTGACTTCGTAGTAGCTCTCGGCCAACGGCGTATTGGCGACTGCGTTCAAGCCGTTGATCGATGAAATCAGCGCGTTGTAGTTGGTGTCTGCCTGGGCTTGGGTCACGCTGCCGGTGACCGGTGACAAATCGGTGATCGAGCGGGCGATAAACCCGCCGTTGCCCGGGTTGCTGCTGGTGGCCGGGTTGAACGTCGACAGGCCCATGCGCAAGGTGCGGTTGCTGCTCACCAGTGCGGTGGAAACGTTGCGCGCCACGTTCATCCGGTAATCGTTGGGGATCGCCCCGTTGGTGAAGTCGCGGGTGCCGTTGCTGTTGGCGAGGCTGACTATGTAGGAAATGTAATCGGCAGAATAACGGGTGTTCTCGTTGCCTACGGGATCAGGGAGCTTGAGGCACAACGGCGCCACGCTGTTGTTGTAGAACGCGTAGGCGCCTCCCGAGCAACCGGAAGTCGGCAGGCTCGATAGAAATACCGTGTCGCCGGTAATCTGCGGCGCATTGAGTGCAGAGCACAAGCCGAGGAACGCATTGCACTGGCGGGCGGGAGTGCGGTTGACGTTAGGGTTGAATTCGGCGGCGTAAATGATGCTGTTCATACTCCCCGAATCATCGATCAGCAGCATCACGTTGGGCGCCACCGCAGCCGCGCTCAGCAATGGCGAATCGGACGGCGTGAAAGCCCAGGCCGGTGCCGCCAGATAAAGGCTCAGGAGCATGCCGACCAGCAGCGACAGGCCGCGCTCAATACTTCGCATAGACACTCTCCACCACGCTACGCGAATTGCCGGCGATGCCAACCGCAGTGACTCGATACAGGGTTGCCGAGGTGTTACTCGGCACGTTCACCGCCGTCAGGGTCGTGCCGATGTTCTGCACGCCATAAAAGCCATTACCGGCAGCGATCCAGGTCACTCCGGAGGTCGAATTGAAACCTGCCGAGCTGACCGATGACGATTCCGCCGGCGGCAGACATTGGCTCGTGCCGCTGCACACCCCCAACGAATAACTGTCCAGTTGTACTGCGCTTTCGCCCACACGCAATGCCGCTTCGGCCGCCTGAAATGATTGATTGCGCAGGCTTACGCTGCCGGCCATTTTCTCTTGCAGGTTGGCGCTCTGCATCGAGGACAAACCGATCAATGTCAGCAAAAGCAGAAACACCAGACTGACCAACAAGACCATGCCGCGCTGGGCCTTATGTTGTTGCAAGGAAATCCTCATCGCCGCCCCCTCATGGCAAGCGGTTGCGCAATGCCGCAACCACGTTGAAGGTTTGATTGCGCACCCGATTGTTCGGGTCGGTGAGGGTCAGGCTCAGGCGCACACTGCGGATGCGCGCGGGATCGCCAGGATTGCTGCTGTAGGTCGAGGCTGCGACGTCTGTCGCCGAGCTGGCTAGGCCGAAGGTGACGTTGAAGGCGCTGACGTTGTTCACCAGCACTTGCTGCGCCGGATTGCCGCTGCCAGTGCCCATGAGGATCTGGTTATTGCTGAAGCTGTAGATCAGGCGCCGGATCGGGAACGCGATCTGCCCCGTGGTCGGGTTGCGCAATCCGCTGTAGGCGACCGCGCTGTTGCGACAATCGGAAATCACCGTCCAGGTCGGCGTTCCCCCGCCGCTGCCGACATCGGCGGTGACCATGGTCAGCTTGAGACTGGCGTTATCCCAGTTGATCGGAGTGAGTTGCGCCGCGTTGAAATCCCCTGCTGAGCTGGAGTCGACGATGGTGCCGAGGCAGCCGAACATGCCGACCATGCGAATTTCCTGAATCATCTTGCTCAAGACAAAGCGCGCGTCTTCCTGCATCGCGGCGGCGCTGTTCTGACTGACGTAGGTGTTTTTCGCGGCGATGAAAATCTGCACCACGCCGAGTACGACGATCAACCCCAAAGCCAGGGCAATCAGCAATTCGATCAGGCCGAAACCACGGCTGGCGTGCTTCATGGCGTGGCCACCGGATCGACCGCCGCCCGGCTGGTCAGGACGAAACTGCGCTGGGCACTGGCAGCGTTGGCCGCGCGCGCATCGCTCCAGGTGATCGTGATGGTGTAGACCCGCTGGTTGAGGGTGATACTGCCCGTCGCGGTCGGGCCGCCGAAGTTGGCGATGTTGGTGGTGAAATCGTAGAGGTCCTGGTCCCGCGCATTACTGAGATTGCCCGAGGTCGGTGGCGTGACGGTGTAGTTGGCACCGGAATTGGCGCGGATGCGATCCATCATGTCATAGGCGATGAAGCTGGCCTGACTGGTCATCCGCGAACTGTCGGTGTACTTCAGCGCGTTGAGCTGCACCGCCGCTGCGCCCAACAGCCCGACGGTGAGAATCAGCAGCGCGACCAGCACTTCGATCAGCGTCATGCCCTCCTGTGCGTTTTTGCTCCCTGCCCTCATCCGCAATTTCCACCCAGTTGAATGCGTCCGTTCAAACACACGTTCAGCGTCCTGCTTTGCGTGCCCAGCGTGTAACCGATGACTACCGCCGTCGACGGTGCCGCCAGACCACCAAGATTGTTGAAATCCAGTGCGGTCACTCCTGAGGGTAGCGTCAGAGTCGCGCCGCTGCTCATCGCTGGAACAACCCGCAACACATTGGCCGGATTGCCAGTACTGTCGTAGACCGCCAGCTCACCGGTCCACACACTGCCGCCGGCGGTCGGACGCAGACGCGTGGTCACGCCGCGATTGATTGCCTCGAGGCGAGCGAAATTGATCGCGCGCTGCAAGTCGCCGACTTCGGTATCCGCCTTGCTGCTCTGGATCGTACGGGTAAAGGCCGGCACCGCCAGCGTGATCAGTATCAGGAACACCGCAATGGCGACCAGCAACTCGACCAGCGTGAAACCTTTTGTACGAAGATCCATCGGTGCCCTCCGTTGCCGTCGGCTATACCTGCTTCTACACGCTAGAACATTCGCTCGGCACATGCCGACTGATTTGCCCTGCGCGGCGCACGGAATGCGCCGCTCACACCATTCCACGGAGGGATTTTTCATGCCGCAACACGGTTTCAGCCTGATTGAACTGCTTATGGGACTGGCGATTGGCGCAATTGTTCTGCTGCTGGTCAGCCCGGCGTTCGCCGCGCTCAAGCAAGCGACTCAGCGCGACCACGCTGCGCAGTCGCTGATCGAAGGTATTCGCCACGCTCGCACCTTGGCCATCACGCACAATCAGAGCGTGGTGATCCATGGCATCGATGGTGACTGGAGTCAGGGATGGCGGATCATTCTTGATCTCAACGGCAAGGGGCCGGAGGACAGCAGCAATCCGCTGCTGGTTGAACGCGCCAGTGAGGCGAAGGTGCCGATTGTCGGCAACTGGTGGGTGAGCCGCTATGTGCGGTTCAGTCATCTGGGGCAGCCGCTGATGCCGGGGCGGCGATTTCAGGCGGGGACGATACACATCTGCTCGCCGCGCGAACCGGTCAGCCAGCGGCAGATCGTGCTGGCGGCGACCGGTCGCGTCCGCCTGGGCAGTCAGGAGACCGAACAGGCGCTGTGCGACAAACGCAGAAGCGTCAGATCGAACGGACGCGCAGCTCTTTCGGCATCGAGAACGTGATGTTCTCCTCACGGCCAGCCAACTCGTCGGCACCGGTGGCGCCCCAGGCCTGCAATTGCTGGATCACGCCCCGGACCAGCACTTCCGGTGCCGAGGCGCCAGCGGTAATGCCAATGCGCTCGACGCCGTCGAACCAGCTCTGTTGCAGATCCTCGGCACCGTCGATCAGGTACGCCGGAGTCGCCATGCGCTCAGCCAATTCGCGCAGACGGTTGGAGTTGGAACTGTTCGGGCTGCCGACCACCAGCACCACGTCGCATTCGTCGGCCAGTTGCTTGACGGCGTCCTGGCGGTTTTGTGTGGCGTAGCAGATGTCGTCCTTGCGCGGGCCACCGATGGCCGGGAAGCGCGTGCGCAGGGCGTCGATCACACGGCTGGTATCGTCCATCGACAAGGTTGTCTGGGTGACGAAGGCGAGTCTTTGCGGATCGCGCACCTGCAATGCGGCCACGTCCTTTTCGTCTTCGACGAGGTAGATCGCGCCGCCATTGCTGGCGTCGTACTGACCCATGGTGCCTTCAACCTCCGGGTGACCGGCGTGGCCGATCAGGATGCACTCGCGACCGTCGCGGCTGTATTTGGCGACTTCGATGTGCACCTTCGTCACCAGCGGGCAGGTTGCATCGAAGACTTTCAGGCCACGACCGGCGGCTTCGTTGCGCACGGCTTGGGAAACACCGTGGGCGCTGAAGATGACGATGACGTCATCGGGTACCTGATCGAGCTCTTCGACGAAAATCGCGCCACGGCTGCGCAGGTCTTCGACGACGAACTTGTTGTGCACCACTTCGTGACGCACATAGATCGGCGGCCCGAAGACTTCCAGGGCGCGGTTGACGATTTCGATCGCCCGGTCCACACCGGCGCAGAAGCCACGGGGGTTGGCGAGTTTGATTTGCATGCTGTGCCTCGTGTCTTGCGCGCGAAAACAATGGAAAACAGACTGTGGAGACCTGCTTGTTGTGGCGAGGGGATTCATCCCCGCTCGGCTGCTTGGCAGTCGTAGACCGTCAACGGACTTATCTCAGAATCCGTTGACTGGTCTGGGGGCGCTTCGCACCCCAGCGGGGATAAATCCCCTCACCACAGAAGCTCACTCCTGCATTTTAGATCGCTTCGACGGAAATGATTTCCACGTCAAAGGTCAGCGTCTTGCCCGCCAGCGGGTGGTTGAAGTCGACGGTCACTTGCGTGTCGTCGAATTCCTTCACCACACCTGGCAATTCAGTATTGGCCGCATCGTTGAAGATCACCAGCAGACCCGGCGACAACTCCATGTCGGTGAACTGCGAACGCGGGATGGTCTGCACGTTCTGCGGGTTCGGCTGACCAAAAGCGTTTTCCGGCTCGACGATCAGGGTGCGCTTGTCGCCGGCCTTGAAGCCGAACAGTGCGGCTTCGAAGCCCGGCAGCAGGTTGCCATCGCCGACCTTGAACGTCGCCGGGGCCTTGTCGAAGGTACTGTCGACGGTGTCACCGTTTTCCAGGCGCAAGGCGAAGTGCAGGGTGACTTCGGTGTTCTGGCCGATGCGTTGCTCAGTCGATAGCGGTTCAGTCATGAGCAGCCTCTTCGGTTTTCTTCGATTTGAACATGTCCAGTGCCAGCATGATCGCGCCAACGGTGATCGCACTGTCGGCAATGTTGAACGCCGGGAAATACCAGCGGTTCTGCCAGTGCACCAGAATGAAGTCGATCACATGGCCCAGGGCAACGCGGTCATACAGGTTGCCCAGCGCACCACCCAGCACCAACGCCAGGGCGACGGCCAGCCAGGTGTCGTTGCGGCCCAGACGCTTGAGCCAGACCACCAGCACGGCACTGACCACAATCGCGATCAGGGCAAACAGCCAGCGCTGCCAGCCGGAGCTGTCGGCGAGGAAGCTGAAGGCGGCACCGGTGTTGTAGGCCAGCGTCCAGCTGAACAGATCGGGAATGATCACGATCTGCTGGAACATTTCGAGCTTGGCTTCGAAGTAGAACTTGCTGGCCTGGTCAATGATCAGAACCAGCAAGCTCAACCACAGCCAGCTCAGCCGTCCGAAACGGCCAATGGCATCAGGCATAGTGACGAACCTCGCCAGCACCGCTGATATTGTCGACACAACGACCGCAGATTTCCGGATGCTCCGGGTTCACGCCGACGTCTTCGCGGCAATGCCAGCAACGCGCGCATTTCGGGAACGCCGATTTGACGATCTTCAGTTTCAGACCGCTGACTTCGGTGGCCACTGCATCGGCCGGAGCCTGAACGAACGGTGCAACGCTGGCAGTCGAGGTGATCAGGACAAAGCGCAGCTCGTTGCTCAGCTTGGCCAGATCGGCGCTCAGCGCCTCTTCGGCAAACAGCGTCACTTCGGCCTGCAGGTTGCCACCGACGGCTTTCGCCGCACGCTGGATTTCCATCTCTTTGTTGACCGCGACTTTCACTTCCATGATGCGATCCCAGTAGGCGCGACCCAGCTCGAAGCCTTCCGGCAGCTCGGTCAGGCCTTCGTACCAGGTGTTGAGCATGACCGACTCGTTACGCTCGCCCGGCAGGTACTGCCACAGCTCGTCGGCGGTGAAGGCGAGGATCGGCGCGATCCAGCGCACCAGCGCTTCAGAGATGTGGAACAGCGCGGTCTGGCACGAGCGACGGGCCTTGCTGTCGGCACCGGTGGTGTACTGGCGGTCCTTGATGATGTCGAGGTAGAAACCACCCAGCTCCTGCACGCAGAAGTTGTGGATCTTCGAGTACACGTTCCAGAAACGGTATTCGCCGTAGTGCTCTTGCAACTCGCGTTGCAGCAGCAGCGTACGATCCACCGCCCAGCGATCCAGCGCCAGCATGTCTTCGGCCGGCAGCAGGTCGGTGGCCGGGTTGAAACCGGTCAGGTTGGAAAGCAGGAAACGCGCGGTGTTACGGATACGACGGTAGGCATCGGCGCTGCGCTGCAGAATCTGCTCGGACACCGCCATTTCGCCGGAGTAGTCGGTCGAAGCGACCCACAGACGCATGATGTCGGCGCCCAGGGTGTCGTTGACCTTCTGCGGCGCGATCACGTTGCCCAGCGATTTGGACATCTTGCGCCCGGACTCGTCGACGGTGAAGCCGTGAGTCAGCAGTTCGCGGTACGGCGCGTGGTTGTCGATGGCGCAACCGGTCAGCAGGGACGAGTGGAACCAGCCACGGTGCTGGTCGGAACCTTCCAGGTACAGGTCGGCACGCGGGCCGCTCTCGTGACCCATCGGGTGCGAACCGCGCAGGACGTGCCAATGCGTGGTGCCCGAGTCGAACCAGACGTCGAGGGTGTCGCTGATCTTGTCGTACTGCGGCGCTTCATCACCGAGCAGTTCGGCAGCGTCGAGTTTGAACCAGGCTTCGATACCTTCGACTTCAACGCGTTTGGCGACTTCTTCCATCAGCTCGACGGTACGCGGGTGCAGCTCGCCGCTTTCCTTGTTGAGGAAGAACGGGATCGGCACGCCCCAGTTGCGCTGACGCGAGATGCACCAGTCCGGACGATTGGCGATCATCGAGTGCAGACGCGCCTGGCCCCAGGCCGGAACGAACTTGGTGTCTTCGATGGCTTTGAGCGAGCGCACGCGCAGGGTGTCGCCGCTGGTTGGCTCTTTATCCATGCCGATGAACCACTGCGCGGTGGCGCGATAGATCAGCGGAGTCTTGTGGCGCCAGCAGTGCATGTAGCTGTGTTCGATGACGGTGGTGTGCATCAGCGCACCGACTTCGGTCAGTTTTTCGACGATGGCCGGGTTGGCCTTCCAGATGAACTGGCCGCCGAAGAATTCCAGCGACGGCACGTACACGCCGTTGCTCTGTACCGGGTTGAGGATGTCGTCGTTGACCATGCCGTATTTCTTGCAGGTCACAAAGTCGTCCACGCCGTAGGCCGGGGCGGAGTGAACCACGCCGGTGCCAGCGCCCAGTTCGACGTAATCAGCCAGGTACACCGGCGACAGACGATCGTAGAACGGGTGACGGAAGTTGATCAGCTCAAGTTCTTTACCGGTGGTGGTGGCGATGACCGAACCTTCCACGCCGTAGCGCGCCAGGCAGGCTTCGACCAGCTCTTCAGCCAGCACCAGCAGCTTGTCGCCGATATCGACCAGGGCATAGTTGAATTCCGGGTGCACGTTCAGCGCCTGGTTGGCCGGGATGGTCCACGGGGTGGTGGTCCAGATCACGATCGCAGCAGGTTTGCTCAGCGACGCCAGGCCGAACGCGGCAGCCAGTTTGGCCTCGTCAGCGATCGGGAACGCAACGTCGATGGTCGAGGACTTTTTGTTCTCGTACTCGACTTCCGCTTCAGCCAGAGCCGAACCGCAATCGAAGCACCAGTTCACTGGCTTGAGGCCCTTGAAGACGAAGCCGCCCTTGACGATTTCGGCGAGGGCGCGGATTTCACCGGCCTCGTTCTTGAAGTCCATGGTCTTGTACGGGTTGGCGAAGTCGCCGAGCACGCCGAGACGGATGAATTCGGACTTCTGCCCTTCGATCTGCTCGGTGGCGTAGGCACGGCATAGCTCGCGGGTCTTATCCGCGCCGAGGTTCTTGCCGTGGGTCACTTCCACCTTGTGCTCGATCGGCAGGCCATGGCAGTCCCAGCCGGGGACGTACGGCGCGTCGAAACCCGACAGGGTTTTCGAGCGGATGATCATGTCCTTGAGAATCTTGTTCAGTGCGTGACCGATGTGGATCGTGCCGTTGGCGTACGGAGGGCCGTCGTGCAGGACGAACTTCGGACGATCCTTGCCAATCTCGCGCAACTTTCCGTACAGGCCAATACTGTCCCAGCGCTGCAGGATCTGCGGTTCGCGCTGTGGCAGGCCGGCCTTCATTGGGAAGGCGGTGTCCGGAAGGTTTAGCGTGGCTTTATAGTCGGTCATTTAAGGCTCTTCATTAGCGATGGGCGCTAGGTGCGGCTAGTGCACGGGCGGTGGCGACATCCGCATTGATCGCCGTTTTCAATGCCTCCAGAGAGGCGAAGCGCTGCTCTTCACGCAGCTTTTGGTGGAAAACCACCGTCAAACGCCGGTCATACAGATCGCCGGCAAAATCTAACAGATGGACCTCGAGGTGGGCTTTGCCATCCCCTTGCACCGTAGGGCGCACGCCGATATTGGCGACGCCGGGCCAGGTCTTGCCGTCGATGTCGACATTCACCAGATACACCCCGGTAAACGGCACGCGACGACGCTTGAGTTGAATGTTGGCAGTGGGCGTGCCCAGTTGCCGGGCCAGTTTCTGACCATGCAGCACGCGACCGGCGATGCGGTACGGACGGCCGAGCAGGCGTTCGGCCAAGGCAAAATCGGCCGCAGCCAAGGCGTTGCGCACCTGCGTGCTGCTGACGCGAATGCCGTCCAGCTCGACGGTTTGCGCCGCTTCGACGGTGAAACCGTGAACCTGCCCGGCCTGCATCAGAAAATCGAAATCGCCGAGGCGGTCGCAACCGAAACGGAAATCATCACCGACCTCCAGATGCTGCACACCAAGGCCATCGACCAGAATGGTATCGACGAACTCACTGGCGCTGAGCTTGCTCAGCCGCTGGTTGAACGCCAGGCACAGCACCCGGTCGACGCCTTCAGCGGCCAGTAACTGCAGCTTGTCACGCAACCGCGCCAGACGCGCCGGAGCGGTGTCGGGGGCAAAGAACTCCCGTGGCTGCGGCTCGAAAATCACCACGCAGCTGGGTACGCCCAACTCGAGCGCACGCTCACGCAGCCGGGCCAGGATAGCCTGGTGACCACGGTGAACACCGTCAAAGTTGCCAATAGTGGCGACGCAGCCCCGATGCTGGGGGCGCAAGTTGTGGAGGCCTCGAACCAGCTGCATAACGCGCTTCTTGCTCATAAAGTGGTCGATTATAACCACACCCGACGGCCGACGACAGGCAACACCGTAACGCAAAGTGAACGAGCCGACAAAACCGCCGGCCCGTGCCTGTCGATAAAGGCTGAAACCTCAGCTCAAGGCCTTGCGATTGAAGTCGCGCAGGCGGAAACCCAGCAGCAGCAACATACCGAAATACGCCACCACGCCAGCAACCACCAGCGCGCCCAGGCGCAGGAAGCGCTCGAGCATATGCCCCTGATCACACGCGGGCATGAAATGCATGCCGGCCAGCAACACCGCCGACATCACGGTCACTGCAACGACCAGCTTGAAACCGAATTTGCCCCAGCCCGGCTGCGGTTGATACATCTTCTGCTTGCGCAGTTGATAGAACAGCAGCCCGGCGTTCAGGCAGGCACCGGCACTGATCGCCAAGGCAAGGCCGGCGTGGGCCAGTGGGCCGATCAACGCCAGGTTGAACAACTGCGTGCAGACCAGCGTGAAAATTGCGATTTTCACCGGAGTGCGAATGTTCTGTTGCGCATAAAAGCCCGGCGCCAATACTTTGATCACGATAATCCCAAGCAGGCCGACAGAATAGGCAATCAGCGCACGCTGGGTCATCTCGGCATCAAAGCCACTGAACTGGCCGTACTGAAACAATGAAACAGTCAGCGGTTCAGCAAGAATCCCCAGCGCCAATGCGCACGGCAGCACCAACACAAAGCACAGGCGCAGCCCCCAATCGAGGATCCGCGAATACTCGTGGCGATCCTTGCTGGCGTAGGTCTTGGCCAGTGTCGGCAGCAGAATCGTGCCCAGTGCCACACCCAACACGCCCGACGGCAATTCCATCAAACGGTCGGCGTAATACATCCACGACACCGAACCTGCGACCAGAAACGAGGCGAAGATGGTGTTGATGATCAATGAAATCTGGCTGACCGAAACACCGAGAATCGCCGGCAGCATCTGCTTCATCACCCGCCACACGCCGCTGTCGCGCAGGTTCAGGCGTGGCAGCACGAGCATGCCGATCTTTTTCAGGTGCGGCAGTTGATACAGCAACTGCGCCAGACCGCCGACCAGCACCGCCCAGCCAAGGGCCATGACCGGTGGATCGAAGTACGGCGTGAGGAACAGCGAAAACACGATCATGCTGACGTTGAGCAGAGTCGGCACGAAGGCCGGCACCGAGAAGCGGTTCCAGGTATTGAGGATCGCGCCGGCCAGCGACGACAGCGAGATCAGCAATATATAAGGAAAGGTCACCCGCAACAGGTCGGAGGTGAGCTGGAATTTCTCCGGGGTATCGGTAAAACCGGGGGCCGTGGCCCAGATCACCCAGGGCGCGGCGATCATGCCCAGCGCCGTCACCACCGCCAATACCAGCGTCAGCAGGCCCGACACATAGGCAATAAAGGTGCGCGTCGCCTCTTCGCCCTGCTGGCTTTTATATTCGGCCAGGATCGGCACGAACGCCTGGGAGAAAGCCCCTTCGGCAAAGATCCGCCGCAGCAGGTTGGGCAGTTTGAACGCAATAAAGAAGGCATCCGTGGCCATCCCGGCGCCGAATGTCCGCGCGATCAGCGTGTCACGAACAAAACCCAGAATCCGGGAAAGCATCGTGATAGAGCTGACGGCGGCCAACGATTTGAGCAGATTCATTGAGAGAGTTTGTGCCTGTCGATAAACAGCAGGCGAACAATGCGCCTACTTGTGCGATACTCCGCGCCGCAACAGCACAGAGCCAAAGCTCGCGAGTTTACAGGTCAAGCGCCGGAAATAAATATCCCGCCTCTTTATACCTACCACTTAGCGGAACGATTCAAGTGCCCTTGACAAGACAAGTCTTCATCGGCATGATTCGCGGCCTATTTTGTTTGCTATTTCCTAAAAAGTCTTTCGAGGAGCTCGACGGTGGCCAACTCACCTTCCGCCAAAAAACGTGCAAAACAGGCTGAGAAGCGTCGCAGCCACAACGCCAGCCTGCGTTCCATGGTTCGTACCTACATCAAGAATGTAGTTAAGGCCATCGACGCAAAAGACGCTGAAAAAGCTCAAGCTGCATACGTTCTGGCTGTGCCAGTTATCGACCGTATGGCCGATAAAGGCATCATCCACAAGAACAAGGCTGCTCGTCATAAGAGCCGTCTGAATGGCCACGTCAAAGCGCTGAAAGAAGCCGCTTAATCGACGTAGTCATTAAAAAACCGACCTCAGGGTCGGTTTTTTATTGCCTGTGATTTAACAAGCTACAGGCAAAAAAATGTGGGAGCGAGCCTGCTTGCGAATGCGATCTGCCAGTTGGTATTTCTATCGACCGACATGACCTCTTCGCGAGCAGGCTCGTCCCCACAATTCGGATTGGTGGCGCTTATTGCTGGACCGGCACCCACGGCAGGATCGGGATGGCCGTGACCGCATTCTGCGGACTGCCCTCGATCAAACGATCGCTGTAGACCAGGTACACCAGCGTGTTGCGCTTCTTGTCGAGGAAACGCACCACCTGCATGGTCTTGAACACCAGCGAAGTGCGCTCCTTGAACACCTCGTCGCCATCCTTCAGCTCCCCCTTGAATTTGATCGGCCCGACCTGGCGACAAGCGATCGACGCCTCAGCACGATCCTCTGCCAGACCGAGACCACCCTTCACTCCACCGGTCTTGGCGCGTGACAGGTAGCAGGTCACGCCTTCGACTTTCGGATCGTCAAATGCCTCGACCACGATCCGGTCATTCGGCCCGACAAACTTGAACACCGTCGACACCTGACCGATTTCCTCGGCCGAGGCCAGCAATGGCATGGCCATCAGCAGGCCCAACAATCCTTTCGCTACACGCATCGAATTTTCCTTAAACCAGAATCAGGTTGTCACGGTGAACCAGTTCCGGCTCCGCCATGTAACCGAGCAAACCGACAATCGCATCCGACGACTGACCGATGATTTTTTGCGCTTCCAGGGCGCTGTAATTAGCCAGACCCCGAGCGATCTCCCGACCATCCGGCGCCACACAGACGACCATCTCACCGCGACGGAAACTGCCTTGAACCAGTTTCACCCCCACCGGCAGCAGACTTTTGTTGCCCTTGGACAACGCCGACACCGCTCCCTCATCCAGCACCAGAGTGCCACGGGTTTGCAGATGACCGGCCAGCCACTGCTTGCGCGCCGCGAGCATGCCGCGCTCCGGCGATAGCAGCGTGCCGATGCGCTCGCCCGCCTTGAGACGATCAAGCACGCGCTCAAGGCGCCCGCCGACGATGATGGTGTGCGCACCGGAACGCGCTGCCAGGCGCGCCGCGCGCAGCTTGGTCTGCATGCCGCCGCGCCCCAGCGCACCGCCGGTACCGCCCGCAACCGCATCCAGCGTCGGATCATCGGCGCGTGCTTCATAAATCAGCTGCGCATCGGGATTGTTGCGCGGATCGGCGTCGAACATGCCGTCGCGATCGGTAAGGATCACCAGCAGATCGGCCTCGACCAGATTGGCCACCAGCGCCGCCAGCGTGTCGTTGTCGCCGAAACGGATTTCATCGGTAACCACGGTGTCGTTTTCGTTGATCACCGGAATGACTTTCAGCTCGACCAGCGCACGCAAGGTACTGCGGGCGTTGAGGTAGCGCTTGCGGTCGGAGAGGTCGTCGTGGGTCAGGAGAATCTGCGCAGTGTGCCGGCCATGCTCGGCGAAGCTCGACTCCCACGCCTGCACCAGCCCCATCTGACCGATTGCAGCGGCCGCCTGGAGCTCGTGCATGGCACTGGGTCGCGCAGTCCAGCCCAAGCGACTCATGCCCGCTGCCACCGCCCCGGAGGACACCAGCACCAGCTCGACGCCCGCTTCATGCAGCGCCACCATCTGCTCGACCCAGACACTCATTGCCGCGCGATCCAGCCCTTTGCCGTCAGCTGTCAGCAAAGCGCTGCCGATCTTCACGACCCAACGCTGCGCACCTGTCACCTTGCTCCGCATCATCTTCAACCTTAGCTTGAGGGCAGCGCGACCTGGCTCTGCCCGTAACGTTAATCGTGGCAATTGCTGACCAACGATCGATTTCCGGATACTAAAACGCCGCTCGATTGAGCGGCGTTCAAGTTTATCGCAACGGATCAGTCACGCACGTAAATGATTTCCGGACCGTCTTCGTCATCCACATCTTCTTCGTCCCAGTCATCGTCGCCGATGTCATGGACCGACTTCACGCCACTGCGACGCAGGGCACGCTTGTCGTCCAGCGCCTGCAACTGCGCACGGGCTTCGTCTTCGATGCGCTGATCGAGATCGGCCAGCTCTTCCTTGTACGCAGGGTCTGCGGCGAGGCGATCGGCACGGTCTTCCATGTAACGCATGATGTCGTGGCACAGACGCTCGGTACCGATCTTGGCGATGGCCGAGATCACGTACACCGGACCGGTCCACTCCAGACGATCGACGATTTCCTTGACCCGGGCATCGTGCTCTTCTTCAAGGATCTGGTCGCACTTGTTCAGCACCAGCCAGCGATCACGCTCGGCCAGCGACGGACTGAACTTGATCAACTCGTTGACGATCACTTCAGCCGCGTCCGGAGCACTGGAATCATCCAGCGGCGCCATGTCGACGAGGTGCAGCAGCAGACGCGTACGCGCCAGGTGCTTGAGGAAGCGAATGCCCAGGCCGGCACCGTCGGAAGCGCCTTCGATCAGACCCGGAATGTCGGCAATGACGAAGCTCTTCCAACGATCGACGCTGACCACACCCAGGTTCGGCACCAGCGTGGTGAACGGGTAGTCGGCGACTTTCGGCTTGGCCGCCGAGACCGAACGGATAAAGGTACTTTTACCGGCGTTCGGCAAGCCCAGCAGACCGACGTCGGCCAGCACTTTCATTTCCAGCTTGAGATCGCGCTGCTCGCCCGGCTTGCCTGGCGTGGTCTGACGCGGCGCACGGTTGGTACTGGATTTGAAACGGGTGTTGCCCAGACCATGCCAGCCGCCCTGCACTACCATCAGCTTCTGACCGGCCTTGGTCAGGTCGCCGATGACTTCCTGAGTGGCAGAGTCGATCACGGTGGTGCCGACCGGCACGCGCAGGATCAGGTCTTCGCCCTTCTTGCCGGTGCAGTCGGTGCTGCCGCCGTTGGAGCCACGCTCGGCATCGAAGTGACGGGTGTAACGGTAGTCGACCAGGGTGTTGAGGTTTTCGTCGGCCATCATGTAGATGGAACCGCCGTCACCGCCATCACCGCCGTTCGGGCCGCCGTTTTCAATGAATTTTTCCCGGCGGAAACTCATGGCACCGTTGCCACCGTCACCGGCCTTTACGCGAATCGATACTTCATCAACAAACTTCATAACCAACGCCTCTCGCCGTACGGACGAGCCGAAAAACAATCAAGACATAAGACTCTTGCAAAAATGAGCGCAGCGACCCCAAGACACGACCTGCATCGCACGCCGACAGCCCATACAAACAGCTTTGCAAGAGACTCACCCCACAAACGAAAAAGCCCCGTCGCAAGACAGGGCTTCTCCAGCGATCTCGCGATTAAGCCGCGATTACGCTCACGTAACGACGACCGAAGGCGCCCTTTACTTCGAACTTGATCACGCCTTCGATTTTAGCGAAGAGAGTGTGATCCTTGCCCATGCCAACGCCGTAGCCAGCGTGGAATTGGGTGCCGCGCTGACGCACGATGATGTTGCCGGCCTTGATGACCTGGCCGCCATACATCTTCACGCCAAGGCGTTTGGCTTCTGAGTCACGACCGTTACGGGTACTACCACCAGCTTTTTTGTGTGCCATGAGTTCAATTCTCCTAGTGAGGAATTAGGCTGTAATTAAGCCTGAATACCGGTGATTTTGATCTCGGTGAACCACTGGCGGTGGCCCATACGCTTCATGTGGTGCTTACGACGACGGAACTTGATGATGCGGACTTTATCGTGACGACCTTGGGAGATCACTTCAGCCTTGACGGTTGCGCCAGCAACAACTGGTGCGCCGATGTTCACGTCGTCGCCGTTGGCGACCAGCAGAACGCGATCAAAAGTCACGGATTCGCCAGTAGCGATTTCCAGTTTTTCGATCTTCAGGTATTCACCTTCAGCGACCTTGTATTGCTTACCGCCGGTAACGATTACTGCGTACATGGTATTTCTCCGATAATCCTGCTCACCCAGCTCTTTATAAGAAGAGGTATTGGCTGGCATGGCTGCATGGGGCTGGAACGGCCCAAGTGCAATTGCGTAAGGCAGGTGCTGCCCAGGAAGTTCAGGGTGCGCGATTGTACGCAAGCAATCTGCCTCGCGCAAGTGGCCGACAGGCACTGTGAAAGCGTCGCGAGCGAAGGCAAGACAAGGAAAAAACAGGCGAGGAAGCGGAGTTTACGGGTTGTAAATGAGCATTCCGAGCCTGTTTTTGACGCAGGATTGCCGAGCGCAGCAGCTTTCACAGTGCCTGATCGTGCCTTGACAGGTCTGGGTGGGGGTCCTAGCATGCCGCGCAACCCTTCTGGAGCGACTCTCGCTGATGCAACCCCAAGCTTTCTACCGCGCGGTGGCGGACGATTTTAGCGCCGTCGACGGCATCATCAAGAAGCAGCTGACGTCTCGAGTGCCGCTGGTATCGAAAATCGGCGATTACATTACGTCGGCCGGCGGCAAACGCCTGCGTCCTTTATTAGTGTTGCTGTGTGGCAAGGCCCTGGGTCGCGAAGGCGACGACATGCGCCTGCTGGCCGCCACCATCGAATTCCTGCACACCGCGACCCTGCTGCATGACGACGTCGTCGACATGTCCGGCATGCGCCGTGGCCGCTCGACCGCCAACGCCATGTGGGGCAACGCCCCGAGCGTGCTGGTCGGCGATTTCCTGTATTCGCGTTCGTTCGAAATGATGGTCGAACTGGGCTCGATGCCGGTGATGAAGATTTTGTCTCAAGCCACACGGATCATCGCTGAAGGCGAAGTGTTGCAGCTGTCCAAGGTGCGTGACGCCAGCACCAGCGAAGAAACCTACATGGAAGTCATCCGCGGCAAGACTGCGATGCTCTTCGAAGCGTCGACCCACAGCGCCGCCGCCTTGGCTGGCGCGACCGCCGAGCAGAGTGAAGCCCTGCGCACGTTCGGCGATCACCTGGGTGTGGCGTTCCAGCTGGTAGATGACCTGCTCGACTACAAAGGCGACGCGGAAACCCTGGGCAAGAACGTCGGCGACGATCTGGCCGAAGGCAAGCCGACCCTGCCGCTGATCTACACCATGCGCGAAGGTACGGCCGAACAGGCGGCACTGGTGCGTCAGGCGATCCAGAAAGGCGGGATCGAAGACCTCGAAAGCATCCGCATCGCCGTCGAAGCGTCCGGCTCGCTGGAGTACACCGCGCAACTGGCCCGCGATTACGTGGCCCGCGCGATCAAGTGCCTCGAGGCGCTGCCGGCCAGCGAATACCGCGATGCGCTGGTGGAACTGAGCGAGTTCGCGGTAGCCCGCACGCACTGATTCATCCCCTGTGGGAGCGAGCCTGCTCGCGAAAGCGTTCTGCCAGCTGACAGTTATGTTGTCTGGCAGGAAGCCTTCGCGAGCAGGCTCGCTCCCACAGTTGTTTCTGCGCTATGCCCTCCTCCGCGTAAAACCCTATACAATGTGCGCCCTTTAGCCCTCCTGATACCCAAGGAACCTTAGTGAGCACGTTGCCACCCTGCCCGAAATGCAATTCCGAATACACCTACGAAGACGGCACCCAACTGGTCTGCCCCGAGTGCGCCCACGAGTGGTCTGCCAGCGGCGAAGCCGAAGTGGCGGCCGATGATGCCGTGAAGAAAGATTCGGTCGGCAACGTCCTGCAGGACGGCGACACCATCACCGTGATCAAGGACCTCAAGGTCAAGGGCACGTCGCTGGTGGTCAAGGTCGGCACCAAGGTCAAGAATATCCGCCTGTGCGATGGCGATCACGACATCGACTGCAAGATCGACGGCATCGGTCCGATGAAGCTCAAATCCGAGTTCGTCAGAAAAGTCTGAGCCTTGCGTCATCCATCCTGCGCCAGCCGTGGGATGGAGCTTTGCCCTCCCCCCTTCGGCTCAATGAATCCGCGCATGGCCATCAGCCAGTCATTTTGACCTGACACAACCTTTACCCGGAAAACTCCACGATCCGCCAATAGGCACTTGCTATTTGATGAATAAGAATTATTCTCATTGAAACCTTTCAAGGAGATGAGACCCATGACTTATTTGATCGACGCTTGGCTGGATCGCCCACACCCGTACCTCAGAATCCTCCATCGGGAAACCGGCGAAGTCTGTGCGGTGCTTGAAGAAGAAGCCTTGCATGAGCTGCAGGATCAAGGCGATCTGGACGTCAGCAGCCTCAATTCCAGCGAGCCGCTGGTGCTCAAGGAGCTGGTGCGCAATCTGTTCCTGTTCTGCTATGCCCGGGCGTTGCGCCCGACCAATGAGCTGCACAACAAGATCGAAATATGAGCGGTAGTACAAAACCTGTGGGAGCGAGCCTGCTCGCGAAGACGGATTTGCAGTCGACGATTGAGTTGACTGACACACCGCCTTCGCGAACAGGCTCGTTCCCACAGGGTTAGCCTGCCATCAAGGCAGGCTCGGTATTACAGAACGTCGAGCAGCTCGACGTCGAACACCAGAACGCTGTGCGGCGGGATGCTGCCGACGCCTTGGGCGCCGTAAGCCAGTTCGCTCGGCACGTACAGGCGCCATTTGCTGCCGGCATTCATCAGTTGCAGCGCTTCGGTCCAGCCAGCGATCACGCCGCCAACCGGGAATTCTGCAGGCTGGCCGCGCTCGTAGGAGCTGTCGAACACAGTGCCGTCGATCAGGGTTCCGTGGTAATGCGTACGCACCTGGTCTTCACGGGTCGGCTTGGCGCCGTCGCCCTGAGTCAGCACTTCGAATTGCAGGCCGGAAGCCAGGGTGGTAATGCCGTCACGCTTGGCGTTTTCGGCGAGGAAGGCCAGGCCTTCGCCAGCCGCGGCTTCAGCCTTGGCAGCTGCTTCGGCTTGCATGATCTCGCGGATCACTTTGAAGCTGGCGGACATTTCTTCCTGGCCAACACGGCTTGGCTTGCCGGCGAAAGCGTCGGTCAGACCGGCCAGGATCGCGTCCAGGCTGACACCCGGTGGCGGGTTGTCGCGCAGCTGGTCGCCGAGTTGACGGCCGATACCGTAGCTGACGCGGGTTTCGTCGGTGGACAGATTTACTTCGGACATGACACTGCTCCGCTGTGCGGACGGCCACAGGACTTGCCGTGCGTGCACAGCGCGTCCCGGCGCGCCCGGAACCAAAAGGGCGAGCAGACTAGCACAGATACCCCGGACTTGGGGCCGGGCCTACAGGGCCGAGCGCCAGGCGAGCGGCACTTTCAGGCTTTCATCGAGGTCAGCGACCAGCCCGCACATTTCGTCATGGACTGAGGTGTGCACAAGGTTGAATGGCAGAACCGGGAAGGCATGCAGCAGATCCCGCGCGTGCTCCACTGAGCGCAGCGTCAGCATGTTGCCCTTGAGATCGCTCAACGGATACGCCGTCCCATGCATCCTCGCTTCCAACAGGTAAATGCCCCCTTCCATCGAGATCAGGTTTAACTCGTCGACCTTCCTGGCAACAGCAAACGCGTTCAACTCTTGCAGGTTCATGGAAGCACCTCACACCGTGGCGAATCGCACCGTTACAGGCATAGGCCGCTGCGCTTGAAAGCACAAGCCACAAACGAAACCGCCCGTCTGTTTCGCAACAGACGGGCGGTTTTTTTGCCTTGATCGGCCGATCAGTGCTTGGTGACCTTGTCCAGGTAACCCATGGCAAACGCGGACACCACAAAAGTCATGTGAATGATCACATACCACATCAGATGCTCAGGATCGACGTTCTTGGCATCCATGAAGATGCGCAGCAGGTGGATCGAAGAAATCGCCACGATCGACGCCGCGACTTTCATCTTCAGCGACGACGAGTCCATGGTACCCAGCCAGCTGAGCTTCTCTTTGCCTTCGTCGATGTCCAGTTGCGAGACGAAGTTCTCGTAGCCGGAAATCATCACCATCACCAGCAGACCTCCCACCAGCGCCATGTCGATCAGCGACAGCAGCACCAAGATCAGATCCGATTCAGCCATGGCGAAGACATTGGGCAGGATATGGATGATTTCCTGGAAGAACTTCAATGCCAGCGCCAGCAGACCGAGGGACAGGCCGATGTAGATCGGCGCCAGCAGCCAGCGGGTGGCGTACATTGCATTTTCGATAAAGCGTTCCATTGACTCTCACACAAGGGGCTGGAAATGGCGGCGAGTATAACAGCCCGCTGTGACAGCCAGAAACCGCCGGAAAATCCGCCACCTGCGTGTGTGTGACAAAGTTTTTCTGCTAGTGTCCAAAGCATTGACAGCCCAATGACAGTGGACAGGACGCGTGGAAATGGATGTGCGATCAGCCTTGACGACTGCCGGTATCTGCCTCGCCTTGCTCATCGGCGGTTGCTCGCCCGGCGATGAAAAACAAGTCGCCAACCTCGACGAAAAGACCGCCACCTTCGAACAGTCACTGGACACGATCAGCGATCCCAAGCTCAAGGACGCCATCACCGAACTCGGCGGTTCGCTGCTGTTGCTCGAACGGGCCCGGCTCAAGCTCGACGACATCACCCCGCATACCGAATACGGTGCCGACGCCCTCGCCGTGCTCAAGCACTACCCTACCCCGCAAGCGCTGGTCGATACCTTCATCAACGGTCTGTTCGTGCTGCACAAGGACGCCAGCTCGGATTACCTCACCGATCTGCAACCGGTATTCCCGTTCAACCTGAACATTCCCGGCGGTTTTCTGTTCCCGCACGGCATCGAGTGGCACTCGGTCACGTTGAGCAACAAACGCGTGATCGCCTGGCAGCCGGAGTGGTCGGAAACCGATCCGGGCATTCAGCTCAGCCCGTCCAGCTCCAACGTGACCAACCCCGATGACCTGACGGTGACCTACCCGTTCATCGATGGTCTCAACGTCGACAAGAAAAGCCTGCCGCAACCGGTCAGCCTGCAAGGCCAGGTCGAAGTCATCGCGCCACGGCGCTTGTACAGCTTTGACCTGACGCAGAAAGACGTCGGCCAGACTCGCACCAATGACAACCTCAGCGTCAAACTGCTCAAGCTGGAAAAGAACTATGCCGAGGTCGAAGTCAGCAACAGCCTGCCGCTGGCGGCAGAAGTCGCCGAAACCCGGATCAATCCGCTGATCGTCCAGGCCCGCGACGCCAGTGGCCAATACTTGGTGCGCGCCGGTTCGATCAACGAAAGCCCGGAGCAGGTCGAGTTTTACCAGAAGCAACTGACGCAGTTACAGAAGCAGAAGAGCTGGAGCGACACCCTGGAAAAACAGCTCAGCGACGACCAGCAAGCCTTCGAGAAAGACCACCCGCGCCGCTACAACAAGGTGTATTTCCACGGCCCGATCGACACACTGGAAGTCAGCGTGCTCGACTTCTCCTCGGCAACGGTGACGCGCAAATCCCTGGACCTGCCGGTGCGCACCTTCAATCCGCACACCACGGCCAAAGCCGTGCAGCCGCTGGACCTGCCCGTGGTGGTGTATGACGATCTCGCCGCCAACTGGCTGAAAGGCGCGGACCTGACTGAGGAACAATTGAAGGCCGGCGTGCGCATTCACCAATCGGTGGAAGAGCCGAGCGCGGCGCGTATCGAGTTTTCCCACCGCCGCACCTTCAATGACGAATTGCTTGGCGACGAACTCAACCCCGGCGTCAGTCCCGTGACCTTCTTCACGGAAAAGCGCGGCGGCAAACTCGACGAGCCGATCGAACTGCCGCCCGAGGCGTACCAGGTCGATCCGCTGCAAGCGACGATTACTTATGATCTGAACCTGTTTCCGGAAACCCCGGCGATTGCCGTGGGCTCGATGCCGTTGTTCCTGGCGACTGTGGCCAAGCAATCCTACGACGCGCAGTCATTGCCCAAAGGCCTGGCGATCAAGGACAACACACTGGTGGTCGACCTGAAAACCTTCCCGGCCAACGAATGGCGTTTCTTCGTCAAGGACGACAGTGGCCACTACCTCAAGCAGATTCTTTCGGTCAGCCACGACGCCAGCACCGAAGGCCCGGCGCTACTCGGCGTGCACTACTTTTATGGTCGCCCGACTCGCGTGGAAACCTATCAGCGCACCGACCTCGCCACCGTGCAATACGGCTTTGAGGTCAAGCTCGACAAGGCGCCGGTGGACCAGACAACGCCTTAACCGTTGAGACTGCGCCCACGGCCGCCGTTGATCTGCCGCAACTGCGCTTGCAGATGCAAGCTCCAGATCTGCGGATCATCGGCCAGTTCGTAACCATGCAAGGTCAGGCTTTCAACGATGGTGTCGAGAATCGACTCGGCCGCGACCGGGCCGTGAAACGGGCCTTGGGCTTTGATCGCGGAAGGTTGTTCGCCGGCCATGCCGGCCGCGAAGAGCAGCGTCCACATGCCATTGTCGCCGGCCAGCGGCTTGACGGCGCATTCGATCCGGGTCACCAGACCCAGGCATTGACGGGTGAGACAGAGGTTGCGCGACATGGCGGCGACCCTCGGTAAAGCCGGTATTCAGCCCCCACGGGAGGACTGGCTCGATCCAGTGATACTGTCGATATCCTTGACCTGAGAATAGAAGAAAAGTGTCCCGCGCAAGCCGAATGGAACCAGAAGGCGCCGAATGGTCATTGTGTGAATATTGGCGTCAGAGTAGTGGCACATTCCCCGAAGATCCCCGCAGAGATCAATCTGGAAAAGCACTGTGGGAGCGAGCCTGCTCGCGAAGACGATGAATCAGCCAACTCATTCGTCGACTGATACAGCGCTTTCGCGAGCAGGCTCGCTCCCACAGGGTCTGGCGTGAACTGATCAGGCCGGTTTGGCTTCGGCGAGAGCCTCCTGCGCCAGTTCCTTCTCGGCCTCTTTCAAGTCCTCTTCACTGATCATCTCGGCGATATCGCGCAGGCGTTCGACCACTCGGGCATTGATGCTGCCTTCGGGGAATTCGCCATCGGCGTTCGGCTCCCCGGCCGGCTCGCCCACCAGCAGGCTCAGCGCCTCATCGGCCTGACGCACCGCATACACGTGGAACTGCCCGGCGCGCACGGCGGCGAGGACTTTTTCATCGAGCATCAGCGTGGCGACGTTGGCCTGGGGAATGATCGCGCCCTGCTCGCCGGTCAGGCCGCGCGCTTCGCAGAGGCGGAAGAAGCCTTCGATCTTCTCGTTGACCCCGCCGACTGCCTGCACCTCGCCGAACTGGTTGATCGAACCAGTGATGGCAAAACATTGCTTGAGCGGGGTTTTCGACAGCGCCGAAATCAGCGTGCACGCCTCGCCCAGCGATGCGCTGTCGCCGTCGACGTAACCGTACGACTGTTCCAGCGCAATGCTCGCCGAGATCGCCAGCGGGAATTCCTGGGCGTAACGGCTGCCCAGATAACCGGTGAGAATCATCACGCCTTTGGAGTGGATCGGCTGGCCGAGGTTGACCTCACGCTCGATGTCGACGATGCCGCTGCCGCCCGGGTACACCGTGGCGGAAATCCGCGCCGGCACGCCGAACGCCGAATCGCCGACCTCAAGCACCGTGAGCCCGTTGCACTTGCCGACCGCCGCACCGTCGGTGTCGATGAGGATGATCCCGGCGAGCATGTCGTCGAGAATCCGCGCCGAGACCCGCCCGGTGCGAGTGGCCTTGGCTTTCAGGGCGCGTTCGATATGGCCGGCGTCGGTCATTTCATCGCCGGCCAGATGGCGAATGAAATCCGCCTCGCTGACCAGTTGGAACAAATCGCCAATGCGCGCCGACAAGCGCCCCTGATGCTCGGCCAGCCGTGCGCTGTAAGTCGCCAGTCGCGCCACCGCATCGGCGGTCAATGGCGCCATGCCTTCTTCCGAAGTGCGGGTTTTCAGGAGCTGGGCGAACTGCTCGAGGCTTTCGTCGACCATCGGGATGTCTTCGTCGAAGTCGACCAGAACGCGGAACATTTCCTGGAAGTCCGGATCGAGATCCTGCAGCGTGTAATACAGCTGCCGCGCGCCGATGATGATGACTTTGACCTGCAGCGGGATGTGCTGCGGATTCAGGGTCATGGTGGCGAAGCGGCCCATCTCGCCCAGCGGCGATTCCATTTTCAGTTTGCGCGATTGCAGGGCGCGTTTGAGCGCATCCCACACGAACGGCTCGCTGAGCATTTTTTCCGCTTCAAGAATCAGGAAGCCGCCGTTGGCGCGATGCAGCGCCCCCGGACGCAACTGCCGGTAAGTGGTGTAGAGCGCGCCCTGATCGGTGGTGTACTCGATGCGGCCGAACAGGTTTTCGTAAGTCGGATGCGGTTCGAACACCACCGGTGCACCGCCGCTGGCCGGATGCCCGACCACCAGGCTCGGTGCGTATTGTTCTTCCAGCAACTTGCGCGCGACGGCGTCGGTCTTGCTGTCGTCGACCAGTTGCTCGACCACGGTTTTCAGCAGGTAGACCTGCATTGCTTGCAGGTAACCGCAGACCCCGGCGTTCTCTGCGTACTTCTCCGACAGCGGCGCCAGCAACGGCTGCAAGGCCAGGGTGATGGTTTCTTCGTTGAGCGAACGCAGTTGATTGTTCGACTCGCGCTTCCACTGCGGCAGGCTGGCGAGTTCTTCGTTCAGGCGCTCTTCGAGGCCGGAAATGTCATCGTGAAAACGCTCGCGCTCGGCTTCCGGCAACTGCGCGAATTCGGCTTCGTCCAGGGCCTTGCCGTCGAGCATCGGGGTGAAGGCGATATTGCTGCTGTCGCGGTACAGGGCGACGTCTTTTTCCAGGGCCAGACGCTCGATGATGTCCAGCGCCTTGTCGTAGCGCTGGTTGAAGGCGCGGTCGATGGCGCTTTTTTTCTGCTGATACGAAGGATGTTCGAAAACCGCCGGAAAAGTCGCCAGCAGGTTGTCGATCAGGCCGTTGATGTCACCGATGAACGAGGCCGCCGTGCCCGATGGCAGCTCCAGTGCACGCGGTTCGCGCGGCTCATCGAAATTGTTGACGTAGACCCAGTCCGCCGGGGTCTGCAGGCGCTTGCCTTCGGCTTTCAGGTAGCGTTTGACGAACGAGAAACGCCCGGTGCCGGGCTCGCCCATGACGAATACGTTGTAACCGGGGCGTGGCATCGCCACACCGAACTGCAAGGCTTCGACCGCGCGTTCCTGGCCGAGCACACCGCGAAAGGGCTCCAGATCATTGGTGCTGGTGAAGCTGAACTGTTCAGCGGAAAACGGACGAGTCAGCGCTTCGGGCGCAAGACGCAGGCTGGCAGCAACAGGATCAGGCATCGGGCTTCCTTAACAATCAGGCGGGGCAGGTAGCGGCATTCTGGCGCTGCCCGTGCCCCACTGGCAAGGCGCGCCACATGACAAAGCATAGACAAGCGCGCGGCCGGCCGACGCGTCCCGATAAATCAGAGGTTTATTCCAAATATTTTGCAAAAAGTCACGGAACCGCTGGAACGTGCCTAAACTCCAAACTGCGCGGCTGGAACTAATACCGGCCCACTGACACTTTCGGCGCTGTCCTCAGGCAGAGTGCGAAAGGCCAGAACCCTGTCCATTGGTATGCACATAAAGAGAACAAAGCTATGAAACGGATTCTTCTCGGTACTCTCTTCACCGCTGTATCCATCAACGCAATGGCGCAAGCCCCGGGCGGCCCGGATTGCGGTTGGGGCAACATGCTGTTCGAAGGTCAGCGTGGCACCCCGGCGCACTTCCTTGCTTCCACCACCAACGGCACTTCCGGTAACGCTACCTTCGGTATGACCTCCGGCACCAACGGCTGCTCGACCAACGCGTCGCTGACTTATGGCGGCAAGTCCTGGTTCGCCATGAATGGCATGATGAACGAGCTGTCCGAAGACATGGCCAAAGGCAACGGCGAAGCGCTGACCACCTATGCCGTGGTACTGGGCGTAGCACCGGAAGACCGCGCGCACTTTGCGGCCGTGACCCACGAGCACTTCCAGCAGATCTTCAGCAAGGCTGACGTGACCGCTGAAGACGTACATACCAACACCCTGGCAGTACTGAAATCGGACCCACGTCTGGCCAAGTA
Organism: Pseudomonas triticicola; assembly: GCF_019145375.1. Taxonomy (NCBI): domain Bacteria; kingdom Pseudomonadati; phylum Pseudomonadota; class Gammaproteobacteria; order Pseudomonadales; family Pseudomonadaceae; genus Pseudomonas; species Pseudomonas triticicola. The sequence continues at coordinate 421,237 of NZ_JAHSTX010000002.1, read as the reverse complement.
CGCAACTCAGGCTTAAGCTCGACCCCACCCGCTTCCTTCGGGAAGCGGGTTTTTATTTTTTGCCAAATGACCCGTTGTTGGAGCTGACGAGTGCAACGAGGCTGCGATCTTTGCTTTTGAAGATCAACAGATCGCAGCCTCGTTGCACTCGTCAGCTCCTACAGTTTGTTGGTATTGAATTTTTTCTTTCGACTTAAGTTGCCGACTATGCTCAAACGCCTTGCCTGGCTGGCGCTCTGTGTCTGCGCCCCGCTGTCCGCCGCGCCTCACATCGATCCTCAACGTTTGCAGCAACTGGCCAACGACCGCTTCTGGATTTCCCTCGGTCATTACGAAACCGCCAAGCTCGGCGGCTGGCGCAGCTATGTCAGCGACAAGAAGTTCTTTCTCGCCCCCGATGGCAACGAGCATCCGGACCGCGAACTGGCCGCCACCGTGCAGGCGCTGTACGCCCCGGCCAGCCTCGGCGAGCAACATGCACAGTGCGTCTATCCGGCGCGCACGCGCTGGCTGAAAGCGCAACTCAACCTCTCCGATTTGCCAGCGCCGGAATGCGCCGAATACAAGAAATGGTTCAAGGACGTCTCGCCGCACAGTGCTGTGATGATCTTCCCGGCGGCGTATCTCAACAGCCCGTCGTCGATGTTCGGCCACACCTTGCTGCGCATCGACCAGGCGGACGTGCAGGCCGACAAGACCTCGCTGCTCAGTTACGCGATCAACTTCGGCGCCTACATCGAAGGCTCGGACAACAGCATTCTGTATGCCTGGAAAGGCTTGATGGGCGGCTATCCGGGGCTGTTCGCGCTGGTGCCGTATCAGGAAAAACTCTCGGAATACCGCAGCCTGGAAAACCGCGACCTGTGGGAATACCGCCTCAACCTGACCCAGGAAGAAACCGCACGCATGGTCGAACATGTGTGGGAGCTCAAGCAGATCCAGTTCGACTACTTCTTCTTCGACGAAAACTGCTCTTATCGCTTGCTGGAACTGCTGCAAGTGGCGCGGCCGAGCCTGCGCCTGACCGAACAATTCCCACTGACCGCGATCCCCACCGACACCGTCAAAGCGGTGAAAGAGGCCGGGCTGGTCGAGCACATCGAATATCGGCCGTCCCGCGAACGTGAGCTGCTCAGCCGCGCCGAGCCGTTGAGCGATGACGAACAGCAATGGGTCCTGAAAGTCAGCGCCGACCAAAAAGTCCTGCAGGAGCCAACGTTCAAAGCCCTGCCGCGCGCACGTCAGGCATTGGTCGTCGATGCCGCCTATCGTCTGGAGCGCTACCGCGCCAACGGTCAGGAGCGCGACCCGCAGCGAGCGCAACGCAGTTTCGAACTGCTGCGGGCGATCAACAAGAACCCGGCGCCGGAGCTGGAAATTCCGCAACCCGGTCTGCCCGAAGACGGCCACGAATCGCGCACCTGGCAGGCCGGGCTCGGTACGCGCGGCGATCGCGCGTTCGGCGAATATGGTCTGCGCATGGCCTATCACGATCTCAACGACAACGCCGAAAGCTTTCCTCTCGGCGCGCAGATCGAAATCCTGCAACTGAAGCTGCGCCAGTACGAAGGCAATGACTGGCAGTTGCAGCAACTGGATCTGGCGACCATTCGTTCGCTGACACCGCGCAACGAGCTGCTGCAACCGCTGTCATGGCAAGTCACCGGTGGCCTTGAGCGTGTGCCGGGCAAGCATGACGACGAAACACTGGTCAGCCATGTCAACGGCGGCGGCGGTGGTACCTGGCAATTCGGCGAAGACGTGCTCGGCTTTGCCTTGGGCACGGTGCGCGTGGAACACAACAACGACTTCGCCGAGTTTGTTTCCCCGGCCGGTGGCTTCAATACCGGCGTACTGTGGAAAAACCCGCTGGGCAATCTGAGCCTGGAAGCCAAGGGCGATTACTTCTTCAACGGTGAAGTGCGCCGCAGCCTGAGCCTGAATCAGCAGTGGGAGCTGTCGCGCAACCTCGGTTTGCGCCTGAGCGCGCAGCGCGAGTTCAGCCAGCTCGCCAGCCCGGAGACGGAAGTCATGCTGGAAGTGAAGTGGTATCACTACTGATCCCGAGCCTGTGTAAATCTCCCTGTGGGAGCGAGCCTGCTCGCGAAAGCGGTGGGTCAGTAAATAGTAGTGTTGCCTGACACGACGCCTTCGCGAGCAGGCTCGCTCCCACAGGCGCTTTGTGGTGTGCAATGGATTTTTCACAGGCCTTCGACAGCCGCCTCATGAATCCCCTTCTAGACTTTCCCTATCAGCCGAAAACCGGCGCGGGAGAGTGCGATGTGGCGGTGCGTGGGGTTGTTGGGTGTTGTAATGGCGCTGGGCGGTTGCCAGACCACCCATGAAGACTTGATCGCCAAAGGCTATCCACCGGCCTTCGCCGACGGTTTCGATGACGGTTGCGTCAGCGGTCGCCAGGCTGCCGGCTCGATCAGCGGCGAGTTTCGCAAGAACGTGCCGCGCTATCTCAAGGACCAGCAATACGCCGACGGCTGGGTCGACGGCTTCCGCCAATGTCAGGCGATGCTCGAAAACAGGGATCGCGAGCAATATCGCAACGAACATTGGGATGAACGCGAACGTGCCTGGCAGCAGCAGAAGGACCATGACGCCGGGCGGGCCTATCGCTCGCAATAGGTCGCTTGCAGACATCCGTTGAAACCAAATGCCGGCAACCATGGCCCAAATCCTTTAACAGGAGGAATTCATGAGTCGCGCATTCGTCAACGAAGACAACGCCGCCGCGCAGGCCGATCAGCCGGTCGAACGTCAGGTCAGCACGCAGCCCAACTACGTCACCCCGCAAGGGCTGGCGCAGTTGCAGGCGAAAGTCATCGAGTTGCAGAGCCTGCACGCCGAGCAAACGGCCAAGGGCGAGCAGGCCGACAAGCAACGCTTGGCCGATCTGCAACGGGATCTGCGCTATTTCACTCAACGCCTGAGCAGCGCCCAAGTCGCAGTCGCTGCGACCTCCACCGACAAGGTCCAAATCGGTAGCTGGGTGACTTTTGCCGATGAACACGACACAGAACACCGCGTGCAACTGGTCGGCGAGGATCAGGCCGACGCCAGTCAGGGCCTGATCAACTGGGCCTCACCGCTGGGCCGGGCCTTGCTCGGCGCCCGGCTCAACGATGAGGTGCTGTGGCAGCGACCTGCCGGCGATCAACTGATCGAAGTGATCCGCATCGAACCGGCTTAAACCACGCCTTGCGCCAACATCGCATCGGCGACTTTGACGAAGCCGGCAATGTTCGCGCCCTTGACGTAATTGACCTGACCGTTGTCTTCGCCGTAATGCACGCAGGCGTGGTGGATCGACTGCATGATCGCGTGCAGCTTGCTGTCGACCTCGCCCGCCGTCCACAGCAGGCGCATGGCGTTCTGCGACATTTCCAGACCACTCACGGCAACACCGCCGGCATTCGACGCTTTGCCCGGTGCGAACAGAATGCCGGCCTCGATAAAGATATCCACAGCCGCCAGCGTGGTCGGCATGTTCGCGCCTTCAGCCACACACACGCAGCCATTGCGCAGTAGAGTGCGCGCGGCTTCGGCGTCGAGTTCGTTCTGCGTCGCGCAGGGCAGCGCGATATCGCACGGCAGCGACCACGGATGTTGGCCGGCGCGGAATTCCAGACCATGGGCGCTCGCCAATTCGCTGATGCGCCCACGTTTGACGTTCTTCAACTCCAGCAGCGCCAGCCACTGTTCTTCGCTCAGTCCTGCTTCGCAATACAGCGTGCCTTCGGAATCGGAAAGGGAAATCACCTTGCCGCCCAGATCCATGACCTTGCGCGCCGCGTACTGCGCGACGTTGCCGGAACCGGAAATCGCCACGCGCTTGCCTTCCACGCACTGCCCGCGGCGCTTGAGCATTTCTTCGGCGAAGTACACGCAGCCGAAACCGGTGGCTTCCGGGCGAATCAGGCTGCCGCCGTAGGTCATGCCCTTGCCGGTGAGGACGCTGGTGAACTGGTTGCTCAGGCGCTTGTACTGGCCAAACAGGAAACCGATCTCCCGTGCACCGACGCCGATGTCACCGGCCGGTACGTCAACATCGGCACCGATGTGGCGGTACAGCTCGCTCATGAACGCCTGACAGAAACGCATGACTTCAGCGTCGCTCTTGCCCTTTGGATCGAAGTCCGAACCGCCCTTGCCGCCGCCCATGGGCAGGGAGGTCAGCGAGTTTTTGAATGTCTGCTCGAAGGCGAGGAATTTCAGCACGCCGAGATTCACTGACGGATGAAAACGCAAGCCGCCCTTGTACGGGCCGATGGCGCTGTTCATCTGGATACGGAAGCCGCGATTGACCTGGACCTTGCCCTGATCGTCGACCCACGACACCCGAAACACCAGCGCACGCTCCGGCTCGCAGATACGCTCGAGAATGCCTGAAGTCAGGTAATGCGGATTGGCCTCAAGAAACGGCCACAGACTGCGCAGGACTTCTTCGACAGCCTGGTGGAATTCGGGTTGATCCGGGTCGCGTTTTTTCAGGCGCGCAAGGAAGGATTCGACGGATTCGATCATGGGCAAAGTCTCGGCAAATTTATTGTCGTTGGAGGAGATTGGGCCGGACTGTAACAAACGAATTGCGCACAGGAACAGAGCAAAATGTCGCAGTTATGAAATTAAATGGTGCACAGCATATAAATCCGAGGGGTTTTTGATGCGTTTTTGCACCTGAGTGGGGAGCACAGATTCAAGACTTGCACCAACAGCTACACCGTCTTCGCGAGCAGGCTCGCTCCCACATTTGGAATGCGTTACCCCTGTGGGAGCGAGCCTGCTCGCGAATCGCCGCGCCTGGGTTGACTGAAAAAACTCAGGCAAAAAAAACGGAGCCCGAAGGCTCCGCTCTTGTGCAACCAACCCGAATCAGGCCAGTTTCTTGTGACGTACCCGGTGTGGCTGGGCCGCTGCTTCGCCGAGGCGTTTTTTGCGGTCGGCTTCGTACTCGGTGTAGTTGCCTTCGAAGAACACCGCTTGCGAGTCGTCTTCGTACGCCAGGATGTGCGTGGCGACACGGTCAAGGAACCACCGATCGTGAGAGATCACAATGGCGGCGCCAGGGAAGTCGAGCAGGGCTTCTTCCAGCGAACGCAGGGTTTCCACGTCGAGGTCGTTGGAAGGTTCGTCGAGCAGCAGGACGTTGCCGCCCTCCTTCAGGGTCAGCGCCAGGTGCAGACGACCGCGCTCACCGCCGGACAGATCCTTGACGAACTTCTGCTGGTCGCCGCCCTTGAAGTTGAAGCGACCGACGTAGGTACGCGACGGGATCTCGTAGTTGCCGATGCGGATCTGGTCGGAACCGTCGGAAATCTGCTGGAACACGGTCTTGCTGCCATCGAGGTCTTCGCGGCTCTGGTCGACGCAGGCCAGTTGCACGGTTTCACCGATTTCGATGCTGCCCGAATCCGGAGTTTCCTTGCCCATCAGCATGCGGAACAGCGTCGATTTACCGGCACCGTTACCGCCGATCACGCCGACGATGGCGCCCTTCGGCATGGAGAACGACAGGTTGTCGATCAGCACGCGATCGCCGTAGCCTTTGGTGACGTTCTTGAATTCGATGACCTTGTCGCCCAGGCGCGGACCGGCCGGGATGTAGATCTCGTTGGTTTCGCTGCGCTTCTGGAATTCCTGCGATTGCATTTCTTCGAAGCGTTGCAGACGTGCCTTGGATTTCGACTGGCGGGCCTTGGCGCCTTTGCGCACCCACTCCAGTTCTTCCTTCATGGCTTTTTCATGAGCCGACTGCTGTTTGGATTCCTGGGCGAGACGATCGGACTTGGCTTCGAGCCAGCCCGAATAGTTGCCCTCGTAAGGAATGCCCGCGCCGCGGTCGAGTTCCAGAATCCAGCCGGCGACATTGTCGAGGAAGTAACGGTCGTGCGTGATCGCGACCACGGTGCCCGGGAAGTCGTGGAGGAAATGCTCCAGCCACGCCACCGAATCGGCGTCCAAGTGGTTGGTCGGTTCGTCGAGCAGCAGCATGTCCGGCGCGGACAGCAGCAGACGGCACAGGGCGACACGGCGCTTTTCACCACCGGACAGGTGTTCGACTTTCGCGTCCCAGGCTGGCAGACGCAGTGCATCGGCGGCGACTTCCAGCTGGCGCTCGAGGTTGTGGCCATCGCTGGCCTGCAGGATCGCTTCGAGCTTGGCCTGTTCAGCGGCAAGCTTGTCGAAGTCGGCATCCGGGTCGGCGTAGGCCGCGTAGACCTCGTCCAGACGCGCTTGCGCATCCTTGATCACGCTGACTGCTTCTTCGACCACTTCACGCACGGTCTTGGCTGGGTCGAGCTGCGGCTCTTGCGGCAGGTAACCGATGTTCAGGTCCGGCATCGGACGGGCTTCGCCTTCGAACTCGGTGTCGACGCCGGCCATGATTTTCAGCAGCGTGGATTTACCCGAACCGTTGAGGCCGAGCACGCCGATCTTGGCGCCGGGGAAGAAGGACAGCGAAATGTTCTTGAGGATTTCCCGCTTCGGCGGAACAACTTTGCCCAGCCGATGCATGGTGAAGACGTATTGAGCCATGGAGAACCTTGGGTCAGTGACAGATGAATGATTGGAGCGCAGGCGATGCCTGGCCAGACTGTGCGCGTCGTTCACTTGATCGCAATCAATGCGTGCGCGCTGGAAAAAGTCTGATTGTAGGGGCTGGAACGCCCCCGGTCTAACCGGCAAAGCTACCTTAATGCTGGAAGGCAGTCCAGCCGAGAGGGGCTGGCACTTCGCCACGAGTCAAGGCATGCTAGCCGCCCTTCGGGCGTCCGGCTTATAGTGCACGTCGCGCCAGTCCAGCCAAATCGCAGGATCACAGCTTGACCAATGTCACTCCGCCAGCCTCTGTGAGCAGCACCCCACCGGCGCCCGGCTCGCCCCTGCGCGGGACATTAAAGGGTGCGCTGGCCACCCTCGTGCTGTTATTGCTCGCGTTGCTGTTCTGGCAACTGCTCGATCAATTGCGCGAAACCCAGAAGAACCAGCGCCAGTACACCATCGATTACACCGCCGACCTCGCCGCTCAGGTCAGCCTGAACATGGCGCTGAACGCGCAAATCGCCCTCAATCTGCTACCGATCGTCGAGCAACCGCAAACTGCCGACGAACAGCAGATGCTCCTGCGCAAGTTGCAACGCTCGCTGCCCGACCTGCGCAGCATGGCTCTGCTCTCGCCCTCCGGCCGGATCATCAGCGACAGCGCCACCGACAGTTCCGACGCCGATTACCTGACCGAACTGGTGCGCCGCAGCCGCGCTCAGGCGCATTACTTCAGCAATGCCGATGACGGCTCGGTGGTGCATCTGCTACTGCATCAGGCCAGCGGCAGCAGTCGCGGTTACTGGGCCTTGCGTTTGACGCCAACCTTCTTCGACTCGCTGACCAAACAGGACGCCACCGCCCTGCGCCCGTTGTGGTTGGTGGAAAACCGCCTCAATCACCAGATCATCAGCCGCGAGGCCGGGCTGCCCTCGGTCAAGGCTGGCGGGCTGACGCCCGACGATGTCGCCAACACCGTGCTGACCGTGCCGCTGAGCAGCAGCGACTGGCAACTGCGCGGGCTGTTCGACCGCCAGCGCGTACTGGAAGAGTTGCTGCCGGCGTTCATCGGCAAATGCCTGCTCGGCCTGGCGTTTTCGATGTTGCCGGTGATCGCGCTGCTGAACATGCGTCGGCGTCAGCGCCAGGTGCATGAAGGCCGGCGGCGTTATCAGGATATTTTCGAAGGCACCGGCGTGGCCTTGTGCGTGCTTGACCTGTCCGGCCTCAAGCAGATGTTCGACAAGGCGCAGATCCAGACCAGCGACCAGCTCAAGGCCTGGCTCGACCAACCGCAGCAGCGCCAGCAGTTGCTCGCGGAAATGCGCGTCACCGAAGTCAACCAGGTCGCCCTGCAACTGCTCGATGTGCACTCCTGCGACGATGCCTGGCAACTGCTGATCGATGGCCAGCGCCATCCGCAGTGCGCGATCGGTCAGCAGATCCTCGACGCCGTCCTGCAACAGCAGAAGCAGCTGGAACTGGAAATCAAACTGCCCAACAGCAACGGTCGCGACCAGCATCTGTGGATGGTTTTGCGCCTGCCGAGCGAGCAGCACGACTATAAAGCGGTGATCCTCAGCATCAACGACATCACCAGCCGCAAGCTGATCGAACTGTCGCTGCTGGAGCGTGAAGGTTTCTGGTCGGACGTGGTGCGCACCGTACCGGATCATCTGTATGTGCAGGACGTGATCAGCCAGCGGATGATTTTCAGCAACCACCACCTCGGCCAGACCCTGGGCTACAACCGCACTGAACTGCATCAGATGGGCGAGTATTTCTGGGAAATCCTTCTGCATCCGGAAGACGCCGACTATTACCATCGTTCGCGGCAGTTGCAGCGTCACGCCGGTTACAGCCAATTGTTGCAATGCCAATTGCGCTTCCGCCATCGCGACGGCAAGTGGCGGCGCTTCGACATCCGTGAACAGGCGCTGGCGCGGGACAAGCACGATCAGGTCACGCGGATCATCGGCGTGGCCAAGGACATCACCGAACAGATCGAGGCCAGCGAATCGCTGCGTGACAGCGAGCAGCGCTACCGCATGCTCGCCGAAAGCATCAGCGACGTGATTTTCTCCACCGACAGCAAGCTCTCGCTGAACTATGTCAGCCCGTCGGTGCAGGCGGTGCTCGGATACAACGCCGAATGGATTTTCCAGAACGGCTGGCAATCGATCATCGCCAATCCCGGGCAACTGAACGGCATTCATGTGCTGATGGACCGCGTCAGCAAGGCGCTGGACAAGCCCGAGCAACTGGCATTGCTGCGCAGTCAGGTGCAAACGCAGCTGTTCCTCTTCGATTGCCTGCGCGCCGACGGTCGCAAGATTCCGATCGAACTGCGCCTGGTGCTGGTGTGGGACGAACACGGCGCGTTCGAAGGCGTGCTCGGCGTTGGTCGCGACATCAGCCAGCAGCGCCGTGCCGAAAAAGATCTGCGCATGGCCGCCACGGTTTTCGAGCACTCGACTTCGGCAATCCTGATCACCGACCCGGCCGGCTACATCGTCCAGGCCAACGAAGCGTTCAGTCGGGTCAGCGGCTACAGCGTCGGCGAAGTGCTCGACCAGTTGCCGAACATGCTCACCGTCGACGAGCAGCAGGACGCGCACTTGCGCTACGTGCTCAAGCAGTTGCACGAGCACAGCACCTGGGAAGGCGAAGTGTGGATGAAGCGCCGTAACGGCGAACATTACCCGGCGTGGGTCGGCATTACTGCGGTGCTCGACGATGAGGGCGATCTGGCCAGTTACGTGTGTTTCTTCAGCGACATCAGCGAGCGCAAGGCCAGCGAGCAGCGCATCCACCGCCTCGCCTATTACGACGCCCTCACCCACCTGCCGAACCGCACGCTGTTCCAGGATCGTCTGCACACCGCGCTGCAAGCGGCCGAACGGCAGAAGTCGTGGGTGGTGCTGATGTTCCTCGACCTCGACCGTTTCAAACCGATCAACGACTCCTTGGGCCACGCCGCCGGCGACCGCATGCTCAAGGACATGGCCACGCGCCTGCTGGCCTGCGTCGATGACGATGACACCGTGGCGCGCATGGGTGGCGACGAATTTACCTTGCTGCTGCAGCATCGCTCCAACCGTGAACTGGCGCTGAACCGGGCGATTCATGTCGCCGAGCAGATTCTCGCCAGCCTGGTGCGGCCGTTCGTGCTCGAGGGCCGCGAGTTCTTCGTCACCGCCAGTATCGGCATCGCCCTGAGTCCGCAGGACGGCAATGAACTCAGCCAGTTGATGAAAAACGCCGACACGGCGATGTACCACGCCAAGGAACGCGGCAAGAACAACTTCCAGTTCTATCAGGCCGACATGAACGCCAGTGCGCTGGAACGTCTGGAGCTGGAAAGCGATCTGCGCCATGCGCTGGAGCAGAACGAATTCGTCTTGTATTACCAGCCACAGTTCAGTGGCGACGGCAAGCGCCTGACCGGCGCCGAAGCGCTGCTGCGCTGGCGCCATCCGCGTCGCGGGCTGGTGCCGCCGGGGGATTTCATTCCGGTGCTGGAAGAGCTCGGCCTGGTGGTGGACGTTGGCGACTGGGTCATCAGCGAGGCCTGTCGACAGCTGAAAACCTGGCACCAGCAACGGGTGCGGGTGCCGAAGGTGTCGGTGAACATTTCCGCGCGGCAGTTCTCCGACGGCCAGTTGGGCACGCGAATCGCGACGATCCTGCGCGAAACCGGCCTGCCGCCGGCGTGTCTGGAGCTGGAACTGACCGAAAGCATCCTGATGCGCGAAGTCAGCGAGGCGATGCAGATTCTTGCCGGGCTGAAAAACCTCGGCCTGAGCATCGCGGTCGATGACTTCGGCACCGGTTATTCATCGCTGAACTACCTCAAGCAATTCCCGATCGACGTGCTGAAGATCGACCGCACCTTCGTCGACGGCCTGCCGTCCGGCGAACAGGACGCGCAGATCGCCCGGGCGATCATCGCCATGGCCCACAGCCTGAACCTGGCGGTGATCGCCGAGGGCGTGGAAACCCATGAGCAACTGGATTTCCTGCGCGAGCATGGCTGCGATGAGGTGCAGGGATATCTGTTCGGCCGGCCGATGCCGGCGGGACGGTTTGAAGCGCAGTTCTGTAACGATGCGCTGTTCATGTTCGACTGACGATCTGCGGCGCGCCCGAAAAGATCGCAGCCTTCGATCGTTCCCACGCTCCGCGTGGGAATGCCTCACTGGACGCTCTGCGTCCGCTTCGGCAGGTGACGCGGAGCGTCACGGGCTGCATTCCCACGCAGAGCGTGGGAACGATCAATGCCCCTCTGCTCGCGAACGGGCCGGCAAAAGCACCGCACATCTGTCATGAACGCCACTTGTCTGCGACATGACGTCGTTTCATATGTCATCCAAAAGCGGTTGGGTTAGAATGCCCCCCTTTTCTGCCCCCGATCCTTGAGGACCGCCATGTTCAGCCGTGATTTGACTATTGCCAAGTACGACGCCGACCTTTTTGCCGCCATGGAGCAAGAAGCTCAGCGTCAGGAAGAACACATTGAGCTGATCGCTTCGGAAAACTACACCAGCCCAGCGGTGATGGAAGCTCAAGGCTCGGTCCTGACCAACAAGTACGCCGAAGGCTATCCGGGCAAGCGTTACTACGGTGGTTGCGAATACGTGGACGTGGTTGAACAACTGGCCATCGACCGCGCCAAGGAACTGTTCGGCGCCGATTACGCCAACGTTCAGCCGCACGCCGGTTCCCAGGCCAACGCCGCTGTTTACCTGGCTCTGCTGCAAGGTGGCGACACCATTCTGGGCATGAGCCTGGCCCATGGTGGTCACCTGACCCACGGCGCCAGCGTTTCCTCCTCGGGCAAGCTGTACAACGCCGTTCAATACGGTATCGATGCCAACGGCCTGATCGACTACGACGAAGTCGAGCGCCTGGCGGTCGAGCACAAGCCGAAAATGATCGTTGCCGGTTTCTCGGCCTACTCGCAGATTCTCGACTTCCCGCGCTTCCGCGAAATCGCTGACAAGGTCGGCGCTTACCTGTTCGTCGACATGGCTCACGTCGCCGGTCTGGTTGCCGCGGGTGTGTACCCGAACCCGGTGCCGTTCGCCGACGTCGTCACCACCACCACCCACAAGACCCTGCGCGGTCCACGTGGCGGTCTGATCCTGGCCCGTGCCAACGCCGAGATCGAGAAAAAGCTCAACTCCGCAGTATTCCCGGGCGCCCAGGGTGGCCCGCTGGAGCACGTGATCGCGGCCAAGGCAATCTGCTTCAAGGAAGCGCTGCAGCCTGAGTTCAAGGCCTACCAGCAACAAGTGGTGAAGAACGCCAAGGCCATGGCCGAAGTGTTCATCGCGCGCGGTTTCGACGTGGTATCGGGCGGTACTGAAAACCACCTGTTCCTGCTGTCGCTGATCAAGCAGGACATCTCCGGTAAAGATGCCGACGCCGCTCTGGGCAAAGCGTTCATCACCGTGAACAAGAACTCCGTGCCTAACGATCCACGCTCGCCGTTCGTCACCTCCGGCCTGCGCTTCGGTACTCCGGCTGTGACCACTCGCGGTTTCAAAGAGGCCGAGTGCAAAGAGCTGGCTGGCTGGATCTGCGACATCCTGGCTGACCTGAACAACGAAGCGGTGATCGACGCCGTTCGCGAGAAAGTCAAAGCCATCTGCAAGAAACTGCCGGTGTACGGCGCTTGATGCCTCGTTAATCCGCAATAAAAAACCGGTCACTATGGCCGGTTTTTTATTGCCATGAATTCGATAAAAAAATACCACCCGAATAAAGCAGCAACCTGCTAATCCCGTCCAGCAGGATTGTTCATCTCTTTGTTCGAACCAAACTCTTGCAACACACCTGCAAACCGCCATAAATGAAAACCGCTTAGTCTGAAACCCGACTTGATAAACGGATTTCATCATGACGAGCAATATCGAAAAATCTTTCATCGCGACACTGAGAATGTTCGACCACAGGGTCGGCTTTCTTGAACAGCTGTACGGCAACCCGGCGATGGCTACCATCAGTCTGTTCAGCGGCGGTTTCTATACCGGACGCCCACAAACACGGGATCAGTCCCACCTGCTCGGCATCCGGAGCAACGAGCAGAGCGGCCGGATAAAACCGCTGAAGCTGCATTTCGGTCATACCCCTGACGGCTACATCCTCACCGTGAAAAACCAGGGCAACTATTTCAATCAGGTAATCAGCAATCACTGGCTGGACACCGTCGAGGCCGTCAAGCCAGACACTGACAACTTGACCACTTTTATTCTTGTCGACCGTAGCGGCACCGCTATAACGCTGGACAACTTAACGGGCGTACATACAACTGCTTCTCTCAAACTGAAAAATCATGCGTATCTGGGCGGTATAAAAATCAGAAGTCTGCCTTACGTCTATCTGGGCAAAACCGAAGAACGTTCAAAGATCACTTTCATCCTGAGCATCGTCGAAAGACATGTACCAGTCATCAAAACGTGACTCACGCCCCGCCCAGGAAAAAAGGCGGAGCCGCCGATTTTTCTCTCAATGCTCAAGACCGGGCCATCCAGACAACTGGTAAGACCGGTCATGCCAATTTCCTAATTTTTACTTGCGATCCGCGAAAACCTGCGCCTAGACTGCGCCTGCACTGGACATACCGGTAAGACCACAATAATTAAGTCCTGAATCCGCTGCGCCACGCGTACGGCAGCCAGGACACCGACCCAGGATTCCTCCCATGCTCAGATGGTGCTCGCGTTCAATCTTCCTCCAAGTGGTTCTCGGACTGATGCTCGGCATCGTCTGCGGGCTGACCCTTCCTGAATACTCCGCCCAGCTGAAACCGCTCGGCGATGGCTTCATCAAACTGATCAAGATGCTGATTGGCCTGATCGTGTTCTGCGTGGTGGTCAGCGGCATCAGCGGCGCGGGCGATCTGAAGAAGGTCGGGCGCATCGGCCTGAAGTCGGTGATCTACTTCGAAGTGCTGACCACCATCGCCTTGGTGATTGGTCTGGTGTTCGCCTTCAGCACCGGCATTGGCAGCGGCGCGAACATTCATCTGGAGCAGCTCTCCAGCGCCGACATGGGCGACCTCGCCGAGCGCAGCCAGCACATGCACACCACCACGCAATTTCTGATGGACCTGATCCCGACCTCGGTGATCGGTGCCTTCGCTGACAACAATATCTTGCAAGTGCTGCTGTTCTCGGTGCTGTTCGGCAGTGCACTGAATCTGGTTGGCGAAGCGGCTTCCGGGATTTCGCGGCTGATCAACGAACTCAGCCACGTGATCTTCCGCATCATGGGCATGATCGTGCGGCTGGCGCCGATCGGCGTATTCGGCGCCATTGCTTTCACCACCAGCAAATACGGCCTCGATTCGTTGCAGCACCTGGGCAGTCTGGTCGGTCTGTTCTACCTGACCTGCGTCGCCTTCGTCGCGCTGATCCTCGGTCTGGTGATGCGCGTCTCCGGCCTGCGCATGTGGCCGCTGCTCAAGTACCTACGGGAAGAACTGCTGATCGTCATGGGCACTGCCTCTTCCGACGCCGTGCTGCCACAGATCATGCGCAAGCTCGAACACCTCGGCATCGGCAGCTCGACGGTCGGTCTGGTGATCCCGACCGGGTACTCGTTCAACCTCGACGGTTTCTCGATCTACCTGACCCTGGCCATCGTGTTCATCGCCAACGCCACTGGCACACCGCTGGCGATGACCGACTTGCTGACCATTCTGCTGGTGTCGCTGATCACCTCCAAAGGCGCCCACGGCATTCCCGGTTCGGCGCTGGTGATTCTCGCCGCGACGCTGACGGCGATCCCGGCGATTCCCGTAGTCGGTCTGGTGCTGGTGTTGGCCGTGGACTGGTTCATGGGCATCGGCCGCGCGCTGACCAATCTGATCGGCAACTGCGTCGCCACCGTGGCTATCGCCCGCTGGGAAAAGGACATCGATGTACAGCGCGCGAACAAGGTGCTCAACGGCGAACAGGGCTATAACTTTCAACCTCGAAAAACCGTCGCCCCGGCGGCGGCGAAAGAATTCTGAATGAGTGCCGTGCCTGCCAATGCGCAGGCACGGCGCAGGGAGCCAATACGTGATTACAACGTCAACCGTCGTCAACTCAGTGGTGGAAAAACTCCGCGCCGCGTTGGCCCGAGGCCAGTGGCGCTCCGGCGACATGCTGCCGGGCCAGCGCGAACTGGCCGAACAGCTGGGCATCAGCCGGCCGAGCCTGCGCGAAGCGGTGATCGTCCTCGAAACCCTCGGCCTGGTGCGCTCGATGCCGGGCAAAGGCGTAGTCGTCCTCGACGCACAACTCAGTGACAGCCAGAGCCACGACAGCGCGGTGGCCGGCGCCAGTCTCGAAGACGTGCTGCAACTGCGCTACACCCTTGAACCGTTCATTGTCGGGCTGGTTGCGCAATCGATCAGCAGCAAGGAAGTCGGCCAGTTGCGCCTGACCCTGATGGACATGCGCGAAGCCCTCGAGGCCGGTGACAGCGAAGCCGGAGTCAGTGCCTACATCGCTTTCCACGAAGAACTGTTCACGCTGACCTCGAATCCGATTTTCCAGAGCGTGGTGCAGCAGACCAGTAACGCGCTCAAGCAAAGCGCCGAAGTGTTGCGCAATTCCCCGGAACATCTGGCCGAACGCCTGGAAGAAAACGAAGCCGTAGTCCGCGCTATCCGCAGCAAGAACAGCGCTCAGGCCAGCGCCGAAATGCGCCGGCACATTCTGCGCGAAGGTCAGCGCATGGGCATCGAGCTGAATATTCCGGATGACAACCTGCCCACCTGATTTGCCAGGAGAACGGCCATGAACAGTTTTGCTTCAGCATCCCACGCGCAATCGACCGCCCTGCCCTTTTCTCGCCTGCACACGCCGGTGGAGGATCTGTATCCGCGACTGTTCGACGCGATCCTTGAGCGGCGAATCGATGAAGGCAGCCGGTTCACCGAGGACAGCCTGAAGGCGATGTTCAGCGCCAGCCGTGCCGATGTACGCCGCGTGCTGACGCAGTTGTCCCATGAGCAGATCGTGGTGTTGCGCGCCAATCATCGACCGCGAGTGGCCGCGCCTGATCGGGAACTGATCCGGCAGACCTTGCATGCGCGCCGGCTGGCTGAAAACACCTTGGTGCGGTTGGCCTGTCAGCGTCCGCAGCCAGACGATCTGAAATGTTTGCGCACGTTGATAGAGCGCGAGAAGCGCGCCATCGAGCAGGCTCGGCGCGGGGCGGCGATTCGGTTATCGGGGGAGTTTCATTTGCAGTTGGCACGGATGGCGGGAAATCTGCCGCTGGCGCATTTTCTGCGCAGCCTTGTGCCGCTGACGTCGTTGGCGATTGCGCGGAGTCAGGGTTCGACGCGAAGCTCTTGCGCATGGCAGGAGCATTTGGCGTTGGTTGAGGTTGTGGAGCGAGGTGATGTTTCCAAGGCCGGCATGTTGATGAATCGGCATCTGGATCATCTTGAGCAGACGCTGCTCGGTTCTGACCATGGGCATTGTGCTGTCGGTTAGACCGCCTTCGCGAGCAAGCTCGCTCCCACAGTAGAACGCATTCTGTCAGGAGGAATGCAGTCCACTGTGGGAGCGAGCCTGCTCGCGAAGAGGCCCTTTGAGCTGTTGAAATATCAGGCTTGTTGCGCCGCTACCCGCGCAAACCCCGCCCGAATCTTCTCTTCCGGCAGATCATCGGCAATAAACACGATCACACTCTCGCGCGCCTCGCCCTCGGCCCATTCGGTGTCCCAGTCGAAACCATATAGTTTCAGCACACCCTGAAATACCAACCGCCGATCTTCGCCGGCAATGTTCAGCACGCCTTTGTAGCGCAGCAATTGCTTGCCGTGCTCTTCCAGCAACTCGTTCATGAATTCGCTGAGCTGATCGATATCCAGCGCCTGATCGGTGCGCAGCACCAGGCTGGAGATGCGATCGATCGACGGTGCCTTGCTGACCGGACGAAGGCTCAGACCGCCGCCCAGGTCAGCATTGAGGTTGAAACCACGTACATCCAGCAATTCAGCCAGATCGATATTGCCATGCTCGACCACGCGGATCGGCGCGCGGCGGTTGATTCGCGTGAGGCGTTCGCTCAGCGCAGTGAACGTCGCCTCATCGACCAGGTCGGTCTTGCTCACCAGCAAGCGATCGGCGAAACCGATCTGCGCCTGGGCGATGGTCTGGGTCAGGTGCACATCGGCGTGGGCGGCGTCGACCAGGGTGATGATGCCGTCGAGCAGGTAACGCTCGCGCAGTTCTTCGTCGATGAAAAAGGTTTGCGCCACCGGCGCCGGATCGGCCAGACCGGTGCACTCGATCACCAGACGGTCGAAGGCGATCTCGCCACTGTCCAGGCGCTCGAGCAACAAATACAGCGCCTTGGTCAGGTCGGTGTGAATGGTGCAGCAGACGCAGCCGTTGGCCAGGGTCATGACTTGCACCGGCTCATCACCCAGCAACTGAGTGTCGATGCCGGCGTCGCTGAATTCGTTTTCGATCACGGCGATTTTCAGGCCGTGCTCGGCTTTCAATAAATGACGCAGCAAGGTGGTCTTGCCGGCGCCGAGGAAACCGCTGAGAACCGTTACCGGAATGGGAGAAGACAAAACCCGATCTCCTGAAAAAAACACAAAAACAAATGTGGGAGCGAGCCTGCACGCGAAAGCGGTGTGTCAGTCAAAACATTCATTAACTGACACTCCGTATTCGCGAGCAGGCTCGCTCCCACAGGGGATTACCTCAACCTGATGCTGTCAGCTCAACAGCACTTCGGCCCACCCTTGCCACCGTAACGGGCTTCCTGACGTTCGCGAAAGAACATCTCGTAGCTCATCACCGGTTTGTCCGGGTGTTTGGTTTGCATATGCTCGACGTAGGTGTCGTAGTCGGGCATGCCGACCATCAGGCGCGCGGCCTGACCGAGGTATTTACCGAGGCGACTCAGGTCATTGAACATGCTGCAATCCTCTGGTTACGCATCCGGCAGGGCCTGGAATGGCGATTCTTTATCCGTACGCTCTTTCTTGCCCCAGGCGGCGATGCCGACCTTGAGCGCATAGAACAGGATGCTGAACACCACGAACAGGAACAGCGCGGTGAGTGTGGCGTTGGTGTAGGCGTTGAAGATCACGTGCTGCATCTGCTCGACGCTTTTAGCCGGTGCCAGCACCTGACCGTTGGCCAGCGCATCGCTGTACTTCTTGGCCAGGGACAGGAAGCCGATCGCCGGGTTGGCGTCGAACAGCTTGATGAAGCCAGCAGTAGTGGTGCAGATCAACAGCCAGGTGGCCGGCAACAGGGTGACCCAGATGTAGCGCTGGCGCTTCATCTTGATCAGGACCACGGTGCCGAGCATCAGCGCGATGCCGGCGAGCATCTGGTTGGAGATGCCGAACAATGGCCACAAGGTGTTGATGCCGCCCAGAGGATCGATCACGCCCTGATACAGCAACCAGCCCCACATCGCCACACAACCGGCGGTGGCAATCAGGTTGGCGCCCCACGATTCGGTGCGTTTGAGCGCCGGTACGAAGGAGCCGAGCAGATCCTGCAGCATGAAACGCCCGGCACGGGTGCCGGCGTCCACAGCGGTGAGGATGAACAGCGCTTCGAACAGGATCGCGAAGTGGTACCAGAACGCCATGGTGTTTTCACCCGGCAGGACACTGTGCAGGATCTGCGCGATACCGACCGCCAGAGTCGGCGCACCACCGGCGCGAGCCAGAATGGTGGTTTCGCCGATGTCATGGGCAACCGCTTGCAGCGCTTCCGGCGTGATCGCGAAGCCCCAGCTGGTGACAACCTGCGCCACCGAAGCGACGTCACTGCCGACGACTGCGGCCGGGCTGTTCATGGCGAAATACACACCCGGCTCGATCACCGAAGCGGCAACCATGGCCATGATCGCCACGAACGATTCCATCAACATGCCGCCGTACCCGATGTAGCGGGCGTTGGTTTCGTTATCCAGCAGCTTCGGCGTGGTGCCCGACGAGATCAGTGCGTGGAAACCCGATACCGCGCCGCAGGCGATGGTGATGAACAGGAACGGGAACAGACCGCCCTTCCATACCGGCCCGGTGCCGTCGACGAACTGGGTCAGCGCCGGCATTTTCAGCTCGGGCATGGTGATCAGGATGCCGATCGCCAGGGCGACGATGGTGCCGATCTTGAGGAAGGTCGACAGGTAGTCACGCGGCGCCAGAATCAGCCAAACCGGCAACGATGCAGCGACAAAACCGTAACCGACCAGCATCCAGGTAATCTGCACACCGGTGAAAGTGAAGGCTTTGGCCCATACCGGATCGGCAGCGATCTGCCCGCCCAGCCAGATCGAACCGAGCAGCAGCAACACACCGACCACGGAGATTTCGCCGATGCGACCCGGGCGGATGTAGCGCATGTAGATGCCCATGAACATAGCGATCGGGATGGTCGCCATCACGGTGAAGATGCCCCAAGGGCTCTCGGCCAGGGCCTTGACCACGATCAGCGCCAGCACCGCGAGGATGATGATCATGATCAGGAAGCAGCCGAACAGTGCAATGGTTCCGGGAATCCGGCCCATTTCTTCACGCACCATATCGCCCAGGGAACGGCCGTTGCGTCGGGTCGACATGAACAGGACCATGAAGTCCTGCACCGCGCCCGCCAGCACCACACCGGCAATCAGCCAGAGTGTGCCGGGCAGATACCCCATCTGCGCCGCCAGCACCGGACCGACCAGCGGCCCCGCGCCAGCGATGGCCGCGAAGTGGTGACCGAAAAGAATGTGTTTGTTGGTCGGCACATAGTCCAGACCATCGTTGTTGAGCACGGCGGGGGTGGCCCGACGCGGATCCAGCTGCATCACGTTGTTGGCGATGAACAGACTGTAGTAACGGTACGCAACCAGATAAATGGCCACGGCAGCGACCACAATCCACAAGGCGTTGATCGCCTCGCCGCGGCGCAATGCCACTACGCCAAGGGCGCACGCTCCTACGATTGCCAGCACGAGCCAGGGTAAGTGGCGCAGCAGGCTATTATTATTTTTCATTTTATTATTCCAGCCAGGGTGGACAAGAAAGACAGCCACCCCGAGTTTAGCGCTTACGGCGCCAAAGGCCATACCCCGACATAGGTCTAGACGCTTGAGCGATTGGCTGGCGCCCGCATTCGCGGTCTATAGTCAGCGAACCTTCATGAGGATTGCGCCATGAGCGAGCACCCCGCCAATCGACGTCGTTTCAAACGTATTGCGTTCGATGCCCGAACCGAGCTGAAACAGGGCGAGTACATCTGGCCGGTCAAACTGATCGACCTTTCGCTCAAGGGCCTGCTGATCGAGCGACCGGAACCGTGGCTCGGGGATAAAGAGCAGGACTTCTTCGTCGACATTCATCTGAGCGAAGACGTCGATATCGAAATGGACGTGCATCTGGCCCACGAGGAAAACGGCCACTTGGGGTTCATCTGCCGCCACATCAGCCTGGAATCGATCCAGCGCCTGCGGCGGTTGATCGAGTTGAATCTGGCGGATGAGGCCGAGCTGGAGCGCGAACTGGGTGCC
This sequence comes from Pseudomonas triticicola, assembly GCF_019145375.1. Lineage (NCBI taxonomy): Bacteria > Pseudomonadati > Pseudomonadota > Gammaproteobacteria > Pseudomonadales > Pseudomonadaceae > Pseudomonas > Pseudomonas triticicola. The sequence goes on along the minus strand of NZ_JAHSTX010000002.1, from coordinate 401,149 downwards.
CTGATCGAAATCTAGGCCCCCCAATCCCGATTTGGAATGCCCTGTGGTGAGGGGATCTATAGGGTGAGGGGATTTATGGGGTGAGAGGATTTATGTGGCGAGGGGATTTATCCCCGTTGGGGCGCGCAGCGGCCCTGAAAAGCGGGTCTGCTGCGCAGCCCAACGGGGATAAACCACCTCACCACAGAGGTTCGGCGTTCACTCAAACAGTGCGTCGAGCGCTTGTTCGAGACGGGTCACGGCAATGATCTGCAACCCCGCCGGCGATTCCTTCGGAGCATTACCCTTCGGCACGATCGCGCGTTTGAAGCCATGCTTGGCCGCTTCCTTCAACCGCTCCTGCCCGCTCGGCACCGGGCGCACCTCGCCGGACAGGCCGACTTCGCCGAACACCAGCAGGTCATGGGGCAGCGGCCGATTGCGCAAACTCGACATGACGGCGGCCATCAACGCCAGATCCGACGCCGTCTCCAGCACCTTCACGCCACCGACCACGTTGAGGAACACGTCCTGATCGTGGGTCGGAATCCCGCCGTGGCGGTGCAGCACAGCGAGCAACATCGCCAATCGGTTCTGATCCAGCCCCAGCGTCACCCGACGCGGGTTGGCCAGATGGCTGTCATCGACCAGCGCCTGCACTTCCACCAGCATCGGCCGGGTGCCTTCCCACGTCGCCATGACCACACTGCCCGGGACTTCTTCCTGGGCGCGGGTGAGAAAAATCGCCGAAGGATTGGAGACTTCTTTCAGGCCCTTGTCGGTCATGCCGAACACGCCCAACTCGTTGACCGCGCCGAAACGGTTTTTCACTGCACGCAACAAACGCAGGCGACCGTCGGATTCGCCTTCGAAATACAGCACGGTGTCGACCATGTGTTCCAGCACACGAGGACCGGCCAGAGCGCCCTCTTTGGTGACGTGGCCGACAAGGAAAATCGCCGTGCCGCTCTGTTTGGCGTAACGCACCAGCAGCGCCGCGCTCTCGCGTACTTGGGATACACCGCCCGGGGCCGATTGCAGTTGTTCGGTGAAGATGGTCTGGATCGAGTCGATCACCATCACCTTGGGCTTTTCCTGGCGGGCGGTGGCGATGATGGTTTCGATGCAGGTTTCGGTCATCACCCGCAGTTGATCCTGTGGCAGGCCGAGACGGCGAGCGCGCATTGCCACCTGCTGCTGGGATTCCTCACCGGTGACGTACAGCGCCGGCATGCTCTTGGCCAGGTTGCACAGGGTTTGCAAAAGGATGGTCGACTTGCCGATCCCCGGATCACCGCCGATCAGCACCACCGAGCCATCGACCAGCCCGCCGCCGAGCACGCGATCGAGCTCACCGGACGCGGTGGAAAACCGTGGAATCTCTTCGATGCTGACTTCAGCCAGGGTCTTGATCTGCGCCTGTTGCCCGGCCCAGCCGGTGCGCCCGGTAGGTGCCGTGGCGCCGCCGCTTTCGATCATGGTTTCGGTCAGGGTGTTCCAGGCACCGCACTCGCCGCACTGCCCGGCCCACTTGGGAAAGGTTGCGCCGCACTCGGTGCAGCCGTACATGCGCTTGGCCTTGGCCATCAGAACCCCCGGAACAAAAGACGCGATGATAACGCAGCCATCGCCGATCAGCGCGGCGCAGCGGTACGGATTTCGCCGCTGGCCAGACGCGCGGCACTGTTGCCCAGCGGATCCTCGGCATTGAGGTCGGCGCCCTTGGCTTTCAACGCATCAAGCAATTCCAGACGCTTGAACAGCCCGGCGTACATCGCCGCTGTCTGTCCGGCGCCGTTACGCTGGTCGGGGCTGCAATCGGTGGCCATCAGGCGCCGGGCGATCTGCAACTCGCCTTTGAAAATCGCGCCCATCAGCGCCGTGTTGCCGCGTTGATCCTGAGCACAGGCGTCCGCGCCCGCTGCCAACAGTCGCTCAACCGCCGGCGCCTGACCGTGGTAGGCGGCCAGAATCAGCGCGGTGTAACCCTTGCTGTCGCGGGTATCGAGGGAATAGCCGGACTCGATAAAGGTCTCGAGCATCGGCACGTCGCCACGGCGGGCGGCGTCGAAGTAGTAATCCTGCAACTGCGCCTTGATTGCCTCGGGGCTTTGCTCGACCGGTGCCGCCCACGCGCTGAACGACAGGCACCCGGCCAGGCATAAAAGAAAAATACGCATCGGGCTCTCCTTGAGCGCACGCGAGGCGGGACAGCCCTCGCGTGCGCCGCATCGCTATCAGTCGGTCAGTTTGGCCGCCAGTGCTTTCACACGGCTGAGATCGCCCTTGGCCACTTCGGTTACACCGCTGCCGTACTCAGGGTCGGCCTTGTACAGGAAGGACAGGATGATGTGCTTGCTCTCATCATCGGTGGTGGCCAGCGAGCCGCCGAAGCTGTCGATCAGGTCGCGGCGTTCCTGCTTGCTGTACGAGCGATACAGATCACCGGCCTGCTTGAAGTTCTGCTCACGCTGGATCTTTGCCTGCTGGGTGCTGCCCGACAGCGCCGACTGGCTGTAACGCGCCGCTGGCGTTTCTTCACGCGGTTGCAGGCGGCTTGGCTGGTAGTTGACGCCGGACTCGCTGGCGCCAAAATTCATCGCGCCATCCTGATTTCCGTTGTTCACTACGGTTTTCGGAGCGTTGATCGGTAATTGCAAAGCGTTGGCGCCGAGGCGATACATCTGCGTATCGGCATAAGAGAACACTCGGCCCTGCAACAAACGATCTTCCGAAGGTTCGATACCGGGAACTACGTTGGCCGGTGCCATGGCCACTTGTTCAGTTTCCTGGAATACATTTGCCGGATTGCGGTTCAAGACCATTTGTCCAACTTTGCGTTCGGGAATACCCGGCCAGATCTTGGTTGCATCCAATGGATCGAAATCAAACTTGGACAAATCCTGCGGCTTGAGAACTTGCACGTACAAGTCCCACTTCGGAAAGTTACCTTTGTTGATGTTACTTACCAAGTCATTGGTCATATGACTGTAATCCTGACCTTGAACTTCGCTGACTTGTTTTGGTGTGAGGTTCTTGATGCCTTGAAGACTCTTCCAGTGAAACTTCACATAGTGAACTTCGTTCTTGGCATTGATCAGCTTATAGGCATGAACACCATTGCCATCCATCTCCCGGTAACTGGCCGGAGTGCCGTAGTTGGAATACAACTCGGTCAGCGTGCGGGTGGCTTCCGGTACATGGGAGAAGAAATCGAACCGCCGCGAATCGTCATCGAGGTTGGTGCGCGGATCGGGCTTGAAGGCGTGGACCATGTCCGGGAATTTGATCGCATCGCGGATGAAGAAGGTCGGGAAGTTGTTGCCGACCAGATCCCAGTTACCGTCAGCGGTGTAGAACTTGGTGGCGAAACCACGCGGGTCACGCAGGGTTTCCGGGGAATGGTTGCCATGCACCACCGCCGAGAAACGCACGAATACCGGCGTGCTCTGGCCTGCGGCGAATACCTTGGCCTTGCTCAGGTCGCTGAGGTCATCGGTCACGGTGAAGGTGCCGTGAGCGCCAGTGCCGCGTGCATGTACCACGCGCTCGGGAATACGCTCACGGTCGAAGCGTTGCAGCTTCTGGATCAGTTGCACGTCCTGCAGCAGCACCGGGCCGGTGGCGCCGGCGGTTTGCGAGTTCTGATTGTCACCGACAGCAGCGCCGTTATCGCGGGTCAGCGGAGCGGCGTTGACCGAGAAGGTCAGCAGGCTGGCGGTGAGAACGCCGAGAGTGCGGCGATGGGGAAAAGCCCCCAGTCCAAGAGCGGAAGTCATATCAGGTTCCTCTGGTTTTATTGGGCGCATCCAGGTGCGCCACAGCAAGGCTAGAGGCCCGTGCCGAGGAACATAAATAGAAAGAACGTAACACCATGATTGAAGAAATTGGCTGTGCAATCAGCGCTTTACCGCGTAAAGCGCGCGCGATTGCTGGCATTTTGCAAACTAATCGTCAATTGATGTGTCGATAAAAACGGGCATTGTAAGAAGGTGTTTCGCGCAGGAGGCGTTTCGCTGATTTACACTGCCTACACCAAACTCATCTGTAACAAGGAAATAACTATGGGCGTGCTTAGCGAGTTCAAGGCCTTCGCGGTCAAAGGCAATGTGGTCGACATGGCCGTCGGTATCATCATCGGCGCGGCGTTCGGCAAGATCGTTTCGTCGTTTGTCGGCGACGTGATCATGCCGCCGATTGGCCTGTTGATCGGTGGGGTGGACTTCAGTGATCTGGCTGTCACGCTCAAAGCCGCCCAGGGCGATGCGCCCGCCGTGGTGCTGGCTTACGGCAAATTCCTGCAGACGGTGCTGGATTTCGTGATCGTCGCATTCGCGATCTTCATGGGCGTCAAAGCCATCAACCGCCTCAAGCGCGAAGAAGCCGTAGCCCCGACCGCGCCGCCGATCCCGAGCAAGGAAGAGCAACTGCTGGGCGAAATTCGCGACCTGCTCAAGGCGCAGAACGAGCGGCCCTGAGGCATTCGCTACACATTAAACGGCACCCGCGGGTGCCGTTTTCGTTACCAGTAATTCTCCACCGCAACCTGCCCCGGCTTGCGCGTCAGGCTCAGGCGCATGCCGCGCTGTTTCAGCAAGGCGCGGGTGTCGTCGATCATCTGCGGATTGCCGCACAGCATCACTCGCGAATGCTCTGGCGAGAGCTCAACCCCTGCCGCTCGCTCCAGTTCGCCGTTTTCGATCAACGTGGTAATCCGGCCCTGCAGCGCGCCTGGATGCGCTTCGCGGGTCACAGTCGGGATGAATTGCAGCTTGTGGGCGTATTCGCTCAGATAGTCACGTTGCGTCAACCCGGCGATCAACTGCTGATAGGCTAGCTCCCGCGCCTCCCGCACGCTGTAAACCAGAATGATCCGCTCGAATTTCTCCCAGACCTCGAAGTCCTGCAGGATCGACAGAAAGGGCGCCACCCCGGTGCCGGTCGACAATAACCACAGGTCTCGGCCGTCGACAAAACGATCCAGCGTCAGGTAGCCGAACGCCTGGCGCTCGACCATCAAAGTGTCGCCGACCTGTAGCCGGCTCAGCTCACTGGTGAATTCGCCGCCCGGCACGACGATGGAAAAGAACTCGAGAAACTCGTCAAACGGCGACGACACCATCGAATAGGCGCGCCAGACCGTGCTGCCATCGGCCTTGGTGACGCCCAGCCGGGCGAACTGACCGGCACGGAAGCGAAAGCCTGGATCACGGCTGGTGCGCAGCGTGAACAGGTTCGGCGTCAACGGTTGCACATCGAGCAAGGTCTGGGTGGTGTACTTCTCGGCACTGGCAGTCATGGGGCACTCCTTGAAACGATTGCCCACAGTGTCCCGCAAAATCGCGCTGCCAAACACTCGTGATTGGTAATGGTATTGACAGGATCAATGCTGCGGTTTTGATTTGTTATCAATGTCAGATCTAGAGTAATAACTTTAAGATGGTTATTTAAATATAACAGTCTGTATTGCTAATAATCCTTTATGAAAAACCTCCCGCTATCAATCTCGAAAAAATGTAAGCGTTATGCAGGAAAGATCCTACACTTCGATTCGTGCCGGATCTTTTGGATCCATTTGGTGCCCCGCTATCAGGACATTGAGGCAAAAGCTCATGGAAACGTGGAAGGAATCACAACTTAAACAACTGACATTTGCCAAGGGAATAGAGGCGGCTTATCCGATCCTGCTGAGATTCGCCGAAAACCTGGGCTTTAATTTCTGCGCCATTGCAGTCACCTCACCCAACCGCGAAGTTCATCTGAATGCATTGCAAATCAACAACTACCCGAAAGAATGGAACATCCAGTACAACAAAGAGAATTACCAGAATATTGACCCGGTAATAGCGCATTGCAATCACTCAGTATTGCCGATCGTTTGGGAAGAAAGAGTTTTCACTGATGCGCCCGAGTTGTGGCAGGCGTTGAAACAGAATGGGCTGCAGCATGGCTGGTCGCAAGCCTTTCATGACGAAACCAGCGGTTTGTGCAGCATCATCAGTCTGGCTCGAACCCACTGCCCGATCAGCCCGCTCGAACTGTATGAGCATTACGGTTATCTGTTCTTCGCCAACCGACACTTCAGCGAATTGTATGCGCGCACCGTTCCCACACCGGCCAAGCCCAGCAAGCCGAGGCTATCGTCCCGGGAGCTGGAAATCATGAAACTGTCCGCCATGGGCAAGACCGCTCACGATATTTCGAGAATCCTCAGCCTGAGCGAACGCACCGTTAACTATCATGTGCAAAACGTCATCGAAAAATTCAACGTCTGCAACAAGATTTCCGCAGTGATTGCCGCCGCTCGTGCCGGCATCATCTGACAGCTGAGCGTTATCGCGCGGTAATCCTGCAAGTATTTACGCGCAAAAAAACGTACCATTCAGGCCTTTCCGAGTGATGACGCATACCGCTTGCATCGCAGTCCACTCGGTCGGATCCCGTCGCACTACCTGCCGGCAACCGGATATCTGCCGAATATCCTGAGTCCCCGTCCCATGCCTTTGCTCGAAACACCTTTCGCCGAACTCGACCTGATCCGCCAGCCCGAACAGCAGAATGAACCGCTGCAAGCATTCGACGCGGCAGACGAATACCTGCTCAATCATCTCGCCAGCGAACAACTGGCGAGCAGTACCCGCGTGCTGGTGCTCAATGACAGCTTTGGTGCCTTGGCGATCAGTCTGCTAGGCAAGGTCGAGGTCAGCAGCAGCGGCGACTCCTTCCTGGGTTTCCTCGGGCTGGAAAAGAATCTGCTGCGCAATGGCCAGGCGTTCGACGCGATTCGTCCGATTCCGGCCAGTGAGCCCTTGGTCGGGCCGTTTGACCGGGTGCTGATCCGCGTCCCTAAAACCCTGGCGCTATTGGAAGAGCAGTTGATCCGCCTGCAAGGACAACTCGCGCCCGGTGCGCAAGTGATCGCCGCCGCCATGGTCAAGCATCTGCCGCGTGCTGCCGGCGACCTGCTGGAGCGCTACGTCGGTCCGGTGCAAGCATCGCTGGCAGTGAAAAAGGCGCGATTGCTGATCGCCACGCCTGAAAGCAAAGCGCCCGCCACGTCGCCCTACCCGACTCGTTATCGCCTCGACGAACCGGCGATCGAATTGCTTAACCACGCCAACGTGTTCTGCCGGGAAGGCCTCGACATCGGCACTCGCGCGTTTCTGCCGCATCTGCCGAAGAACCTTGGCAGCGCACGGGTCGCCGACCTGGGTTGCGGCAACGGCGTGCTGGCAATCGCCAGCGCCTTGCAGAACCCGGATGCGCACTACACGCTGGTCGACGAATCATTCATGGCGGTGCAATCGGCTGCCGAGAACTGGCGTGCGGCATTGGCCGATCGCGAAGTCATCGTGCGCGCTGGCGATGGTCTGGCCGGGCAGGCGCCGCAGTCGCTGGACGTGGTGCTGTGCAACCCGCCGTTTCATCAGCAGCAGGTGGTCGGCGATTTCCTCGCCTGGCGCATGTTCCAGCAGGCGCGCGAGGCACTGGTGGTTGGTGGTGCGCTGTACATCGTCGGCAATCGACATCTGGGCTATCACAGCAAACTGGCGCGCCTGTTTCGTGGTGTCGAGCAAGTGGCGGCGACGCCGAAATTCGTCATCCTCAAGGCGCGCAAATAAATCTGCGGCATAAAAAAACCCTCCGTGAGGAGGGTTGCAAATCCATACCCGAAGGCGCCGGGACGGGATGTTTCAGTGGGTGGTCAAACCTGCGGCATTCATGAACATGCGCATCAGGCTGGCGGCGATGAACAACACGCCGACACTGCCAACCCAGATCAGGGCCAACCAGCCGAGCCGCTGCCACAGCGGCTTTTTTTCGGCTTCTTCAATGTCGTGCAGGGAATGTTTGCCGGTCATTGCATCGATCTCCGTAAAGCCAAGGCGTCACTGCGGACGCCTTCGCGAGCAGGCTCGCTCCCACAGGGCAAGCCCAGCATGGGATTAGTGATAGCCGTCTTCGTGGGTGACCTTGCCGCGGAACACGTAGTAGCTCCAGAAGGTATACCCCAGGATGAACGGAATGATGAACAACGTGCCGACCAGCATGAAGCCCTGACTTTGCGGCGGCGCGGCGGCGTCCCAGATCGAGATCGACGGCGGCACGATGTTTGGCCACAGGCTGATGCCCAAGCCGCTGTAGCCGAGGAAGATCAGCACCAGGGTCAGCAGGAACGGCGTGTAGTTGGCATTACGTGCCACCGCGCGAATCAGGCCGTACAAGGTGACCAGCACCAGAATCGGCACCGGCATGAACCAGAACAGATTCGGCATGCTGAACCAGCGCGAGGCGATTTCCGGGTGCGACAGGGGTGTCCACAGGCTGACGATGCCGATGACTGCCAGCAGGACGAATGCCAGCGGCCGCGCCAGGTCATGCATCTGCTCCTGCAACTTGCCTTCGGTTTTCATGATCAGCCAGGTGCAGCCGAGCAAGGCATAGGCCACCACCAGCGCCGCGCCGCAGAACAGCGTGAACGGCGTCAGCCAGTCCAGTGAACCACCGGCGAACTGGCGATTGACCACTGGCAGCCCATCGATGAACGCTCCCAGCGCCACGCCCTGAAAGAACGTTGCCGCGATCGAACCACCGATAAATGCCTTGTCCCACAGGTGACGTTTTTCATCCTTGGCCTTGAAGCGGAATTCGAAAGCCACGCCGCGAAAGATCAGGCCCATGAGCATGAAGATCAGCGGCAGGTACAGCGCCGACAACACCACCGAATAGGCCAGCGGGAAGGCGCCGAACAACGCCGCGCCACCCAGTACCAGCCAGGTTTCGTTGCCGTCCCAGACGGGGGCGACAGTGTTCATCATCACGTCGCGATCGGTCTTGCCGGGCACGAACGGGAAGAGGATGCCGATGCCCAGGTCGAAGCCGTCCATGACCACGTACATCATGATGCCGAAGATGATGATCACGGCCCAGATCAGCGGAAGATCAATACCCATGAGTCAAATCTCCTTGGTCAAGCGAGTGTTGTCTTCGTGCTCGCCCTCGGCCGGATCGTCGGCTGCGGACAACGGACGCGCCGGGGTGCGCTTCTTGCCTGGACCACCGTCCGGCGTTTCGCTGCCTTCGCTGATCTTCGGCCCTTTGCGCACCAGGCGCATCATGTAGCCGAGACCGGCGCCGAACAGGGCGAAATACACCACAACGAACATGATCAGGGTGATGCTCATCTGCATGAAGCTGTGGTTGGACGAAGCATCGGCAGTGCGCATCAAGCCATAGACCACCCATGGCTGACGGCCGATTTCCGTGGTGAACCAGCCGGCGAGAATCGCGATCAGGCCGGACGGCCCCATCCACAAGGCCAGATGCAGGAACGGCCGCGAGGTATACAGCGAGTCACGCTTGCGCAGCCACAGGCTCCACAACCCGGTGAAGATCATCAGGAACCCGAGGCCGACCATGATCCGGAACGACCAGAACACGATGGTCGAATTCGGCCGGTCTTCCGGTGGGAACTCCTTCAGCGCCGGCACTTGTTTATCCAGCGAGTGGGTGAGGATCAGGCTGCCGAGGTAGGGAATCTCCACAGCGAATTTGGTGCGCTCTTCTTTCATGTCCGGCCAGCCGAACAGAATCAGCGGCGTCGCCTCGTCGCCATGGTTTTCCCAGTGGCCTTCGATCGCCGCGATTTTTGCCGGCTGATGCTTGAGCGTATTGAGGCCGTGGAAGTCGCCGATCACAGCCTGGATCGGCGCGACGATCAACGCCATCCACATGGCCATCGACAGCATGGTGCGGATCGCCGGGTTGTCTCTGCCGCGCAGCAGGTGCCAGGCCGCTGACGAACCGACGAAGAACGCCGTCGCGACGAACGCCGCCGTGGCCATGTGCATCAGCCGGTAAGGGAATGACGGGTTGAAGATGATTGCCAGCCAGTCGGTGGGGATGACCTGACCGTTGACGATTTCAAAGCCTTGCGGGGTCTGCATCCAGCTGTTGGAGGCGAGAATCCAGAAGGTCGAAATCAGCGTGCCGATCGCTACCATCACCGTCGAGAAGAAGTGCAGGCCGCGCCCGACCTTGTTCCAGCCGAACAGCATCACGCCAAGGAAACCGGCTTCAAGGAAAAACGCCGTAAGCACTTCATAGGTCAGCAACGGCCCGGTGACGGCACCGGCGAAGTCGGAGAAACGACTCCAGTTGGTGCCGAACTGATAAGCCATGACCAGCCCGGAAACCACGCCCATGCCGAAGTTGACGGCAAAAATCTTCGACCAGAAATGGTAGAGATCGCGGTAGGTGTCGTTGCGGGTCTTCAGCCACAAACCTTCGAGCACTGCCAGGTAACTCGCCAGGCCGATGGTGATGGCCGGGAACAGAATGTGGAACGAGATGGTGAACGCGAACTGAATTCGGGCGAGATCGAGAGCCTCTAAACCGAACATATGGCTTCCTCTGTCAGGTAATACGGGTAGCTGGCCCGGAGGCCTGCACCACTGCCCCCACGGATATGGAGTGCGGCGAATTCGGATTCGTTCTTTTTTTGCAACCATCGCAACGCAGGGAGTCTGGCCAAATGGCCGCCAGATCAGTTCCGGTCGGGGTCTTGATCTGGATCAAGCAACGTTGAAAGAGTAGTCCCATTTTTGCCAATGAACTGCGTGGTGGTTTGCCGCGTGACAAGTTGCCTCACTCCTGTGGCCAGGGGATTTATCCCCGTCCGGCTGCGCAGCAGTGGTCGTCGTTTCGAGATTTTGGGGCCGCTGCGCGACCCAACGGGGATAAATCCCCTCACCACAGGGTTGATTGTCAGCATGAAAGATCGATGTCTGGCTAACTGAATTTTTTCTCCTAGCAACTTCCTGTTACATACTGGTGATAATCTCGCCGTTCACTCGTCCAAGACCTGCCTTCAGATGCCCACACAAGAGCCCCTGCTGTTACGTCACCATCGTCCGTTCATGGCTTTCTGGCTGGCGCGGATTTTCACGGCCAGCGGGTTCCAGATGCTCACCGTGGCAATTGGCTGGAACCTGTATCAATTGACCGGCAACGTGCTGGATCTGGGCCTGGTCGGGCTGGTCGAATTCGCCCCGCGGGTGCTGTTCATGCTGCACACCGGCCATGTCGCTGATCGCTACGATCGGCGCAAGGTCGCCGCGCTTTGCCAGTCGTTGCAGGCATTGATTGCCTTGGCGCTGGCTATCGGCAGCGCCACCGATCACGTCACCCGCGAGATGATTTTCATCCTCGCCTTCCTGCTCGGCGCCGCCCGTTCGTTCGAAATGCCGACGACCCAGGCGCTATTGCCAAGCATCGTCCCCAGCGCCCTGTTCCCCCGCGCCGTCGCTGCCGCGCAATCGGCGCAACAGTCGGCCACAATCGTCGCCCCGGCCCTCGGCGGCTTGCTCTATGCATTTGGCAGCGTCTGGGTCTACGGTCCAACCGTACTTCTGTATGTGATCGCCTGCACGCTGATGCTCAACCTGCCGGCACGCCAGACGCCATTGAATAAAGGCAAAGCCACGCTGGACTCGCTGCTGGCGGGGATTCGCTTCATCCGCGGCCGCCCGGACATCCTCGGCGCGATCTCGCTGGATCTGTTTGCCGTATTACTGGGCGGCGCCACGGCGTTGCTACCGGTGTTCGCCAAGGACATTCTGCTGACCGGCCCGTGGGGTCTTGGCCTGTTGCGCTCGGCGCCGGCGGTGGGTGCGTTGCTGATGTCGCTGTTTCTCGCGCGATTTGCCGTGGAACGCAATGTCGGCCGGGTGATGTTCACCGCCGTCGGCATCTTCGGCGTCGCCACTATCGCGTTTGGTTTGTCGACCTCGTTCTGGTTCTCCCTGGCGGTGCTGGTGGTGCTCGGCGCAGCGGACATGATCAGCATGGTCATCCGTGCCTCGTTCGTACAGCTGGAAACTCCCGACGAAATGCGCGGCCGGGTCAGCGCGGTGAACGGGCTGTTCATCGGCGCATCGAACCAGTTGGGCGAATTCGAATCCGGCCTCACTGCCCACTGGTTCGGCACCGTGCCGGCGGTGGTCATGGGCGGGATCGGCACGCTGGTGGTGACGGGGACGTGGATCAAACTGTTTCCGACGTTGGCGAATCGGGACCGGATGCATGTGCCGGTGGAAGAGAAGGTCTGACGTTTTTGGAAAAAACTCACCTGCTCAGCACATATCAAGCGACAACGTGCGGTACATAGTTACCGCACCGGGTGTAATGTATCGCCTTACACTCGCCGCCATGATCAAATCCTTTCAGCACAAAGGCCTTCGTGGCTTCTATGAAACAGGTACGACTCGTGGAATTCGTGCCGACCATGCCAAACGGCTTTCGCGCATGTTGCAGTTCATGGATCGAGCGACGCTTCCCGGAGACCTGGACTTGCCCGGCTGGCACCTGCATCCGTTGAAAGGTGAGCTGAGCGAATACTGGTCGCTCAGCGTTTCAGGCAACTGGCGAGTGATCTTTCGTTTTGTCGGTTCGGATATCGAATTGGTCGATTATCTGGACTACCACTGACAGGAGGCAGGCTCATGCCCATGCACAACCCGCCACACCCCGGTGAAACCCTGCTGCTCGATGTCTTGCCCGAGCTTGGTATCAGCGTGAGCGAATTGGCCCGGCACCTTGGCTTTGCACGCCCGCATCTTTCGCGCGTACTGCACGGACACGCGCCAATCAGCCCGGATCTGGCAGTACGACTTGAGCGTGCAGGGATCGGCAAGGCGCGCGTTTGGCTAGGCGTCCAAACCGACTACGATCTTTGGCAAGCGGAGCACCGTGAGCAACCAATGATAGAACCCCTCGCAGCCCACGGCTGACCCGTCAGGCCATCAACTCCCCCGCCACCCTCGCCCGCAACGCCTTGCCACCAAGCTGCTCGACCAGGGTCAGGGCAAACTCCAGTGCCGCGCCCGAGCCTTGGGCGGTGATGCAGTTGCCGTCGACCACCACCGGTTGATCAACAAACGTACAGCCGGACAACTGATGGCTGGCGCCGGGCAGGCAGGTCATGCGTCGCTGGCGCAGCACGCCTGATGCTTGCAGGGCGACAGCCGGAGCTTCGCCGATGGCGGCGAACAGGCGGCCGGCGCTGGATTGGTCTTTGAGCAACTGCTGCAAGGACTGATGCGCCGCCAGATGCCGGGAACCGACGGCACCGCCCGGCAGGACAATCAGGTCGAAGCTCTGCGCAAGCACATCGACGAGCATGCCGTCGGCAGTCAGGCGGGTGCCGCGCGCGCAGGTCAGCATGCGCCGGCCTTCGATGCTGGCGGCGACCACTTCGATGCCGGCGCGGCGCAGTACGTCGATCAGGGTCACGCTTTGCAAATCGTCGATGCCCTCGGCGAGGGCAATCAGGGCTCTGGAAGTCATGGGCGCTTTCCGCTGGGTAGTCAGTCAAGCGTAGTCAGCTTTGTCCCACCCTGTTCGCAGACAGCCGTTACTTGATGTAAAGCTGGGTCGAAAGCGTGTTGCGCGGGGCATTGATCGAGGTATTGCTGAAGCTGAAGGTGCCTTGCTGTTTGCCGGCCAGATTGAAGGTATAAAGAGAACCGACGGTTTTGCTGCCAGGCGTGCATTCGGTGAGGTTGCCGTTATCGAAGGCGCACACCGGGACCCGGGTGCCGTTGACCTCGAAGCCATCCAGCGTCACGTGTGGCTGGTTCTGGCCATAGCCGACTTCCAGCACGTAGACTTTGATGTTCGGACCGCTGTGATTGCACTGGGTTTGCGGCTGGTTATCGGCGATATCTTCCAGGCCGCAAGATGGCGATTGCACTTTGATCACCTTCACCTCGGTCAACGGCGGTGCCGATGCCGCGAACGCCGGAGCTGTCACCACCAGTGCTGCAATCCATCCGAAAATCCTGATCCAACCGTTGCGCATGCCTGCCCACTCCAAAAAATCAGCGCGCAGTATGGCGCAGTTGTCGGCTGCGCAAAACTTCGCCGACGATCGACACCAACATCCGCCAAATTCCTCACGCGGCTGGTATGATGCGCGGCTTTTTCCGGCCCACGACAATTTCCCAGGCGCTTGCGACGGTCTGTGCTTTGCTGTTGAGGTCGATACATTCACGGCGCCATGCGCGCCACGGGGAGCAGACATGCTGGAAAGGCTGTTTCAACTCAAGGCACACAACACCAACGTGCGCACCGAAATTCTTGCGGGCGTCACGACTTTCCTGGCCATGGCTTACATTCTGTTCGTCAACCCGAGCATCCTCGGCGAGACCGGCATGGACAAGGGCGCGATTTTCGTCGCCACCTGTCTGGCGGCCGCCATCGGCTCGACCGTAATGGGCCTGATCGCCAACTACCCGATCGCCCTCGCTCCGGGCATGGGCCTGAACGCCTTCTTTACCTACACCGTGGTGCTGCACATGGGCCACACCTGGCAGGTGGCGCTGGGTGCGGTGTTCATTTCCGCCGTGCTGTTTTTCCTGCTGTCGATCTTCCGCATCCGCGAATGGATCATCAACGCCATTCCGCTGCCACTGCGCTCGGCGATCGCCGCCGGTATCGGCCTGTTCCTGGCGCTGATCGCCCTGCACAATGCCGGCATCGTGGTCAGCAACCCGGCAACCATGGTCGGCCTCGGCGATCTGACCAAGCCGGCACCGATCCTTGCGACTATCGGTTTCGCAGTGATCGTCGCCCTCGAAGCACTGAAAGTGCGCGGCGCAGTGCTGATCGGGATTCTGGCAGTGACCATCGCCTCGATCGTACTGAATGTCACCGAGTTCGGCGGCATCCTGTCAATGCCGCCGTCGCTGGCGCCGACCTTCCTGCAACTGGACATCAAAGGCGCACTGGACATCGGTCTGGTCAGCGTGATCTTCGCCTTCCTGTTCGTCGACCTGTTCGACAACTCCGGGACCCTGATCGGCGTCGCCAAGCGCGCCGGCCTGATGGGCAAGGACGGCCACATGCCGAAAATGGGCCGCGCGCTGATCGCCGACAGTACGGCGGCCATGGCCGGCTCCCTGCTGGGTACGTCGACCACCACCAGTTACATCGAATCCGCAGCCGGCGTCAGTGCCGGTGGCCGCACGGGCCTGACCGCCATCGTCGTGGCGATCCTGTTTCTGCTGGCGCTGTTCTTCTCGCCACTGGCCGCCAGCGTTCCGGCATTCGCCACCGCACCAGCGCTGCTGTTCGTCGCCGTGCTGATGACTTCCGGCCTGGCGGAAATAGACTGGGACGACATCACCGTGGCTGCGCCGGTTGTGGTCACAGCACTGGCGATGCCGTTCACCTATTCGATCGCCAACGGTATCGCCTTCGGCTTCATCGCCTGGACTGCCATCAAGCTGCTGTCCGGCCGTGCCCGTGAGCTGAACCCGGCACTGGTGATTCTGTCGATTCTGTTTGTGATCAAGCTGGGTTGGTTCAACGCATGACTTTCGATTCCCAAGCCTACGCCGAACAACTCGAAGCCAAGGTCACGCGCTTGCGTGATCTGCTGGCGCCGTTCGATGCACCTGCGCCGACGGTGTTTGATTCGCCTCTGCAGAACTTCCGCCTGCGCGCCGAATTCCGTCTGTGGCGCGAGGGCGGCGAACGCCATTACGCGATGTTCTCCCAGGACGACAAGCGCACGCCGATCCTCATCGAGCAATTCCCGATTGCCAGCCTGCGCATCAACCAGTTGATGCCGCAATTGAAAGCGGCATGGCAAGCCAGTTCGGCGCTGAGCCACAAGCTGTTCCAGGTCGAATTTCTGACCACGCTGGCCGGCGACGCGATGATCACCCTGTGCTATCACCGTCCGCTGGACGAGCACTGGCATGCGGCAGCCACTCAGTTGTCGGCCGATCTCGGCGTGAGCATCATCGGCCGCTCCAAAGGCAAGCGCGAAGTGCTCGGTCAGGACTATGTCGTCGAGAAACTCGAAGTCGGCGGTCGCACCTTCAGCTATCGCCAGCCCGAAGGCGCGTTCACCCAGCCCAACGGCACGGTGAACCAGAAGATGCTCAATTGGGCATACGAAGCCTTGGGCGATCGCAGCGACGATCTGCTCGAGTTGTACTGCGGCAACGGCAACTTCACCCTGCCGCTGGCGACTCGCGTGCGCAAAGTGCTCGCCACCGAGATCAGCAAGACTTCGGTCAACGCGGCCCTGAGCAATCTCAGCGAAAACGCTGTGGATAACGTCACGCTGGTGCGTTTATCCGCCGAGGAACTGACCGAAGCGCTCAACGAAGTGCGCCCGTTCCGTCGCCTGCACGGCATCGATCTGAAGAGCTACGAATTCGGCAGCGTCTTCGTCGACCCACCACGCGCCGGCATGGACCCGGACACCTGCGAACTGACCCGGCGCTTCGACAACATCCTCTACATCTCCTGCAACCCTGACACCCTGGCGGCCAACATCGCCCAGCTGCATGACACCCACCGCATTACCAAGTGCGCGATGTTCGACCAGTTCCCGTGGACCCATCACATGGAATCCGGTGTGCTGCTGACCCGGCGTTGATTGCGGGTATCGGATACGCAAAAGCCGTCGTGATTGACGGCTTTTTTGTGGGTGCTAAGGCGCAATATCAGTTTTGCGTGGACGCCCGCCTTTCTTGCCATTGGCTCGTGCGGCTGCAGATTTGGCAGCACTGCTTTGACGCCCGTTGCGCGAAGCGACGACCGACGCGGCCATCCGCATGAGTGACGGGCTCGCCGAAATCATTCCGGCAATGGAAATATCCAGGTCCTTGCCCTCATGGCACAGCGCAGTGCCGCCGAAGCCGATCGTCAGGCTTGCATAATCGGCCGCTTCAAACCCCTCGAATTCGGGATACAGCTTTACCGGCAGCAACACACCGCTGCCGTCCTCGAAACGAATGACCAAAGAGGACCCTTCGAAGCTCACTGACACGGTCTGCAAACTATTGGCCTGTCGTGCTTCGCCAAGTGTGATGGCGGCATCGAGCATCTCTTCCGTCAGGGGACGATGCACCGACGGTTTTGCCTTGATGACTTTCATAATTCGATCTCAACTCCTTCCAACTTGCCGATCAAGGACAGCAGCACCTTGTCTTCGTCGGGGTCATAGCGCGCCGATCCGATCCTGTAGGTCTCGTCGGTGACTGGTTTCATTACGGGCACTTCGTTTGCCTGGCAGTCCCATATCTGATTATCGAGACAAGCGGTCTTCACGGCCGACCACCAGATCCCTCGTGCTCGACGCAAGTGCGCCGGTTGTCCAAGTGACAGACACAAGCCGTTAAGCACAGTGAGCGGTTGTCGTCGGGACAGCGGCACGACATCCCACAGATCAACTTCGTTATGCCAGAAGCTGAACCGGAAGCGGGCATTCCAGGCACCCGCATCTACATGGGCGTGCGGTGGGCAGTGTTCGTCTCTCAACATGATGCGAATCGACATCCCTTTGTAGCTGCATAACTTCATACTAACCCATCCGTTAGGTTAATGAATTTCCAGATCTCGAATTTCCTTTCGAGTCCGACGACCGGTTAACACAAAGCGATGTGCCGGAGGTCACTGAAGACTAGCGGGCGTGGGGTTGGTGCTCGAGAAATGAGCCGAGAAAAACGTAAGAAAAGCTGTCGTTACGTTTTGAAATTACGCTTGGCATGATCCCCCCTGTGCGATCACCGAACGAAAATTACGGCTCTTAAAGTTGTCCAATTGACCGATGTAACCATCTAGTACATTTTATCTCCACAGGCTGAACCCTCTCGGCCGATGCCAAAAACAATAAGTGGAGTTACCCCAATGTCCCCTATCGTTCTGGTGCTTAACGGCCCGAACCTGAACCTGCTCGGCACCCGCGAGCCGGCGACCTATGGTCATGAAACCCTGACGGATATTTCTGCACTGTGTGGTCGCGCGGCTGACGAGTTCGGCCTGACCGTAGAATTTCGCCAGACCAATCATGAAGGCGAGCTGCTCGACTGGATTCACGCTGCGCGCGGTCGTTGTGCCGGGATCGTGATCAATCCGGCGGCGTGGACGCACACGTCCGTGGCGATTCGCGATGCCTTGGTTGCCAGTGAGTTGCCGGTGATCGAGGTGCACCTGTCCAACGTCCACGCCCGTGAGCCGTTTCGTCATCATTCATTTGTTTCAGGAATCGCCACGGCGGTGATGTGCGGGTTCGGCAGCCATGGCTATCGCCTGGCGCTGGAGCATTTCAGCCAGCGGTTGCAGAGGTAAGAACCATGTCGCGTTCCAAGGTGATACTCGCCGGGCTGATCGGCGCCGGGATTCAAGCTTCGCGCACGCCGGCACTGCATGAGCACGAAGGTGATGCGCAGGGCCTGCGTTATCTGTACCAGCTCATCGACCTCGATCAATTGCACCTCGACAGCACAGCTCTGCCCGACCTGCTGCAAGCGGCGGAGCGGATGAATTACACCGGGCTGAACATCACCTTCCCGTGCAAGCAGGCAATCATCCCGCTGCTCGACGAATTGTCGCCGGAGGCCCGGGGCATCGGCGCGGTGAACACCGTGGTGCTGAAGGACGGCAAGCGTGTCGGCCACAACACCGATTGCCTCGGTTTCGCCGAGGGTTTTCGCCGGGGTCTGACGGACGCTGCCCGTGAACGTGTAGTCCAGATGGGCGCCGGTGGCGCTGGCGCGGCGGTGGCCCACGCGCTGCTCAGCGAAGGCGTACGGCAATTGACGATTTTTGATGTCGACCGCGAGCGTGCCGAGAGCCTGGCAAACAATCTGAATCAACATTTCGGCCCCAGTCGCGCACAGGCCGGAGCGGATTTGCTCAGGGCGCTGGCGCAGGCCGATGGCCTGGTCAATACCACGCCGATGGGTATGGCCAAGCTGCCGGGTTCACCGGTGCCCGCCGGGTTGCTGCGCAAGGCAATGTGGGTCGCGGAGATTGTGTATTTCCCGCTGGAAACCGAACTGCTGCGCGACGCCCGCGCCTTGGGTTGCCGCACGCTGGATGGCGGCAACATGGCGGTGTTTCAGGCGGTGAAGGCGTTTGAACTGTTCAGCGGCGTGGTGCCGGATGCGCAGCGCATGCTTGAGCATTTTCAGAGCATGAATGGCTGAACAACAGGGTAACTCTGTGGGAGCGAGCCTGCTCGCGAAGGCGTCGATTCAGTCAACGAACAGGGCGACTGACGCACCGCTTTCGCGAGCAGGCTCGCTCCCACAGGGAAGATCGATTCAGGCCTTCAGGTAGCGCAACACCGATTCGCAGATCATCTCGCGGTGGCGCTGCTTGATGGTTTCGTCCGGCAGGTCGATCTGGAAGATTTCTCCCAGCGTGTGGCGGTTCGACACGCGATAGAAGCAGAACGAACTGATCAGCAGGTGCACGTCCAGCGCATCGATGCCACGCCGGAACAAACCCTCGTCCGCGCCTCGTTGCAGAATCCCGCCCAAGGTGTCGAGGATCGTGTTGTTCAGCGCCTTGATCGCATCGGAACGCTTTACGTACTCGGCGTTGTGGATGTTTTCGATGCTGACAATGCGCACGAAATCGACGTTGTGGTCATGGTGATCGAAGGTGAATTCCACCAACCGGCGGATCGCCAGCTCGGGCGGCAGTTCGTCCAGATGCAGGCGGTTTTCCGTGCTGCGGATATCGCCGTAAAGCTTCTCCAGCACCTCGGCGTACAACTGCTCCTTGCTGCCGAAGTAGTAATAAATCATGCGCTTGGAGGTGTGGATACGCTCGGCGATCGCGTCGACGCGGGCACCGGACAAGCCCTGCTGGACGAACTCGACGATCGCCTCCTGCAAAATGTTCTCGCGGGTCTTTTCCGGATTGTTCTTGCGACTCTTGCGCGGCACTGCCTCGGACTCGACAGCAGCGGCGGAAAGTTCTGAATTCATGGTCATCGCGGGCTCACGGCCATCACTGCACAAGCTGGCGATTATGGGCCGCGCGGGACAGTGAAGGAAGCCGCGCAGCCCGTGTTTGATCCCGCGTTTACGAATTCCCTACAACTTCGCCTGACGCACCGCGCCGCTGCGGGATTTGGCCATCGCCGCCAGCCGCACCGCAACGTTGGCCGCGCCGTAGCCGGCATAGCCATTCTTGCGCTGGATGATCTCGAAGAAGAAACGCCCCTCGAACGGCTCGGTGTAGACGTGAAACAACTCGCCGCCCTGGGCGTCACGGTCGTAGAGCACGTTGTAATAGGCCAGCTCGCTGAGAAACTCATCGTCGAAATCGAAACGCGCCGCGAGGTCGTCGTAATAATTGAGCGGGATGTCCAGCAGCGGCACGCCGGCCTCTTTGGCGCGACTGACCTGGGCGAAGATGTCGTCACAATCGAAAGCGATGTGGTGCACACCGGAGCCGCGATAACTCGATAGCGCATGCGAAATGGCGGTGTTGCGGTTCTCGGAGATGTTCAGCGGCAGCCGGATCGAACTGTCGCGGCTGCGCAGTGCGCGGCTCTTCACCAGACCGTACGGATCGGGCAAGACCACTTCATCGTCGGCTTCGAAATCCAGCAGGCTTTTATAGAAAAGCACCCAACTGTCGAGGCTGTCGGCCGGCAACGCCATGGCCATGTGATCGATACGCTTGAGGCCGCCGCCGGTCTGCGCGTCGGGCAACAGGTTGAAATCGGTGCCGTACACATCGGCGTCCGCATCGACCAGATAAATCAGGCTGCCGTCCGGTGCGCGCACCGCCGCCAGCTCCAGTTCATTCGGCCCGACCAGCCCGCGATAGGGCTGCCCCTTGTAAGCGACTGCGCGGGCCAGCGCACTGGCGCTGTCCTTGACCCGCACGGCCGTGGCGCACAGCGACGGGCCGTGGGCTTCGAAAAAGCTATGGGCGAACGAATACGGCTCGGAGTTGAGGATCAGGTTGATATCGCCCTGACGCAGCAGGCTGACGCTCTTGGAGCGATGCTGCCCGGCCTTGGCGAACCCCAGGCGTTGCAGCCAGTGACTGAGCTTCGCGCCCAGCGCTTCGTCGACGGCAAACTCAAGAAATTCCACACCGTTGTATTCGCTGGCCGGCGGCGTTTCGAAAAGAATGTCACGGTTGGCCACCGGCGTCGCTTCCTGCTCGAGACGCTGACGGGTCTTCTCTTCCAGATACAGCAACGAGCGCAAACCGTCGGCAGCGTTGGCCCGTGGCGGCGCGGCGCGGAAGCCGTCGTTGAAGATTTCCAGCGACAACGGCCCGGTATAGCCACTCTTGATGATCGGCGCGAGGAAACCCGGCAGATCGAATTCGCCCTGCCCCGGGAAACAGCGGAAATGCCGGCTCCACTCCAGCACGTCCATGGCCAGGATCGGCGCGTCGGCCATTTGCACGAAGAAGATCTTGTCGCCGGGAATGTCGGCGATCGCGCTGGGATCGCCCTTCAGCGAAAGGGTGTGAAAGCTGTCGAGCAGCACGCCGAGGTTGGGGTGATCAGCCTGGCGAACGATGTCCCAGACCTGTTGATAAGTATTGACGTGACGGCCCCACGCCAGCGCTTCGTAACCGATGCGCAAGCCACGGGCGCCGGCGCGTTCGGCCAGCAGGCGCAAATCATCGACGAGGATTTGCTGATCGCCGACACTGTCCGGCGAGGCGTTGCTGCAGACCAGCACCAGGTCGGTGCCAAGTTCCTGCATCAGATCGAACTTGCGCTCGGCGCGCTCGAGATTGCGCACCAGGCGATCGCGGCGGCAGCCTTCGAAGTCACGGAACGGCTGAAACAGGGTGATGGCGATGCCGAGATCGGCGCACATCTGTTTGATTTCCCGGGGACTGCCGTCGTAGTACAGGAGGTCGTTTTCGAAAATCTCCACGCCGTCGAACCCGGCGGCGGCAATGGCTTCGAGTTTTTCCGGCAGGGTGCCGCTCAAGGAAACGGTGGCAATGGAACGCTGCATGTTTCAACTCCCGGACTGCGCCGCTTTATCTTGTGTAGGAGCTGCCGAAGGCTGCGATCTTTGCTGTTGCGTTCCAATCAAGATCAAAAGATCGCAGCCTTCGGCAGCTCCTACAAGGGAATGGGTTTTTATAGTGAGGGAAATTATTGGCTGCATCGCTGCGCGCAGCAATTTAAAGTGTACTACCCGGTTAGTTTTGCGTGCGATTATCGAACACTAAGGCGATTTGGCGAATTGACGATTTTTTGTTCACTGCCCAACATCGGTTGCACATCGAGTCCGGCCACTAACCACCGGGCAAGGTGTTCGACAGAAAAGAACACCAAATAACAAATCCAAAAACGGGTGGAACACATGATTCCTTCACAGACTTCCCGCATGGCTCCGGCCATGAGCACTGCCACGGGTGGCATTGGCGACAAGATCCGCGGCGCCATGGCTGTCGGCAAGACCCGCTGGGGCATGCTGGCGCTGGTGTTTTTCGCCACCACCCTCAACTACATCGACCGCGCCGCCCTCGGCGTCATGCAGCCGATCCTCGCCAAGGAAATGAGCTGGACGGCGATGGATTACGCCAACATCAACTTCTGGTTTCAGGTCGGCTACGCGATCGGGTTTGTCCTGCAGGGACGCCTGATCGACCGTGTCGGCGTCAAGCGCGTGTTCTTCTGCGCCGTACTGCTCTGGAGCCTGGCCACCGGTGCCCATGGCCTGGCGACCTCGGCAGTCGGCTTCATGGTCTGCCGCTTCATCCTCGGCCTGACGGAAGCGGCCAACTATCCGGCCTGTGTGAAAACCACGCGCCTGTGGTTCCCGGCCGGTGAACGCGCTGTCGCTACCGGCATCTTCAACGCCGGCACCAACGTCGGCGCGATGTTCACGCCGATGCTGCTGCCACTGGTCCTGCATGTGTGGGGCTGGCAAGCGGCGTTCCTGTGCATGGCCGCACTCGGCGGGATCTGGCTGTTGTTCTGGGGCCTGAAGTATTTCAATCCGGAAGATCACCCAACGGTTAAACAGTCGGAACTCGATTACATCCAGCAGCAAGTCGAACCGGAACAGGCCCGCGTGCCGTTCAGCAAGATCCTGCGCATGCGCGGCACCTGGGCCTTCGCCCTCGCCTACTCGCTGACCGCGCCGGTGTTCTGGTTCTATCTGTACTGGCTGCCGCCGTTTCTAAATCAGCAATACAACCTCGGCATCAACGTGACGCAGATGGGTATTCCGCTGATCATCATCTACGTCACGGCTGACTTCGGCAGTGTCGGCGGCGGGATTCTGTCCTCGTTCCTGATCGGTCGCGGCATGAACTCGATCAAGGCGCGGTTGCTGTCGATGTTGCTGTTCGCCTGCTGCATCATCGGCGTCGTGATGGCTGCCGGCTCGGCGAATCTGTGGGTGGCGGTGGCGGCGATCTCGCTGGCGATCGGCGCGCATCAGGCCTGGACTGCGAACATCTGGAGCCTGGTGATGGACTACACGCCCAAGCACATGATGAGCACGGTGTTCGGCTTCGGCGGCATGTGCGCGGCGATCGGCGGGATGTTCATGACCCAGATCGTCGGCCACATCCTCACCGTCACCAACAACAACTACACGGTGCTGTTCACGCTGATTCCGGCGATGTACTTCCTCGCACTGACGTGGATGTACTTCATGGCACCGCGCAAGATTCCGACCGTTACCGAATAACCTGCCTGCATACATCCCATTGTGGGAGCGAGCCTGCTCGCGAAGGCGTCACGTCAGCCACCGAATATGGCGACTGACACACCGCTTTCGCGAGCAGGCTCGCTCCCACAAGTTGTACCGGGATTCCGCTCTTCAGCGCCGGCTCTGCTGCCACGCTGCCGCCAATCCGCTGCAACAGATCACCGCAATACCAATCACCGTCAACCCGCTCGGGGTGTGGTTGAACAGCAGCCAGCCCAACAACCCGGCAAAGACGATCTGGCAATAGCCGAACGGCGCCAGCAAGGCTGGTGCTGCGTGACGGAAGGCCTGGGTCAGGAACAGATGTGCCGTCATCCCGCAACTGCCCAGCGCCAGCATCAGCGCGGCATGAGGCAACGTCGGCACCTGCCAGAAGAACGGCACCAGCGCGCTCATCACCAGGGTATTGCACAGGCCGGCAAAGAAGTTGCTGGTGGTCGGGCTATCCACTTCGGCGAGCTTGCGCGTCAGCAGTTGGTAGAAGCAGAAGAACAGCGCCGAGCAGAACGGCAGCAGGATCGCCGGGGTAAACAGTTCGCCGCCCGGGTGGACGATGATCAGCACGCCGATGAAGCCGCAGATCACCGCAATCCACTGCCCGCGCGTGACCCGTTCCTTGAGCAACGGCACCGATAACGCCGTCACCAATACCGGTGCGAGAAAGTTGACCGCCGTGGCTTCGGCCAGCGGGATGTACAGCAGCGCCGTGGTGAAAAACAGGCTGGTGCCGAGCAGGCACAGGGCACGGGCGAGCTGCCATAACGGCTTCTTGGTGCGCAGCACACGCAAGCCGGACTGCGGCAGGAAAATCCCCGCCATCAACAAGGTGTGCACCACATAGCGCGCCCACACCACCATCACGATCGGATAAAAACCGGAGAGGTATTTTGACAACGCGTCGTGGCTGGAAAACAGGAACGTCGCCACGACAATCAGCAAGATCCCCTTGAAGGGCTGGTTGACACCGGAGAGCGGGGTGCTGACGGTCATTGGCAATCTCTGAAAAAATACCCGGGCGAGCGTTCGCGCTGGCGGCAATCGTTGTGGCAATCATAGTCGGCTGAGCTTTCAGCAACCGCACAGGTTGCACACTTCTTCGCCGGGAAACCGCCGCCAGGCAAAACCTTGAGGCAAGATTCCCGCCACTTCGGCGCCCGGCCAGTGTGCAACATCACAGACTGCCGTCGAAACAGCGGGTTCATGAATTCGACGGAAGAAATTCCACTCGGGATTGAATTCACGGCCCGCTCGACCGTCAATACCAGGCCCGCACCATGTGGGCGCGTGTGCATGGACGGACGACCGGACTGGCGCCACACTCACACAGCGGCAACACTCATCACCAGCAGACTCATCACCGGCAATAAAAGAGGATTCCCACATGCTATGGAAAAAAGGCCGACGCAGTGACAACGTCGTCGACGCCCGAGGTGATGATGCCGGCGGTGGCGGCGGCATGCGCTTCGGTGGCGGCAAGGGCCTGAGCCTGACGGCCATCGTGCTGATTGTCGGCATCGGCTGGCTCACCGGCCAGGACCCGATGCAGATCCTCGGCCAGTTGACCGGGCAGATGGAGCAACCGGCGCCCTCCTCGCAAACCCGTCAGGCGCCACCGGCCAATGATGAACAGGCCGAATTCGTCCGCTC
Organism: Pseudomonas triticicola; assembly: GCF_019145375.1. Taxonomy (NCBI): domain Bacteria; kingdom Pseudomonadati; phylum Pseudomonadota; class Gammaproteobacteria; order Pseudomonadales; family Pseudomonadaceae; genus Pseudomonas; species Pseudomonas triticicola. The sequence goes on along the minus strand of NZ_JAHSTX010000002.1, from coordinate 376,004 downwards.
GATTCTCGGCGACACCGAAGACACTTGGGGTCCGATCTTCCAGCAGGCCGGACGCCAATACAAAGACCCGACACTGGTGCTGTTCAGCAATCGGGTGAACTCCGCGTGCGGCATGGCCACTTCTGCCACCGGCCCGTTCTACTGCCCGGCCGACCAGAAGGTCTATCTGGACATGGCCTTCTTTCAGGAAATGTCGCAGCGCTTCAAAGCCGCCGGCGATTTCGCTCAGGCTTACGTGATTGCGCACGAAGTCGGCCACCATGTGCAGACGCTGCTGGGCGTCTCGGCGAAGATGCAGGCGGCGCGTCAGCAAGGCCGGCAAATGGAAGGCGACGGCGGCTTGCTGGTTCGCCAGGAATTGCAGGCCGACTGTCTCGCCGGTGTCTGGGCGTATAACGCGCAGAAACGCCTGAACTGGCTGGAACCGGGCGACATCGAAGAAGCCTTGAACGCCGCCAACGCCATCGGCGATGATCGCTTGCAGCAACAGGGTCAGGGCCGCGTGGTGCCGGACTCGTTTACCCACGGTACGTCAGCGCAAAGGGTGCGCTGGTTCAAAACCGGATTCGCGCAAGGCCAGGTAAGCCAGTGCGACACCTTCGCGGCGAAAACCCTGTAAATGCATAAATGGCTTGTGGCGTTACTGTTCATCGCCGGCACCGCGCAAGCGGCCGGCGTCGATGCGATCAGCCCCGGTCGCCTGCAACTCAAGGCCGGCGAAATGGCGGTGGGCATCGGCCCGGCACCGGAGAAGATCGAGCGGGTGCTGATCGTCATTCACGGTCGCCTGCGCAACGCCGAGACCTACCGCAAAAGCGCGGAAAGTGCCGCCGAACTCGCCGGGCAGACCGCGCACACGCTGGTGATCGCTCCGCAGTTTCTCAATGAAAGCGACGTCACCCTTTATTCCTTGCCGCCGACGGTGCTGCGCTGGCAGGGCAACGAGTGGATGGGCGGCGGCTTGTCCACCGGGCCAAATCCGCTGAGCTCCTACGCGGCGCTGGACGAAATCGTCGCGCGGCTCAGCGACCGCAAACAGTTTCCGGACGTGAAGCAGATCGTGATCTTCGGCCACTCCGGCGGGGGTCAGGTGGTGCAGCGTTACGCCCTGCTGGCCAAGGATCAGCCAGCGCTCAAGGCCAACGGCATTCGCTTGCGCTACGTGGTGGCCAATCCCTCTTCTTATGCGTACTTCAACGAGCAGCGGCCGGTGCCGTTCGACCATGCGCAATGCCCGGGTTTCAATCGCTGGAAGTACGGCCTGGCGGACATGCCGGTGTATGCCGGTGGGCAAACACCGTTGCAGGTCGAGAGCGCTTACGTCAAACGCGAGGTGATTTATCTGTTGGGCCAGCAGGACGTCGACCCGGAACACCCGGCGCTGGATAAGAGCTGCGCGGCCGAGGCGCAAGGGGCTTACCGCTTGATGCGCGGAAAAATGTATTTCGGCTACTTACTGCGCCGGCATCCCGAGGGGGTCAATCAGCGGCTGGTGGAGGTGCCTGGAGTCGGGCATGACGGGGATGGAATGCTGACGTCGGCGGAGGGGCAGAAGGCGTTGTTTGATCAGTAGGTTTTTTTGCTGAATTCACCGCCCCCTTCGCGAGCAAGCTCGCTCCCACATAGCTCTATGACATGCACAAAATATGTGTGCACTGAAGATCCAATGTGGGAGCGAGCTTGCTCGCGAAGGGGCCGGCTCAGGCGACGAAGATGTCAGGCAAACAGCATCCGCCGCAACTCAACACAATCCTTCGCATGCCAATCGGTCAATTCCGGCCACGGGTTATCCGGCAGATTCACCAGCACCGTCCGCGCCCCCGCTGCTCGGCCGCAATCCAGATCAAAGCGGTAATCACCAACCATCACCATGTCACTGGCCGGCACTTGCCAGGCTTCGGCCAGTTTCAGCAACCCGCCCGGATGCGGCTTCGGCGGTGCTTCGTCGCGACCCAGCACATCCTCGACCGCGAAGCAGTCGGCCAGGCCGATCGCCTCCAGCGTCACGTGCGCCAGCTCCCGCGCATTGCGCGTGAGAATGCCGAGGCGATATCCGCGCGCATGCAGGTCGCGCACCAGCTCCACCGCGCCGGTGGCCGGGGTCGAGCCCAGCGCCAGATCGCGTTCATGCTCGAGCAACCAGGCATGCTTGGCCGCCGCTTCATCCGCTGGCAATGCGGCGAGATGGGTGAGGATGTCGTCCTCGGGTGGAATCGCCAGCGCCACACGAATCGCCGCGAAGTCATGCACGGCCACGGTCAGCGTGCCGTCCATGTCGAACACCCAATGACGAACCTCGGTCAGGCTCATGCCCAGTCCTTGCGATGGCGAATCAGGCCTTCCTGAGTCACCGAAGCGACCAGTTGCCCGGCGCGGTTGAATACGCTGCCACGGGAGAAGCCGCGCGAATTGCCGGCCCACGGGCTGTCCATCGCGTAGAGCAACCAGTCATCAGCACGCAGGTCATTGTGGAACCACAGCGCGTGATCGAGGCTGGCGACCTGCATGTCTTTCTGCCAGACCGACTTGCCGTGGGGCAACATCGACGTGGTCAGCAGGCCGAAGTCCGAGGCGTAGGCCAGCAGATATTTGTGCAGCGCCGGGATGTCGGCCAAGGCGCCGTCGGCGCGGAACCACACATATTTGACCGGATCGGCCGGTTGCGGGTTGTACGGGTCTTTTTCGGTGACCGGGCGCACTTCGATCGGTTTCGGGCACAGCAGTTTTTCACGCATATGCTCGGGAATCAGGTGCGCGCGCTGCTGGGTCAGTTCCAGCTCCGAGGGCAGGTTTTCCGGGCCGACCACCGCCGGCATCTGACCCTGATGTTCGAAGCCTTTTTCGTCGTACTGGAACGAAGCGCTGCAGGTAAAGATCGGGTGGCCCTTCTGGATCGCCGTCACGCGGCGAGTGCTGAAGCTGCCACCATCACGCACGCGATCAACCGAATACACCACCGGCAACTTGGCATCGCCCGGGCGCAGGAAGTAACCGTGCAGCGAGTGCACGTGGCGCGCTTCTTCCACCGTCTGACTGGCCGCCGACAGCGACTGGCCGAGCACCTGACCGCCGAACAACTGGCGGAACCCCAGATCCTGACTACGACCACGGAACAGGTTTTCTTCGATCGGTTCCAGGGTCAGCAGATCGACCAGATCTTCCAGCACTTGGCTCATTCAGACTCTCCTCACACAAAGCAATGGCCGCGCAGTCTTGGCTGCGGCGGACGATTCAGGTTCTGGCACGGGCCAAATACGATGGCGGCCATTGTAAACGTCCGTGTCGGCTTATTCATGCAAGGTTTGCAGCCATTGTTCGCGGCTGATGCGATACAGAACATGACGGCGCAACGGGTGATCGAGCGCAAGCTTGGGGTGATCGAAATCATCCTGTGGATCGTGATGCATGCCGATCGCCTGCATGACCTTCTCCGACTGCGCATTCTGCCCGGCGGTAAACGAGACGATTTCCTCCAGTTTCAACTGGTCGAAACCCGCGCGCAGTGCGGTCCACGCCGCTTCACTGGCGTAACCCAGGCCCCAATGTTCCTTGGCCAGACGCCAGCCGATCTCCACCGCCGGGGTAAACGGCGCATCGAAGCCGACCACGCCCAACCCGGTGAAACCGATGAACTCGCCCGTGTCCTTGCGCTCCAGCGCCCACAGGCCAAAGCCGTGCTCGGCAAAATGTCCGCGCACGCGGCCGATCAGTGCGGCACTTTCGAGCCGGGTCAACGGCGCCGGAAAGTAGCGCATCACCTGCGGATCGGCGCACATCGCGGCGAATGCCGGCAAATCCTCGTCCTGCCACTGACGCATCAACAAACGCGCGCTTTGCAGCTCCAGTATCGGCTCCATCGTCCCCTCCATTTCCATGCCGTTGAGTCTACATCGCTGGTAGGATCGTTCATTCTTTCCTAGGTTCTGCGCGAAACAAGCCATGCCCTTGCCGTTGATCTATCACGAAGACTACAGCCCCGAGTTTCCCGCGGATCACCGCTTTCCCATGGACAAGTTTCGTCTGCTGCGCGATCACCTGGTCGACAGCGGCCTGACCCGCGACGCCGACCTGCTGCGCCCGCAGATCTGTCCCAACGACATCCTCGCCCTCGCCCATGACCGCAGCTATATCGAACGCTACATGAGCGGCCAGTTGTCCCGCGAAGACCAACGGCGCCTCGGCCTGCCCTGGAACGAAGCGCTGGCACGACGCACCGTGCGCGCGGTGGGCGGCTCGATCCTGGCGGCAGAGCAAGCCCTGGAGCATGGCCTGGCCTGTCATCTGGCCGGCGGCACCCATCACGCCCATTACGATTACCCGGCCGGGTTCTGCATCTTCAATGACCTGGCGATCATCAGCCAGTACCTGTTGCAGAGCGGGCGGGTCAATCGCGTGCTGATCTTCGATTGCGACGTGCATCAGGGCGACGGCACTGCGCGGATTCTCCACGACACGCCGGAAGCGATTACCGTTTCCCTGCACTGCGAAAAGAATTTTCCCGCGCGCAAGGCCGAAAGCGACTGGGACATTCCCCTGCCCAAGGGCATGGGCGATGCCGATTATCTGCGGGTGGTCGATGACACACTCAATTACCTGTTGCCGCTGTATCAACCGGATCTGGTGCTCTACGACGCTGGCGTCGATGTGCACAAGGACGATGCCCTCGGTTATCTGCAACTGACCGACGCCGGGGTGGCCGAGCGCGATGAACGGGTGATGCGCCACTGCCTGGGCCGCGACATTCCGGTGGTCGGAGTGATTGGCGGCGGCTACAGCAAGGATCGCCACGCCCTCGCCCGCCGCCACGGCATCCTCCATCACAGCGCGCAACGAGTGTGGGATTCACACGGCTGTCATTGAAACGTGTTGCGTTACCCACAATCGCTGTGGAACTGCCTGTGAATAACCTGAGTGAAAGGGACTGCAGGCCATGCTGGCCAAGGCGCCCAGCGCACTGTTTATTTTTTAACCAGCCTCGAAATACACCGCAGCCCCGGTGGGAGCGAGCCTGCTCGCGAAAGCTTTAGCACCCACAACATCTAATTGACTGACAGACCGCGTTCGCGAGCAGGCTCGCTCCCACATGGGGTCTCCCACAGGGTTCAGCGCTGTTAGAATGCGCGCCTTGTCCCGCCATACCGCAGCGCACGCCCATGACCCAGAATTCCCTCCCCGCCAACACTCACGTCGCCATCATCGGCGGTGGCCCCGCTGGCCTGATGGCCGCCGAAGTGCTGAGCCAGGCCGGAGTCCGCGTCGACGTGTACGACGGCATGCCCTCGGTCGGGCGCAAGTTCCTGCTGGCCGGGGTCGGCGGCATGAACATCACCCACTCCGAAGCCTACCCGGCGTTCCTCTCCCGTTACGGCGAACGCGCACCGCAGATCGCCCCGCTGCTGCGCGCATTCGATGCCGATGCGCTGTGCCAGTGGATTCACGAACTGGGCATCGAAACCTTCATCGGCAGCTCCGGCCGCGTATTTCCCACCGACATGAAGGCCGCGCCACTGTTGCGCGCCTGGCTCAAGCGCCTGCGCGACAGCGGCGTAGTTATCCACACCCGCCATCGCTGGCTCGGCTGGGACGCAAGCTGTGCACTGCGCATCGCCAGCCCGCAAGGCGAAATCAGCGTAAACCCCGACGCCACCCTGCTCGCCCTCGGCGGCGGCAGTTGGTCGCGCCTGGGCTCGGATGGCGCGTGGATGTTGCCGCTGGAGCAGCGCGGCGTGGATCTGGCGCCGTTGCAGCCAAGCAATTGCGGCTTCGAGGTGCAAGCCTGGAGCGAGCTGATGGTGAGCAAATTCGCCGGCGCACCGCTGAAAAACATTGCCATCGGTTTGAACGACGACATCCCGCGTCTGGGCGAATGCGTGATCACCGCCACCGGCATTGAAGGCAGCCTGATCTATGCACTGTCCGCGCCGATTCGCGAAGAGATCAATCGCTATGGCGCGGCGGTTATCCACATTGATCTGCTGCCCGGTCGCCCTGTGGATAAATTGCAGGCGGCGCTGAGCAAACCACGCGGTGCGCGCTCAATGGCCAAGCATCTGCATAGTCAGGTGGGGATTGATGGAGTGAAAGCGGCGCTGTTGCGCGAGCTGACCGATGCCGAAACATTCGCCGATCCCGCGCTGTTGGCGCGAGCGATCAAAGCGTTGCCGCTGACCTTGGTGAAAACCCGTCCGCTGGATGAAGCGATCAGCAGTGCCGGTGGCGTGAGATTCGAGGCGATGGATGAGCGCTTGATGCTCAAGGCGCTGCCGGGGGTGTTTTGCGCCGGCGAGATGCTCGACTGGGAAGCGCCAACCGGAGGCTATTTGCTGACCGGGTGTTTTGCCAGTGGGCGGGCGGCGGGGTTTGGGATGTTGGAATGGTTACGGCGCGGGAACTGAGTCGCCCCTGCCCCTCACCCCAGCCCTCTCCCCAAGGAGAGGGAGCCGACCGAGGTGTCTGGCGTCATGCATCGACCTGAGCGATCGTGTCGATTATGCATTCACATCTGATATATCAGGTCGGCGTAACTCACAAGCATCCCCCAATCAGTCCCCTCTCCCTCCGGGAGAGGGTTAGGGTGAGGGGCTTTTGATCTTTGATCTCAAGGCTTGCGCTTGCGCGGCCCGGTATTGAACACCGGCACTTTGCGCACTGGCTTGATCGATGGCTCCGGTGCCGAGGTCTCGCCGCTGTCGACCCACTTGCCCAGATTGCGTTTTCCACCGCCACCGCCCGACGCTTTCGGCTTCTTCGGTTTCTTCGGCTTCTTGATCACCTGACCCCTGGCATCGGTGTCCGGCACGCGGTGCTCGGGCTCGAAATCCGGTTCGTTCTGGCGCTTCAGGTTCTGCCGCGTCAGCATTTCGATCGCCGAGAGCATGTTCACTTCATCGGCACACACCAGCGAAATCGCCTCACCGGTGGCACCCGCGCGGCCAGTGCGGCCGATGCGGTGAATGTAATCCTCGGCGACGATCGGCAGATCGAAGTTGACCACCAGCGGCAAGTCTTCGATGTCCAGACCACGGGCGGCGACGTCGGTCGCGACCAGAATCTGCACTTCGCTGAGCTTGAACCGGTCCAGCGCGCGCTGGCGCGTGGCCTGCGGTTTGTCGCCATGGATGCCGTCAGCATTCACACCGAGGCCCTGAAGCTTTTCCACCAGCGCATCGACGCCATTACGCGTCTTGGCGAACACCAGCACCTGCTTCCACTTGTTCTTGCGCATCAGGTGCACGAACAGTTCGGCCTTGCGCTTCTTGTCTACGGTGACGATCCACTGCTTGACCGTGTTGGCGGCGACGTTGCGCGGGCTGACTTCGACGCTCAGCGGATCATTGAGCATCTGCCCGGCGAGCAGGCGGATGTCATCGGAGAAGGTCGCGGAGAACAGCAGGGTCTGGCGCTTTTTCGGCAGCATGCGGTAAATGTTCGCCAGTTCTTCCGAGAAGCCCAGGTCGAGCATACGATCGGCTTCATCCAGCACCAGCGTTTGCAGCTGATCGAGTTTCAGCGCGTTCTGGCGGAACAGGTCGATCAAGCGACCGGGCGTGGCGACCAGCACATCGACGCCGCCGCGCAGCTTCATCATCTGCGGGTTGATGCTGACGCCGCCATACACTGCGTAAGTACGCAGCGGCAGGTTCTCGGCGTATTGGCGCACGGCTTCATGGACCTGCTCGGCGAGCTCGCGGGTCGGCACCAGAATCAGCGCACGCGCCGAGTTGGCGGTGACTTTCGGCCCTTCCATGGCCAGCAACTGCAACAGCGGCAAGGCGAAACCGGCAGTTTTACCGGTGCCGGTCTGGGCCGCTGCCATCAGGTCGCGACCGGCCAGCACCGCCGGAATGGCTTGCGCCTGCACCGGCGTCGGGGTCTGGTAGCCGAGCGTCTCGAGGGAGCGCAGCAAGGGTTCGATCAGGCCAAGGGAGGCGAAAGTCATGGGAGTACCGTAGGAAAAAATGACGCGGGGATGCAATGCCGCGCAGTTTACCCTAATTCGTACGCGCTTCCGTCGGAACGGCTTTCGCCTCTTCCACGGGTGGCTGTGCAGGTCGACGCCACTGCGGCAGGCTGATCAGCAGCACGGCGCTGATGATCACCAGCATCGCCAACGCTTCTTCGATGCCGATGGTCTCGCCGACAAACACCACACCGAGCAACACCGCCACCGCCGGGTTGACGTAGGCATAACTGGTCGCCGCCGCTGGGCGCACGTGTTTGAGCAGATACATGTAGGAATTGAAGGCGATGATCGAGCCAAAGAAAATCAGATAGGCCAGCGCCAGCCAGCCCTCGAGCGGCGGAATGGCTTGCAGGTGCTCGCCACTCAGCGCGCTGCCGATCAACAAGACCACGCCGCCGACGAGCATTTCCACCGCGCTGGCCATGGCCCCCGCTGGCAATGGCAGGTATTTGCTCCACACCGAGCCGAACGCCCAGCTCGCCGCCGCGAAGATCAGCAACACCGCACCGAGCGGGCTCGATTGCAGGTTGGAACCCATGTTGAGCATGGCGATGCCAATAATCCCCAGCGCCACACCCGCCCACTCCAGCCGCGTATTGCGCGCACCCCAGAAGTAGCCGAACAACAAGGTGAACAGTGGCACCGTCGCCACCGCCAGCGCCGCAACGCCCGAAGCCACGCCGGTGTGCTCGGCGACGCTGACCGCGCCATTACCGAAACTGAGCAGCAGAATGCCGACCAGCCCCGCCGCTCTCCACTGCGCCCAGGTCGGCGCCGGAGCACCGCGCCAGCGCAGCCAGGCATACATCAAGCTGCCGGCAATGACGAAGCGCACCCCGGCCAGCAACAGCGGCGGCCAGTATTCGACGCCGATGCGAATCACCAGATAGGTCGATCCCCAAATCACATACAACGCAAAAAACGCAGCGATCAACGGCAGGGAAAAACGGCGCAAGGCAGGCATGGGCAGCTCGACAGGCAGGCTCGGTGGATGGATTATTCTAGAAAGGCGCACGAGCAAAAATAAGTTACAAAACCTGTTTTTAGCGCCGGTACACTTTTGCATCAAAGACATCCATCTTGGATCGTTCCCACGCTCCGCGTGGGAATGCCTCAACGGACGCTCTGCGTTCGGCTTGGAAAGGGACGCGGAGCGTCCCGGGCTTCATTCCCACGCAGAGCGTGGGAACGATCAGTCGGAGTGCCTGGAATCAGCGATAACGCTGCAAATGCTCGCCCACTTTTGCGGCAGGGACTTTCTGCAACTTGCACAACAGGTCGTGATTCAACTCGCGCACTCCATGCTTGCCCCGCAACTCTTGCGCCAGATGCGCCATCAGATTGGCCGCCATCTCGGCATCGGCCATGGCCCGGTGAGCCTGACCGGTATGCGGTAGCTGCGCGAAAGTGGTGAGCGTGCCGAGCTTGTGATTCGGCGCCGCCGGCATCAGGCGGCGCGCCAGCAGTAGCGAACAAGCGAAGTTCTGCAAGCGTGTGCGCTTGATCCGCCCCAGTTCGAAATCCCAGAATTTCTGGTCGAACGAGGCGTTGTGCGCCAGCAGCGGCGTGCAGCCGACAAACTCGTTGACCTCTTCCATCACCCGCTCAGCGGGCGGCGCGGTGCGCAGCATGGCGTTGCTGATGCCGGTCAGTTGTTCGATGAACGCGGGGACGCGCACGCCGGCGTTCATCAGGCTCTGGTAACGCTCGACGATGCGGCCGTTTTCCAGCATGACCACGGCGATTTCCGTGGCACGGCAGCTGCTGTTCGGCGACAGGCCGGTGGTTTCAAAGTCGATGACTGCAATGCGTTCCAAACCGGGTTCAACTCCGTACTGATCAGTTCTTGAGCTTAATTCTTTAACAGCAGCGCGCCTTCGATCGGCACGTAACGGCTGGCGGCGCGGATCAGCGAGTTGGCGGTCAGGCCGGGGACGCCGTAGGCCACCGCTTGCACGCCGTGCTTGTTGATGATGCGTTCGAGCAGCATGTCGAAATCGCCGTCACCGGAGGCCAGCACCACTTCGTCGACATGGTCGGCGGCGTCCATGATGTCCAGGGTAATGCCCACGTCCCAGTCGCCCTTGGCCGAGCCGTCGCTGCGCTGGATGTAGGGCTTGAGCTTCACGGTGAAACCGAGGTTGCGCAGGATCTGCTGAAACTGCTGCTGTTTGCTGTCGCCACGGTCGATCGCGTAGGCGTAGGCCTCGACGATCTGCCCGTTCTTGCTGATGTCGGCCCACAATGCGGCGTAGTTGAAGTGGCAACCATAGGCCTGACGCACGGTGTAGTAGAGGTTCTGCACATCGGCGAACACTGCGATTTTTTTCACCGGAGTTCCTGTGGGCGCGCAAGCGCACGAAGCGGGGTCAGGCGATCAGGCCCGAAAAAGGCGCTCAGTATGCCAGCCAAGAGAAAGATTCAGCGAATAATCACCAGCTGGCGCCGAGGTGTCCCTGACAAACGGTGTTGTGGTGAGGGGATTTATCCCCGCTGGGCTGCGGAGCAGCCCCGCTTTTCCTGATTAAAGCGAGGACTGCTGCGCAGCCCAGCGGGGATAAATCCCCTCGCCACAGTTTCTATGTCAGCCTTCAGAGGCTATGTCTGCCTTCAGAGGCTATGTCAGCCTTTAAAGGCGATGTCAGACAAAGGAGTCGTCGTCATCGAAAAACGACGAATTGTCGCTGCTGTAATCGGCGTCGCTGAAACCGCCCTGGTCATTGCCAGAGAAGCCGTTGTCCGCCACGCGCTGATCATCGCCCCAGCCGTTGTTGCTCTGGTCGGCGACCTGTGCCGGTTCTTCCTTGATGACCTCGACGATTTCTTCCGGTTGCTGATTGTGGTGGAACAGGCTGCTGATGCCCTGCGCCAACATCACACCACCGGCCACGCCCGCGGCGGTTTTCAGCGCGCCGCCGAGGAAGCTGTTGGCAACTGGCGCCGTTTGCTGGCCATAGAGGGGCGTCGCGCCGCCAACGTTCTGTTGCGGTGCCGGAGCCTGGTAGTTCTGCTGCGGCGCCGGTTCGCGCCAGCCGCCGGTGGACGATGGCGCTGCGCTCTGGCTCGGCGCCGGACGTGAATTGCCGCCACCAAAAATGCTCGACAGGAAGCCACCGCCACCGCTCGCTGACGGAGCGCCACTCTGGGCCTTGGCCGATTGCAGCTCGGCCTGCAGGCGCTGGACTTGCTGAGTCAGTTGCTTGTTCTGCTCGTCGAGGCTTTTCAGCGCGGCCTCTTGCACCAGAATCGCCTGGGTCATGAAATAGCCTGCCGCCGGCTGGCGTGTCAGGTGTTCCTTGATCCGCGCCTCGGCCTGGGCGTCGCGCGGGGCTGCCTCCGTTTCGGCCTGTTGCAGCCGGGAAAACAGTCCATCGATCAGGGTTTGCTCTTCGCTGTTCATGGCGACCTCGTAGATTGCCGGTAATAACGTGCCCGCGCCCACTCTGGGCGGGGTGCTCTCCTGTAATGGAGACAGTGACAAAACGTTTCAATGGCCTTTACCGAATGTTTACGTTTGTGTCGCCCCGCGTTGCATCGGTTAAAGTGAGCCACTGTTTTCGACCTGCGATACCGACTGATGAATGCCCTCGAAGTACTGCGCGACTCTTTGTATTTTTTCAAACGCCATCTGGGCAGCATCGTGCAGTTGTGCCTGCCGCTGGTGATTGTCGAAGCTTTCTTGCAGCAGGCGGTCGATCACGCCACCGGGCCCGACACCTTCGCCGGCGTCAGCATCATCGTCGGCCTGCTGGTGTATCCGCTGTACACCGCCGCGCTGATCCTGTTTCTCGATGCGCGCAGCCGTGGCGAGTCGCCGCGCAACCGTGACCTGCTGGCGATGGCCGCAACCCTGTGGCCGCGCTTCGCGGTGCTGACCGCGCTCAATACCTTGCTGATTCTGCTCGGCCTGTCGCTGTACTTCCTGCCCGGCCTGATGCTGATGGTCATGCTCGCCTTCGCCGAATACCTGCTGGTGCTGCGCGGCCTCGGGCCGTTGCAGGCGATGAAGGAAAGTCTGCGCCTGACGCGCGGGCACTTCTGGCGCATCCTGCTGTGCATTCTCTGCGTGATGACCCCGTTGTGGCTGCTCAAGGGCGCGACGCTGGCGGTGTACCCCGAGCCGCAGAATCCGCTGATCGCGGGGCTGATCGACAGCGCCCACAGCTTCCTGCAACTGTTCACCAGCGTGGTGCTGTTCCGCCTGTTCATGCTGATCAGCGAATTGCCTGACAAACGTAACGGCGCAGTCTGACCGCGCCGTGTTTGGGCTTCGCCGCTGCCGTCAGGTATGCTCGGGGCCACTTTTTGTAACGCTATAAGCCGAGCCATGACCCGTCTGCTGCGCTACACCCTGTTGCTCGTTGTCCTCGCCGTCGTCCTGTTCGGCGCGCTGCTGTTCAGCCTGACCTGGCGCCCCGACGCCCGGGAAACCCTGCCGGTCAGTTGCAACACCACGGCGCCGACGCTGGTGCCGGGGCAAGCGCTGAAAGTCATGACCTGGAACGTGCAGTTCCTCGCCGGCAAGCGCTACGTATTCTGGAATGATCTGGCCGAAGGCGACGATGAAGCGCCGACCGCCGAAGACATGGCCTTCAGCCTCGACGAAGTAGCGCGGGTGATCCGTGACGAACAACCGGATGTGGTGTTGTTGCAGGAGCTCGACGACGGCGCCAAGGCCAGCGATTACCAGAACCAGCTCAAGCTGTTGCAGGAACGCGTCGCCGACCTGTACCCGTGCAGCACCAGCGCCTTCGACTGGAAAGCCGATTTTGTCCCCGAGCCCCACATCTACGGCAGCGTCGGCCGCCAGTTGGCCACGCTGAGCCGCTATCGCATCGAACACGCCGAACGCCTGCAACTGCCCGTCGCCCCGAGCAACTTCATCAGCCGCCAGTTCCAGCCCAAAGACGCTTTGCTCGCAGTCAAACTGCCGCTCAGCGATGGCGGACAACTGAGCGTATTCAACACCCACTTGCAGCGGGCCAGCCAGGCAGACGGCAACGTGCAGGCGCAAGTGGCTGCCGTGGCCAAAGTGCTCGACAAGTATGAAAGCCAAGGCCTGCCCTGGCTGATCGGTGGCGATTTCAATCTGCTGCCGCTGGGCCAGTACCGCCGTTTGCCGGTCGAGCGGCGCACGCCATACTCGGCCGACAGCGAACTTCATCTGCTGTGGGACAGGTACCCAATGATCCCGACCAACAACGAGGCCGGCGGCATCGACCGGGCGAAATGGCTGACCCATTACCCCAACGACCCCGGCCTCAACGGTCCGGATCGCACGGTGGATTATCTGTTCTACAGCCCGAAGCTCAAACGCGTGCAAGCGCAGGTGCGGCAGGACGATACCCTGCGCATCTCCGATCACTTGCCGGTGATTGCGCGGTTCTTTCTGCCAGCGACACCCTAGCCAATCGGTAGCCCACGGCCCGCCCGCGCCGAATTCAAGACATGGAAAAGCATGAAGATTTTATTGGTATGCAAGGACATCGGTGGCTACGCACGCAAACTCGCGGAGCACTTGAGTATCGCTGATGAAGTTTGCTTCATCGACACCGCTGCGCTGGCGAAACCCTTCGAGCGCGCGCCGAAGATTTTGCGGCGTACGCTCAATCGCTGGTCGCAGTTGCGCCAGTTCAGCAAGCTCATAGCAGCTGGTGGGCGCTTCGACGTCGCTCTGATCATCAACCCGGCGCAAATCGATCCGAAGCAACTGGCGGCAGCCCTGAACGCCAGCGAACGCAAGATTGCCTACCTCTACGACAGTTTCAGTCGCTGGCCCATGAGCCGTGAGGCATTGGCCGTTTATGACGAGGTGTTCACCTTCGACCCTGAGAATGCCAAGCAATACGGTCTGAAAAAACTGCACAACTTCATTTATGACGACTACGTCGAGGCTGGCGATGCCGATGAATACGCCGCCTTAGTGGTAATGGCAGGCAAAGATCGGGTTCCCGCGCTGGAAGGTCTGGCCAGAGCATTCGATCAACTGGGTGTGACCGATTACAAGTTTCTGGTGCAGTGCAAGCCGATTGCCGGCGCCCACCCGGGAATCACCTTTTTCGAGCAGCGGATGTCACTCGAATCGGTGGGCGAGCTGGTGAAGCGCTCGCGGATCATTCTCGACATTTCCAAACCCGGCCAGGCAGGTTTGAGCTTCCGTTTTTTCGAAGCCATGGCCGCGCGCAAGAAAGTCATCACCACCAACAGGCACGTGCTGGATTACGACTTCTATAACCCGGCGAACATACTGGTGATCGACGAAGCCGAACCGGTGATTCCGGCTTCGTTCATCTCCGCCCCGTACGTAGACATCCCCGAGCCGATCTACCGCAAATACACTTTGCAGGGCTGGACCGAGACCGTGCTTGCATTCAGCTAGGCTTCGGTCTCAGAGCCCCGGCGGAACGTAGCCCGGAACATAGCGAACGTTAGCGCACTTGCCGTGCAGTATTCGCCCGTCTTCGATCAGGAACTGGGCGATCTTCTTCTGCTGATTGATCTTCGCCTGCAACTTGCAGGTGGAACTATTGCCGACCTGTTGGTAGTGCTCGGTATACACCATGCCGTTGCCGGTATGGGTCATCGAAGTGCCGGCTGCTTCGGTAGAAGTCCAGCTCGCGGACTTATGCCAGGTCAGCACAGCCAAGGGTTCGCCGTTCGGGCCGGTTTCCTTTGCCATCGAGTCGGGCGTGCCGAACAGGTCCAGTGCTTCCTGCATATCACGGCCTTCCCAGCGGCTCTGCGCGATAGTGGAACAGCCGCTCAAGAGCAATCCTGCCAGCAGGGTTGCCAGCCATAAACGTGTGTAAGTCATTGGATGCCTCGGCTTATTTCTTCAGTTCGAGCAGGCTGTCGATGTTGTCCATCATCTGGCTCTTTTGCTGAATCGGCGCGAGCTTGAAGAACATCTGCTGCAGCATCTCGATCATCTGCAGGTATTCCATCTTGCCCACGGCGGCCATGTCGTTTTTCGCGCGACTGCCCGGCGCGCAGGCAAACTTCAGTGCTTGCTGGACCCAGAACTCTTTCGGGGCTTGCCACTGATTGGCAACTTTGAGATGACGCATGGTGTAGGCGAGACGCTCGATGGACTGGCCATTGATAAAACGCATCTTGCCCGTAGAGCATTGGGCTTCGAGGTTGTAGACGTCGATCATCGGTTTGCCGGGTTCTTCATACACCAGCGTCACCGCGACCATGGTCGCGCCTTTGGTCTTCTGCGAAGGCACCACCGACGTCGCATCGGCGACGTACATGATGTTTTTCTGGGGCACGCCGTTGCCGTAGATAATCCACCAGTCGCCAATCGGATTGGGCTCTTCGGCCATGGCCGAACTGGAGGCGGCCAATAGCGCAGCCGACAAGAAGATCAACTTCTTGAGCTTGAAGAAAGAGGTCATGGGCAGTTCCGTTCCTTGGGCGCAAGTTGCCAGGCAACAAGGCTGGTTATTGTTCAGGCGGCGATTTTGCGAGCCGGAACAAACAAGGGCAATTAGCACGGATGGGCTAATGGCGCGCAGCCATTGCGGGTCAGGTGCCGCGTGGTTTCGCCCGCGCCGTGGCTTCGGCGACCAAGGGATCGTCCGGCCAATAATGCTTCGGATAACGCCCCTTGAGATCCTTCTTCACCTCGGCATAGGTGCTGCGCCAGAAGTTGGCCAGATCCTGGGTGACCTGCACCGGCCGTCGCGCTGGCGACAGCAGATGCAGCTTGACCACTTGCCGGCCGCCGGCGATCCGTGGCGTATCGGCCAGACCAAACAGCTCTTGCAAACGCACCGCGAGAATCGGCGGATGTTCGCTGTAATCCAGACGAATCGATGAACCCGACGGCACGCTCAAATGATGCGGCGCCAGTTCGTCGAGCTTCTGCGGCAGCGGCCACGGCAACAGATTGCGCACGATGCTCGACAGGTCGAGGTTGGCGAAATGGCTGAGCCGCGAGACCTTGCCCAGATACGGCATCAACCAGTCTTCCAGGGTATTCAACAATGCCGCGTCGCTGACATCCGGCCATTGGCTGTCGTCCTGAGTGCGCAGATCGAGCTGGCGCAACAGCGCCACCCGCGCCTGCCACTGGCGCAGTTCCGGCGTCCACGGCAACAACTCCAGGCCGTTGCGCCGCACCAGATTGACCAGGGCCTGACTGCGCGCATTCTCATCCAGACCGGTTAACGGTTCACGGCTGAGAATCAGTTCACCGACCTTGCGCTGGCGCTCGGCACGCAGCACGCCTTCGCGTTCATCCCAATCGAGTTGATCGACGCTGCGCACTTGCTCGGCGAGCACCGAATCGAACAGCACCGGATCGAAATCCGCCGCCAGATAGATGCGTTCTTCGCGCTGGCCCTGACGGCTGCCAAGCTCGGCGATGACGATCCACTCGTGCTTCATCAGGCTATCGGCCTCAGCGAACAGCGCCGCGCGACCGTTGGCCAAACGGTATTCGGCCCCGCCGGCACGCCGCTGCTGGGCGACGCGATCCGGGTAGGCCAGCGCCAGCAGCGCGCCGAGCCAGCGCGGATGCTCGGGATCGTTTACCGGTTCGCTCGGCTTGCCGCGCAGGTAACCGCGATACTGCCGGGCCAATTGCCGGGCGCGTTGCACCCCGCCCTGCGCCCCACGACCGGCACGCTCTTCGCCTGAAAGCAGGACCAATCGGCTGTGCAGATCCGCGCCAGCGCCGCGCAGGATATCGCGCTCGCCGAGCAGCGCCGCCACATCGCAGGCCATCGCCGCCAGCCCCAGCGCCTGGCCGCGTAACAGCAAATGCGCGATGCGCGGATGCGCCGGCAGTTCGGCCATGGCCTGGCCGTGGGCCGTCAGCGTGTCGCCGTGCAAGGCGCCGAGGCGTTGCAGCAGATCCTGCGCCTGGGCATACGCGGCGGCTGGCGGTATGTCGAGCCAGACCAGTTCGCCCGGGGTCACGCCCCAGCGCCCGAGTTGCAAAGCGAGGCTGGCCAGATCCGCCGAGAGAATTTCCGCGCTGCCATAAGCCGCCAGTTGTTCGTGCTGATCCTGCGACCACAGGCGATAGCACACGCCCGGCTCCAGTCGCCCGGCGCGGCCGGCACGCTGGGTGGCGCTGGCCTTGGAAATTCGTTGCGTGTCGAGGCGGGTCATGCCGCTGCCCGGATCGAAACGCGGCACCCGCGCCAGCCCGGCATCGATGACCGCGCGTACGCCGTTGATGGTCAGGCTGGTCTCGGCGATGTTGGTTGCCAGCACCACTTTGCGCTGACCGGGCGGCGCCGGATCGATCGCCGCGCGTTGCGCATTGAGGTCGAGTTCGCCGTGCAACGGGCACAGCAGAACGTCTTTGCGCTCACCAATGGCATCGGCCAATTTCTGGTGCACGCGACGGATTTCCGCTTGTCCCGGCAGGAACACCAACAGGCTGCCGGTCTCGTCGTGCAGCGCTTCGAGCACGGTTTGGGTAACCCGCTGGTCGATATATTCGCCCGGCTGAAACGGCCGGCCCCAGCGCATCGTCACCGGATACATGCGCCCTTCGCTGCGCAGGATCGGCGCGTCATCGAGCAACCCGGCCAGACGCTCGCCTTCGAGGGTGGCCGACATCAGCAGAATCTTCAGCGGCTGTTCAGCGCGAAACAGCTCGCGACCGTTCAGACTGAGCGCCAGCGCCAGATCGGCGTCCAGACTGCGTTCATGAAATTCGTCGAAGATCAGCAGGCCCACGCCGTCCAGCGCCGGGTCGTCCTGCAAGCGCCGGGTGAGGATGCCTTCGGTGACCACTTCGATACGGGTTTTCGGGCCGACTTTGCTGTCGAGGCGGATGCGATAGCCGACGGTTTCACCGACCTGCTCGCCGAGCTCGCTGGCCAAACGCTCCGCCGCCGCCCGCGCAGCCAAGCGCCGTGGTTCGAGCATGACGATGGTCTGCCCGGCCAGCCAGGCTTCGTTGAGCAAGGCCAAGGGCACGCGGGTGGTTTTACCGGCGCCGGGCGGTGCTTCGAGCACGGCTTCGTGGCGTGACGCGAGGGCTTCACGCAGGGCGGGTAAAACATCGTCGATCGGCAAAGAAATCATGCTGGCTCCAAAACAGAGGGCCGAGTATAACGGCGAACTGCCGGGCGTTCGTCAGGGTCTTAACTTCACAAGACGAAGCTTCGTTATTTGATGACTCAGGAGACATTTCCATGCGCTTACCCTCTCGCCTGATCGGCGGTGTTCTGGTTGCCACTCTGCTCACGCAACTGTCGGCGTGCGGTTCGATTTTCTACCCGGACCGGCGTGGCCAGATCGACGGCAAGATCGACCCGGCGATTGCCGTGCTCGACGCCGTCGGCCTGCTGTTCTACATCATTCCCGGACTGATCGCGTTTGCCGTCGACTTCGCCACTGGGGCGATCTATTTCGAACCGGGCCACACCGCGCAGATCGATCCGGCCAAGCTCAAGCAAGCCATCGGCCCGGACGGTCAGGTCGATAATCACAAGTTGCAGGCGATTCTTGAGAGCGAACTGGGCCGAGATTTTCCTCTGGATGATCCGCGCCTGATCCACCACAAGGGCAGCACTCAGCAACTGGCGATGTTCGGCCTGCAACCCGCCGCTTGAATAAGGACGTTCAATGACCTCCAGCCCCGAACACGCCCGCCTGCTGCGGCTGGCGACCCGCGCCTCGGTGGCGGTCGCCTGCACGCTGATCGTCGCCAAGGCGATTGCCTGGTGGCTCAGCGGATCGGTGAGCATGCTCGCCGGCCTCACCGACTCGGCGCTGGATGGCGTCACCTCGATGCTCAATCTGCTGGCGGTGCATTACGCCTTGCGCCCGGCGGATGACGATCACCGTTATGGCCACGGCAAAGCCGAATCGCTGGCGGGCATGGCTCAGGCGTTGTTCATCGGTGGCAGCGCGGTGTTGATCGCGTTTCAGGCCTACCAACGCTTGCAGACGCCGGAACCACTTGGCGCACCGTGGCTGAGCATCGGTGTGATCGTGTTTTCCCTGCTGCTGACGGTCGCGCTGCTGATGTTGCAGCACCGGGTGATCAAGCAGACCGGCTCCAACGCCGTGCGTGCCGACTCACTGCATTACCGTTCGGACCTGCTGCTCAACGGCAGCATCCTCATCGCGCTGGTGTTGGCCGCGATGGGTTTTGCGCAACTGGACGCGTGGTTCGGGCTGGGAATCGCCGTGTACATTTTCTGGAGTGCGATCCAGATCGCCCGGGAAAGTTTTTCGGTACTGATGGACGAGGAACTGCCGACCGACGTCAGTCAGCACATGCTTGAGCTAGCGTGCAGCGTGCCGGGGGTGCTCGGTGCACATGACCTGCGCACGCGGATTTCCGGCAACCACTGGTTCGTGCAATTGCACCTGGAACTGCCGGGCGAACTGACCCTGTCAGTCGCCCATGGCATCAGCGATCAAGCGGCGGCGGCGATTCACAAAGCTTATCCGAAGGCCGAGGTGCTGGTGCACGCTGACCCACAGGAAGTGGTGCTCGCCGCCCGCAATCAGTAATTGACCTGATAACCGCGACTGCTCAGGCAGTTGCCCTGCGCCTGGCGATAGGCCTGAACCACTTCGGGTGCCGGTTGGTAGGTCGCGGTGCGCGGGTCGAAACCGCTTTGCTGCACCGCGTACTGAGAGCACTGGTAACCGTCCTGCTGCACCTGCTGCGGTGACTGGCCGTTGGCCGGGTAGGCTTCGACGTCATAGCCCGGAGCTTGCGGTTGCGGCGGTTGCTGCAGCGGCGGCTCGACCACCACGTAATCCTGCGTCGCCTCCTGATAGGCGTAATACGAGCCGGCGGCGAGGAACAGCAGCGAGCCGCCGATCCACACTTCTCGGGCGTAATCCGGCAAATACTGGATGCGGATCCCGCGCGGCGGCTGCACGACGATGTAGCGCGGGCCTTGCGGGCGATACCAGTAGCCGCCGGAATAGAAGTAATCCTGACCGCGATACGGCACGCGGTAATCACGATCCGGGAAACGATCGATCACATGGCCCGGACGATACTGCGGGCCGGGGCCCCAGCCATTGCCATGACCGTTCGGCCGTCCCGGCCAGCGGTTGTCATCGGGACGTGGCCGCGTCTGCCATTGCTGATTGTGGTAACCGTTCTGCGGGCGCTCGTCGCGGTAGTAACCCTGACGCGGCTCCTGAGTCTGGTGCACGGCGTCGGGACGCGGCTGGATCGGCAGGTTATTACCGGGCTGGCGAGGCGGTTCTGGACGATCATCGACACGGTTGCGGTTCTGCCATTGACCTTCATTGTTGTGCGGCTGGCCGTTGTGCTCGAACTGACGGCTGTTGTCGCCACGGATGATCCCGTCGTTCTGCGGCCCGTTGCCTGGCCCGCGATTCTGCGGCTCATCGGCCAGCGCTTGCGCACTGACACCCACACACAGCAAACCAACACCGGCCAGACGCCAGATGCGCGAATTCATGTTTTTCCTCACTGCGGGAGCCTGTCGTTGGCAGGGTTTGTTGCTGAGACTGGAAACAGCCCCACCGGGTTCTGCAACAGGTTATCAGTCACGCGACTTATTTAATGAGGCGCAAACATGAAATCGCAGGCAAGAAAAAAGGGAGACCCGTCGGCCTCCCTTCTGGAGATACTTCGTCCTGGCTCGACGCTTTTGACGTCGGCTCACCTCACCCCGTCTTCTGGACAGTGTGCAGCTCGGGGGCCGGCACATCCCCGGTGGGGGTGGCGGCCGCGGCGGGCCTGATTGGGCGGGCCGCGTGGACTGTGTTACCGAGCAGTGATTCTGGTGATAAGAATAGGCCTGAAGCCGCGACAGAGGATTGCGAAAATTGCTCAATTAAACACTGCTTGCGCAATTTTTAACCCTGGATAGATAATCCGCCGCAATAGTTACGACCAAGGACAGATTGATGAGCAAACTCGACCGGTATGACCTGAGTATTTTGGCGGAATTGCAGCGCGACGCCCGTATCTCCAACCAGGAACTGGCCGAGCGCATCGGTCTGTCGCCCTCGCCCTGCTCGCGCCGGGTCAAGCAACTGGAAGACGATGGCTATATCTCGCGCCAGGTTGCGCTGCTCGATCGCAAGATGCTCGGCTTGAGCCTGACCGCGTATGTGCTGATCGGCATGGACCGGCACACGCCGGAACGCTTCGAGAATTTCGAAGCGGCAATCCGCACATTGCCGCAAGTGCTGGAGTGCAGCCTGGTGACAGGAGTGGATGCCGACTACCAGTTGAAAGTGGTGGTGCCGGATATGGATCACTACCAGAAACTGCTGCTGGGGCATCTGACCCGGATTGAAGGGGTCACCAGCGTGCGGTCGAGTTTTGTGCTGAATCAGGTCCTCAACAGCACCGAACTGCCCCTGACTCATCTGCGTAGCTGAGCAAAAGCCCCTCACCCCAGCCCTCTCCCGGAGGGAGAGGGAGCCGACCGGGAGATGCTCTAGAAGTACGCCGACCTGAAAGTTCTGTTGTGAACCCATAATCGACTCGATATTTCAGGTCGATGTAAGACGCCAGACACCTCGGTCAGTCCCCTCTCCCGGAGGGAGAGGGCGCCGACCGAGAGAAGCTCTAGAAGTACGCCGACCTGAAAGTTCTGTTGTGAACCCATAATCGACTCGATATTTCAGGTCGATGTAAGACGCCAGACACCTCGGTCAGTCCCCTCTCCCTCCGGGAGAGGGTTAGGGTGAGGGCAACAATTGCGGATCAGACCCAGATCAATGCCACCCCACCGACCATGGCGTATACTCGCCGCCGCCCTTTCAGCCCTGTCCACGCCGGAGATCGCCAATGGATCCAGCACTGTTCGAAGAGTGGATGATGACCGGTCTGGTCAGCATCCTGATCATTTTCATGGGTTTCATCGTCTGGGATCTGGCGAAGAAGTCCAAGGCCGGGCGGTTCGGCTCGTTCATTCTGTTTTTCGTGCTGGGCCTGGGCGTGGCCGCGTTCATCATCAAGAGTGTGGTGATCGGCCTGATCGAATCCGGCGCCTTATAAGCGCGCCGGCACTTCCCGCCACTGGCCCTGATCCAGCCCTTCAATCGTCCAGTCGCCAATCCTGACCCGCACCAGACGCAAAGTCGGCAGCCCGACCGCCGCCGTCATGCGCCGCACCTGACGGTTGCGCCCTTCGCGAATCACCAGTTCCAGCCATGAAGTCGGTATGGTCGCGCGAAAGCGTACCGGCGGATTGCGCGGCCACAACTGCGGCTCAGTCAGTCGCCGCGCTTCGGCGGGCAGAGTCATGCCGTCATTCAGCTCGACGCCATCACGCAGGCGCTGCAACTGCTCGGCCGTCGGCTCGCCCTCCACCTGCACCCAATAAGTCTTCGCCAGTTTGTGTTTCGGATCGGCGATGCGCGCCTGCAACTGGCCGTCGTTGGTCAGCAGCAACAAACCTTCGCTGTCACGATCCAGACGTCCGGCCGGATAAATCCCCGGCACATCGATGTAATCCTTGAGCGTCGCCCGCCCTTCACCGTCGCTGAATTGCGTCAGCACATCGAAGGGTTTGTTGAACAGGATCAGTTTCGGCTCGGCCGGTGGTGCCTTGGCAACACGGCGCGGGGCAGAAGACTGAGGCTTCACGCCGGGGCGGCGGGAAGGTGGACGCGGGGGACGGGACATAAGAGACAGAACATTTAGCGATCAGGGCTGACAATGCTAGTGCCCCGACCGCCAAATGACCACGACTAACCGTTAACGGAATGGCGGCTCGTCGAAGCTGCGCAACTTGCGCGAGTGCAGCGAGTTGAGTTCGGTGCGCAGCAGGTCCACCGCTTCGATGCCGATTTTCAAATGCTGGCTGACCGCGCGCTCATAGAAGGCGTTGGCCGAGCCCGGCAGTTTGATTTCGCTGTGCAGCGGCTTGTCCGAAACGCAGAGCAACGTGCCGTACGGCACCCGCAAGCGATAACCCTGCGCTGCGATCGTGCCGCTTTCCATGTCCACCGCAACCGCGCGGGACAGGTTGATCAGCGGTCGTTCCTGAGCCCAGCGCAGTTCCCAGTTACGGTCGTCGTAGGTCAGAACCGTACCAGTGCGCAGGCGTTTCTTCAGATCGTCGCCCTTCTCGCCGGTGACATTCGCCGCTGCCTGTTGAAGCGCAAGCTGCACTTCGGCCAGTGCCGGGATCGGAATATTCGGCGGTACCACGCGATCAAGAATGCCGTCGCGACGCATGTAGGCGTGGGCCAGCACGTAGTCGCCGATGGTCTGCGACTGACGCAGGCCGCCGCAGTGGCCGATCATCAGCCAGCAATGCGGGCGCAGCACGGCCAAGTGATCGGTGATGTTCTTGGCGTTGGACGGGCCGACACCGATATTCACCAGCGTCACGCCGTGGCCGTCGCTGGCGATCAGGTGATAGGCCGGCATCTGGTAACGGTGCCAGACCACACCGGCGGCAATGGCCGAGGCTTCGCCGTGGTCCATGCTCTTCTCGATGATCACGTTGCCCGGCAGGACCATGCGCACGAAACGCGGGTCGCGGCGCAACTGCTCCAGACCATGAACGATGAACTGATCGACGTAGCGGTGATAGTTGGTCAGCAGAATCCACGGCTGCACATGGCGCCAGTCGCTGCCGGTGTAATGCACCAGACGGCGCAGCGAGAAGTCCACGCGCGCGGCGTCGAACAGTGCCAGTGGCAGCGGATCGGTGTTTTCCCAGTCGTAGAGGCCGTCGGCAATGCCATCGGTGGCGGCGGACAGATCGGTGCTCGGGAACACCCGCGCCAGCACCGCCGCGGTGACGCCGGAACCGGCCAGTTCATCGCCCTGCTCGACCACGTACGGATACGGAATGTTCTGCTGGCTGACGCCGACTTCCACGGTCACGGTGAAGTCGTGCATCAACGGCGTCAGTTGTTCGAGCAGGTATTTGCGAAACGCCGCCGGGTGGGTGACGGTGACGCTGTAAGTGCCCGGCAACTGTACCTTGGCGTAAGCGCGGGTGGTCTGCGGCACTTCGCCCTGGCAGTGGTAGGTCAGACGCAGTTCGGGATAACGAAACAGGGCACGCTGTTCGGCGTCGGGTTCGACGCGGTCCTTGAGGTAACGCTTGAGGGCAGAATTCAGCGCAGTGGTGGCCCGCTCATGCAGCTCGGCCAGACGATCCACGGCTTGTTCGGCGGTTTGAACGACAATAAACGCTTCGGTCACGATCAGCTTCCTGTGTTCTGACTTGCAGAGCTTCATCTTGCCTGCATCGTGGACGCACGGGAACAGTGGCGTTGTGGCGATACTTAAATCTGCAGATCAATGATGTCCCCTGTGGGAGCGAGCCTGCTCGCGAATGCGGTGGATCATCCAATAAAGATGTCGACTGACACACCGTTTTCGCGAGCAGGCTCGCTCCCACAGGGGGAGATTTGAGGTGGGTCAGAAAAGCTGTGGAGTCGAGCGGGCGACGATCGCTTCAACGTCCAGCCCACGCGGCAACGCGCCATAGACGCGACCGCCACCGCTCAGACGGCTGGCAATGAAAGCATCACTGACCGCCGAATTCCCCGCCTCCAACAGAAGCCTGGCCTGCAACCCGAGCGCGATGTCTTCGGTCAGCTGCCGCGCCCGATACTGAATGTCACTGGTGTCCTTGAACTGCGCCTGCAACTGCTGGATATGCGCGGCCAGACCCTTGTCGCCATGGCCATCGCCCAGTTCGCTGAACAGCACATCGAGCACGCCCGGCTCCTTCGACAGCGCGCGTAGTACGTCGAGACATTGCACATTCCCCGACCCTTCCCACGTCGAATTCACCGGCGCTTCGCGGTAAAGGCGCGGCAGGATGCTGTCTTCGACATAACCGGCGCCGCCCATGCATTCGGCGGCTTCGTTGATCATTCCTGGCGCACGTTTGCAGATCCAGTATTTGCCCACTGCCGTCACCAGCCGCGCGAACTGCGCTTCGTGGCGATCATCCAGATGATCCAGTGCCTTGCCCATGCGCAGACTCAGGGCCAGCGCGGCTTCGCTTTCCAGGGCCAGATCGGCAAGTACGTTTTGCATCAGCGGCTGTTCGCTGAGCAGTTTGCCGCCGACCTTGCGGTGCGCGCAGTGATGGCTGGCCTGGGTCAGTGCCTGGCGCATCAGCGAACTGGAGCCGACCATGCAATCGAAACGGGTCATCGCCACCATCTCGATAATGGTCGGCACGCCGCGCCCTTCTTCACCGATCATCCATGCCAGCGCCCCACGAAACTCCACTTCGCTGGAGGCGTTGGACTGGTTGCCGAGTTTGTTTTTCAGACGCTGGATGTAGAACTGATTGCGCGTGTCGTCCGGGCGATGGCGCGGCAGCATGAAGCAACTCAAGCCCTTGTCGGTTTGCGCCAATGTCAGGAAGGCGTCGCACATCGGCGCCGAGCAGAACCACTTGTGCCCGACCAGTTCATAAGCCTGACCCGGACCACTGGCGCCGACCGGATAGGCTTTGGTGGTGTTGGCGCGAACGTCGGTGCCGCCCTGCTTCTCGGTCATCGCCATGCCGATGGTCACGCCGGCCTTGTGCGCCATGCCGACGTTGCGCGGATCGTATTCGGTGGCGAGGACTTTCGGCAGCCACTGCTCGGCCAGCTCCGGCTGCAAGCGCAGGGCCGGCACGCTGGCGAAGGTCATGGTCAGCGGGCAACCACTGCCGGCCTCGGCCTGGCTGTGCAGATAGGTCATCGAAGCGCGGGCGACATGCGCGCCGTCCTGCGGGTGTGCCCAAGGCAGCGAGGTCAGGCCATGTTCGATCGCGGTGCGCATCAGCTGGTGGTAAGCCGGGTGAAACTCGACCAGATCGATGCGATGGCCGTAGCGATCATGGCTGGCAAACAGCGGTTTGTTCTGGTTGGCGAGAAACCCCGCATCCATCAGCGGCCCACCCGCCAGTGCGCCATAGGCATCGATGCGCGACTCGGCCCAACCGGCACCAAAACGCCGCGACCACTCCTGTAACGGCAGGTCGATGCGGTACAGGTTGGTGCCGTCCAGCGATGGCGGCTGATTGGTGACTTCGTGGGTTTCGGCGAACTGATGCAGGTTCATGACGGCACTCCGTGTTCAGCAATGGCACCAGTTAAGCACTGGTGCTTTTTTGAACAAAGTGTCATACGCGCCGTTTTTGCGGCGCTTTTACCCCATCAGCAGCTGAGCACGCGGCGCTGCAATGCAGCTTGCAGATCCTCGAATTTCACCGGTTTGGGCAGATAGTCGATCGCCGCGCCCGGCGCGCATTGCTCGCGATCCGCGCCCAGCGCCAACATGAACACCGGCAGGTGCGCGCAGCCCGGCAGCGCGTGGATCTGGCAGCACAGCGATGCGCCTTCGTGGCTGGGCAACTGGCAGTCGATCAGCACCGCATCGAAGCTTTCCCGTTGCAGGCAGTCCAGCGCAGCGGCGCCGTTATCAGCGCTGCGCACGCGGAAACCGAGCTTGAGCAACATGCCGCGCATCACCAGTTGGTTGACGCTGTTGTCGTCCACCAGCAGCACCGTGCAGTCCTGCGGCGCACGCGTGCAATCGCGGGTCGGCTGATCCGCAGGTGTTTCGATCACGGGCAGTTCGAATTCGACATCGAGCTGGAAGCGGCTGCCGCTTCCGGGCTCGGAGCGGTGGGTGAGTTTGCCGCCGAGCAATTCGACCAGTTGCCGACAGATCGCCAGACCCACCCCCAGGCCGCCGTATTCGCGAGTCATCGAACCGTCGAGCTGGAAGAAACGCTGATACAGGGTCGCCTCGCCCAGATCAGTGAAACCGATACCGGTGTCGATCACCGCAAACGACAGCGCCATGCGCTCATCCGCCGACGGCCGCCCGGTGACGCGCAGCGCCAACCCGCCGACGCGGGTGAACTTGATCGCATTGTCCAGCAGGCATTCCAGGCACTGCGCCAGTTTCGCGCTGTCGCCGAGCAAGCGATCCGGCAGGGTCGGCAGCACCTCGACCTTGAAGTCCAGCGACTTGCTCGCTGCATTGCCTTCGAACTGCACGCGCAACGCCTCGACCACTGCGCGCAGGCTGAAACTGCCCGGCGTCGCCTTGAGCTTGCCGGCCTGCAATTCAGTGAGCGTGAGGATGCCATTGACCATGCGCATCATGTCGCGAGCAGAACCGGCGGCGGTCTGTTGATATTGCTCAAGCTCGGGATCGAGGTCGACGGTCTGCATCAGCTCCAGCGAACCGATCACCCCATTCATCGGCGTGCGCAGTTCGTGGGTCAGCGTGGCGAGGAATTCGTCCTTGAGCTTGTTGCTGTGGGCCAGTTGCTGGTTGAGCACTTCGAGTTTCTGCCCGGCGTCGAACAAGGTCTGCGCCTGTTGTTCGCGCATGGCGTTGATGCGATCGGCCAGCGCCAGCGACAGCAGCGCCACCTCGATGGCCGAGCCGATCTGGCTGGCGTACATGGTCAGGAACACGTTGGGCAGCAGACCCAGCACCATCAGCGTGTTGACGATGCCGCCGAGCAGGAACGCCGACCAGGCGATGATGAAGTAACGCGCCACGCGCAGGCCGCGCCACCAGGCAAGAATCCCGGCGGCGAAGATCACCACGGTGAAGGTCAGGGCCAGTGTGGTGGCCAGGCGCAGGGCCAAGGCGTAACTGGTCATCAGCGACAGGCCGATCACCAGCGCACTGAAGACAATCAGGCCGATCAGCAAGCGATCCAGCCAAGGGCTGTGGGTCTTGGTCTGCAGGAAAGTGCGGGCGAACTGGCTGCCGAACAGCCCGGCGCAACCGATGAAGAACGGCGTCGCGGCGTTGGCCCACCATGGGTTGTCCGGCCAGAAATACTCAACCGCCGCGCCATTTACAGACAATTGATAGAGGCCGAACGAGCCGATATAGAAGATGTAATAGAGGTAACTGGTGTCGCGCACGCTCAGGTAGATGAACAGGTTGTAGACCAGCATCCCCAGCAGCACGCCATAAATGATGCCGAGCACATACAGGCGCACCGGTTGGTCTTCGAGGTACGCGGTACTCGACCACAACGTCACCGGCGCCTGGATCGAGCCTTCGCTGGCCAGTCGCAGGTACAGCGTCTGCTGTTGATCCGGTTTGAAGGGTAGGTCGAACAGGTAGTTGTTCTGGCGGATCTCGCGACTGGCGAAGGGCAACGCATCGCCGGTCTGGCGCACCAGTCGGTAGGCACCGGTGGCGTCGGGCAAGTAAAGATCGAGGTGATCGAGTGGCGGATACGCCAGTTCCAGTAGCCAGGTGCGCTGGGCGGCCGGGTTGCTCGGGCGGTAATGCAGGTCGATCTTCAGCCAGAATGCCGAACGCGAGTAACCGGCGTTGAGCGTGGCTTTGTCGTGGGTTCTGAACTGGCCGGCGGCGTCTTGCGCGCGGACGTCGGCAATCGTCGCCTGACCGCTCGGGTCTTCGAACACTTGCAGCGATCGGCCCAGTGGCAGGCTCTGGGTGAATTCGTCGAATTCGACGGCGCTCGCCATGAGGGGCAAGCAGAACAGCAACATCAGCAAATAGCGCATTGAAGCCCCAGCGTGGCTCGTCCGGTTGTGTCAGGAAGCCCCCCATTCCCTTTGAGTAGACGTAAAACCGGTATTACCTGTGATTGTTTGGATCCAGCCTAGCATAGCCGTTGATGGCCATTGAGCACCATGGAAATTTTTCCTACAACGGCTCTAGAACGGGCGTTCCAGGGCAAAGCACCGAGATAGAGCTGTTGGAATGGTCAGGAACGTCAAAGATCGCAGCCTCCGGTAGCTCCTGCATTTATCTTGCTCTGCCACCCACACCCCAAAATCAGCTTTGGTGGTAAGCTCGCGCACCATGAATATCTACAGCTCCCGCCCCGTTGTCCTCTGTCTCTCCGGCCACGACCCCAGTGGTGGCGCCGGCTTGCAGGCAGATATCGAAGCCTTGCTCGCGCAGGGTTGCCATGCGGCTCCGGCCGTCACCGCCCTGACCGTGCAAGACACCGTAAACGTCACGGACTTCCGCGTCCTCGACCGTGAGTGGGTACTGGCCCAGGCCAACGCCGTGCTCAATGACTCCGAAGTCGCCGCAGTGAAACTGGGCATGCTCGGCTCGCTGGAGATGGTCGACACGGTCGTCGAACTGCTCTCGGCGCACCCGCATCTGCCAGTGGTCTGCGATCCGGTGCTGCGTGCCGGCGGCGGCGGACGCCTGGGCAAGGACGAGGTCGGCTACGCGATGCGCGAGCGTCTGCTGCCGCTGTCGATCATTGCCACGCCCAATCTTCCTGAAGCGCGCATCCTCGCCGAACTGCCCGAAGGCACAGCCGACGAGTGCGCGGAAAAACTCCTGCCATTCGTCAAAAACCTGCTGATTACCGGCGGCCATGGCGACGAAACTGAAATCCATAACCGCGTGTACAGCCGCGACGGCCTGCGCGAAACCTTTATCTGCCAGCGCCTGCCGGGCAGCTATCACGGCTCCGGTTGCACATTGGCCAGCGCTTTGGCCGGTCGCCTGGCTCAGGGCGAGCACTTGGCCAGTGCCGTGCGCAGTGCGCTGGATTACACCTGGCGGACGCTGCGCGATGCCGAACAACTGGGCAAAGGCCAGTTCGTGCCGCGTCGCCTGCCGCTGGATTTCTGCTCGTAACGTCGTGAGGTCTGCCCGATGAAACTCCGTGGCCTGTATGCCATTACCGACAGCCAGTTGCTGACCGGCAAGTTTCTGTCTTACGTGGAGGCGGCGCTCGACGGCGGCGTCACCCTGCTGCAATACCGCGACAAGAGCAGCGACGAGGCCCGCCGTCTGCGCGAGGCCGAGGCGTTGCGCAACCTGTGCGAGCGCTACAAGACGCAACTGATCATCAACGATGACGCCGAGCTGGCCGCACGCCTCAACGTCGGCGTGCACTTGGGCCAGACCGACGGCCCGCTCTCGCCGACCCGCGCCCTGCTCGGTTCGAAAGCGATCATCGGTTCGACTTGCCATGGGCAAATCGCTCTGGCCGAACAGGCTGCCAAAGAAGGCGCGAGTTACGTTGCCTTCGGCCGCTTCTTCAATTCCACCACCAAACCCGGTGCGCCGAGTTGCAGCCTCGACTTGCTCGACGAAGCCAAACGCACGCTGCACTTGCCGATCTGCGCGATTGGCGGCATCACCCTCGATAACGCCGCGCCGCTGGTCGAGCACGGTGTCGATCTGCTCGCCGTGATCCACGGTTTGTTCGGCGCCGAGAGCAGCGCCGAAGTGACCCGCCGCGCCCGCGCCTTCAACGAACTTCTGAAAATCTGATTTGAGAGCCCGATCATGTCTCGTTCCGAAACCCTGTTTGCCAATGCTCAGAAACACATCCCCGGCGGCGTCAACTCGCCGGTGCGCGCGTTCAAGAGCGTCGGCGGCACCCCGCTGTTCTTCAAACACGCCGAAGGCGCTTACGTCACCGACGAAGATGACAAGCGTTATGTCGATTACGTGGGTTCGTGGGGCCCGATGATCCTCGGCCACAGCCATCCGGACGTGCTCGACGCGGTGCGCAATCAGCTGCAACACGGCCTGTCCTACGGTGCACCGACGTCGATGGAAACCGAGATGGCCGATCTGGTCTGCTCGCTGGTGCCGTCGATGGACATGGTGCGCATGGTCAGCTCCGGCACCGAAGCGACCATGAGTGCGATCCGTCTGGCCCGTGGTTACACCGGTCGCGACAGCATCATCAAGTTCGAAGGCTGCTACCACGGCCACTCCGACAGCCTGCTGGTCAAGGCCGGTTCCGGCGCTCTGACCCAGGGCGTACCGAGCTCGGCCGGCGTGCCGGCAGCCTTCGCCAAACACACCCTGACCCTGCCGTTCAACGACATCGACGCGGTTGAAGCGATGCTCGCTGAAGTGGGTGAGGAAGTGGCGTGCATCATCGTCGAACCGGTCGCCGGCAACATGAACTGCGTGCCGCCAGCGCCGGGCTTCCTCGAAGGCCTGCGCTCGCTATGCGACAAACATGGTGTGGTGCTGATTTTTGACGAAGTGATGACCGGTTTCCGCGTCGCCCTCGGCGGTGCCCAGGCGCACTACGGCGTGACGCCGGACCTGACCACGTTCGGCAAGATCATCGGCGGCGGCATGCCGGTGGGCTGCTTCGGTGGCAAACGCGAGATCATGCAGCGCATCGCCCCACTGGGCCCGGTGTATCAGGCCGGTACGTTGTCGGGTAATCCGCTGGCGATGGCTGCCGGCCTGACAACTTTGCGTCTGATCAGCCGCCCGGGCTTCCACGCCGAATTGACCGACTACACCTCGCGCATGCTCGACGGTCTGCAACAGCGTGCCGATGCTGCGGGCATCCCGTTCGTGACCACTCAGGCCGGCGGCATGTTCGGTCTGTACTTCAGCGGCGCCGACGACATCGTCACCTTCGACGACGTGATGGCCAGCGACGCGGCAATGTTCGGTCGCTTCTTCCACTTGATGCTGGAAGGTGGCGTGTACCTGGCACCGAGTGCGTTCGAAGCCGGTTTCACCTCGATCGCCCACGGCGAAGCCGAGCTGCAACTGACGCTGGACGCCGCCGAGCGCGCCTTCGCCGCATTGAAATAATCGCCGTACCGCTGACGTTGGCTATGGCCAGCGTCAGCTTTCGCCTACATCCGCTCGGTTTTTCCGACGTGCCTGCGAAAATCCTGCCCGAATCGGGCGATATATTCCCCACGCAGCAGAAAAACGAGTAAAGACTTTGTAAGGTTGGCCCTGCTTATTTCATAATGCGCGCTTATTGGATCCCTCGACGGGTCCGCGCGCCCTTCAGAGGTAAGTCGATTCCCATGAACCGCACCGGCCGCACCCTTGCATTGGGCTGCCTGTTGCTCCTTCAGCCCCTGCTCGCGCATGCACAAGCAGGCGGCAACTCGTTGTTGATCCCGGCGATGGGTCGTTGCACCCTCAATACTCAGCCGCAAGACGTCACGCAGGCACTGGCCGCCTGCCAGAAAGCGGCGGACGAAGGGGACGCGCAAGCGCAATACGAGTTGGGTGAGTTCTATTACGACGGCAAGAACGCGCCGCGCGACCTCAATCAAGCCCTGACCTATTTCGAAAAGGCCTCGTTGCAAGGCCACGCCCAGGCGCAATACAAGCTCGGCAGCATGTTCTTCCACGGTGAAGGCGTGCAGGCCAACAATATCCAGGCCTACATCGTGCTGAAGATGGCAGCGGTCAACGGTGCCGAAGAGGCATTGGACACGGCTGACGAAGTCTCGGAAAAGATGTCCCGCGAAGATCTCGAAACCGCCACTCAGGTGCTCGGGCAGATTTTCCGCAAATACCTGATGGAACTGCAGAACGCCGATGGGCGTACGCCGTTTTCACCTCTTCCCTGATTTTTGCGCCGACCTTTCTGGCCTCTTCGCGAGCAGGCTCGCTCCCACAGAGGATCTTCTGAACACTGGATATCTACTGTGGGAGCGAGCCTGCTCGCGAATGGGGGCTACGCGGTCTTGAAGCTTACTTTTCAGGCATCGGCATCGGAAACGGCATGACATTGCCGACCGCGCCACGGGCTTCGCTGATTTTCGGCGTGCCCAGACGTTCGACTTCGTCGATGCGCACGATCGAATGCATCGGCACAAAACTGCGCACCACGCCTTCGAACTGCGCCTTGAGCTTTTCTTCGCTCGGATCGACGACCATTTGCGTACGCTCGCCAAAGACGAATTCTTCAACTTCCAGGAAACCCCACAGATCACTTTGATAGATCTGCTTGGCGTACATTTCGAACACCTGGCCCTGGTTGAGGAAAATCACCTTGTAGATTGGAGCTTCGCGTTTGGTCATGGCGGGCGGATAACATCGGGGTAAAAATGAGGGCGCGAACTATAGCATAGCCACCGGACGCACAGCGGTAGGAACCTGACGGCTTGTTCCCTATAATGCGCGGTTCTTTGAATCACGTGACGACCCGAATCCATGGCCAAGAAGCTTTACATCGAAACCCACGGTTGCCAGATGAACGAGTACGACAGCTCGCGCATGGTCGATCTGCTGGGCGAACATCAGGCCCTGGAAGTCACCGCTCGCGCGGAAGACGCCGACGTGATTCTGCTCAACACCTGCTCGATCCGCGAACGCGCGCAAGACCGCGTGTATTCGCAGCTCGGCCGCTGGCGCGAACTGAAGCTGGCCAACCCGGACATGGTCATCGCCGTCGGCGGTTGCGTGGCCAGTCAGGAAGGCGCGGCGATCCGCGATCGCGCTCCCTACGTTGACGTGGTGTTCGGCCCGCAGACCCTGCACCGTCTGCCGGAAATGATCGACGCCGCGCGCAGCAGCAAGCTGCCGCAGGTCGACGTGTCGTTCCCGGAAATCGAAAAATTCGACCACCTGCCGGAGCCGCGTATCGACGGCCCGAGCGCTTATGTTTCAGTGATGGAAGGTTGCAGCAAGTACTGCACGTTCTGCGTGGTGCCGTACACTCGTGGCGAAGAGGTCAGCCGACCGTTCGACGACGTGATCGCGGAAATCATTCACCTGGCCGAACACGGCGTGCGTGAAGTGACCTTGCTCGGGCAGAACGTCAACGGCTATCGCGGCCAGACCCACGACGGTCGTCTGGCCGATCTGGCCGAACTGATCCGCGTGGTCGCCGCTGTCGATGGCATCGACCGCATCCGCTACACCACCTCGCACCCGCTGGAGTTCTCCGACAGCCTGATCCAGGCCCACGCCGAAGTGCCGGAACTGGTCAAGCACCTGCATTTGCCGGTGCAGTCGGGCTCGGACCGGATTCTCGCGGCGATGAAGCGCAACCACACGGCACTGGAGTACAAATCCAAACTGCGCAAACTGCGCGCTGCGGTGCCAGGAATCTGCATCAGCTCGGACTTTATCGTCGGTTTCCCCGGCGAAACCGAGAAGGACTTCGAACAGACCATGAAGCTGATTGCCGATGTCGGCTTCGATTTCTCCTACTCGTTCGTCTACAGCCAGCGCCCGGGCACGCCCGCTGCCGATCTGGCCGACGACACCCCGGAAGAATTGAAGAAAGAACGTCTGAACGCGCTGCAACATCGTTTGAATCAGCAGGGCTTCGAAATCAGCCGACAAATGGTCGGTTCGATCCAGCGCATTCTGGTGACCGATTACTCGAAGAAAGACCCGGGGGAGCTGCAGGGCCGCACCGAGAATAACCGTATCGTCAACTTTCGCTGCGACAATCCCACCCTGATCGGCCAGTTCGCCGACGTGCACATCGACGCCGCGCAACCGCACTCACTGCGTGGTTCGCTGATCCAGTAACACCATCGCATTGTGGATGGGGTTTCTGTGGTGAGGGGATTTATCCCCTCACCACAAAAGACCCCGCCAGCCACAGAGAATGGGTTGGAAAGCAGCGTCGATATTTAAGAGCTTTCGCACCCACGCCACTGGCGTTATCCTTGATTTCATCCTAATTGCCCCAGGGCGGCTAAATACGACCTTGAACGCACCCATCGAACCACATCGTTTTCTCCTCGAGCCTTTTGAGGCTCGCCGCTTCGCCAATCTGTGCGGGCAATTCGACGAGCATTTGCGCTTGATCGAACAGCGCCTGGCCATCGAGATCCGCAATCGCGGAAACCAGTTCGAGTTGATTGGCGATCCAAAACTCACCACGTCCGCAGAAAACCTGCTGCGCCGCCTGTACCGGGAAACCAAGGGTACCGAGCTGTCGCCAGACTTGGTGCACCTGTTCATTCAAGAATCAGCAGATATCGACAACCCGGCCCCCGCCGAAGCGTCCGTCGCCCTGCGCACCAAGAAAGGCATGATTCGCCCACGCGGCTTGAATCAGCAGCGCTACGTGAAGGAAATCCTCGGCAACGACATCAATTTCGGCATCGGCCCGGCCGGTACCGGCAAGACCTATCTGGCCGTGGCCTGCGCGGTGGATGCGCTGGAGCGCGAGCAGATCCGCCGCATCCTGCTGGTGCGTCCGGCAGTCGAAGCGGGAGAAAAGCTCGGCTTCCTGCCCGGCGACCTGTCGCAGAAGATCGACCCGTACCTGCGCCCGCTCTACGACGCGCTGTACGAAATGCTCGGTTTCGAATACGTCGCCAAGTTGATCGAGAAACAGGTGATCGAAGTCGCGCCGCTGGCCTACATGCGCGGTCGTACGCTGAACAACAGCTTCATCATTCTCGACGAAAGCCAGAACACCACCGTCGAGCAGATGAAGATGTTCCTCACGCGGATCGGCTTCGGCTCCACAGCCGTGATCACCGGCGACATCACCCAGGTCGACCTGCCGCGCGGCACCAAGTCCGGCTTGCACCATGTGATCGAAGTGCTCAAAGACGTGCCGGGCATCAGCTTCACCCACTTCCAGCCCAAAGACGTCGTGCGCCACCCGTTGGTGCAGCGGATCGTCGAGGCCTACGAGCGCTTCGAGACCCGTGCCGAAGCCGCGAAGGAAGCCTCGCGCGATGCTTGAGCTGGATCTGCAAATCGCCACCGAGGCCAGCGCGCCGAGTGAAGCCGAGTTCCGTCAGTGGTGCGAACTGGCCCTGCGCCCGCGCAGCGCCGATTCGGAAATGACCATTCGTCTGGTCGACGAGGAAGAAGGCCGCGAGCTCAATCACACCTGGCGCCACAAGGACTACGCGACCAATGTGTTGTCGTTCCCGGCGGAAGTGCCTGACGAGTTTCTCGATATTCCGCTGCTCGGCGATCTGGTGATCTGCGTGGCCGTGGTCGAACGCGAAGCCGCCGAGCAGGGCAAGGAACTAAAGGCCCACTGGGCACATCTGGTCATTCACGGCTGCTTGCATCTGCTCGGTTACGACCATATAGATGACGATGAAGCCGAAGAAATGGAAGCACTGGAACGCGAGTTGCTTGCTGAACTGGGCTATCCCGATCCGTACGCGGACGACGAAACCG
Source organism: Pseudomonas triticicola (assembly GCF_019145375.1). Lineage (NCBI taxonomy): Bacteria > Pseudomonadati > Pseudomonadota > Gammaproteobacteria > Pseudomonadales > Pseudomonadaceae > Pseudomonas > Pseudomonas triticicola. Next base: position 340,227 of record NZ_JAHSTX010000002.1, on the reverse strand, counting down.
AACACTCCCCAATCGTTACAACAAAGGATTCAGAGTAATCGCTATGAGCGAAGATCGATCGAGCAACGGGCAGAAGTCATGGCTGGGTAAACTGACCCAGGCTTTTGCCCACGAGCCGAAGAACCGTCAGGAGCTCCTCGAGCTGCTGCGTGATGCACATCAGAACAAACTGCTGGACAGCGAAGCGCTGGCCATCGTTGAAGGCGCCATCCAGGTGGCTGACCTGCAAGTGCGCGACATCATGGTGCCGCGCTCGCAGATGATCAGCATCAAGGCGACCCAGACACCCCGCGAATTCCTCCCCGCCGTGGTCGACTCGGCCCACTCGCGCTATCCGGTCATCGGCGAAAGCCATGACGACGTGATGGGCGTGCTGCTGGCCAAGGACCTGCTGCCGCTGATCCTCAAGGAAAACGGCGACAGCTTCAACATCAAGGACCTGCTGCGCCCGGCCACCTTCGTGCCGGAGTCCAAGCGCCTGAACGTGTTGCTGCGTGAATTCCGCGCCAACCACAACCACATGGCCATCGTCATCGACGAATACGGCGGTGTGGCCGGCCTGGTGACCATCGAAGACGTGCTGGAACAGATCGTCGGCGACATCGAGGACGAGCACGACGTCGAAGAAGACAGCTACATCAAGCCGCTGCCCAGCGGTGACTTCCTGATCAAGGCGTTGACGCCGATCGAGAACTTCAACGAGTTCTTTGACAGCGAATTCTCCGACGACGAGTTCGATACCGTTGGCGGTCTGGTGATGAGCGCGTTCGGCCACTTGCCAAAACGCAACGAAATCACTGAAATCGGCGCCTATCGCTTCCGTATCCTGAACGCCGACAGCCGTCGGATTCATTTGCTGCGACTGACCCCAATCGCCCGGTAAGAAATCTAAGGACTGAAATGCGCTGGACAACCCGCCCCGGCTGGCCCGGTAACCTGCTGGCCGTGGCGGCCGGTGCAATCACCACATTCGCTCTCGCCCCGTTCGACATCTGGCCGCTGGCATTGCTGGCGGTTGGTCTGTTCTATGCCGGTTTGCGTGAGCTGAGCCCGCGTCAGGCGCTCGGCCGTGGCTGGTGCTTCGGCTTCGGCCTGTTCGGTGCCGGCACCAGTTGGATCTATTACAGCATTCATCATTTCGGTGGCGCTTCGGTGTTGCTCGCCGGGCTCCTGATGCTGCTGTTCACCGCGGCGATTGCCTGGTTCTTCGCCCTGCCCGCGTGGCTATGGGCGCGCTGGTTGCGGCGTAACGAAGCACCGCTGGCGGATGCCTTGGCCTTTGCTGCGCTGTGGGTCGGCCAGGAAGCGTTTCGCGGCTGGTTCCTCACCGGTTTTCCGTGGCTGTATTCCGGTTATAGCCAGCTCGACGGTCCGCTGGCCGGGCTCGCTCCGGTGGGCGGCATGTGGCTGGTCTCGTTTGTTCTGGCACTGACGGCGGCGCTGATCTACAACGCGCCGCGCTTGTTGCAGACGCGTCGCAAAGGCTTTATCGCTGCCGGTGTGGTACTTCTGGCGGGGCCTTGGGTAGCAGGCATCGCCCTCAAAGGCCACGCGTGGACCAGCCCGTCCGGCGCACCGCTGACGGTCGCCGCGATTCAGGGCAATGTCGCGCAAAGCATGAAATGGGACCCGGCAGAACTCAACGCGCAACTGGCGCTGTACCGTGATCTGAGCTTCCGCTCCAAACCGGTCGATCTGCTGATCTGGCCGGAAACCGCCGTGCCGGTGTTGAAGGAGTCCGCCGAGGGCTACCTGACGATGATGGGCAACTTCGCCGCCGAGCGTAAATCGGCGTTGATCACCGGTGTGCCGATCCGCCAGACCGTGCATCACGAACGGCGCTTCTTCAACGGCATCACCGTGGTCGGCGAAGGCGACGGCACTTACCTGAAGCAGAAACTGGTGCCGTTCGGCGAGTACGTGCCGTTGCAGGACCTGTTGCGCGGCTTGATCGCGTTCTTCGACCTGCCGATGTCGGACTTCGCTCGCGGCCCGTCGGATCAAGCGCTCTTGCAAGCCAAGGGTTACCAGATCGCACCGTTTATCTGCTACGAAGTGGTCTATCCGGAATTCGCCGCCGGCCTGTCGGCACGCAGTGATCTGTTGCTGACGATCAGCAACGACACCTGGTTCGGCACGTCCATCGGCCCGCTGCAACACCTGCAAATGGCGCAGATGCGCGCGCTGGAAGCCGGACGCTGGATGATCCGCGCGACCAACAACGGCGTCACCGGCCTGATCAATCCGTTCGGGCAGATCACCGAGCAGATTCCGCAGTTCGAACAAGGCGTGCTGTACGGCGAAGTGGTACCGATGCACGATCTGACGCCGTATCTGCAATGGCGCTCGTGGCCGTTGATCGCGTTGTGCCTGCTGCTGTTTGGCTGGGCGCTGATGGCGAGCCGGATGTCGAAGACCCTCTGAGAAATGTGGCGAGGGGATTTATCCCCGCTGGAGTGCGCAGCAGTCCCCTCTTCTGAAGGTAAGAGAGGGGCCGCTACACGCCTCATCGGGGATAAATCCCCTCGCCAAAATGATTTTCAGCGGTAAAACAACGAATACCCCACCTGCCCCACCGCTTCATTGAGCAATTGCCCGCTCTGCCAGATCGACTTGAACTCCGGCAGCCAGCCGCCAAACGGCCGGGCGTTGTCAGTGCCTAAAAAGCCCACCGGTGCCGGCACCACTTCGAATCCTGCCTGCTCAAAGCTCCACACCGCACGCGGCATGTGCCACGCCTGCGTCACCACGACGACGCGCTTGATCCCCTGCGGCAAGAGAATGTCCGCCGTCATCCTGGCGTTTTCCCAAGTGGTACGGCTCGCGCCTTCCTGCCAGCGCACGCTCACGTCGAAGTCATCACGCAACGAGTCCGCCATCAACTTCGCCTCGGTCGGGGGCGTGCCGTAATGCAAGCCGCCGCTGGTCAGAATCGGCAGGCCCGAGGCCCTGGCCAGGCGTGCGGCGTAACGCTGACGCTCAAGGCCGACGCCGGTCGGCTGGTCTTCGCCCCAGGCGATGTCACCGCGCTCGCGTCCCGAGCCCAGCACCACAATCGCATCGGCACGTTGCGCCAGGGTCGTCCATTCCTGCCGCGCCAGCGGCGGCTCACGTTCCAACGCCTTGGCGCTCCACTGCACGACCACCGGCAGGCTCATCAGCAGCAGGCCACCAAAGCCGAAGGCAAAACATACGCCAGCCAGACGAGGCCGCGAGCGGCGCAGCCACCAGGCGGCCAGCAACAGCAGCAAAAGAATGCCGGGCGGCAGTAAAAGTTGTTTGATGAAATAGCGAAGGGGCATCGGGCATCTCCAAAGATGCCCGAAGCCTAAGAGTGTTGATTACGCGTTACAACCAGTAGGCCGGATCCGGTTGCAAAAGATCCGTTTCATGACCTGCCATGCGCTTACTTGGCCTGCACAGAACGCACCTTGCCGGTGTCTCTGCGCGGCGCCTTGTCCTTGAGCCAGATGACCTTGGCCGAATGTGCTGCATCGAGCTGCTTCACTGCTTGAGACAGGCATCCCTGCGTTTCACGTTCACTGCGATCCAGATAGGCCTTGACCAGTTTGAACTCGGCGGGACTCAAGCCACGCAATTCCAGTTCCAGGGGGCGCTCGTCGCGCAGCCGGTCAGCGGTTTTCACGGCGTCCAGCGCCATGCCCAGACGATCGATCAACCTTTCATACAACTCGGGTTTCGTTACGTTCTTTTTCCGTTGCTCCACCATCCCTCACCTCATTGAAGATAAGACTCACTCCCCAATTAGAGCTTAGCTTCGCTGCACGAACCGGCTACACGCCGCGACCAACGGCCCTCGTAGTCCAAAAGGTCTGGCAAACAGCTGTAATCAGGGTTTCCCTCGGCCAAGCGCGGTCATGTATGCTACGGCGCTTCCTGTCATTCCACTTCCAGCGCACCCGGGCCATCCCGGATGCCGCCGTCGAAGAGGATTAGGCCACCCCTATCCAGTACAAAAGTAGCCATGCACGAACAATATCAGCCACGTGAGATCGAAGCCGCCGCCCAGTCGTTCTGGGATGAGCAAAAGTCCTTTGAAGTCAGTGAACAGCCAGGCAAGGAAACCTACTACTGCCTGTCGATGTTCCCTTACCCCAGCGGCAAGCTGCACATGGGCCACGTGCGCAACTACACCATTGGCGACGTGATCTCGCGCTACCAGCGCATGCAGGGCAAGAATGTTCTGCAGCCAATGGGTTGGGATGCGTTCGGCATGCCGGCGGAAAACGCCGCAATGAAAAACAACGTAGCGCCCGCCAAGTGGACCTACGAGAACATCGCCTACATGAAGTCGCAGCTGCGCAGCCTCGGCCTCGCGGTGGACTGGTCCCGTGAAGTGACCACCTGCAAGCCGGACTACTACCGATGGGAACAATGGCTGTTCACCCGCCTGTTCGAAAAAGGCGTGATCTACCGTAAAAACGGCACCGTGAACTGGGACCCGGTCGACCAGACCGTTCTGGCCAACGAGCAAGTCATCGACGGCCGTGGCTGGCGCTCCGGCGCGCTGATCGAAAAGCGCGAAATCCCGATGTACTACTTCAAGATCACCGCTTACGCCGACGAGCTGCTGGAAAGCCTCGACGAACTGACTGGCTGGCCGGAACAGGTCAAGACCATGCAGCGCAACTGGATCGGCAAGTCCCGTGGCATGGAAGTGCAGTTCCCGTACAACGTCGATTCGATCGGCGAAGCCGGCACCCTGAAAGTCTTCACCACCCGTCCGGACACCCTGATGGGCGCGACCTACGTCGCCGTCGCTGCCGAGCACCCGCTGGCCACCCTGGCCGCGCAGAACAATCCCGAGCTGCAAGCGTTCATCGCTGAATGCAAGGGCGGCAGCGTCGCTGAAGCCGATGTCGCCACCCAGGAAAAGAAAGGCCTGCCGACCGGCCTGTTCGTCGAGCACCCGCTGACCGGCGAGAAGCTGCCGGTGTGGGTCGCCAACTACGTGCTGATGCACTACGGCGACGGCGCGGTCATGGCGGTTCCGGCCCACGACGAGCGCGATTTCGAGTTCGCTCACAAGTACAACCTGCCGGTGAAATCGGTGGTGCGCACCAGCTCCGGTGACACCAACCCGGCGCCGTGGCAGGACGCTTACGGCGAGCACGGCACGCTGATCAACTCCGGTGAGTTCGACGGCCTCGACTTCGCCGGCGCGTTCGACGCCATGGAAGTCGCCCTGATCAAGAAACAACTCGGCGCCTCGCGCACCCAGTTCCGCCTGCGCGACTGGGGCATCAGCCGCCAGCGCTACTGGGGCTGCCCGATCCCGATCATCCACTGCGCGGCGTGCGGTGACGTGCCAGTGCCGGAAGATCAACTGCCGGTCGTATTGCCGGAAGACGTGGTGCCGGACGGCGCCGGTTCGCCGCTGGCGCGCATGCCCGAGTTCTACGAATGCAGCTGCCCGAAATGCGGCGCGCCGGCCAAGCGTGAAACCGACACCATGGACACCTTCGTCGAGTCGTCGTGGTACTACGCCCGCTACGCCTCGCCGCACTTCGAGGGCGGTTTGGTGGAGAAATCCGCAGCCGATCACTGGCTGCCGGTGGATCAGTACATCGGTGGTATCGAACACGCCATTCTCCACCTGCTCTACGCGCGCTTCTTCCACAAGCTGATGCGCGACGAAGGTCTGGTCAGCTCCAACGAGCCGTTCAAGAACCTGCTGACCCAGGGCATGGTGATCGCCGAGACTTACTATCGTCGCGAAGCCAATGGCGCCTACACCTGGTTCAACCCGGCAGACGTGGAACTTGAGCGTGACAGCAAAGCCAAGGTGATCAGCGCCAAGCTGAAATCCGACGGCCTGCCGGTGGAAATCGGCGGTACCGAGAAGATGGCCAAGTCGAAGAACAACGGCGTCGACCCGCAGTCGATGATCGACCAGTTCGGCGCCGACACCTGCCGCCTGTTCATGATGTTCGCTTCGCCGCCTGACATGAGCGCGGAATGGTCTGACTCCGGCGTTGAAGGTTCGCACCGTTTCCTCAAGCGCGTCTGGCGTCTGGCGCAAGCCCACGTCACCCAGGGCCTGCCGGGCAAACTGGATATCGCCGCTCTGAACGACGAGCAGAAAACCGTGCGTCGTGCGATCCACCTGGCAATCAAGCAGGCCAGCCATGACGTCGGCCAGAACCACAAATTCAACACGGCCATCGCTCAGGTGATGACGCTGATGAACGTGCTGGAAAAAGCCGCCCAAGGCACCGAACAGGACCGCGCGCTGCTGCACGAAGGTCTGGAAGCGGTGACCCTGCTGCTGGCACCGATCACCCCGCACATCAGCCACGAACTGTGGAAGCAGTTGGGTCACGCCGATGCGGTGATCGATGCAGGCTGGCCGGCCGTGGACGAAAGTGCCTTGGTGCAGGACAACCTGACCCTGGTCATTCAGGTCAACGGCAAGCTGCGCGGGCAGATCGAAATGCCGGCCAGCGCCACCCGCGAAGAAATCGAAGCCGCTGCACGCATCAACGAAAACGTGCTGCGTTTCGTCGACGGCCTGACCATTCGCAAAGTGATCGTGGTACCGGGCAAACTGGTCAACATCGTCGCCAGCTAAATTGGATCGGCTGCCAGGCTCGCCTGGCAGCCAGTAAAACCTTTCGGGCCGCAGAGTCGGCTCACCTGGTTTCAAGGGGAGCAACACAATGATCAAACGCAATCTGCTGGTGATGGGCCTCGCCGTTCTGCTGAGCGCCTGCGGTTTCCAGTTGCGTGGTACCGGCACCAACGAACTGTCGATCAAGGAAATCGACCTGAGCGCGCGTAACGCTTACGGCGAAACCGTGACACAGCTGCGTCAGACGCTGGAATCCAGCGGCGTCAAGGTCTACACAGGCGCGCCGTACAAGCTGTACCTGGCTGACGAACAGGAAAGCCAGCGCATTCTCAGCTATGCCGGTGCCGGCCGTACAGGCGAGTATCAGGTCAACACTGTGCTGAGTTATGACATCCGCGGCGACAAAGACCTGTCGCTGATCAGCGACAAGCTCGAAGTGCAGAAGGTGTTCATTCACGACGGCAACAACCTCGTCGGCTCCGATCAGGAAGCCAACGACGCCCGTCATGAAATCCGCCGCGAGCTGGTGCAGCGCATGATGCTGCGCCTGTCACAGCTGACTCCTGGCCAGTTGCAGCAACTGCAGCAAACCGCCAATGACCGCGCCAAGGCTGAAGCCGATGCGCTGGAAGCGGCGCAGAAGGCTGAGGCGGAAACCCCGCGTCAGTCGCCGCTCGAAATCCCGCAGCAGTAAGACGGTCGGGGCGCTCAGGCGCCCCGCTCGCCCTTCTTTATGAAGCTCGCTCCCGCGCAACTCGGCAAACACCTGCAAGGCGCACTTGCGCCGGTCTACATCATCAGCGGCGATGACCCATTGCTGTGTCAGGAAGCCGCCGACGCCATCCGCACCGCTGCCCGTCAGCAAGGTTTCGACGAACGTCAGGTCTTCGCCGCCGACGCCAATTTCGATTGGGGGACGTTGCTGCAGGCCGGCGCAAGCATGTCGCTGTTCGCCGAAAAACGCCTGCTGGAACTGCGTCTGCCGTCGGGCAAACCCGGCGACAAAGGCGCCGCCGCGCTGATCGAATATTGCTCACGCCCCGCTGAAGACACTGTCCTGCTGATCAGCTTGCCGAAGCTCGATGGCAGCGCGCAGAAAACCAAGTGGGGCAAGGCACTGGTCGAAGGCCAGCAAACCCAGTTCGTGCAGATCTGGCCGGTGGATGCCAATCAGTTGCCCAGCTGGATTCGTCAGCGCCTGTCCCAGGCCGGCCTGTCGGCCAGCCAGGACGCCGTCGAATTGATTGCCGCGCGTGTCGAAGGCAACCTGCTCGCCGCCGCCCAGGAAATCGAAAAGCTTAAACTGATGGCCGAAGGCGGGCAGATCACCGTCGAAACCGTGCAGGCCGCCGTGGCCGACAGTGCGCGGTTCGACGTGTTCGGCCTGACCGACGCGGTGCTCAACGGCGAACCGGCCCACGCGTTGCGCATGCTTGAGGGTCTGCGCGGCGAAGGCGTCGAGCCGCCGGTGATCCTCTGGGCACTGGCGCGGGAGTTGCGCCTGCTGGCCAACATCTCCCTGCAATACAGCCAGGGCACACCACTGGACAAGTGCTTCAGCCAGTCGAAACCGCCAGTCTGGGACAAGCGCAAGCCGCTGATGAGCAAGGCGCTGCAACGCTACTCGGCGCAACGCTGGGCGCAGTTGTTGCTCGAAGCGCAGCGTATCGACGCGCAGATCAAGGGCCAGGCGGCGGGTTCGCCGTGGATGAGCTTGAGTCGTCTGGCGTTGTTGATGGCTGGCCAGCGATTGTCTTTGCCTGCCGAATAAGGCAGTCGACCGCGCAGCGTCCATTCGCGAGCAGGCTCGCTCCCACAGGTGACCGCGTACCCATGTGGGAGCGAGCCTGCTCGCGAAAGCGCCAGAATATTCCTACGCATGAGCTACTGGACAGATGCGCTACATCGGCAGATTATTCCCGGCGCAAAACCACCACACCGAGAGAACCCTCATGAGCAAGAAGCCAGCAAAGCATGGCCCCAACAAGGCCAAATCCATCGTCGCCCAGCCCTTGTTCCGCAGCCGCCAGGAACGACCAGCCAAGGGCAAAGGCAGCTACCGCCGCGAAGCCTTCCGGTCTGACAACCGGGAGGCTTTTTACTTTCTGGCTGCCTGAAGCGCACCACCCCCCGCTCATGTTAAGGTCTGCACCTGATTCGTTTCCCCTGGAACTGTGCATGCCCCCAAGTCTTTCCCGTCGTTGGCCCGTGCGCCAATTGATCGCTGCCTCCAGCTTCATTCTGCTTGTCGCCTGCGCGGAAAAACCCACCGCCGCCGATGCACAACCACTTCAAGCCGCCCCGGTTACCACGGCCCCAGCGATTATTCCGCCGGTAGTGCCGTCCGCCGATCCGCTCGATATTCAACCGACCCAGACCTTCGCCGAATGGCAGGCCGGTTTCCGCAAAGATGCCCTAGCCGCCGGGATTCGCCCCGAGCTGTTCGATCAGGCATTTGCCAATGTCAGCTTCGACGCCAGCGTGATCCGCGCCGATCGCAGCCAGCCGGAGTTTTCCCGTCCGGTGTGGGAATACCTCGACGGCGCGTTGTCGCCGTTGCGTGTGCGCAAGGGTCAGGCGCTGATCAATCAGTACGCCGATATTCTGCAAAGCATTGAGCAGCGTTATGGCGTGGATCGCCAGGCGCTGGTGTCGGTGTGGGGCATGGAAAGCAATTTCGGCCAGTTCCAGGGCAGCAAGTCGGTCATCAACTCGCTGGCCACCCTCGCCTACGAAGGCCGTCGCCCGGGCTTTGCTCACGCGCAGTTGATCGCCGCCCTGCAGATTCTGCAGCAGGGCGATATCACGCCGGAGAAAATGCTCGGCTCCTGGGCCGGCGCGATGGGCCAGACCCAGTTCATTCCGACCACTTACAACACCCACGCCGTGGATTTTGACGGTGACGGCCGCCGCGACATCTGGGGCAGCCCGGCCGATGCCCTGGCCTCGACCGCGCATTACCTGCAAAGCTCGGGCTGGCAACGTGGCCAGCCGTGGGGTTTTGAAGTGCAATTGCCGAGCGGCTTCAACTACACCCTGGCGGATGGCACGATTCGCAAAAGCGTCGCCGAATGGCGGCAACTGGGCGTGAGCCTGCCCAATGGTGCGCAGGTGCCAGCCGGTTCCGAGCAACTGTCCGCCGCCCTGCTGTTGCCGGCCGGTTATCGCGGCCCGGCGTTTCTGATCCTCGATAACTTCCGCGCGATTCTCAAGTACAACAATTCTTCGTCGTATGCGCTGGCGGTGAGTCTGTTGTCCGAGCGCTTCGAGGGCGCGGGCCTGATCAATGGCAGCTGGCCGAAAGATGATCTGCCGCTGAGCCGCACCGAGCGCATCGAATTGCAGACGCTATTGAGCGCGCGTAATTATGACGCCGGCACAGCGGACGGGATTATCGGCGCCAATACCCGCAAGGCCATTCGCAGTGCCCAGCAGGCGCTGGGCTGGCCGGCGGATGGGTATCCGACGCACAAGTTGCTTGAGAGCCTGCGCAACCAATAGAAAGACCGCCGTATGGCGGATATCGCTTTCGCGAGCAGGCTCGCTCCCACAGTTGACCGTATTCCAATGTGGGAGCGAGCCTGCTCGCGAAGACTGACTGTCAGGCAATAACCGTTTCAGCCTTGATCACCACATCCTGCTCCAGCAGCAACTCCTGCTTCCCCGCATCCAGGCGCACCAGCGCGCCCAACGGCAGCGTCAGGTTCGGGTCGCAATGGCCACTGCGCCAACCCGACAACACCGGAATCCGTAACGGCTCAAAGGTTTGCTTGAGCAGCCGATTCAGCGCGTCGACCTCCACCCCGGCGATATCACCCACCAGCACACCGCGCAGCCTGGCCAATTTGCCGGCCAGACGCATCTGGGTCAGCAGGCGATCAATGCGATACAGAGGCTCGTTGATGTCTTCGATAAACAGGATCACCCCTTCGACATCAATCTCGTAGGGCGTGCCGAGAGTTGCAGCGATCATCGCCAGATTGCCGCCAAGCAACCGCCCGTGAGCGATGCCCGGTTCGACGGTTGATAACGGATACGCCGCGGGGTGGCTGAGCACACTGCCTGCTTTCAATTGCCCGCGCAGCATGGCGAAGAATGAGGTGACGGTCGGCGGCTCTTTGTCGCCTAGCAGGTCGGCGTTGAGCAGCGGGCCATGAAAGGTCACAAACCCGGCGTAGCGACTGATGGCCAGGTGCAGCGCAGTGATGTCGCTATAGCCGACAAACGGCTTGGCATGCCGGCTGAGCAGGTCGTAATCGATTCGGTCGAGCAGACGCGGCGTACCGTAGCCACCGCGCAGACAAATGATCGCGTCGACGTCGGGGTCAGCGAACGCCGCGTGCAGATCGCGCAGGCGTACGTCGTCACTGCCAGCCAGATAGCCGTCCTTCTCATAGACACCCGGAAACACCTTCAGCTCATAGCCACGCGCGCGCATCCACTGAAGCGCTTTTTCAGTGTCGAGGGCGCCGGGACCGGCAGGCGCGATGACGCCGATCGTCCCTTCGGAGGGCAGCGCCGGTACGGCTCGGTGGGCAATCAGGGTATGGCTCGGTCGAACGGTCATCCATGGGCTCCAGCGGTAAAGTCATGCACACACAGTAGTCAGCTGAAGAGACAAACAAAAGCCCCTTGTCTCAGGCAAAAAAATGCCCGCCGAGGAACCGTCCTCGGCGGGCATTTTTACATCAGCAGTGAATCAGGAACCCAGCAGCTCGGCCTTGACCAGCTTCGCCTGCTCGTCGGCGTGGTACGAGGAACGTACCAGCGGGCCCGAAGCGACGTTCTTGAAGCCCATCTTGTAACCTTCTTCGGCGAACCAGGCGAAGGTGTCCGGGTGCACGAAACGCTGCACCGGCAAGTGACTGCGCGACGGTTGCAGGTATTGACCGAGGGTCAGCATGTCGATGTCGTGTTCGCGCATGCGCTTCATGACTTCGATGACTTCCTCGTCGGTCTCGCCCAGACCCAGCATCAGGCCGGACTTGGTCGGAATGTGCGGCATCATCTGCTTGAAGCGTTGCAGCAGGGTCAGCGACCACTGGTAATCCGAGCCCGGACGCGCAGCCTTGTACAGGCGCGGCACGGTTTCCAGGTTGTGGTTGAACACATCCGGCGGCTCGGCAGCGGTGATTTCCAGGGCGATGTCCATGCGGCCACGGTAGTCCGGGACCAGGGTCTCGAGCTGCACGTTCGGCGACAGTTTGCGGATCTCGCGGATGCAGTCGGCAAAGTGCTGGGCACCGCCGTCACGCAGGTCATCGCGGTCCACCGAAGTGATCACCACGTATTTGAGCTTGAGGTCGGCGATGGCGATGGCCAGGCTTTCCGGCTCGTTGACGTCCAGAGGCTTCGGACGACCGTGGCCAACGTCGCAGAACGGGCAGCGACGGGTGCAGATGTCGCCCATGATCATGAAGGTCGCGGTGCCGCCGGAGAAGCATTCGCCGAGGTTCGGGCAGGACGCTTCTTCGCAGACGCTGTGCAGCTTGTGCTTGCGCAGCAGGCTCTTGATGCGGTCGACTTCCGGCGAAACCGGGATGCGCACGCGAATCCAGTCGGGTTTCTTCGGCAGTTCGGTGGTCGGGATGATCTTGACCGGGATGCGTGCAACCTTCTCGGCGCCGCGCAGCTTGACGCCGGCTTCAACCTTGGGACGCGGGGCCGGGCGCTCGGTCACGTCGAGCGTCGGGATCATGGTTTGCACTGCATCAGTAGTCATATCAGTCGATTCCGCCCGTGAGGGTCGTCTGCTCAGCATAGTCGAGGTGTTTGACGAGCTGCGCGCGCAGCCGGGCACTTACCTCGGCAAATTCAATCGATCCTGCGTGATCGCTCAGCTGGGTCATCGCCAGCCCGGCGTAGCCGCAGGGATTAATCCGTCGAAACGGTTCCAGGTTCATATCCACGTTCAGGGCCAGGCCATGAAAGGAACAACCGTGGCGAATGCGCAAACCCAGAGAAGCGATTTTCGCTCCATCGACGTATACGCCGGGAGCATCTGGCTTGGCGGCGGCGGTGACGCCGTAGCTGGCCAGCAGTTCGATCAGGCAGGCTTCCATGCGGCTGACCAGATCACGCACGCCGAAACCCAGCTTGCGCACATCCAGTAACAGATAGGCCACCAGTTGCCCGGGGCCATGATAAGTCACTTGGCCGCCACGATCGACCTGCACCACCGGAATATCTCCCGGCAGCAACAGGTGTTCGGCCTTGCCAGCCTGGCCCTGGGTGAACACCGGCGGGTGTTCGACGAGCCAGATTTCGTCGGCGGCAGTATTGCCGCGTTCGTTGGTAAAGCGCTGCATGGCATGCCAGACCGGCTCGTAAGCCATCTGGCCCAGCTCGCGAAAGCCCAGCGTGCCGTGCATCACAACACCATGTGCACGATGCCGGAAGCCCGCAGTTCGCTGTTGATGTTGTACAGCTGATCCTGGTCGGTGGCGACGATGTGCAACTGGATGGTGGTGTATTTGCCGTTGCTGCTTTGACGCTCGTCGATGCGCTCATCATTGATGGTCGCGTGTTTCAGGACGATCGCAATGATCTTGTCCTTGTTGCCAACACCCGTATCACTGATCACCTTGATCGGATAATCGGTCTGGGGAAATTCGATCTTTGGCGCCTTTACTTCGGTATCGGTCATGGCGTAACGGCCTCTAGAGTGCAAGCCGTGGTAACGCACATGGCCCCGCACCGGATCGGGGCGGGGCCATGCAGGTCAACACAAAATCAGTTGAACAAGCCGTAGAAGAATAGACGGATGCTATCCCACATGCGGCGGAAGATACCACCCTCCTCGACGCCGTCCAGAGCGATCAGGTCGGCGCTGTGCACTACCTTGTCTTCCAGTTTGACTTCGACTTTACCGATCACGTCGCCCTTGGCGATTGGTGCGACCAGTTGCGGGTTCATGGTCATGCTGGCAGCGAGCTTTTTCAGCTGGCCTTTCGGCAGGGTCATGGTCAGGTCTTGCGCCAGGCCGGCCTTGACCTGGCTGGTGGTGCCTTTCCATACCGGCGCCTGCGCCAGTTCGGTGCCCTTCTGGTAGAAGGTCTGGGTTTCGAAGAAGCGGAAACCGTAGGTCAGCAGCTTTTGGGTTTCAGCCGCGCGGGCCACTTCGCTGTTGGTGCCGAACACCACGGCGATCAGACGCTGGCCGTCACGTACCGCCGAGGACACCATGCAGTAGCCGGCTTCATCGGTGTGGCCGGTTTTCAGACCGTCAACGGTCTTGTCGCGCCACAGCAGCAGGTTGCGGTTAGGCTGCTTGATGCCGTTCCAGAAGAACTCTTTCTGCGAGTAGATCGCATAGTGAGCCGGGTCTTCGTGGATGATCGCACGGGCCAGAATCGCCATGTCGTGCGCCGACGAGTAGTGCTCAGGGTTTGGCAGACCGGTCGGGTTCATGAAGTGGGTATTGGTCATGCCCAGTTCGGTGACGGTCTTGTTCATCAGATCGGCGAAGGCGTCTTCGCTGCCGGCGATGTGCTCGGCCAGGGCGACGCTGGCGTCGTTACCCGACTGGATGATGATGCCGTGCAGCAGGTCGCTGACAGTGACCTGCGAACCGACCTTGATGAACATCCGCGAACCGCCGGTGCGCCAGGCGTTTTCGCTGACGGTCACCGGATCGTTTTCACCGATCTGGCCGCGACGGATTTCCAGGGTCGCGATGTAGGCGGTCATCAGCTTGGTCAGGCTGGCCGGTGGCAGACGCTGGTCGCCGTTGTTCTCGACCAGCACGTTGCCGCTGCTGGCATCCATCAGAACATAGGCCTTGGCGGCCAGTTGTGGTGGCGACGGCATCATCTCGGCCGCGAATGCGGCTGGCGAGAGGAGCAGCGGGACTAGCAGACACAGGCGTTTGGCAAAGGTGGTGATGTTCATCCGTCTCTCGAAATCGCTAATGGAAACTTGCCCGAAGGCAAAACTTATTCAGACAGCCTTCTAACGGGCCATCGCGTGTTCAGTTGCTCACTCCAGTCACCCTTGCCGGGCTTTTGTTCTTCGACGAGCCAACAACCTGGTTCACCCCCCGAATACCGCGAGTGAACCGTCAATCAAGGTCTACGTGTTACTCGGTGACCACGCTGGGCGAACCCAGATTGGCCAGACGCACACTGTTCTGCACCTGGGCGATCTCACCCGGCGAGCCGATCGGCCCCAGGCGTACCCGGTGCAGGGTCTGCTGATTGCGCACGATCGAGCTGATGAACACCGGCGCGCTCACCATCCCGCTGAGCTTCGACCTCAGCAGTTCGGCAGCGTCCGGGTTGGCGAACGCGCCCACCTGCAGATACTGGCCAGACGCTGGTGCAGAAGCGTTTTTTTTTGCATCGATCTGCACGGGCACCACGGCCGCGGCGTGTTGCTGCGGCGGCGGCGTCCATTGCTCGACGGTGCCGGCCGAAGCCGTAATCACTGGCGCGCTATTCTGCGCCACTTGCGGCTCATTGAGCATCAGCGGCGCCGGACGGCCCTTGGCCGCCCACCACTGCTGCGGATCGATGCCTTCGACCTTGACCCGCGCGGTGCCGGTTTCGGCATAGCCGAGTTTCTTCGCCGCAGCATAAGACAAGTCAATGATTCGATCGGAGTAGAACGGCCCACGGTCGTTGACGCGCAGGATCACGGTCTTGTTGTTGTCCAGGTTGGTCACCCGGACGTAACTTGGCAGCGGCAAGGTCTTGTGCGCGGCACTCATGCCGTACAGGTCATACACTTCGCCGTTGGCGGTGTTCTGGCCATGGAACTTGGTGCCGTACCAGGACGCCGTGCCCGAAGCCACGTAGGTCTTGGATTCCTGCAACGGAAAATAGGTCTTGCCCAGCACGGTGTAAGGATTGGCCTTGTACGGGCCGGTGTGCAGGGTCGGTGTCGCATCCGGGATGCGCGAAACATCGACATCCCACCACGGCGCGCCGTCTTTGTGCGCGCGGTTGATGTCCAGGCCTGGCTGGGCGCGGACAGCGGTGGACGGGGTTTTCTGCGTCGGCGTACGGCTGGTCGTGCAACTGGCGACCAGGACTGCCAACGCAGCGAAAGCCACCAGCTTCAGGGGTTTATTGTTAGGCAATGCCTGCATTACTTGACGCCCCGTGCTTGTACCAGCTGTTCAGACAGTTGATGTACGGCCATGGCGTACATCACGCTGCGGTTATAACGCGTGATCGCGTAGAAATTCTGCAGGCCCATCCAGTATTCAGGGCCGTTGTCGCCTTCGAGGCGAAATGCGGTAACCGGCATATCATCGCGCAGCGCATCATGACTTGACCAGCCCAGCGCCCGCAACTCTGCGACCGTCTTCACTGGTTCGATACCAGTGGTCAGGCCTTCATCGGCCTGCTCGCCGCGTACATCGGCGCGGCTGACCACCGGCTCGCCGGCGACCCAGCCGTGACGCTTGAAGTAACTGGCGACGCTGCCAATGGCATCGTCCGGGTTGTTCCAGATATTGATGTGGCCATCACCGTCGAAGTCCACCGCGTAGGCGCGAAAGCTGCTCGGCATGAACTGCGGCAGGCCCATGGCCCCTGCGTACGAGCCTTTCAGGGTCAGCGGGTCGACCTGCTCTTCACGGGCCAGCAGGAGGAACTCACGCAATTCCTTGCGGAAAAATTCGGCACGGGGAGGATAGTCGAAGCCGAGGGTCGACAACGCATCGATCACGCGGAAATTACCGGTATTACGTCCGAAAAAGGTCTCGACGCCGATGATCGACACGATCACTTGTGCCGGCACGCCGTATTCCTGCTCGGCACGGGCCAGGGTCGCCTCGTGCTGACGCCAGAAGTCGACACCCCGGGCGATGCGCGCGTCAGTGATGAACATCGGGCGATATTCATTCCACTGCTTGACCCGTTCGGCGGGTCTGGAGATGGCGTCGAGAATCGACTGCTTGCGTTGCGCCTCGCGGAACACACCCATCAGTTGTTCACCGGCGAAACCGTAGTCGCGGGTCATTTCGCCGACGAACTCGGCCACCTGCGGCGAGCCTTCATAGTCGCCGGCCAGCGCTTCCTGCATGCTGCCCAGGAGGCCCATCAGGCCTACCACTGGCGCGCATCGAGTCGCCCAGCCACGCATTACTTGCATTGCACTCTTCACCTTATTCAAACCTGTGCGATCCACTTGCGATGGGTATGGATCGACATCAAAACCCCAAACGCTGACAGCAGCGTCACCAGCGAAGTTCCTCCGTAGCTAATGAACGGCAACGGCACCCCCACGACCGGCAACAGGCCACTGACCATACCGATGTTGACGAAAACGTAAACAAAAAAAGTCATGGTCAACGCGCCGGCGAGCAATTTGCCGAACAGCGTTTGCGCCTGCGCGGTGATCACCAGCCCGCGACCGATCAACAACAGATAGATCAGCAGCAGCGCGCAAATCCCCACCAGGCCGAACTCTTCACCGAGTACGGCAATGATGAAGTCGGTGTGGCTTTCCGGGAGAAAGTCCAGGTGCGACTGGGTGCCGAGCAGCCAGCCTTTGCCGAAGACGCCGCCGGAACCGATCGCGGCTTTGGACTGGATGATGTTCCAGCCGGTACCGAGCGGATCGCTTTCCGGGTCGAGGAAAGTCAGGACCCGTTGCTTCTGATAGTCGTGCATGACGAAGAACCACATCGCCACCGACACCGGCACCGCCGCCGCCAGCACGCTGAGAATCCAGCGCCAGCGCAGGCCACCCATGAACAGCACGAAGGCGCCACCGGCGAGAATCAGCAGCGAAGTCCCCAGATCCGGCTGGCGCACGATCAGAATGAACGGCACGCCAATCAGCATCAGGCTGATGCCGACGTGCTTGAGCTGCGGCGGCAAGGTGCGTTTGGACAGATACCAGGCGATGGTTGCCGGCATCAGGATCTTCATGAATTCCGAGGGCTGGAAGCGGATCACCCCGGGGATGTTGATCCAGCGCGTGGCGCCCATGGCGTTGTGGCCCATGATGTCGACGACAATCAGCAAGACCACGCCGATCACGTAACCGAGCGGCACCCAACGGGCCATGAAACGCGGTTCGAACTGGGCGATGACGATCATCGCCACCAGACCGATACCGAAGGATGTGGCCTGCTTGCCGAGCAGATCCCAGCTCTTGCCGCTGGCCGAATACAGCACGAACAGGCTGCCGGCGGCGAGGATCAGCAACAGGATCAACAGCGGACCATCGATATGCAGTCTTTGCAGCAACGTCGCGCGGCGACGCATCACATCCTCGCTGGAGAGCATGCGATCGAAATTATTCATCACGGGCCGGGGCCTCCGCAGTGATTGGGCTGGCGTACTCGGCTTTCAGGTGGCCGTCCTGGTCGAGCAACCAGGCGTCCATGACCTGGCGCACCACTGGCGCCGCAACGCCGGAACCGGACTCACCGTTCTCGACCATCACCGACACGACGATTTTCGGATCATCGGCCGGGGCGAAGCCGACGAACAGGGCGTGGTCGCGGTGGCGTTCCTGGACCTTGGAGCGGTCGTATTTCTCGCCCTGCTTGATCGCCACCACCTGCGCGGTACCGGACTTGCCGGCGATGCGGTATTGCGCGCCGATCGCCGCTTTGCGCGCGGTGCCACGGGCACCGTGCATCACCTGCTGCATGCCGTGGTTGACCTTGTTCCAGTCGGACGGGTCGCGCAGGACGATATTCGGCATCGGGTTTTCATCCACCGGTTTCACCCCGTCGAGGGACTTGGCCAGGTGCGGACGGTTCCAGATGCCTTTGTTGGCCACCAGCGCCGTGGCCTGGGCCAGTTGCAGTGGCGTCGACTGCATGTAGCCCTGGCCGATCCCGAGAATCAGGGTTTCGCCGGGGAACCACGCCTGTTTGCGCGTTGCGCGTTTCCATTCGCGGGACGGCATCAGGCCCGGGGACTCTTCGAACATGTCCAGCGAGACCTTCTGACCGATGCCGAACTTGTTCATGTAGGTCGACAGCCGATCGATGCCGAGCTTGTGCGCCAGGTCATAGAAGTAGGTGTCGTTGGACCGCATGATAGCCGTGTCGAGATCGACGAAGCCGTCACCGGTACGGTTCCAGTTGCGGTACTTGTGGTCGTAGTTGGGCAGCATGTAATAGCCCGGGTCGAACACCCGGCTCGAAGCCGTGACCACGCCGGCGTCAAGACCGGCAATCGCTACCGCCGGTTTGATCGTCGAGCCCGGCGGGTACAGACCACGAAGCACGCGGTTGAACAGCGGCCGGTCGATGGAGTCGCGCAACTCGGCGTAGGCCTTGAAGCTGATCCCGGTGACGAACAGGTTCGGGTCGAAACTCGGCTGACTGACCATCGCCAACACTTCGCCGGTCTTGGGATCGAGCGCCACCACCGCGCCACGTCGCCCGCCCAGCGCGGCCTCGGCGGCTTCCTGCAACTTGATGTCGAGACTCAGGACGATGTCCTTGCCGGGAATCGGATCGGTGCGCTTGAGCACCCGCAACACGCGGCCACGGGCGTTGGTCTCGACTTCCTCGTAACCGACCTGACCGTGCAATTCCGGCTCGTAGAACCGCTCGATGCCGGTCTTGCCGATGTGGTGGGTGCCGCTGTAGTTGACCGGATCCAGCGACTTCAGCTCTTTCTCGTTGATCCGCCCCATGTAGCCCACCGAATGCGCAAAGTGCGCGCCCTGCGGGTAATGCCGGACCAGTTGCGCGACCACTTCCACCCCGGGCAGGCGGAACTGGTTCACCGCGATGCGGGCGATCTGCTCTTCGGTCAGCTCGAACAGGATCGGCACCGGCTCGAACGGGCGGCGCCCCTGACGCATGCGTTTCTCGAAGATCACCCGGTCCTCGGGCGTCAGCTCCAGCACCTCGACGATGACGTCGAGCACCTGCTGCCAGTCGCCGGAGCGCTCGCGGGTCATGCTCAGGCTGAAGCTCGGCCGGTTGTCGGCCACGACTACGCCGTTGCGGTCGAAAATCAGCCCGCGCGTCGGCGGAATCGGCTGCACATGGACGCGGTTGTTTTCCGAGAGGGTCGAGTGGTACTCGTACTGGATGACCTGCAGGTAATACAGACGCGCGATCAACACACAGATCAGCGCCACGATCACGATCGCACCGAACACGACACGGCTGCGCACCAGACGGGCGTCCTTTTCGTGGTCCTTGATGCGGATCGGCTGAGACATGAGGGCAGGCTTACTTGTGGTAAGGGTGGCCGGACAACACGGTCCAGGCACGGTACAACTGTTCGCCGATCAGGATCCGCACCAGTGGGTGCGGCAAGGTCAGCGGCGACAACGACCAGCGCTGGTCAGCGCGGGCACAGACTTCCGGTGCCAGCCCTTCCGGGCCGCCGACCATGAAGTTGACCGTGCGCGAATCCAGGCGCCAGCGATCGAGTTCGACCGCCAGTTGCTCGGTGCTCCACGGCTTGCCGTGAACCTCCAGCGTGACGATCCGCTCGTTGTGCCCGACCTTGGCCAGCATGGCTTCGCCTTCCTGGCGGATGAAACGGGCCACGTCGGCATTCTTGCCACGGGTGTTGAGCGGAATTTCCACCAGTTCCAGCGCCAGCTCGGACGGAAGACGCTTGGCATATTCATGCCAGCCTTCTTCCACCCACTTGGGCATGCGTGAACCGACGGCGATCAGGCGCAGTCGCACAGCGATCCCTTAGAACTGGTCTTTGTTGAGCTTGGTGAAATGCTCGTGGGTGTTTTCCGGGCTGTGGTGCTTGGCATCGGCCGCACGGCTTTGCTCGGCACCGGCCCACAGGCGCTCCAGGTCGTAGAACTGACGCGCCGAGGCAGTCATCATGTGCACGATCACCAGATCGAGGTCGAGCAGAACCCAGTCGCTGTCGCCCTTGCCTTCTTCGCCCAGCGGCTTGGCGCCCTGCTTTTTCACTTCCTCACGGACCTTGTCCAGCATCGCGTTGATCTGGCGATTGGAGGTACCGGTGGCGATGATCATGTAGTCAGTGATGCTCTGCTTGTCGCGCACATCGATGATCTGGATGTCCTGGGCCTTGACGTCTTCCAGCGCAGCGACGGCAATCTTGACCAGTTCGTCGCCCTTGAGCGGCTCGTTGGTGTTGACGGCTTCCGGCAGTGGTGCGCTCTTGAACGTGCCTTTGCGCTTTACTTTCGGTAGATCTTTATCAGTCATATGTAACTCGTTTTGCTCATGTATTCGGCGGCTTGGGGATACGGTGATCCGTATCGGTGAAGCACGCCTTGTTCAGTTCGACGCACGGTACAGACCGTGCGCATCGATGTAGGCCAGGACCGCGTCGGGCACCAGGAAACGTACCGACTTACCGCTGGCCAGCAGTTGACGGATCTGGGTGGCGGAAACCGCGAGCGGTGTCTGCCAGACGAATGCAATCTGTCCGCTCGGCCCTTTCAGGGCCAGCGGGTCGCTCACCGAACGCGCTGCCAGCAGGTTGCGCAAGGCATCCGGCGGTTCGCTGTCGGCGTCCGGGCGCTGTAGCACCAGGATGTGGCAATGCTGGAGCAACTCTTCCCAGCGGTGCCAAGTGGGCAGGCCGCAAAATGCGTCCCAGCCCAAAAGCAGAAAAACCTGGGTCTCGGCGGGCATCTCTGCGCGCAGCGACTCCAGGGTATCGATGGTCCAGGACGGTTTGTCCCGCTGCAATTCGCGGGCGTCCACCACCAGCGGCGGCAATCCGGCCACCGCGCACTCGACCATCGCCAGCCGATCCTGCGCCGACACCTGCGGTGTCCCGCGATGTGGCGGGCGCGCGTTCGGCATCAGGCGCAACTCGTCCAGCGCCAGCGCTTCGACAACTTCCAGCGCGCCACGCAAATGGCCGATATGCACCGGGTCGAACGTACCGCCCAGCACGCCAATGCGTTGTGGGCGCGACTCGCTGCCGGTGTGCGGCGCTGTCAGGTCGAGGTCGGTCAAGTCAGACCGTCGCCTGGCCGCGCAACTGGCCATCGCCGACCACGATGTACTTCTCGCAGGTCAGCCCCTCGAGCCCGACCGGGCCGCGGGCGTGCAGCTTATCAGTAGAAATGCCGATCTCGGCACCCAATCCGTATTCAAATCCATCGGCAAAGCAGGTCGGCGTGTTGATCATCACCGAGGCCGAGTCGACTTCCGCCACGAACCGGCGGGTGTCAGCGAGGTTTTCGCTGACGATCGAGTCGGTGTGATGGGAGCCGTAATGGTTGATGTGTTCGATCGCCTGCTCCAGACCGTCGACCACGCGGATCGACAGAATCGGCGCCAGGTACTCGGTGTGCCAGTCGTCTTCGCTGGCCGCGACCGCTTCGATGATCGCCCGGGTGCGCTCGCAACCGCGCAGCTCAACGCCTTTTTCGCGGAACTGCGCGGCCATCGACGGCAGGAAATCCCTGGCAACAGCCTGATCGACCAGCAGGGTCTCCATCGCGCCGCAGATACCATAACGATAGGTCTTGGCGTTGAAGGCGATGCGCTGGGCTTTGGCCAGATCGGCGTGTTCGCTGACGTAAACGTGGCAGATGCCGTCCAGATGCTTGATCACCGGCACGCGGGCATCGCGGCTGATGCGTTCGATCAGGCCACGGCCACCACGGGGCACGATGACGTCGACGTATTCCGGCATGCTGATCAGCGCGCCGACGGCGGCACGGTCGGTGGTTTCGACCACTTGCACCACAGCGGCGGGCAGTTCGGCTTCGGCCAGACCACGCTGAATGCACGCGGCAATCGCGCGATTGGAATGAATCGCCTCGGAGCCGCCGCGCAGGATGGTCGCGTTGCCGGACTTCAGGCACAGGCTGGCGGCATCGATGGTCACGTTCGGACGGGATTCGTAGATGATCCCGATCACGCCCAGCGGCACGCGCATCTTGCCGACCTGAATGCCCGACGGACGGAAGCTCATGTCGCGGATCGCGCCGACCGGATCCGCCAGTGCAGCGACCTGGCGCAAGCCGACGATCATGCCGTCGATGCGTGCCGGGGTCAGTTCCAGACGTTCCAGCAGCGCCGGCTCCAGACCGCTGGCGCGACCGGCAGCCAGATCCAGCTCATTGGCAGCGGCCAGCTCGGCGCGTGCAGCATCCAGAGCATTGGCGGCAGCCTGCAAGGCGCGGTTTTTCTGCGCGGTGCTGGCGCGACCGATGACCTTGGAGGCAGCGCGGGCGGCGCGACCCAATCGGGTCATGTAGTCAAGAACGGACTCAGTCATGGTCTGCTGGGGTCTTGGCAAAGAGGAAAGCGGCAGATTATAGCTGTCGCGTCCCGGGACTAACAGCGGTGACGGGCGGATGGTCGAAATGAGCTGCGTTTGGCCGTCGTTCAGACGTAATTAAGCTCAGCGTTGTTATCATCACGACCTCTTGAGCCTGGATAAACCTTGCCCATCATGACCAACGTGCCCCTTTGCCCCGAGTCCGCGCGCCTGCCCGTGGGTCTGCCGGACAGTTTTTTCGACCGCGACGCCCAGATTCTGGCGCAGGCGCTGCTCGGCAAAGTCATCCGCCATCGCGTCGGCGACCTGTGGCTGAGTGCGCGAATCATCGAAACCGAAGCCTATTACTGCGCGGAAAAAGGCAGCCACGCCTCGCTCGGCTATACAGAAAAGCGTAAGGCTTTGTTTCTGGATGGCGGCCACATCTATATGTATTACGCACGCGGTGGTGATTCGCTGAACTTCAGTGCGCAGGGACCGGGCAACGCCGTGCTGATCAAATCCGCCTATCCGTGGGTCGATGAAGTGAGCGGTCCGGCGAGTCTGGCGCAGATGCTGCTGAACAATCCCGATGCCCAGGGCCGACCGCGTCCGACACAGAAGCTCTGCGCCGGGCAGACGTTGTTGTGCAAGGCATTGGGTTTGAAAGTACCGATGTGGGATGCCAAGCGTTTCGACCATGAGTTGTTGCTGGTCGAAGACACCGGGCCGCCGCCCTCGCAGATTATTCAAACCACCCGGCTGGGCATTCCGCTGGGCCGTGATGAACACTTGATGTACCGCTTCGTTGACGCCGCGTATGCGCAATGGTGTACGCGGAACCCGCTGCGACGGGGTCAGGTCGAAGGCCGGGATTACATTTTGCTTCCCGTAACCGACGCCGCATCCGTCAATGAATGATGCCCCCCTGTGGGAGCGAGCCTGCTCGCGAAGGGGTCGTGCCAGCCAACGCTTGTATCGTCTGACACAGCGTATTCGCGAGCAGGCTCGCTCCCACAGGTCAGCAGTCAACCGCGTAACAATTACTTAAAGAATGAATGGAGTTTTTCTGTATGGGCCCATGGCTCGATAGCATCACCGGATGGCTCGGCGCCAATCCGCAGTGGCTGGCCGCAGCGGTGTTCATCGTGGCGTGCGTGGAATGTCTGGCGATTGCCGGGCTGATCGTGCCGGGCACGGTGTTGCTGTTTGCCGTGGCGGTGCTGGCCGGCAGCGGCGCGCTGTCATTGAGCGAAACGCTGCTGCTGGGCTTTCTTGGTGGCATTCTTGGCGATCTGATTTCCTACTTCCTCGGCCGCCATTTCCATCAGAACATCCGCCGCCTGCCGGGCCTGCGCCATCATCCGGAATGGATGGCCGGCGCCGAGTCGTACTTCCAGCGTTATGGCATCGCCAGCCTGCTGGTCGGGCGTTTCATCGGCCCGTTGCGGCCCATGCTGCCGATGGTCGCCGGGATGTGCGACATGCCCTTCCCGCGTTTCTTCGCCGTCAGCCTGCTGGCCGCTGCTGGCTGGAGCCTGGCTTATCTGTTGCCGGGCTGGGCCACGGGCGCAGCGTTCCGCCTGCCATTGCCTGAAGGTTTCTGGCTCGAAGCCGGGATTGTCGCGACCAGCATCGCGGTGATGGTCGGCCTGAGCGTCAACAGCAGCGTGCGCCGCCATCGTCGCGCGACGATCTGGATCGGCGGCATGAGCCTGTTGATCCTGATCGGTCTGTTCATCGGCTATCCATACCTCACCGCGCTCGACAACGGTGTGATGACTCTGGTCCAGGAACATCGGCAGCCAGCGCTGGACGAAATCGCCGTGACGCTGACCCTGATCGGCGAATTCCGCAACATGCTGCTGTTCAGCGCCCTGCTCGTCATTCTGCTGTTGTTGTGCAAGCAGTGGCGCCAGGCGATATTCGCTGGCGCCACCATGTTGATCACCGCTATGGCCAATACCGGAACCAAGTATTTTTTTGCTCGAGTGCGCCCGGAAGTACTCAGCGATCCATTGACCACCTACAGCATGCCCAGCGGCCATGCTTCTGGCGCATTCGCCCTGTTCCTGACGCTGGGCGTGCTGGCCGGGCGCGGTCAGCCGCCGCGCATGCGCCTGACATGGCTGCTGATTGCCTGCATCCCGGCACTCTCCATTGCCTTGTCACGGGTCTATCTCGGCGCGCACTGGCCAACCGACATATTGGCCGGTGCAATGCTTGCCAGTTGCGTGTGTGCTGCGGTGCTGTGGTTGAGCCAACGGCAGACGTCCCTTGACGCGATGCCGTTCAAGATCTGGTGGTTGATCCTGCCATCAATGGTTGCTCTGTTCGGCTTCTTCGTACTGCGCCACTTGCCACATACATTGTTGCGATACGCCTACTGATACAGACAACTTACAAGCCACATGTTTTATACGTCGCTCTTTCGGAATATTCCGACAAGAGCGGCGTTGATAACCTACGCAAACTTCCTCTCCTGCGGTTAACTTTCCTGGTTATAAAACCGACGTTTCCGCATTCCCAATCGACGCCAAACTAGCGTTACATAGTCCAGCCAGAACACGGTCGCGAAGTCTTTTGCAGTTGAAAAGCCGTTAGTTCAATCCGCCTGGCTCGAGCACTTACTGACAACCACTATTTATCCGGTCCAGGCATTGAAGTTCTGCCGCGCCACTATCAATTCATTTTTTGCCGAGTTATTCATGAGCCCAAAGATACCCCGCAAGACGCCTGTTACAACGCCGCATCAAACTGATCTGCACGCACCCGCACCACATCGCCCCTTGATCGATGCCAGCGCCGTTGAAATATCGAGAAGGACCGGTGGTCACGACCAGACGCTGCCCACAACAACTTCCGGCAGCCCCCTCGCCGATGCAAACCCGAGACTTCCGGCGATCGAAATCTTTCAGTTACCGGCACACGGCGCTTCTCGTTCGGAGCATTCCAGTTCAATAAACGATTACTGGTTGTCGGAAGCTTTTCTGCGTGGAATGAAGCCTGCCGACACCGATGGATTTCGCTGGGTCGTTGGCAGAAAGTTCGTTGACGTCGAATATCAGGGCGCTTTGCAAACCACTCACGTCGGTGTAGATGAAACCGGCGCATGGCGCAGCAAGTTACTGACCGAGCGCGTGCCCTCCGGACCGCTTTTGTATAAAAACGCAGGCAGTCCCACCTGGCGCCTGACCGAACAACCCGCGCCGAAGCGAGCGCGCCTCGCCCCCGTGACAACGCCCGTCAATCAAAGCCGTTACAGTCCATCGGGGCGTTCGCCGGATGCTCAGGGTTACTACGAAATGCATCCGCTTTTTGCAGCGCGCACAGACACCCCCCTGTTCGCCTTCAGGGATTCATTTGGCAATTTCATTGCGGTAGATCCTCCGCTGGGCGGATTCGCGGCGTCGCCGACCCACCTCAAACAGTGGACCGATCATGATATCTGGCAGCTATATGGGTTGCAGGGGCAGGACATTGCGCGCTTTCGTGCCGAAGCCCAGACCACCGGCATGCCCCCACAGTGGGCACATCCCACCACCACGGACAATCCGGCAACCGATCTGCTGCGCGACTCGCTGCGCTGGCTGCATCCGCAGATGAGCCGTGCAGAGCGCGAAGCCTTTCTGCAATCGTTCAATCTGCTGCCCAGGCAATTGACCCGCTTGCAGCAGGAGATGAGCGACCATCTGGCGATTCCAGCCTGGGCACTGGCGCACAAGCGCCTGTTGAATGACATCACCAACCCGCAACGCTTTGAGCAATTGGCCACAGATGCGGTCGAGCAGCTCAACCTCAAGCGCAATGCCCGCCACGACTGGTACGACGCAGAACAAGTCCTGACCCCCGAGGTCCGCGAGGAACTGTTGAAACAGCTCGGTTACCTGCGTAACAAACACAATTGCCTGTATCGCACGGACGTCCCGGCGCTGTTTCGCGGTGACGAGCGCACGCCGTTCGAGCTGGCGAACGACGGCACCATGCTGCCCCGCTACCATCACGAACCCGGCGCCACCACGCACAAGCCGATCAGCGCGACGTTCAGTCTCGAGCAGGGCCAGATGTATGCCAGCGCCCCCGACCCCGAATACCTGCGTTTCAACAGCCAGACCCACAAATATCCGGGGCGCGATGCGGGTGACAGCAGCTCAGACAGCGGCGCAAGCGATGCCGATGATTCAAGCAGTTCCTCATCCGACTGGTCTGATCCTGAGAGTCCCGTCGCCTGGGATCACGAGCGGGGTTATCGGTCCTCGCGCACACGGCAGACGGAAATGTTCTTGTACGCCCTCGACACGCGCAATCTGGAAGTCGTCCCGCACGAAGAGAACATGGCGTTCAATTCCGCTGCGCGTGAAAACCCGCCGACCTGGTTTCCCTCCGACGATTTCGAGGGGCTGATTTCGGTCACCCGCAGCGGAGTTCCAGCCGAGCGTATCTGGTTACTGAACACAGACCTGAGCAAAGGCGCCAGAGTCGCAGACATCAAGGAACAGGCCGGCGCGGACGCTGAGCGCATCGAGGCGGCGACCCACGCCGGGCATGCCAACAAATTCCAATACGACCGACTGATCGACAAAGTGGAAGCGGCAGGACTGCCAATCCTCAGGCTGTCGGGCAACAAGAACGAGTTTGCCTACGACATCGTCTGGCCCTGAACCGGGCGCGCCCACGCAACGCCGGAGAGGAGACCGCCATCCTCATGCACACCATTAAAGGATTAATACGTGTCGAAACTCATCGTCCCTGCGACCCACATCGCCCACGTTCGCGCACTTGAAGTTACCCCCATCAACGTCTCGGCGAACCCCCATGCCCCGCCCTCCCATATACGCAATCAGACGCAGCCGCCAGGCGAGTTGCCTGGCACTGATCCGTCGCTTCGCAAGACCCTCAAGGCCCTGGACAAGCATCTGGGCCTGCTACGGATCGGTGAAATCATGATCAGTCGGGTCGAGCTGCACGCGCTGGGGGCGACCGTTGGCGGTCAACCTGTCAGTCCGGAGAATGCCCACATGAAGAGCGTGGATCAGGCATTTCTGGACGGGCTCAACTTCGAATCGGCGCAGGTACAGTCGCGCTTGAAAGCCGTGGATTTTCCCGACAATGACATAGCGGCAATGCTGTTCTACGAAATTGCCTGCAAGCGCTCGGTGGATGCCGGCCCACTGTTCATCAGTGATACGCCGCTGGTTTCCGGCAGCGCCATGGATCGTCTCAACAAGCTGGGCAAGGCTGCGCAAAAGCTGGAAATCCACCGTGCGGACGCGTTTGCAAACGCGCCGGGCTGGGTCAACAAGAGCAAAAGCTATTTGATGAGCGGCGCAGGAGTCGGCATGCAAGCCTTCGGCATCTACAGTGGCTACATGGCCCTGACGGACGCGATAAACAAGGGCGAAAAGCTGGAAATGCTGTACTACGGCGGATCCATCGCTGCTGAACTCGGTTCGCTGATCATCGAGCAGGGCCTGACCAGAACAGGCCAGGCGATGCTGACTCAGGGCAGCAATGTACTGAAGGGTTTTGCGCTGACCTCGATCGGCAAATACATGAGCCGTGGTGCGGGACTGTTCGCCAGCGCGATTACCTTGCCGTTCGACATCGTCGACGCGATCAAATCGTTCAACGCCGCCGCCGCGACATCAGGCAAAGAGGCTCAGGATCATTATTTCAGCGGTGCCCTGAGTGTCGCGAGCGCTGGCATCAGCCTGGTGCTGGGGGTCGCCGCGCTGGCCGGCTTCGGCAGTGTTGCCGGCCCGCTCGGCCTCGCGGCCGCTGCGCTGCTCATCGGCGGATCGATGATTTATCAGGCCGCCAGGGTCGTCGACGATATCGACGACTACATCGAACTGACGACACTTGAGCGTCTGCGCTCGGGATGGTTCACCTTCACCGGCAAGGAACTGGACACCGAGGTGATGGACCGTTTCAAACTGTCCAGGCTATACAGTGACTATGAAAAACAGCTCGAACTGTCGGCGCAAGACATGCTGGCCGGAGCTTACAAGGACTCCATCGCACATGTGGTCAATGGCACGTTTCGCGCCGAATTGCGCCCTGTCGAACTATGGCGTTACCAGTGGGACGAAAGCGCCGGGCAGTTGCCGTTCAGACTCGACAGCCAGGCGGTGATCGTCGGCGGCGACGATGCAATCGACGCAAGCGTCGGATTACCTGACAACCTCAAGGGCATGGTCAGCGGCAGCCAAGGCGAAGGCAAAGGCGTGTTCTGGCGCCTGGGTGATGGCAACGACCGCGTGGTGGGCGTCAAGGCGCGGCCCAACCTCTTCACCTACCGCGAAGGTCACAAGGCACTGACCGGCGGCGACACAAATGATGCGTTCTACCAGGAAGTCTCTGATCAGGAACTGGATCGATCGACCAGACCGCCGCACATCAATGTGCTGGATGGCGGCTCGGGCAACGACCTGGTTGCGTTCGAAGGCGTCCGTCCGATTACCGACACGCGTTACGTCGGTCACGACGTCAATCTGCAGACCGGCAAGGTCTCACTTCGCGGCCCCGACTCTGCGAACGACACTCTCGAAGTCGCCCATCTGATTTCCATTGAAAACGTTGCGACCTTGCGCAAAGGCACGAGCACTATCACCGGCAATGACCAGCCCAACCAGATTTCCGCCAACGGATACGACCGCATCAGCGCTGGCGACGGCAACGACACGATCGCAATTTTCGGTACCGAGTGCACGGTGGAGGGCGGCGGCGGCGAAGACCGCTATTACATTGCCGACACCAATGCACGTACAACGATCATCGAGCGTGGCGAACATTCGAGCCTGATCGAATTCGGCTGGACGATGGCGGTTATTCAACGCTGGCAAATCATCGGTACATCACTGGTGGTCAATTCTTTGAGCGGCAGGGACGGCAGCGACCCCGACCATGTGCTGACCCTCGAAAACGTCTATCGAACGGTCAACGGTCAGCGTCAATTGAATAACGCTCAGTGGGCCTTCCGCACCCTCGACGGCTATGAACTGCGCGCGCAGCTGCCCACTCGACCAGGTGAAGCCTTGAGTCAGGACATCGAGGTTGCCGTCACCGTCAGCGGACGGCCGGCACCCGCCCCGGCAATCGTCAACGTTGGCACGGTGGCGCTGGACGGTCAGGGCGTGCAGCGCCACTTCGTCGCACGTACCGAGCACAGGGTCGAATTCGTCGCCGCAGGCAACGCTACCGGCGCCCGTACCATTTACCTGGATTACCAGGACAGCGAGATCGTCGACGTGGTGGTCAGCTATGGCGTGGAAGTGCGCGAGGGTGTTTCGGGCAACACGCACCTGACCTACAAGAACATCGGCCTGTCGATTCTGCTGCCATCCAAAGTGCTGACCTTCAAAGGCGTGATCCAGACGATTGCCGCCGCGACGGGCTACAGCGGCCACAACAGCCTGAAAGTCACGACACCGCTTCTGGCCGGCGACATCGTGCTGGTCATGCAGGATGACGTTTCGTACCGCGTGCAGGTGCCCGCGTTCGATTACCGGGACGACGCCAGAAATCCCGGAATCCGTATGCTCAGCTCGCGGAGCTGGTTGAAGCGGCGCAACGGAAAATATCCATTCATCCGTCCGTTGGTCAGCGAGAAACCATCACTGGGCGGCCAGAACAGCAAAGTGGTCATCGAATCGCGGCCGCACACCGGGATTTATCTGCTCGAAGGCAAAAGCGCGACTTACGACGTTTATCTCGCCAGCAACAGTATCCTGCGTCTGGCCACACCGGGCGCTGCGGCAAAAACGGCCAATGCATCGAGATGGAATCTGTTTACCCGTGCCCTGACAGAAACTGCCACACGCGCCGATATCCAGCTCCAGGGCAACCGCCTGCGCATTGCCAGCGTCACTGTGGAGTTGCCGGACATCTTGGATGACACTCCGGTGGAGTCCATTTGTGTGGTGACGTCAGCCGGCAACATTTATGAAGTCTCGCTGCTGTTTGAGGTGTTGCAGCTGTATGTGATCGATGCTCGTGGCTACGCCAGTGTCGAGGCATTGCTGGCAGATATCGAAAAGCACAAACAACGCCACGAACTGGCCGCACGGGTCTACGTCATCCACATCGGTTACAAAGCCGACATAGTGGGCACGCTGGTTTACAACTCGGTGAGCAATCAATGGACCCTGCTGAATGATCCGCTGGAGCGCGTCGACCGCGAAGGTCTGTTCATCCCGGTCAACATGAGCTGACCGTGCGCTGCCGGTTTCAACATCGTGCCAGGGTGGGCCTGCGCTGATCTTCGTTTGCGCCTCGAGTCATGCGCTTTGCAAGTGAAACTAGGCGAACAGTTCGCCCTGCAACTCGTCCAGCAATGCCTGGATCGCATCCAGGCGTTGCTGTGGGTCGTCGAGTTGCAGCAGATCGATCTTGTCCTCCTCGGCGAAGGGCAAGAGATAGGCAAGCTGATTGGCCAGCGCCTGTTGCCCGGCGGCTTCGGTGCCCATGTTCAACGCCTCGACCATCGGGTGTTCGGCCAGCGCCTTGAGCAGCGCGACCAGGTCGGCGTCCTCGTCCTGCAACGGTTGCTCGGGCTCATCGTCCAGCCACTCGACGTCGGCCAGAATCAGTTGATCGCGCTGCACTTCGGTGCGCAGCACAGTGAAGCGCCGTCCGCCTTGCACGCGAATGCCGAGCAGGCCGTTGTCCTGTTGCTCGAAATCGGTGATCCGCGCCTCGCAGCCGACCATTGCGAAACCTTCTGGTGCCACACCGACTTCGCTGCCCTCAAGGATGCACACCACACCGAAACCGACGCCCTGCTTCATGCAGCGGCCGATCATGTCGAGGTAGCGCGCCTCGAAGATCTGCAGATCGAGGTTGCAGCCGGGGAACAGCACCGTATTCAGCGGGAAAAGCGGCAGACTCATAGACATATCCTTACACCACCATCGACACCGCCAACGGCAGGAACACCGCCGTGGCCACGCCCATCAGACTCATCGCCAGCGCGGCGAACGCGCCGCACTCGTCGTTTTCCTGCATCGCCACCGCCGTGCCGACCGCATGAGCGGTCATGCCCAGCGCCATGCCGCGCGCTTCGGGGCTGTGCACGCCGAGGCGGGTCAGCAGCGCCGGGCCGAAGATCGCGCCAATCACCCCGGTGATCAGCACGAACACCGCGGCCAGCGCCGCCACGCCGCCGATCTGCTCGGCGACCAGCATGGCGATCGGCGAGGTCACCGATTTCGGCGCCATGGTCATCAGGATCATGTGATCGGCACCGAACCACCAGCCCAGCGCCACGCCCATGCCCGTTGCGACCACC
This sequence comes from Pseudomonas triticicola, assembly GCF_019145375.1. Classification (NCBI taxonomy): domain Bacteria; kingdom Pseudomonadati; phylum Pseudomonadota; class Gammaproteobacteria; order Pseudomonadales; family Pseudomonadaceae; genus Pseudomonas; species Pseudomonas triticicola. The sequence goes on along the minus strand of NZ_JAHSTX010000002.1, from coordinate 308,201 downwards.
CCGCCTATCACCAGCGTAGTAAAAATCGGCCAGAACAATTGGCGAATGCGCCGCAGATTCAAATACAGCGGCACCGCCAGCGCCACCGTGGCCGGCCCCAGCAGAATGCTGAGGATCTCGGTGCTCTTGCGGTACTCCGCGTAGGTCAGGCCGCAGCCGACCAGCACACCGATCACCAACAACATGGAGACCAGCACCGGTTGCAGAAAGATCCAGCGGGTTTTCTCGAACGCCGCCAGCACCAGTTGATAGGCGCCGAGGGTGATGCCAATGCCGAACAGCGGATGATGAATCACCGACGCCCACGCGCCTTGCCAGTCAAACAGCATCAGGACTCCTCCGCCGGCGGCGCGTGACGTTTGACCAGCCGCTGCATGAGCACGCCGGCAAAGGCCATCGACAGAATCAGCGAAACCACCAGCGCGCCGACAATCGCCCAGAAATCCGCAGCAATCGCCGTGGCATACACCATCACGCCCACTGCCGGCGGCACCAGCAGCAACGGCAGATAACGCAGCAGACTGCCTGCTGCCTGATTCAACGGCTCGCCGACTTCACCGCGAATGATCAGGAACACCAGCAACAGCAGCAGCCCGATGATCGGCCCCGGCAATATCGGCAACAGCAAATGATTGAGCGCGGTGCCAAGCAATTGGAACAGCACCAGCAGGGTCAGGCCACGTAACAACATCCGACATCTCCGTCTTACATTTTCAGCCAGCAGGGGCTCGGCATTATAAGCATGCCGGCGCTATGGACCGGCATTCGCCAAAAGCATGGTCGGTTGACCTGAGCAAATCGCCATGATGATCTACAGTGGTTCGCAGGCCGGTCAAATCCGCCCCCTGAAAAACTATAAAACCGATGAACCCAAGGAGAGTCTCAATGCCCTATGTTCCCGTTGCAGAGCTCAAAGATTATGTCGGCAAGGAACTTGGACGTTCCGAATGGCTCACCATCGATCAGGAGCGCATCAACCTGTTCGCCGAAGCCACCGGTGATTTTCAGTTCATTCACGTCGATCCGGTCAAGGCTGCGCAAACGCCGTTTGGCAGCACGATTGCCCATGGTTTCCTGTCGCTGTCGCTGATGCCGAAACTGATGGAAGACATCCTCGTGCTGCCCGAAGGCGTGAAGATGGTCGTCAACTATGGCTTGGACAGCGTGCGTTTCATCCAGCCGGTCAAGGTCAACTCGAAAGTCCGACTGAAGGTCGACATGGTCGAAGTCACCGAGAAAAAACCCGGCCAGTGGTTGCTCAAGGCTACCGCGACACTGGAGATAGAAGGCTCGGACAAACCGGCCTACATCGCCGAGCCGCTGTCACTCTGCTTCGTCTGATCATCCCGGATGCGAAGCAGCGCACGCTGTTTCGCGTCACGTCTGTATATATGCGACGCATAGCTGCGGCATACTCGGTCGCCTAATTGCCCGGATCCCGCTATGCGCTCAATCGCTCGACTTGCACCCCTTGCCCTGACCCTGATGCTCACCGCTTGCGGCGACGGCGAATCGCTGTTGCCGCCGGATGCGCGCCTGCCCGATGGCGGTCGCTATCGCGGTGAACTGGTCGACGGCTTGCTGCAGGGTCAGGGCCGCGTCGACTACCCCAACGGCAGCTGGTACGCCGGGGAGTTCGACAAGGGTCAGTGGCACGGGCAAGGCGAATGGCATGGCAGCAACGGCGAGGTCTATCGCGGCCAGTTTCAGCAAGGGCTGTTTGATGGTCAGGGCAGCCTGAGCACCAATGCCAGCAGTTACACCGGTGGCTTCAAGCAGGGCCGGCGTGACGGCGAAGGCACGCTGAAAGAAAACGGCATGACCTATCGCGGCGAGTTCAAGGCTGACCAGTATTCCGGCCTCGGCCGTCTGGAAATGGACGACGGCAGCTCCTATCAAGGCCAGTTCGCCCACGGCAAACCCAACGGCGAAGGCCAGCGCGGCGATGCCAGCGGCAATTCGTTCAGCGGGCATTTCGTCAACGGTCAACTGGAAGGCAACGGCACCTACAACAGCTCCGACGGCGATATCTACGTCGGCGGCTTCAAGAACAATCAACTGCACGGCAAGGGCCGCTACGAGAACGCCGACGGCGACGTCTGGCTCGGCCAGTTCAAGGAAGGCGCGCTGACCGGCAAGGGCGAACTGATTGGTGCTGATGGCAGCCATTACATCGGTGTATTCAATGACTGGCGCTTCACCGGTCAGGGCCGTTTGAACCTGGCCGATGGCAGCTTCTACATCGGCGGCTTCGACAACGACAGCTATTCAGGACGCGGTACTTTGGTGCTGACCGATGGCAGCGTGCTCAGCGGCACCTGGATCAACGGCCAACGCGTGCGCGACGCCGACGGCAAATTGCTCCCCGACACCCTCGAGCTCGGTTTGCTCGCCCAAGGCCGGTTGCTGGACGACGCACTGGCGGCGATTCCCGCTTCGACTCCGGCAGTCGAGTTGTACACCCTGACCCTCGGCGGCGACGGCAAGCAAAGCGTGTTCCTGCGTGAATCCGACTACGTCGCCAACATGCTCAACACGCGCTTCGGCGCCTTCGGCCAGATTCGTCTGGTCAATCATCGCGATCATCTCGGTGACCGGCCGATGGCCACCCGCGAAAATCTGCGCCGCGCCGCGCAAGCCCTCGCCGAACGCAGCGGGCCGGAAGATCTGCTGTTCATTTATCTGACCAGCCACGGCACCGCCGAGCATGAACTGGTGCTCGATCAGCCGCGCATGGAACTGGCCGATCTGCCGGCCGATGAACTCGCCGCCGTGCTCGCGCCGCTGAAGCATCGCGACAAGGTCATCGTGATTTCCTCGTGCTATTCCGGCGGTTTCATCCCGGCGCTGAAAGACGAACGCACGCTGATCATGACCGCCTCGCGCGCCGATCGGGTGTCGTTCGGTTGCTCGGAAGAAGCCAACTTCACTTACTTTGGCGACGCGCTGTTCGCCCAGGCGCTGAACCAGACTGATGATCTGGAACAGGCATTCAAACTGGCCAAGGCCACCGTCGCCGAACGTGAACTGGCCGACGGCTTCGAAGCCTCGGAGCCGCAGATCTGGGCGCCGAAAACCGTGCTGTCGCACTGGCAACTGCTGCGTAAACAGCAAGCGCGCAAAGCGTTGCAAAGCAGCGCATTGAACGACGCGGCGAAAAAAGGCAACTAAGCTGAACAGTATCAAGGGAGAGACACTATGTACTTGACGCCTCAGCACGTATTGCTTGCCGGAGCCACCGGACTGACCGGTGAACATCTGCTCGACCGTTTGCTCAACGAGCCAACGATTACCCGTGTCCTCGCCCCTTCACGCCGGCCGCTGGCCGAGCATCCGCATCTGGAAAACCCGGTCGGCGACCCGCAGGCGTTTCTGCCGCAGCTCAGTGGCCGGGTCGATATCGCCTACTGCTGCCTCGGCACCACGATCAAACAGGCCGGCTCCGAAGAAGCTTTTCGCGCAGTGGATCTGGACATGGTCGTGGCGTTCGCCAAGCGCGCCCGGGAGATGGGCGCGCGGCACCTGATCGTGATCAGCGCAATCGGCGCCGATCCGAATTCCTCAGTGTTCTACAACCGGGTCAAAGGCGAGATGGAACAGGCCCTGCGCGCGCAGAACTGGCCGCAGCTGACCATTTGCCGACCTTCGCTGTTACTCGGCGAACGCACCGAACCGCGTCTGGTCGAGCAACTGGCCGGGCCGTTGTCGAAGCTGATTCCGGGCAAATACCACGGCATCGAAGCGTGCCAGTTGGCGCGAGCGATGTGGCGCCTGGCGCTGGAAGAACAGGATGGGGTGCGAGTGATCGAGTCGGATGAGCTGCGAAAGTTAGGCAAATAACTCCGGGACTTTCAGAACCAAAAGATCGCAGCCTTCGGCAGCTCCTACAGAAGACCCCATTCCCCTGTAGGAGCTGCCGAAGGCTGCGATCTTTTGACCTTTACAATCCACCAGTCGCCTGAAAGCCCACGCCAATCACGGTGAGCAACGACAACGGCAACAACAGCGTATCGAGCAGCGCACTGGCCGGCAGGTCCACGCCCGGATAGCTCGGCGCTTCGGCACCGAACCGGTCCATCGCACAGCAGCCGCCGTTCAACGCATACAAATCCAGCCGCGTCCCGGCGTACACCACCGGTGCGCCGGGTTTGGCCGCATCCAGCGTGCGCACGGTAGCGCATCCAGCCAATTGCAGCGCCAGCACAAGCACCAGCAGCTTATTCATCGCTGCTCAGGTGATGCTCGCCCCAACGCGGCAGCATGTCCTGCGGGATGCCGAGCAGATTGAGGATCCGCGCCACAACGAAGTCGATCAGATCATCGATGGTCTGCGGCTGGTGATAGAAGCCCGGCGAGGCCGGCAGAATCGTCACGCCCAGATTCGACAGCTTGAGCATGTGCTCCAGATGAATGCTCGAGTACGGCGCCTCGCGCGGCACCAGAATCAACTGGCGGCGCTCTTTCAGGGTGACGTCCGCCGCGCGTTCGATCAGGTTGTTGCAGGCGCCGGTGGCAATCGCCGACAGCGTGCCGGTCGAACACGGCACCACCACCATGGCTGCTGGCGCGCCGGAGCCCGAAGCCACCGGCGACATCCAGTCTTCCTTGCCATACACGCGAATCTGCCCGGCAGCCGCGCCGGTGTATTCGGTCAGAAAGGCCTGCATCATCTGCGGTTTGTTCGGCAGGGACACGTCGGTCTCGGTGGCCATCACCAGTTGCGCGGCCTTGGAGATCAGGAAGTGCACTTCGCGATCCTCGCGCACCAGGCAATCGAGCAGGCGCAAACCGTACTGCGCGCCCGAAGCGCCGGTCATCGCCAGGGTGATGCGTTCCGGACCGCCGGCCTGGGAAAAAGTATTCATTGCAGCGCCTCGGCAAGCTTGCCGTGCAGGCCACCGAAGCCGCCGTTGCTCATGATCACCACGTGAGTGCCGGGCTGTGCCTGGCTCTTCACGCGTTCGATGATGCCTTCCAGGGAATCGCTGACAATCGACGGCACGGTGCATAACGCTGCGGTGGCGCCGAGGTCCCAGCCGAGGTTGGCCGGGGCATACCAGATCACTTGATCGGCATCGGCCACACTGTCGGGCAAACCGTCACGGTGGGCGCCGAGCTTCATCGAATTGGAGCGCGGCTCGATGATCGCAATCAGTGGCGCGTCGCCGATGCGTTTGCGCAGGCCGTCGAGGGTGGTAGCGATGGCGGTCGGGTGATGAGCGAAGTCGTCGTAAATGGTGATGCCGCGCACCTCGGCGACTTTCTCCATACGCCGTTTGACGTTCTTGAACGCGCTCAACCCGGCGATACCCATCGACGGCACTACGCCAACGTGACGAGCGGCGGCCAGAGCAGCCAAGGCGTTGGCGACGTTGTGTTGACCGGTCAACTCCCACTCGACGGTGCCCTGGGACACGCCTTCGAACATCACTTCGAACGCCGAGCCGTCCTCGCTAAGCAGCTTGACCTGCCACTGACCGCCGGCACCGGTGGTTTGCACCGGGGTCCAGCAGCCCATCTCGATCACGCGCTGCAACGCTGGCTCGGTGGTCGGGTGGATGACCAGACCCTCGCTCGGAATGGTGCGCACCAAGTGATGAAACTGACGCTCGATTGCTGGTAGATCAGGGAAGATGTCGGCGTGGTCGAACTCAAGGTTGTTGAGGATCGCAGTGCGCGGACGGTAGTGGACGAACTTCGAGCGCTTGTCGAAGAACGCGCTGTCGTATTCGTCAGCCTCGATCACAAAGAACGGCGTATCGCCCAGGCGTGCCGACACCGAGAAATTCTGCGGCACGCCGCCAATCAGGAAACCCGGGCTCATGCCGGCATGTTCCAGCACCCAGGCAAGCATGCTGCTGGTGGTGGTTTTGCCATGCGTACCGGCCACGGCCAATACCCAGCGACCTTGCAGCACGTGGTCAGCCAGCCACTGCGGGCCGGAGACGTACGGCAGGCCTTTGTTCAACACATATTCCACCGCCGGGTTGCCACGGGACATGGCATTACCGATCACCACCAGATCCGGCGCCGGATCGAGCTGTGCCGGGTCATAACCCTGCGTCAGCTGAATGCCCTGGGCCTCGAGCTGCGTGCTCATCGGCGGATAGACGTTGGCGTCGGAGCCCGTCACGTGATGGCCCAGCTCTTTGGCCAACACCGCCATCGAGCCCATGAAAGTCCCGCAGATACCCAGAATATGAATGTGCATAGTCGACCTCGTAAAACATGGCCGCAGGTTAGCGTAGGGAGGGGGAAATGGCACTCTTTAGCTGAAGGATGGAGACGGGTTGGCGGCTACATCTGCGCACGGCTTTAGACCGCAGCCCCTCACCCCAGCCCTCTCCCGGGGGAGAGGGAGCCGATCTCGGTCGCTTCAAATCCTGAGTTCGGCTCGATATTTCAGGTCGGCGTAAATCGCCAAAACACCTCGGTCAGTCCCCTCTCCCTCTGGGAGAGGGTTAGGGTGAGGGCTTTCAGCTGACACGCCGCTCAATTCCGTGTTTACGCAGTTTTCTATAAAGGGTGTTGCGGCTTACGCCAAGTTGCTGCGCGGTATGGGTCATATGCCAGCGCGTCTGCTCAAGCGCATTGAGCAATGCGACACGCTCGGCGTCGTCCAATGGCTGCGCGGCAATCTGCGCAGGCGCAGCCGCCGGTCGCGCCTGCCGAATCATCACCGGCAAATCCTCAACGCCGACCCGCCCGCCATCACACAACGCCGCCAGCGTGCGCAGGACATTGCGCAACTGCCGAACATTTCCCGGCCAATTGAACGCCAGCAGCGCCTGCCGCGCCGGTTCGTCGATCAGAATCGTTTCGCCTCCGGCCTCCTCGGCCAGGAGAAAATCCAGCAACTGCGATTTATCGCTGCGCTCACGCAATGCCGGCAACGCCACTTCCAGCCCGTTCAAGCGGTAATACAGGTCTTCACGGAAACTGCCGTCCGCGACTCGTTCGAGCAAATTGCGGTGCGTCGCACTGATGATCCGCACGTCCACCGCTTGCGGCTCGCCGCCAATCGGCACCACTTGCCGATCTTCCAGCACTCGCAGCAAGCGCGTTTGCAACGCCAGTGGCATGTCGCCAATTTCGTCGAGGAACAAGGTGCCGCCATCGGCCTGTTGCAGCTTGCCGCGCATGCCGTCCTTGCGCGCGCCGGTGAAGCTGCCGCCGCGATAGCCGAACAGTTCGCTCTCGATCAGGCTTTCCGGAATGGCCGCGCAATTGAGCGCGACGAAGGCGTTACCGGAGCGCTGGCTCGCCTGGTGCACAGCCTTGGCGAACGCCTCCTTGCCCGAGCCGGTTTCGCCGTTGATCAACAGCGGCACGTCGCGCTCGAACACGCGCAGGGCTTTGCGAAATTCCGCCTGCAACGCTTCATCGCCGAGGCAGATGCCGGACAGGCGTGGCGCTGGAGCAGCGATTGGCGTTGGAACAATGGCTGTCGGCTTGCGCGATTCGCCGCGCAACACCGCGAACAGATGCCGGCCATCACGGGTGCGCAGCGGCCAACTGGCGCTGGCGTTGGCACTCGCCCGCCCTAGCAGGTCATCCAGCGAACAATCGAAAAACGCTTCTACCGGTTTACCGAGCAAACCACCGCGAATATGCCCGAGCAGGTTCAACGCGCTCTGGTTGACTGCGCTGATCCGCCCTTCCCCGTCAAACGCCAGCAAGCCTTCGCTGAACAGCCCGACCGACTCGGCCTGCAGATGAAAACGCAGCAACCATTGGTTATCGAAGCAGCGCAGGAAGTAGCAACTCTCGATCATCTTCGCCGACAGATTGACCAGCGCCATGGTGTGGAACTGGCTCTGGCGCGAAACGTCATGGCGCGCCGAAGACACATCAAGCACAGCGAGCAATTCGCCATGCGGGTCGAACACCGGGCTCGCCGAGCAGGTCAGGCCGGTGTGGCGGCCGCGAAAGTGTTCGTCTTGATGAATGGTCAGCGCCTGGCGCTCGACCAGGCAGGTGCCGATGCCGTTGGTGCCTTCGCAGGCTTCGCTCCAGTCGGCGCCGAGCCAGAGCCCGGCGCGTTCGAAAATCTTGCGCTCGGCCGGCGCGGTGACGCAGTTGAGGATCACACCGCGCGCATCAGTCAGCAGCACCGCATGGCCGGCGCCGGACAGTTGCTGATGCAGGCTGCTCATCTCGGTGCCGGCGATTTGCAGCACTTGTTGCAGACGTTCGCGACTTTCCAGCACCCGGCCATGCTCAAGCACGGTCGGCGCCATGGTCACAGAAGGATCGAGGTGATAGTCCTCAAGGCAACGCAGCCACGAACGGGCGATCGATGGATCGGCGCCGGGGCCGTGCAGGTGCGGTTTGCCCTGGGTGACGGTGAGAACCTGGCGGGCATGGCGACTCAAATGGTTGTCGTGCATTTCTTATTGTTCTCCCCGAGAGGTCGACGCAATCCCATGTAGGAGTTGCCGCAGGCTGCGATCTCTTGATCTTGATCTTGAAAAACAAAATCAAAAGATCGCAGCCTTCGGCAGCTCCTACAGGTATTGCTGTTGGCTGAGGATCCCTCAGCCAACAGCGCATTGCAATGCCGGCAAGACTGTCCGGTCACGGGCTGTGCCGCAAGCGGTACAAACTGTCACCCGTGCTGTACCGAAACCGTCACAGCGCCACTCCATTCGTCCGAGACAAACCGGCCAAGCCCTTGATTTGCCTGACCTGCACGGCAGTGGCCCGAGCCTTGCTCTACGCTTATAGCAAGCGCACTTGCGCGTTTCTCTAATAAGTACAAAGCCAAGGAGAACATCATCATGCGTTACGCCCACCCCGGTACTGACGGCGCCAAAGTCTCGTTCAAGAGCAAGTACGGCAACTACATCGGCGGCGAGTTCGTCGCGCCGGTCAAAGGTCAGTACTTCACCAATACCTCGCCAGTCAATGGCCAGCCAATTGCCGAATTCCCCCGCTCCACCGCCGAAGACATCGACAAGGCGCTGGACGCTGCCCACGCCGCCGCCGATGCGTGGGGCGCCACTTCGGTGCAGGCGCGCTCGCTGATCCTGCTGAAAATTGCCGACCGCATCGAAGAACACCTCGAACTGCTGGCGATCACCGAAACCTGGGACAACGGCAAAGCCATCCGTGAAACCCTCAACGCCGACATCCCGCTCGCCGCTGACCATTTCCGTTATTTCGCCGGTTGCCTGCGCGCTCAGGAAGGCAGCGCTGCGGAAATCGACGGCAACACCGTGGCTTACCACATTCATGAACCGCTGGGCGTGGTCGGCCAGATCATTCCGTGGAACTTCCCGCTGCTGATGGCTGCGTGGAAACTCGCGCCAGCGCTGGCCGCCGGTAACTGCGTGGTGCTCAAGCCTGCCGAGCAAACCCCGCTGGGCATCTGCGTGCTGATGGAACTGATCGGCGACCTGCTGCCGCCGGGCGTGCTCAACGTCGTGCAAGGCTTCGGCAAAGAAGCCGGCGAAGCCTTGGCGACCAGCAAGCGCATCGCCAAGATTGCCTTCACCGGCTCGACCCCGGTCGGCTCGCACATCATGAAATGCGCAGCGGAAAACATCATTCCGTCGACCGTTGAACTGGGCGGCAAGTCGCCGAACATCTTCTTCGAAGACATCATGCAGGCCGAGCCGAGCTTCATCGAAAAAGCCGCTGAAGGTCTGGTGCTGGCGTTCTTCAACCAGGGCGAAGTGTGCACCTGCCCTTCCCGCGCGCTGGTGCAGGAATCGATCTATGACGAATTCATGCAGGCAGTGATGAAGAAAGTCAGCCAGATCAAACGCGGCGACCCGCTGGACACCGACACCATGGTCGGCGCCCAAGCGTCGGAACAGCAATTCGACAAGATCCTCTCGTACCTGGAAATCGCCAAGGGCGAAGGCGCGGAACTGCTGACCGGCGGCAAGGTGGAAAAACTCGAGGGCAGCCTGGCCACCGGTTATTACATCCAGCCGACCCTGCTCAAGGGCACCAACAAGATGCGCGTGTTCCAGGAAGAAATCTTCGGCCCGGTGGTGAGCATCACCACCTTCAAGGACGAAGCCGAAGCCCTGGCGATTGCCAACGACACCGAGTTCGGCCTCGGCGCCGGCCTGTGGACCCGCGACATCAACCGCGCCTACCGCATGGGCCGGGCGATCAAGGCCGGTCGCGTGTGGACCAACTGCTACCACCTCTATCCGGCGCATGCCGCATTCGGCGGTTACAAGAAGTCCGGCGTCGGGCGTGAAACCCACAAAATGATGCTCGACCATTACCAGCAGACCAAGAACCTGCTGGTGAGCTACGACATCAATCCGTTGGGATTCTTCTGATCCTGCGATGCTGATCGTTCCCACGCTCCGCGTGGGAATGCCTCAACGGACGCTCCGCGTTCGGTTTCGAAGGGACGCGGAGCGTCCCGGGCTGCATTCCCACGCAGAGCGTGGGAACGATCAGGTTCCTGGCTGTAGCCGGGCCAATAAAACAATAAAAATGGTGAACCCTATGCCAAGCGAATCCCCGGCTGGCGCTCCGGCGACCGGCTCCTCCGTCGACTTCGAAAAAGTCGGCTCTGATTATTTCCAACAACGCGAACTGAAAAAAGGCGCCGCCGGCTGGGTGCTGCTGGTGGGCCTCGGCGTCGCTTATGTGATTTCCGGCGACTACGCCGGCTGGAACTTCGGCCTCGCCCAGGGTGGCTGGGGCGGGATGTTTCTCGCCACGCTGCTGATGGCGACGATGTACCTGTGCATGTGTTTTTCCCTGGCCGAATTGTCCTCGATGATCCCCACCGCCGGCGGCGGCTACGGATTCGCCCGCAGTGCGTTCGGGCCGTGGGGCGGGTTTCTCACCGGCACCGCGATCCTCATCGAGTACGCCATCGCCCCCGCTGCCATCGCGGTGTTCATCGGCGCCTACTGCGAGTCGCTGTTCGGCATTGGCGGCTGGATGATCTATCTGGCGTTCTACATCATCTTCATCGCCATCCATATTTTCGGCGTCGGTGAAGCGCTCAAACTGATGTTCATCATCACCGCCGTCGCCGCCCTGGCGCTGGGCGTGTTTCTGGTGGCGATGGTGCCGCACTTCGACGTCGCCAATCTGCTCGACATCCCGGTGACCACTGCGGTCGGCGCCAGTGCGTTTCTGCCGTTCGGCTATGTCGGCGTATGGGCGGCGATTCCCTATGCGATCTGGTTTTTCCTCGCCGTTGAAGGCGTGCCATTGGCCGCCGAAGAAACCAAAAACCCCAAGCGCGACCTGCCGCGCGGTCTGATCGGGGCGATGCTGATGCTGCTGATGTTCGCCCTGCTGATTCTGATCGTCGGCCCCGGCGGCGCCGGTGCGAATTCGCTGCTGACCTCCGGTAACCCGCTGGTCGAAGCACTGAGCAAGGCCTACGGTGGCTCGACGTGGATGGGCAGCTTCGTCAATCTCGTCGGTCTGGCCGGGCTGATCGCCAGCTTCTTCTCGATCATCTACGCCTACTCGCGGCAGATCTTCGCGCTGTCGCGGGCCGGTTACCTGCCGCGCAAACTGTCGCAGACCAACAAGAGCAAGGCGCCGGTGCTTGCCCTGGTGATTCCCGGCATCATCGGCTTTGGTCTGTCGCTGACCGGCCAGGGCGATTTGCTGATTCTGGTCGCGGTGTTCGGCGCTACCATTTCCTATGTGCTGATGATGGCCGCGCATATCACCCTGCGCATCCGTCGCCCCAAAATGGACCGGCCGTACCGCACGCCGGGCGGCATTTTCACCTCGGGTGTGGCGCTGGTATTGGCGTGCATCGCCGTGGTGGCGGGCTTCCTCGTCGATCCACGGGTGGTGATCGGCGCGGCGATCATCTATGGAGTGTTAATTGCTTACTTTGCTTTCTACAGTCGGCATCACTTGGTAGCGGGCACGCCGGAAGAAGAATTCGCGGCGATTCAAAAAGCTGAACAAGCCTTGCACTGATTGTCGAAAACCACGGCGCAGACGCATTCTGCGCCGTCACGGAGAACGCTGAATGGCCAGTTTTGCTCACACGGTCGGCGCGCAGACTTACCGCTTCGACAGCCTCAAAGATGTCATGGCCAAGGCCAGCCCCGCCCGCTCGGGGGATTTTCTCGCCGAGATCGCCGCGCTCAACGACGGCGAACGGGTGGCCGCGCAAATGGCCCTGGCGGACATCCCGCTCACCCACTTCCTGCAAGAAGCGCTGATTCCCTACGAAGCCGATGAAGTCACTCGACTGATCATCGACACCCACGACAAACAAGCCTTCGCTGTGGTCAGCCACCTCACCGTTGGCGGCTTTCGCGACTGGCTGCTCAGTGATGCGGCGGACGAAACCAGCCTGCGCGCCCTCGCCCCCGGCCTGACCCCGGAAATGGTCGCCGCCGTGTCGAAGATCATGCGCGTGCAGGATCTGGTGCTGGTCGCGCAGAAAATCCGCGTGGTCACCCAATTTCGCGGCACCCTCGGTTTGCGCGGGCGCCTGTCGACCCGCCTGCAACCCAACCACCCGACCGACGAGCCGTCCGGCATTGCCGCGAGCATTCTCGACGGCCTGCTCTACGGCAACGGCGATGCAATGATCGGGGTCAACCCGGCCACCGACAGCATCGCTTCGATCTGCGCAATGCTGGAAATGCTCGACGCGATCATCCAGCGCTACGACATCCCGACCCAAGCCTGCGTGCTGACCCACGTCACCACTTCGATCGAGGCGATCAACCGTGGCGTGCCGCTGGATCTGGTGTTCCAGTCGATTGCCGGCACTGAGGCTGCCAATGCCAGTTTCGGCATCAACCTCAACGTGCTGCAGGAAGGCTACGACGCCGGGCTCAGTCTCAAGCGCGGCACTCTCGGGCAGAACCTGATGTATTTCGAAACCGGTCAGGGCAGCGCGCTGTCGGCCAACGCCCACCACGGCGTCGATCAACAGACCTGCGAGACAAGGGCCTACGCCGTGGCGCGACATTTCAAGCCGTTCCTGGTGAACACCGTCGTAGGATTTATCGGCCCGGAGTACCTCTACAACGGCAAGCAGATCATCCGCGCCGGCCTTGAAGATCACTTCTGCGGCAAGCTGCTCGGCGTGCCGATGGGCTGCGACATCTGCTACACCAACCACGCCGAAGCCGACCAGGACGACATGGATACCCTGCTGACGTTGCTCGGCGTCGCCGGGATCAACTTCATCATGGGCATCCCCGGCTCCGACGACATCATGCTCAATTACCAGACCACTTCGTTTCACGACGCTTTGTACGCCCGCCAGACCCTGGGCCTGAAACCGGCGCCGGAGTTCGAACAATGGCTGGCCAACATGGGCATCTTCACCCAGGCGGACGGCAAGGTTCGCTTCGGCAACAATCTGCCGCCGGCCTTCCGCCAGGCCTTGGCGCACTTGGGATGAGTCTTATGGAAAAACCACCGGTCGATCCGCAAAACCCCTGGCTGGAACTGCGCCGCCTGACCCCGGCGCGGATTGCCCTGGGCCGCACCGGCACCAGCCTGCCGACGCGGGCGCAGCTGGATTTTCAGTTTGCCCACGCCCAGGCCCGTGATGCCGTGCATCTGGCCTTCGATCACAGCGAAATCAGCGCACAACTGAGCGAGCGCGGGCGGGAAACCCTGGCGCTGCAAAGCGCCGCGCCGGACCGACACACCTATCTGCAACGCCCGGACCTGGGGCGCAAGCTCAGCGATGAATCGGCGCAGACCTTGCGCGACTACGCCAGCCAACATCCGGGCGGGGTCGATCTGGTGATGGTCGTCGCTGATGGCCTGTCGGCACTGGCGGTGCATCGCCACACCCTGCCGTTCCTGACGCGCCTTGAAGAGCAGATGAGCGGCGACGGCTGGTCCGTGGCGCCGGTGGTGCTGGTGGAACAGGGCCGCGTCGCCATCGGTGATGAGATCGGCCAGTTGCTCGGGGCGAAAATGGTGGTGATGCTGATCGGCGAGCGTCCGGGCCTGAGTTCGCCGGACAGCCTCGGGCTGTATTTCACCTATGCGCCGAAGGTCGGCCTCACCGACGCCTATCGCAATTGCATTTCCAATGTTCGGCTTGAAGGTTTGAGCTACGGCATGGCGGCGCATCGCTTGCTGTATCTGATGCGCGAGGCCTGTCGGCGGCAGCTGTCGGGCGTCAATCTGAAGGATGAAGCTCAGTTGCACACATTGGAGGCGGACGACGCTGTCGACATGAAAGGCAACTTCCTGCTCGATCCACCGCCAGCCTGAACCGTTTCCGCATTGCCTTTCTGCGCTGCTTTCAGGCAGGATCGACGCACGGCCGCCCGGGTTTCCCATCGCCGTCAGAGCAGTTGAAGACAGCCACTTGAAGACGAGACCTATCATGCGGATTATTCAAGCGACCCTCGAACATCTGGATTTGCTGACTCCTTTGTTCGTCAAATATCGCGAGTTCTACGGCTCCCTGCCTTACCCGGATTCCTCCCGCGCGTTCCTCGAAAAGCGCTTGCGCCGCAAAGAGTCGGTGATCTATCTGGCCCTGGCCGACGATGACGACAAGAAACTCATGGGTTTCTGCCAGCTCTATCCGAGCTTCTCTTCGCTATCACTCAAACGCGTGTGGATTCTCAACGATATCTACGTTGCTGAAGACGCGCGCCGGCAACTGGTGGCCGACAACCTGATCCGCACTGCGAAGAAAATGGCCAAGGAAACCCAGGCCGTGCGCATGCGCGTCTCGACCAGCGCGAACAACGAAGTGGCGCAGAAAACCTACGAATCGATCGGCTTCAAGGAAGACACCGAGTTCAAGAACTACGTACTGCCGATCAGCGACGAGCTCTGACTCCAACGGCTTCGGTGATGAGGGAGTTCGCTCCCTCGCCACGGCCGCCCCTTCCCTGACAATTGCTCACTTCGCGACACTCCCCGCTACAAAACCGGCGCGCTTTTCAGCGGTCAGACCGTATAATTCCGATCTTTCCGGCTTGTAAGAAAAACTACACCCCGCTGTAGGCTTACACGAAGTCATCCGCACAGGCCTGCCGAGTCGGGCCGTCATACAGGTGCCCCCATGGATTTCAACCCGCTCGACCTTATCCTGCATCTCGATGTGTATCTCGATTTGCTGGTGAACAACTATGGGCCATGGATCTACGCCATCCTGTTTCTGGTGATCTTCTGTGAAACCGGTCTGGTGGTGATGCCGTTCCTGCCGGGTGACTCGCTGCTGTTCATCGCTGGCGCAGTGGCGGCCGGCGGCGGCATGGATCCGGTGCTGCTCGGTGGCCTGCTGATGCTGGCGGCGATCATGGGCGACAGTACCAACTACGTGATCGGACGCACGGCCGGGGAGAAGCTGTTCAGCAACCCGAACTCGAAAATCTTCCGTCGCGACTACCTGCAAAAAACCCACGACTTCTACGACAAGCATGGCGGCAAAACCGTGACCATGGCGCGTTTCCTGCCGATCATCCGCACCTTCGCGCCGTTCGTCGCGGGCGTGGCGCGGATGCCGTACCCGCGTTTCTTCGGCTTCAGCGTGCTCGGTACCATCCTCTGGGTCGGCGGTCTGGTCACCCTGGGTTATTTCTTCGGCAACGTGCCGTTCATCAAGAAAAACCTCTCGCTGCTGGTGGTGGCAATCATCCTGCTGTCGCTGGTGCCGATGATCATCGGCGTGGTGCGCAGCCGGTTCGGCGGCACCAAAGTGCAATCGCACTGATCCGATGTGGTCACTGAGCGCCTGGCGACGCCGGCGCCTCCTGGCCAGGCACCCGATTGCCGACGACCTGTGGCAACGGGTGCGCCATCAACTCTCCTTCCTCGATGGCATCAGCGCGACTGAAGACCAGTGGCTGCGCGAAGCCTGCGTGCTGTTTCTCGACGACAAACACCTGACCGCCCTGCCCGGCGTCGAACTGCATCAGGAACAGCGCCTGCTGCTCGCCGCCCAA
This sequence comes from Pseudomonas triticicola, assembly GCF_019145375.1. Classification (NCBI taxonomy): domain Bacteria; kingdom Pseudomonadati; phylum Pseudomonadota; class Gammaproteobacteria; order Pseudomonadales; family Pseudomonadaceae; genus Pseudomonas; species Pseudomonas triticicola. The sequence continues at coordinate 292,311 of NZ_JAHSTX010000002.1, read as the reverse complement.
GCGCAGTTGCCGTTGCTGCATCTCGGTGATCTGAATTGGTACCAGGGTTTCCACGAGATCGTGCTGTACCCGGATGACTTCCTCAGCCCGCAACGTCATCGCGATGCCAGCGGCGTCGAGCATGAGTGGGACGGCGAACACAGCGGCGAAGCCTGGCAACAGGGGCCGGTGATTCTCGCCTGGCCCGGCGTACAGGCCAGCGGTGGCTGGGAAGGCTACAACCTGGTGATCCACGAACTGGCGCACAAGCTCGACATGCTCAATGGCGACGCCAACGGCCTGCCGCCGCTGCATGCCGACATGCGCGTCAGCGACTGGGCCACGGTGATGCAAGCCGCCTACGACGACCTCAACCGCCAGCTCGACCACGATCCCGACGCTGAAACCGCCATCGATCCCTACGCCGCCGAGAACCCGGCGGAGTTCTTCGCCGTCACCAGCGAATACTTCTTCAGCGCCCCGGATCTGCTCCACGAGGCTTATCCACAGGTCTACTTGCAACTGCAGCTTTTCTACCGGCAGGATCCGTTGGGCAGACTGCGGCAACTTCAGGCCACAGACCCGGTCTATCAGGCGCACGACTAAGCTCTGCACGACTTCTGGTACGTGGCGTCGGCGTAGGAATGTGCCTATAATCGCCGCCACTTTTTGGTCAATCCGGCCAAGTGTTTTTGGTCAACTACGGGGGCAACGCCCAATGAGCTACAGCAAGATTCCGGCTGGCAAAGACCTGCCGAACGACATCTACGTCGCGATCGAGATCCCGGCCAACCACGCGCCGATCAAATACGAAATCGACAAAGACAGCGATTGCCTGTTCGTTGACCGTTTCATGGCCACCCCAATGTTCTACCCGGCCAACTACGGTTACATCCCGAACACCCTGGCTGACGACGGTGATCCCCTCGACGTGCTGGTCGTGACTCCTTATCCGGTAGCGCCAGGCTCGGTAATCCGCGCCCGTCCGGTCGGCATCCTGAACATGACCGACGACGGCGGCGGCGATGCCAAAGTCATCGCAGTGCCCCACGACAAGCTGTCGCAGCTGTACGTCGACGTGAAGGAATACACCGACCTGCCGCCACTGCTGATCCAGCAGATCGAGCACTTCTTCGCGAACTACAAGGATCTCGAGAAGGGCAAGTGGGTCAAGATCGAAGGCTGGGCCGGTGCAGACGCCGCCCGCGAAGCGATCACCAAGTCGGTTGCCGCCTACAAGGGCTAAGCCATTGCGCTTTGCGTGACGCTTGAAAAAAACCCCGGATTTCCGGGGTTTTTTGTTATTGGCGTCTGCATAATCGACTCGGTTGTTCAGGTCGATGTAACTCGAAATACACCTTGGTCGGCCCCCTATCCCTCCGGGAGAGGGTTGGGGTGAGGGGCTCTTGAAAAAGCCCGACTAAACAAACCGTTTAAATTCCTACATGCAGTTTTAATCTGTTTAATTTCCCACAAGTACGTCTTACATCCCGTCGCAAAATACAGGCTTTTTTTGAACGCCCGGTTTATTCAAACCGCTCTAGTCCGGCCGTAGACTCCGTGTTTATGAGAAAGAACACTAGCGGTCCACGATTCAAGGCACTCCTGGAAGCAGCGAACATCAGCACCACGGATTTCGCAAGGTTCTGGGGCACGGAAGCCCAAAACGTTCATAACTGGTACACCCGGGGCGTCCCGGCGTATCGCATGGAAGAAGTCTCACGCCTGTTGTCGGTCAATAGTGAATGGCTGAAAACCGGGGAAGGCGTCAAGGAGGTCGCGCGCCTGCACCCACCCGCCAGCAACGGCGACACGTTCGATGCCCAGTCCATCTGCGGCGTCTACACCGTCATCAACCCCAGCGACATTGACCTGGCATTTTTCAAGGAAACCCCGATCGCCAACGGCGACGGCAAAACCCACGTCATCCTCGACCCCGACCAATCCCTGCGCCTGCCCCGCGCCCACCTCGATCAACTCGACATCCAGCACGCCAACGCCATCTGCGCGCACATGATCGGCAACAGCATGGCCGATCGCATCGAAGACGGCTCCATCGTCGCCATCGACCGCGGTCTGACCCAGGTCGTCGACGGCGAAATCTACGCCGTAGAACACGACGGCATGCTGCGCATCAAATACCTGCACCGCATGCCCGGCAACGGCCTGCGCATGCGCAGCCACAACAGCGCCGAATACCCCGACGAGGTTTTCCGGCCGGCGCAGATCGAAGAGCAGCGGATTCACATTCTTGGCTGGGTATTCTGGTGGTCGACACTGGGAAAGCGCCGGCCGGTGGTGCCGTTTCTATGACTGTTTGCCAGAACCTGTGGGAGCGGGCTTGCCCGCGAAGAGGCCCTGACAACCGGTACAAATCCCGAGTTTGTACCGCTTCAGTCGCTCTAAACCGCACTTGAGGCTGGGAATCCAAAGCAAAACTCAGTATCCTGCGCCCCACATTCGCGCATCGACCCGCCCAGCGGCTCGGATGACGCCTGACGCGGCAGACCAACGTCTGACCAAGTCCCACAGCCGGACGCAGATCCGGATGTACGTTTTGAAGGCTGGCGCGGTTTACCAAAAATATACCAAGCCAGTCCCCGAGAAGCCGGCCACAAGCCGGCTTTTTAATGCCTGCAAAAAGGCTACGCCTCTCGCTTGGAAGGAATCGAACAAGCTGGGCACCACTGTTCCGAAACGCTTCACAAGGAAGTTAAAACGTGCGATTCGCCCCTCGTTTCACACTGCTTGGACCGGTCATCCTGATCGCTGCGATGAGTTTTTATCTCTCAGGCTGCGTCGGTGCCATCGTGGCTTTGCCTGAGAAAACCACACTCAGAACTGACGAGTACAAAGCTCTAAGTGCTCGTTCGCTCACGCCAGCGATTACCCGAACCGCGCAATCAGCGCCTACCCGTGAATGGTGTGGCATCACGGTTTGGGCGTTGATCATTCCTGTTCCGCTGAAATTGCCCGTGTGTACGTCGTATTCCGAGCAGTCCTTTGGCAGTGACGAGTCCGGCAATGAAATTGTTTTGCTCTATTCAAAACAAACGGTGCCGTCGCCGTTCTAAGCCTGCGGCCCGTTCATGATGCTGGGGCCGATTGTGCATGGTTATCAGGGCAACGCGCTTTGCGGCGTTTTTCCTGATTAGCCGGATTCACGGATAACTGAACGACTTCACCAACGTCAGCTCCCCCGCCGTCCGCATCGGCACTACAAATGTCTCCATCTTCTCGCTCGGCGTGCCTTCTTCAGTAATCACCGTCACCTGCGCCGTGGTCAGCGCCTGCACCGCTTCATCCCCACCTTCGTCATCTCCGCGATACCCGCCGCCGTAATAATTCACATAGACCAGATACTGCCCCTTGATCGGCGCGGGCATGGCGGCGATTTCCGGGCCGTAGCCGGTGGTGACGTCGACGTCGAGGGCGGCGCCGTTGGGTGCGACGCGGTTGCCGTACCAGATGTGGGCGCCATCGGGGGTGATCAGGTGCAGGTCGAGGTCGGTGCCGTCGCTGTCCCAGGCCAGCAGCACGCGCAGTTTGGCCGGGGTGGCGCCGCCGCGGGCGTTGAGGAATTGCGTGCGGTGGCGTTGCTGGCCGTCGGCGCTGCGCACTTCGACGCTGTTGCTGCCATTGGGGAAGGAGAACGGGCGATCAAAGCCGCCGGATGGGTCGATTTTCAGCGGCATGCTGACGCCGTTGACGATCAGGCGGCCGGGTTCGTTGTTCTTCGGCACGGCTTTGATCTGGCCGCTGATTCTGGCGGTATTGGCCTGGCCAAGCGGTGTGTTGACCGACGAGGCCGGGTAGTTGACGGTCTGGCGAAAGCTCTCGCCCTCGCCTTGCGGAGCGCCGCTGCGCCAGCCGCCCACCGGGGTGTCGAGTTTGACGCCATCGGCGGCGAACGCTTGCGGCAGTACGTTGAGGGCACAGAGCAGCAGCAAGACCTGTGGATAACGGAGTGTCATGGTCTATTCCAGCAAAAGGTGACGGGCGAGCCCTTCGATGTAGGTTTCATCCTGGCCGTTGGGGTGTGCTTCGAAGGCCAGGTGCAGATATTCGTGGGTAAGATCGAGGCGATCCTGCAGGGTCAGCACGCCGCGCACATAAATGCGCTGACGCTCACGGTCGACGAAGGGCCGGCCGAAGGCGAGTTTGCATACGGCGAAAGTGCTGACTTCGTTGTAGCCGGTTTCGCTTTCAAGCCTCGGACGCCAGCCGCGCCGCTGCTTCTGCAGCCAGTCTTGCGCGGCGGGCAATGCTTCGCAGGAGGCGACCGGGTTGTCCCAACGGCTGAGGCTGGCGCGTGGATAGGCGTTCAGAAGAATCGCGTCGTAGCGCTGCCCAGCGTTCGCTTGCTCGACGGCTTGCTGCCAGGCGAGTCTGTCCGGGCCGGGCTGGTCGGAGTGATAGGTGACGGTGCTGCCGGCCAGTACCAGATCCGCCGTCCACGCCGTGATGTTGCGTGATTCGGCCGAGGCTGGACGCGGGGCGACGCGCTGGCGATTGCTGCTGTCGTCGATGCTCAGGCAATCGCCGTTGCGCGTGGCGTTTTGCAGCAGATAAGTGCGGATCGCTACGGCCAGCGCCCTGGCGGCTTCGGCGGGTTGCGGTTTGGCTTCGCGCTCAAGGACGCGGGCGACATATTCTTCGCGATCAAGCCTTGCGACGAGTTTGTCGTTGAGCAGAAACAGTTCGCCATCGCTGTGGATGTCCAGCGCATTGCCGTTGGCGAATTCGACGCGGTAGTCGCCGCGCAATGGCCCGGACGTAGCGACACGATCCCCGACCAGAACCTTGGAAACTGGATATTTCGAGAACAGCCCGACTTCCACACAACGCCCCGTGTCCGCTGGCCACGCCGTCGGCAACACGCTGGCCAGCGCCTGAGCGTAATGACGCAGAACCATTTGACTGGTACCGCGTCCACCCGCCCAGATCGGCGCGCCGTCGGCGCTCCAGCCGGCGAATCCACCTTGCCGCGATTGTGCATCCTGGTCGCCGAGCCAGCTCCAGGTTTTCACCCGCAGGCGTCCGCCCAACTCGCCGGCGACATTGCCGTCCGCCGCGTTCAGTACGACATCGAGCAGCACGCGGCGCATCTGTTCCTGCGCTGGCAGCAACGCCAGAACGCTCAATAACTCGGCAACCGAAACCCTTGTTGCCGGTTGCACAGCTGGCAAATCCAGCAACCACGTCGGCGCTTGCCGCGCCTGCCAATACGCTCGCCAATCCGTCGCTGCAATGCCCAACCGCGCCGGTTCGAAATACAGACCGCAGGACTTTACCAGTGCCTGATCCCGCTCGATCTTGCCGCCCGCCGAGCAGCAATAAACTTCTTCTCTGGACTGCCCGCGACATTCATAAGCCGGTTCCCGGGCACCGGTATCCACCAGCCACGCGTAGACGAACAACTTCCACAGACTGCCCAGCGGCGCATCCAGCGACGCTGGCAACGGTTCGCGCTTGATCAGTTGCGTCTGACTCAACGACAACAACTCGCCCTGATAGGCCACGCGCAACGGCTCGTCCTGCGCTGTCGCCAGCGCAGGCATCACACCCATCAGCAGCCACAACAGCGGCCGGCGCATGTCAGTTGACCGTGACCTGACCGAGGGCGGCTTTCGCCTCCTGGGCCTGATGCTGCGGTGCATACACTTGCTTGAAGCGTACCGGCGGCAGGTTGAACTGGCCCTTCTGCGAGAAGCGCACCAGATGACGCAGGCGCAACTCGCCACTCAGCGCGTCGACCGGCACCGCGTAAGCCAGTTGGCCCGGTTCGAAACGCGCCTTCTCCAGCGCGGTCGGTTCGGTGCCGTCCTTGCCCTGCAACTTGATGCCCCACGTCGTGCGCTCGACATCCGCGCCCGGTGGCAGCGGCACTTCAAGCATGCCGTAGCGCAGCGGTTTCGCTGCCTTGCTGGTGAGGATCACCTCGTCCAGGTACAGGCTGTCGCTGGACAGCGGCTTAGTGCCGACCGGCTCGAGTTTGAAGGTGAACGCTTCGTCGCCCGGCACCAAACGCGACAGGCGCCGGGTGATGGTCACGCCCATCGGATCGACCTGCGGCTGTTGCGTCTGGAAGCTCAGTGCTGCACGCAGCGGCCGCTCTTGCGTGCCGGACACGCTCAGCACGCTCGGCAGCGGCGCCGCGCCTTGCCATGTCCAGTACATCTCGCCGCTGGCCCCGTAGTTTTTCTTCCAGCCTTCACCCGGCATCAGCGCGATGGTCGGCGAGGCCTGAGCGATGCTGCGTTGCAGCCAGGTCAGCGCCAGCGCACGTTCCAGCGTCGATTGCTGCGGCAACAGGCGTTGCAACAACGCCGTCGCACGGGCCTGATCAAACGGTTGCAGCGACAGGTTCAGCGCTTCGACGAAGGGCTGCGAGCTGGCCGCCAGACGTTGTTGCGCTGCGCCCAGTTGACGATTGAATGCCTCCGGCAAAGCAACTTTCGCCTGCGTCGCCAACGATGCAGTGAGTACCCGCGCCGCCGCCATACCGAGCGCCGAATCCGGGTCGTTCATCACCAGACTGTCCTGGCCGTCGTCGAGCAAGGTTTCGGCAGCGCCTTCACCGGCCTTGGCCAGATCGTCGATCAAACCGCTGAGCAGCGTGTTCACTGGCAGTTGCATCTGTTTGGCGAACGACAGAATCAGCGCCCGTTGCAGCAATGGCGTATTCGGCGCTTGCTTGGCATAAACCTCCAGCACCCGCTGCCAGTGCTCCGGCGGCAGGGTCAGGTCGAGTACGCGGCTGGCATTCCAGTCGGCGTAATAGGCATAGGCGGTGAGAAAGGCATCGGGCTCGCCGTCGTAGCCCCACCAGGTAAAGCTCGCCGACGGCCCGGCCATTTGCACCAGACGCAGGCGGCTGTTCTGCATGATCAGGCGCAAGCGATCGCGAATCTGCGGATTCGAGGCCAGCGATGGATAAGCGATGCTTAGCGGCAGCAAGCGACTGGCCGTCTGCTCGACGCCGCCGTACGGGTAGCTCAGCAGATCATCGAGGGCGGAACGGAACAGCGCTTGCGGACTGTCATCCAGACGCAGGCGGATATCCGTGGCATCCGCCGGCAAACTCAACGGCGTATCGCCGCTGACCACGTCGAGGCTTTGTGTCTGGGTGACCTGCCAGCCTTCACCGGTGGCACTCAAGCGCACAGCCAGGGCATCGGCGACTTTGCCATCCTGCACCAGCTCCGCCGTCCACTCGCCAGAGGCCAAAGCGAACGCCGGCAGTGGCAGGTAATTGATGCCGCGGTTCAAAGTCACCGGCAGACGTTGTTCGGTACCGGCATAGTGAGTCACCAGTTCCGCCTTGACCGGTTTCTCTGCCTGACTGAAAGCGAACACGCCCAGTTGCGGCTGATCGCCCTTGCGGAATTTGCTCGGCCCGCTCCACTTCAGGTACAGCGGCTTTTCCGAACGGACGAACTGCTTCTTCTGCCCGACCTGACCGTCATCGGCAATCGCCCGCGCGGTGATGCGCCAGCGGGTCAGCGAGTCCGGCATCTTGAAGGTGAAGCGGGTTTTGCCGTCAGCACCGGTCAACAACTCCGGCTGCCATGCAGCGGTGTCGACGTCTTCACGGCGCGGACGCTCAAGCACCTTCACGCCGCGTTCGCTGCGATTGGCCTTGCCCGGTGCGCCGGGGCTGCCCGGCAATGCCACGTCGTAGCTTATGAATGACAGGCTGGCACTGGTGCGCACGTTGTTGCGCCGCGGGTGATAGAAGAACTGGTCGATGCTCGGCGCGACTTCCGGTTGCAACGCATAAACCATTTCGTCGACGACGCTGACCGTCAGATGCGCCGGCACCGCTTTGCCGGCGAACTGCGTGGTCAGGTCGACCGTGACCGTATCGCCCGGCAAGTAGATTGCCTTGTCGGTGCTGATCGCCACGTCGATTTGCGGCGCGGCCACTTTGATCCCGGCGTTCTGGAAGCTGTACTGACCGCCCTTGGTGTAGAGCACGGAGAAGGTCAGATTCGGCGCGAAGTTGTCCTTAACCGGGATCCGCGCGCGGTACTGAGTGTCGCTGAGTTTTTCCAGCTTCAGCCAGTCGCTGCCTTTGGCCAGCAGCGCGGTCGCTTCGACCTTATCGCGCTCCAGCGACAGCAATGCATCGCTGACCGGCTCAGGGAAGGTGATCAGCGCCAGCGCTTCTTCGCCCGCCTTGTACTCGGGTTTGTCGAGGACGATTTCCACTGTGCCCGGCACCGCTTTCACACCGTCGCCGGTGACCGAATGGCCGGTGGCGCCGAGGACGCGACCGTGTTGATCCTTCAGCGTCAGGTTGTAGGTGCCCGGACGTTCAAAAGCGAGGCTGAAACCTTTATCCGTTGCGGCGAGTTTGCCTTCGCCGGTGCTCTGGTCTTCCAGGCGCACCCAGGCGTAGCTGCTCGGCGTCACGGCTTTGCTCTGTTCGGTGCCACCCTCATTCACGTAGCTGAAGGCAACCTTGTCACCGACCGCGCTGAAACGCTGCGGCGCGCTCAAGCGGAAACTCGCCGCGCCACGGTCGATGAGGATTTCCTTGGTGGTCTTGACCCGATAAGCCGCGCCGTCGCTGGCGAACACGGTGAGCATGTAGCGGCTCGGTTTATCGGCTGCCGGCAAATCGAGGGTCGCGTTGCCCTTGCTGTCGGTGGTCAGTTCGGTGCTGGTCAGCTCCACCGGGAATTGCCCGAGGTATTGCAGCTCGTTGTCGACCATCGACAGTTGCTGGGCGCGCAGGCTCAGGCTCAATTTGGCGTTGGCCACCGGTTTGCCGTCCGGGTAGAGCAACACCAGACTGCCTTTCACCGGCTCACCGGTGCGGTAATCCTGCTTGGCCAGATTCAGCGAGATTTCGAAGTGCGGCTTGATGTATTCAGCCACACGGAAAGCACTGCTATAGGCCTGATCCTTGTAGTTGAAACGGATCTCGTAACCACCGGCCACGGCGTTATCCGGCAACTGGAAACGGCCCTGAGTACCGGCCTTGGAATCCAGTTTCAGATCGAGGGTTTGCAATTCGGTCCCCGTGGCATCAAGCACGCTGACACTGACATCCGCCGCGCCCGGCAGCACCGAATCACGGGCATTCTTGAACTCGCGACCGACGATTTTCAACGACACCCAATCGCCCGGACGATACAGCGGCCGGTCGGTGAAGGCGTAAAGTTTGGTGTCGTAGATTTCGCTGTCGTAGTAGAAGTTTTCCGAGACGAACACGCCGCCCTCTTCGTCCTCGCCGATGACGAACGAGCGCTCCGGGCTGACGTGTTTCAGGCGCAGCAAACCGTCGGCATCGGTAGCACCGCTGCTCATCACGCCGAGGCCATCGGTCCACAGCACATTGACCTTCGGCACCGAGCTGCCTTCGTGTTTGCGCGCGGCCCAGACCAGCAGTTCATCACCGGCAATCTTGCTCACCGCGACGGTGTTGGAGACGAAAACCATGGTGGTCGCGCGGTACTTGCCGATCAGCGCTTCAACCAGATACAGCCCCGGCTTCAGGTTACCCAACGGGATGTAAACGTTGCCCGGCGTGACGCTGACGAAGTCACTGGACGAGCCGGCCAGATTGACCCCGGCCGGCGGTTGGATAGGCTTGGCCTGCCACAGCGGATAACGGAACTGGCTGACCACCGGCAGACCCGGGATCAGCGCGAATTGCGGCTGCGCTTCGTACGGCGTCGGCGCGGCCATGGCCTCGCCCATTTTCAGCTCCGGCACTTCTTCGGTGACCTGCTTGCGCGACTCGTAGGAGAACGCACGCTGCATCACCCGCCGGGATTTGCGATACCAGTTGTCCCACAGATAGGCGAGAGTGTTGGACAGACCTTCGCCCTTGAACTGGCCGTCGCTGACGACGCGATGCAGGTTCTTCTGGCGCTTGAGGAAATCCAGCGGCTTGTCGATGCGGTATACGCGAATGTCGGCGCCGCCGTACGGCTCCATGCGAAAACGCCGGTAGTCACGACCCGGGGCCTCGAGGCGGACCATCGCCGGCTCGTCGCTGGCAAAACTGCTGTCGGCAAGCAAAAAGAAACTCTCACCGGCCACCGGCGTGTAATTGCTCGGCTCCACCGAGTCTTCGGCGTTGACCCAGGTAAACGGCAGCAACAACGCCAACAGCAAGAAAATTCGTGAACAGATACGCAACATGCGGGCACCGGTCATTGGGAGAGAAAGTTCAGTCGATAGACGCCGATGAAGTTGGGGTTGGCTGCGTCGGGTATCCATCGGGTGTCCTTCCATGTCATGAGTTGCTGCAGGCTTGCCGAACGCATGCCGTTGTCAGTGGGGGTGGTGGTGCCGGTGTGATAGGCGATGTAGCGGCCCATCCAGATCATCAGGTGCTGGTCGTCGCCCTGATCGAAAAACATCAGGTCACCGGGCCGCGCCTGCGACACATCGCGGCCGACCAGATGGCTGTTGAACTGAATCAGTTTGATCGCGTTGACGTACGGCCCGACCTTGCCGCCGCCCTGCTGCCACTGTTGCGCGAGCTTGCGTTGCGCGTCGCTCAGCGCCAGTTCCGGCGGCAGATAGCGATTGGACAGACCATTGCTGCGCAGCCATTTGTCGTCATGGACTTTCAGCGCTTCGTTGGCGGCAAAGCGCACCAGCCCGGCGCAGTCCTGCTGATACCAGCGCGGGCTCGGCCCCTGGCTCAATTGCTCTTGAGCAATACGCACAAACCAGGCGCGGAATACCTGGGATTGCGCCGGATCGAGCGCTGGAGCTTCAACCGCACGGGCGCCTGCGCTCAGCAGCAACGCGAGCAAGCCGAGGCTGCGGATCAGTGCGCTCACAGCGCTTTCCATTCCAGCGGCAGCCATTGCCAGTGGCCGTCAGGCTCGCTGCCTTCAGGCAGGGTCAGGGCATATTTGCCGTAGCCCCCGAGGGTGCGCAGTTTCGGCATCAGGTAGGTTTGCGCAGCGTTATAAAACACCGGTTCCATGTCCTGCGGCAGGCTGTCGAGGGTTTCGCGCTGCATCAGTTGCGCCATCGCATCCGGGCCGAAGTAGATCGGCATCAATACGTCTTTTGGCAGCACGTCGGCCATCGGCGGGAAGCGCTTGTCGAGGGTGCCGAGGGCTTTGTCGACGAGTTTGTCGTCGAGGGAGAACAGCAGCGTCGAGCCATGACGGGCGAGGCTGACTTTCATGAACGCCTTGCCGGAAATCGCCTCCGGGTTTTCAGCGGTCTTCGCCGCGTACGGACCGAAACTGGAACTGACCTGACGCTGCCAGACGTGGCTCTGGCCTTCCTGCTTGTCGATCACCGGGAATACGCTTTCGGCGACATTCGCTTCGAACGCGCCGACCATTGAGCCGAACAATTTGCCCAGATCACCGTCAAGCTTGCTGCTGTCCTCGTCTTTTAGGCTGGCGACCAGCAGCGGTGTGTACAACCGCGAATCGGCGTACCAGCACAGGCCGGCCGCGCCAGCGACGTGTTCGGTCAGCGTTTGCGCAACAGTTTCATCGGCACCGAGTTTCATCAATATCGGTTTCTGCGGCTCGGCCGCCACCGGCAGGGTCACGCAAGCGCTCGCCCCCAACGGCATCGCCTGCCAGACCGGTTTGAAATCGAAGTCCGGCTGGTTTTCCAGTTCATCCATGGCCAGATAGCTGTGCCAGCCCTTGTCGTCCATGTCGAAACGCAGCCCGGCGAAATTCGGGATGAAGCGCTGATAGCCCATCGCGAGCACGCTGGAATTGACCGACAGACGCTGCTTGGTTTCCGGGTTTTTCGCTGGCAAGCCGAACGCTTCGGGGAAGAGTTTTTCACCGTTGAGCAACGCCGCCAGCGCTTGCGCGGAAACGCGGCCCGACTCTTCCGAGACACCGCTCTCGGGGTCGTAGTACTTGGCTGGATTGGACAACACCACCAGTTTGTCGCCGCGCGACGCGAACAGCAGTGATCTGCTGGCGTTGTAGCTGAGTTGATACAGCGGCACGTCATCGCCGCCGACTTTGAGAGTGCCGAAGATGCTGAGCTGAGTGTCATCCAGCGCCACTTTCGCCAACGGCTCGAGCAGCTTGGCCAATCCGCCGCGATCCATCACCAGCAGGAAATCCTTCAAGCGGCCATCGGCGCCACGCCACAGCGCAACATCGGCCGGTTGATCGAAAAGCTGCTCGATCAGGCTGTCCTGCAACTTCAGGTCATGCTCGTAAATGATCCGCCGCAGGCTGCCGATCAGGCCGAGGCGGTCGGCGTGAGTTTCGTAATAGAAGACGAAATCCTCGGTGAGCGTGGCCTTGAGAAACGGCACCGTCAGGAGGTCCTTGGGCAATTGGCTCAGTGAACGGGTTTCGAGCAAGGCGTCTGGACGGCCGAGGCCGAGCTTGTCACTGGCAAGTGTCGCCGGCGGCGCTTTGGGCTTGAGCAGCAGCCAGCCGAAACCGCCCGCCACACCGGCCACCAGGCACAGGCCGAGCACGACCAGCGGCCAGCGCCGCGAAGGTTTGGCCGCCGGTGTCGCGGCAGCTGGAGTCACAGTGTTATCGCTCATGTTCACAACATCCGAGTTCATCCGTGGCGGGATGCTTAATAGTTGAAAGTCTTGACCAACAGCAGATCACCGATCGCTCGCAGGGGCACGATGAAGGTTTCGCGTTTTTCGTCGACGGTGTTTTCGTTGAGCACCAGGGTGATCTGCGAGGTGATCACCTCGTTCTGATTACTGGTTTCCTCGAAGTTATAGCCACCATCGCCGTAGTTGCCCCAATAGTTGACGTAGACCAGATAGGTGCCGTGCAGCGGCGCGGTCATGGTGAACATTTCCGGGCCCGGGCCGTCGACACCATCCGGGTCGAGGCCGCCGCCATTGCTCAGCGCCGGCCGTGCCCAAAAGGCATGCTGACCGTCGGGGGTGACAATATGCAGATCCAGCTCGGCTTTCGGGTCGTCCCATCCCAAGACAAGACGAATCTTCGCCGGCGTGCGCAGATTATTTGCTTCATAAAATTGCACGCGCTTGAGCGACTGGCCCTCGGCGCTGATCACTTCGACGCTGTTGGAGCCGGCGCCGAAGGCGTAAGGCCGGGCAAAACGCCCCTGATCGTCGGTGTACAGATTCAATGGATTGCCGTTGACTGCGAGGCTGTGCGGCGGACGCATGTGCCCGAGGGCTTTGAGCTGGCCCTGGATCATCGTGCGATTGCGCTGGATGCCGCGATCGATCGGCGGCGTCGGGTAGGCGACCTGCGGATTTTCCGAGCGATCGAGCAAGCCGTGATAACGCCAGCCGCCGACCGGCTCGGACAAATCTGCAGTCGGCGCCGCCCACAGCGCAGGCGCGCAGGCGAGGCCGATCAGCAGCAAAAGAAATGAACGCATGTGACGCCTCCTGCCATGCCTTGAACGAAACCTTGCACCCGATCCTCGGTACTTCACAGCGGTGAACTGCGTTTCGTCTGAATGCCCCGCAACTGTCGAGGCCGTAGAAGCGGCGAAGAGTAGCGATTCGGCAGTTTTTTAACAATCGGATACATGTGTGATTGCTGTAGGAATCGCGCCATCCGGGTAGACGATGAGCCGAATAGCCGGCATATTCGGCTCACCAAATGAGCCGAATAACGTTTTTATTCGGCTCACGCTTCTACGACAGGTGATCAATGACCGCACATTGGATCTGGCAACAACCGGATTGGCCCGACTTCAATTGGCAAGCCGAGCGCCTCGCCCCGCTGCTGCGCGAGTGCGTGCAGACGCAGGGCCGACTCTTGGGAATGGCCGGCTCAGTGGGCGATTCGATGAGCGCACAGAGCGAGCTCGATGCGTTGCTTCAGAACATCGTCACCTCCTCCGCCATCGAAGGTGAGCAACTGAATGTCGGCTCCGTGCGTTCTTCTCTGGCCCGGCGCCTGGGTCTGGAATGGATTGATCGCGATAGCGTCAGCCAGCGTAGCGAGGGCTTGGCGCAATTGATGCTCGATGCCACCCATGGCTTCGACGAGCCGCTGACTCTGGCCCGATTGCTGGAATGGCACACCTGGCTTTTCCCCGCCGAGGAAGCGATGTTCAGCGCGCGGCCAATACTCGTCGGTACCTTGCGCGGCGACGAACCGATGCAGGTGGTGTCCGGACGACTCGACCGGCCAACGGTTCACTTTGAGGCGCCACCGCGCCAAGGGCTGGAACAGCAAATTGAGCGTTTTTTGAGCTGGTTCGAAGCCAGCCGCGATCAGGTTTCGCTGGATCCGCTGTTACGCGCTGGCATCGCGCATTTCTGGTTTGTCACTCTGCACCCTTTCGACGATGGCAACGGTCGTCTGACCCGCACCATCACCGATCTGGCGCTGGCTCAAGGCGAAGCGCAGGCGATCCGCTTCTACGCGATGTCCGCAAGCATTCTCGAGGATCGCGCCGGTTATTACCGGATTCTGGAGTCGAGCCAAAAGGCCACGCTCGATATCACCGAATGGCTGACCTGGTTTTTGCAGACACTGCTGCGCAGCCTGCAGCAAGCCATCACCCGGATAGATTCGGTGTTGGGCAAGACTCGCTTCTGGCAGGCGCACCGCGAATCCGACCTTTCAGCGGAGCAGATCAAAGTGCTCAATCGCTTGCTCGATGGCGGTGAGCGCGGTTTCGAACAGGGCCTCAGCGCAGGGCAATATCAAGCGGTTGCGAAAGTTTCCAAAGCCACCGCGACGCGGCATCTGGCGGAGTTGCTGGACAAGGGCTGCCTGCAACGCCTGCCGGGCGGCGGACGCAGTACGCGTTACAAAATCAACTATCCGGATTGACTCGCCGACCGTTATGGAGAGGCTTGGCGACGGCCCGCTCATTTGCCCATACCCCCCCTATCTGCTAGTGTCGCGCCGGTTTAACGTCTACCGGAATTTGCCGCCATGGCCCGCAAAAAAGCTGCACTGGATTTCGAACAATCCCTCGCCGACCTGCAAACACTGGTCGAGCGTCTGGAGAACGGTGAATTGTCGCTGGAAGACTCGCTGACCGCTTTCGAGCAGGGCATCGGCCTGACCCGTGACTGCCAGGCGGCGCTGGCCCAGGCCGAGCAGAAAGTGCAGGTGCTGCTGGAGCGCGATGGCGAGCTCGCCGAGGAACCCTTCGACGCGGATGAGCCAGAATGATCGCGGCGTATTCGGCGAGCAGTCAGGCCCGGGTCAACGCGGCGCTGGAAACGCTGTTCAACGCGCCGCTGCCGGAACTGGCGCGGCTCTACGAAGCGATGCGCTACAGCGTGATGAACGGCGGCAAGCGCGTGCGCCCGTTGCTGGCTTACGCGGCGTGCGAAGCCCTCGGCGCAAAGGCTGAACAGGCCAGCGGCGCGGCGTGTGCGGTCGAGTTGATCCACGCCTACTCGCTGGTGCATGACGATTTGCCGGCGATGGACGATGACGATCTGCGTCGCGGCCAGCCGACGACCCACAAGAAATTCGACGAAGCCTGCGCGATCCTCGCCGGTGACGGCTTGCAGAGCCTGGCCTTCAGCGCCCTGCTCGACCCGCGCCTGAGCGATTGCAGCAGCGACATCCGTCTGCAGATGGTCAATGCGCTGGCCCATGCAGCCGGTCCGGCGGGCATGGTCGGCGGCCAAGCCATCGATCTCGGTTCGGTCGGTCTCAAACTCGATCAAACAGCCCTCGAGCAGATGCACCGGCACAAGACCGGCGCGCTGATTGAGGTCAGCGTCAAGCTTGGTGCCCTGGCCAGCGGCCGCGCCCAGCCTGATCAGCTGCAGGCATTGCAGACTTATGCACAGGCCATCGGCCTGGCCTTTCAGGTGCAGGACGACATCCTCGACGTGGAAAGCGATACCGCGACCCTCGGCAAACGGCAGGGCGCCGACATTGCCCGCGACAAGCCAACCTACCCGGCGCTGCTCGGCCTCGACGCCGCCAAGGCCTACGCTCTGGAACTGCGCGATCAGGCTCTGCAGGCGCTGCGACCGTTTGACGCGGCCGCCGAGCCGTTGCGCGAGCTGGCGCGGTATATCGTCGAGCGACGCAACTGACGGCGTATCGGCCAAAAAAGACCAACGCGTGGGCAGGGGGCGATGCATCAGGTAAACTGCCGCATCTTTTATACCTATAACGATTCGCCTGATGCCCACGACGTTTCATGAGATTCCCCGCAAGCGCCCGACCACGCCCCTGCTCGACCGCGCGAACACGCCGGACGGCCTGCGCCGGTTAGGCGAAGCCGAGCTGGAAACCCTGGCCGATGAGTTGCGCCTGGAATTGCTCTACACGGTCGGCCAGACCGGTGGGCATTTCGGTGCCGGCCTGGGCGTGATCGAGCTGACCATCGCGCTGCATTACGTCTTCGACACCCCGGACGACCGTCTGCTGTGGGACGTCGGGCATCAGGCGTATCCGCACAAGATCCTCACCGGTCGCCGCGAGCGCATGGCCAGCCTGCGTCAAAAGGACGGCATTGCCGCATTCCCGCGCCGCTCCGAGAGCGAGTACGACACCTTTGGCGTCGGCCACTCCAGCACTTCGATCAGCGCCGCGCTGGGCATGGCCATTGCCGCCCGCCTGCAGGACAGCGATCGCAAGGCCATCGCCGTGATCGGCGACGGCGCGCTGACCGCCGGCATGGCTTTCGAGGCGCTCAACCATGCGCCTGAAGTCAACGCCAACATGCTGGTGATCCTCAACGACAACGATATGTCGATCTCGCGCAACGTCGGCGGGTTGTCGAATTATCTGGCGAAGATCCTTTCCAGCCGCACCTACGCGAGCATGCGCGAGGGCAGCAAGAAAGTCCTTTCGCGCCTGCCCGGCGCCTGGGAAATCGCCCGTCGCACCGAAGAATATGCCAAGGGCATGCTGGTCCCTGGCACCCTGTTCGAAGAGCTGGGCTGGAATTACATCGGCCCGATCGACGGCCACGATCTGCCCACCTTGATCGCCACGCTGCGCAACATGCGCGATCTCAAAGGCCCGCAGTTCCTGCACATCGTCACCAAGAAAGGCAAAGGCTTCGCCCCGGCGGAAGTCGACCCGATCGGTTACCACGCCATCACCAAACTCGAACCTTTGGACGCCCCCGCCGCTGCGCCGAAAGCCGTCAGCGGGCCGAAGTATTCGGCGGTGTTTGGCGAGTGGCTGTGTGACATGGCGGCGGCTGACGCTCGTCTGGTCGGAATTACCCCGGCGATGAAGGAAGGCTCGGATCTGGTGGCGTTCAGCGAGCGCTTCCCCGAGCGTTATTTCGACGTGGCGATTGCCGAGCAGCACGCGGTCACTTTCGCTGCCGGCATGGCCTGCGAAGGCGCGAAACCGGTGGTGGCGATCTATTCGACATTCCTGCAACGCGGTTACGACCAACTGGTACACGACGTCGCCGTGCAGAACCTCGACGTGCTGTTCGCCATCGACCGTGCCGGCCTGGTCGGCGAAGACGGCCCGACCCACGCTGGCAGCTACGACCTGTCGTACCTGCGCTGCATCCCGGGCATGGTCATCATGACCCCGAGCGATGAAAACGAACTGCGCAAGATGCTCACCACCGGCCACCTCTACAACGGCCCGGCGGCGGTGCGTTACCCACGCGGCAGCGGCCCGAATGCAATCATCGAAAAAGATCTCGAAGCGATCGAAATCGGCAAGGGCATCGTCCGTCGTCAGGGCAGCAAGGTCGCCATGCTGGTGTTCGGCGTGCAACTGAGCGAAGCCTTGAAAGTCGCCGAGAAACTCGACGCCACCGTGGTCGACATGCGCTTCGTCAAACCGCTGGATGAAGCGCTGGTACGCGAGATCGCCGCTAGCCACGAGTTGCTGGTGACCATCGAAGAGAACGCAATCATGGGCGGCGCCGGCGGCGCGGTCAGCGAATTTCTCGCCCGCGAAAACATCCTCAAGTCGATGCTGCATCTGGGCTTGCCGGACATTTACGTCGAGCATGCGAAACCGGCGCAGATGCTTGCCGAGTGCGGGCTGGATGAGGCCGGGATCGAAGCGTCGATTCGCCAGCGGCTGGCATTGCTCGCCCAATAAACGCAATACCCTTGTGGGAGCGAGCCTGCTCGCGAAAGCGGACTGTCAGTCAACGATGTGCTGACTGATACACCGCCTTCGCGAGCAGGCTCGCTCCCACATTTGATTTGTGTACACCTGAAACTCCCGTTGGACTGTCCATGAACCTCTCGCGCCTCGCCCTGCCCTTCCTCCTGCTGCCAACCGCCAGCGTCCTTGCCGATACATTCGAACGCGATCAGGCGCTGAAGCTGCCGGACACGCTGATCAGCGCCAATCGTCAGGTCGAGGCGCGCAACGACAGCAGCGCCGCCAACACCGTGTTCACCCGCGAAGACATTGATCGCCTGCAACCAAGCGACGTGCCCGATCTGCTGCGGCGCGTGCCCGGCGTGCAAGTGGCGCAGACTGGCGGGCGCGGCAGTCTGCCGGGGATCTACATTCGCGGCACGCAATCGGCGCAGAGCCTGGTGCTGGTCGATGGCCAGCGCATCGGTAACTCGACTTCCGGCGACAGCAACCTGCAGCATCTGAACATCGAGCAGATCGAGCGCGTCGAAGTGCTGCGCGGTTCGCGCTCGGTGATTTACGGCAGCGACGCGATTGGCGGGGTGATCCAGATCTTCACCCGGCGCGGCACCGAGCAAGGCTTGCAGCCACGCCTGCATCTGGGCTTTGGCAGTCAGCAGACATGGGAACGCAGCCTCGGCTTGTCCGGCGGCGACGACAAAACCCGCTTCAACCTTGGCGCCAGCCTCGACGAAACGGCCGGGCTCGACCGTACCCACGAGTCGTATCCAAGCGACAGCGACCATGACGCCTACCGCAACAAATCCCTGAGCCTGAGCCTCAGCCACGCGCTGACCGATGACGTCGAAGTCGGCGCCAATCTGCTGGATAACCGTGGCAGGAGCGAATTCGACAACCCGTTCGGCCGCTTCGACATGGACACTTTCGAGTCGGTGCAACAGCAGCCATACAGTGATTTCAATGTCAGCAGCGTCAGCAGTTACGTCGATGCGCGGGTCAACGAAACCTGGAAAACCCGCATTGAATTCGGCCACAGCGAAAACCGCGAGAAGACTTTCGACAAGCTCAGTGACGAGCGCACGGTGTTCAACACCTATCGCGACTCGGTGAACTGGCAGAACGACCTGACGCTGAACGCGCGCAACAGCCTGATTCTGGGCGGCGACTGGTATGAAGACCGGGTCAAGAGCAGCACTGCGTTTGACGAGGACAGCCGCTGGAATCGCGCCGCGTTCATCCAGCATCGCTACCAGGCCGACAGCTTCTCTACCGAGATCGGCCTGCGCCACGACGACAACCAGCAGTTCGGCAGCCAGAACACCTGGAGCGGCACCTTCACCCTGCCGCTGAACCCGGACAACGACGTGCTGCTGAGCTACAGCGAAGGTTTCCGCGCGCCGACCTTCAACGACCTGTACTACCCGGATTTCAGCAATCCCGACCTGAAACCGGAAACTTCGAAAAGCTACGAACTGCAATGGCGCAGCCAGTTGAGCGACAGCGCGCGGCTGGAAGCCTCGATTTACCGTACCGACCTGGAAGACGCGATCATCTTCGGCAGCAACTCACGCCCACAGAACGTTGCGTCAGCGCGCATCAACGGTTTTGAAGCAGCGTTGAAGCAGGAGCTGTTTGGCTGGCAGAGCAATCTCGGCGTGGCGATCATTGATCCGCGAGATCGCGATACCGGGCATACGCTGGCGCGACGGGCGCGGCGCACGGCCAGTTGGGATGTGGATCGGCAGTTTGATCGCTTGGGACTCGGCGCCAGTTGGCAATTGGTCAGCGGCAGTTACGACGACTTGAACAACACCCAGTCGCTGGGCGGCTACGGCACGCTCGGGCTGCGCAGCAGTTGGGCGCTGAACCGTGAGATCAAGCTGGATCTGAAGGTGGACAACTTGCTGGACAAGGGCTACAGCCGGGCGAACTACAGCTATGACGGCGCGCAGTATGGCTATCGCGAGGAAGGTCGGGCATGGATGTTTGGGGTGACATGGACCCCGGAAATTCGCTGAGATCCAATGTAGGAGCTGCCGAAGGCTGCGATCTTTTGACCTTGCTTTTGAAGGTGCCAAGAGCGCTGAAGATCAAGATCAAAAGATCGCAGCCTTCGGCAGCTCCTACATGTCCGGCGCGATCAACTGGCAGAGTTTGGCGGTGGCGCTAATCATCTGCCCGCTTGGTCGCTCGAGGCCTTTGTCAGTGACCAATAGCAGTCTCCCCTGCCTGACTGCTGCCACCTGCGGCCAGGTCTTCCACGCTCCTAGCTGGGCCTGATCACCGGCGACAATCACTTCCGGATCACGCTGCAACACAGCCTCGATACTCACCTGCGGTGCCGGCAGATTCAGCTCGGCGAAGACATTGCGCGCGCCGCACACCTCAAGCGCATCGCTGATGATCTGCCCGCCCCCCACGGTGTAAAGCGGCTTGTCCCAGACCTGATAAAACACCCGCAGCGGCACATCACGACGATAACGCTGACGAAGGTCATCCAGTTGTTTACGCAATTCGGCCGCTCGTTGCGCCCCGCGCTCAGGACGCCCGAGCTGTTCGGCAATGGCTTCGATCTGCGCCGCGAGTTGCGTCAACGTGTGCGGCTCGGCGACGAAGGTCGGAATGTTCAGGCGCTTGAGCTGATCACGCTGCCCCGCGCCAACACTGCCGGGCCAGAGCAGCAGCAAATCCGGTTTCAGGCTGAGCAAGCGCTCCATGTCGAGCTGGCCGTAGCGACCCACTGATGGAACATCGGCAATCGCCGCCGGCCGCTCGCCCGCATCCAGCACGCCGACTAACAGGTCGGCAGAGTCCAGTTCAACGACGATTTCAGACAGCGAGGGGGCGAGGCTGACCACCCGCATTGCAGCCAGCACCGGGCTGCTCAGAACGAGCAGCACAACCGCCAGCCACAGGCGAGGCATCAACCGAGTTGACGCGGAATACGATAGAGGTAGAACAGCACGGCGGTGGACAGCGCCAGCAACATCAACGGCACGGCTTCGAGGCCGACGAATACCGCCAGTGCGCCGATCCAGGCCGGCAAAGACGCCACCAGCAACGCCGCACGCCGACGCGCCGCAAGGGCAATCCAGGCGGCGGGTTCTTCGGCGGTATCGAGGGCTTTTTGCGTGGCGATCAGGGCATGTTTGTAGCGGGCGAAATACTTCAGGCTGACAAACATCGAGGCGACGCCAGCGATGAACAAAGGCATTGCCATCACTGGCAACAGGCCCTGGCCTTCACCGAACAGCGCGTTGAGCACGAACAGCGGCAACAGCGCCAGCGCCAGGTATTGCCACCAGGCCACCGCCAACCGCCGCCGTACCTGGCCGCGGGTCACGCGCGGTCGACCTCGCCCTGATGCTCGTTGCCCATCATGTGGTCGAGCTTGCTGGCCTTGGTCGCCAGGTAGAGTTTGTTGTGCGGATTGTGCCCGGTGTGCAGCGGCACACGCTCGGCGACGACGATGCCCATGTCGGTCAGCGCTTTGACCTTGCGCGGGTTGTTGGTCATCAGGCGCAGGGATTTCACGCCCAGATGCTCAAGCATCGGCAGGCACATGGCGTAGTCGCGCTGATCGGCGGCAAAGCCCAGACGCTCGTTGGCTTCCACGGTATCGGCGCCGCCGTCTTGCAATTCATAGGCGCGGATCTTGTTCAGCAGACCGATGCCGCGCCCTTCCTGACGCAGATACAGCAGCACGCCACGGCCTTCGCGCGCAATCGCCTGCAAAGCTGCCTCTAATTGCGAGCCGCAGTCGCAACGCTGGCTGAACAAGGCATCGCCGGTCAGGCATTCGGAATGCAGGCGACCGAGTACCGGGGCGCCATCGGCAATTTCACCGAGGCTCAGCACGACGTGCTCACGCCCGGTGCTCTCATCGAGAAAGCCGTGCATGGTGAATTGCGCAAAAGGCGTTGGCAGCTTGGAAGCGGCGACGAAGACGACAGGCACCGATGTGCTCCTGATCTAGAAGACTGAAAATTCGCAGGCGGGCATTGTAACAGCAGGTTCCTACAGACGCTTAGGCTGAATTATCGGGCATAACCATCAAAAAGTTTGATGACAGCTGCCATGCGCTCCCACAGGATATTGTGATCATTTTGGATCAAACGGATACGGCTGCTGCCACTTCTCGAAGACCGGCTTCAACTCTCCGCTCTTGACCAGTTCCGCCATGCGCCGGTCATACAGCGCCATCAACGCGCGAGCCTGTGGGGTATCGGCGAAACCGAGAAACAGCGGCAACTCAGCCAGATGCGAATAGCGATACTGCGCTGGATCCGCGGCATCGCGCACGACCGCTTCAATCTCGGTCAGCGCATCGATGTAGTAATCCGCCCGGCCCTGCTTGAGCATCAGCAGAATGCCGGTACGTCGTTCGATCTGGTTGAAACGCTGGATGTTCGGCAAGTAGTTTTCGTAGCGGTAGCCGCGCACCCAGGCCAGACGATATTTGCCCAGGGTCGCCTGGGTCGGCGGCGGGCTGCTGGACAGGCCCAGCGCGTAGATGTGATCAGAATCGAACTTCGATTGCGGGTACAGCACGTGCTCGGCTTCGTCGCGGTAGGAGCCGACCAATGCGTCGACCTCCTTCAACTGCACCAGCCCGATCGAACGGGTGTACGGCACCGTGCGGATATCCAGCTTCACACCGGCCGGCTCGAACACTTTGCGCAACACGTCCCAGGCCAGACCATGGCCATCGGCGGCGGTGTAATCCTCCCAGTCTTCGCTGGCCAGATGGATCACCGTAGGCACAGGCACGGCGGCCTGCGCATGGGCGAACGTGCCCAGCAGAGCCAGAAGCAGCAGCGCCAACCCGCGTCGCAGCATTGCGTGTTTCCTCACGTGAGTCGAATCAGGCGAAAACCCAGACCAGCCCTTGCATCGCCAGCCAGGCAAACACACCGGCCAGCACGTCGTCGAGCATGATGCCGACGCCGCCATGCACATGCTTGTCGATCCAGCGGATCGGCCACGGCTTGAGAATATCGAAGAAGCGGAACACCAGAAAACCCGCGAGCAACCAGTACCAGCCTTCCGGCACCAGCCACAGGGTGATCCACATGCCGACCATTTCGTCCCAGACGATGCCTTCGTGGTCGTGCACGCGCAAATCGTCAGCGACTTTGCCGCACAGCCAGAAGCCGAACAGCATGGTGATGCCGAGCATCAGCCAGTAGCCCCAGTCGGGCAGCATCTGCCACAGCGGAATGAACGGCAGCGCCACCAGCGAGCCCCACGTGCCCGGCGCTTTTGGCAAGGTGCCGGAGCCGAAGCCGAACGCGAGGAAATGCCACGGATTGCGCCAGACCGAAGGAGGCACGAATTCGGCAGGGACCTGTTTCGGGTGATCTGTCACGGTGTCTCCTGAAAATGTTGGTAGCCGCGAATCTGCGGAGTGATGTCGCGCCCGTCGCGGTCCAGCAGCAGCACGCCCTGGCCCGGCAGCACACGGCCGATCACATGAATCGGCCAGCCGTCGGCCAGCAGTGCCGGCAACTCGGCGGGCGGCAAGGTGAAGGCCAATACGTAATCATCACCACCGCTCAATGCCGCGCGCTCGGCACCGCGCTGACCGAGAAACGCGACTAAAGCATCCGACAACGGTACACGCTCGCGTTCAATCTCAAGTCGTACCTTCGACGCCAGCGCGATATGTCCGCAATCGGCGAGCAGGCCGTCGGAGATGTCCAGCGCCGCCGTGGCCTTGCCGCGCAGCGCCTGACCGAGGGCCAGTTGCGGTTGTGGCGACCAGTAATGCTCGAGCAGCGGCTGCGCGATATGCGCTTCGGCATCACGTTGGGCCAATACCAGCGGCAAGGCGCCGGCGGCATTGCCCAGTTCGCCGCCGACGCAGAGCAGATCACCGGCCTGCGCACCGCTGCGGGTCAGTCCCTGGCCAGCGGGTACGCGGCCGAACACGGTGACCGTCAGGCTCAACGGTCCGCGCGTGGTATCGCCGCCGACCAGCGCCACGCCGCAGCTTTGCGCCATGCGGTTCAAACCACGGGCATAGGCTTGCAGCCAATCGGCAGTCACCGTCGGCAAGGTCAGGGCAAGGGTAAAGGCAACGGGCGCGGCGCCCATGGCGGCCAGGTCACTGACCGCGACGGCCAGCGAGCGCTGACCGAGCAGAAACGGATCGCAGGGGTCGGCGAAATGCACACCGGCCACCAGCGTATCGGTAGAAACCGCCAGCTGTTCCCCAGCGGGAACCGCCAGCAAGGCGCAGTCGTCGCCGATCCCCAGAGCAACGCCTTCGCCGCCCTGCGCACAAGGCGCGGCGGCGAAGAAATTGCGGATCAGCTCAAACTCGCCCATGGCCGAGAAAAATTATTCAAGCGCCGATCAGCGCTTGAACGCCTTCACTTCAGCTTCACGCAGGCGCGGGGCCAGCTTGTCGAGCACGCCGTTGACGAACTTGTGGCCGTCGGTCGAACCAAACACCTTGGCCAGCTCGATACCTTCGTTGATCACAACGCGATACGGCACGTCGACGCGCTTGAGCAGTTCCCAGGTCGACAGGCGCAGAACCGCCAGTTCAACCGGGTCCAGCTCTTCGATCGCCAGATCCAGGCAAGGCGTCAAGGCAGTGTCGATTTCGGTCTTGAACTGCGGAACCCCGTGAAGGATTTCACGGAAGTAGGCACCGTCGACATCGGTGAAATCGTTATCAACGCGAAACTGCGCTTCGATCTCGTTCAGCGATTGCCGGGCCATGTGCCACTGGTACAGCGCCTGGGTCGCGAGCTGACGGGCTTCGCGACGCTTGGCGCTCTTCGACGGCTTGCCGGCATCCGCAGGTTTCGGATCGCGCGGGTTGAAACGATCGCTTTCGTCGCTAATCACTTGGCCTCCAACTGCGCCAGCAGGCTGACCATTTCCAGAGCGGACAGGGCAGCTTCGGCACCTTTGTTACCGGCCTTGGTGCCGGAACGTTCGATGGCTTGCTCGATGGAGTCAACGGTCAGCACGCCGAAGGCGACCGGTACGCCGAATTCCATGGAGACCTGGGCCAGGCCTTTGGTGCACTCGCCAGCCACGTATTCGAAGTGCGGAGTACCGCCACGAATGACCGCGCCAAGGGCGATGATGGCTGCGAACTCGCCTTTCTGGGCGACTTTCTGCGCAACCAGCGGGATTTCGAAGGCGCCCGGTGCGCGGATGATGGTGATGTCGCTTTCGCTCACGCCGTGGCGAACCAGGGCATCAACGGCACCGCTGACCAGGCTTTCAACCACGAAGCTGTTGAAGCGGCCCACTACCAGAGCGTAGCGGCCTTTAGGGGCGATGAAGGTACCTTCGATGGTCTTCAGGGTCATTCGTCAGTTCTCTTAAAGAGCCGGGACGCGTCTGCTACGCGTCCCTCAGTGATTATTTGCCGCGAATCGGAGTCCGGAAACAGCCGGTCATTATTCGGAGGGCACGTATTCTACAACTTCCAGATCGAAACCGGATATCGCATTGAACTTCATTGGTGCCGACATCAAGCGCATTTTGCGCACGCCGAGGTCACGCAGGATCTGCGAACCGGCACCGACAATGCTGTAAGTGGTCGGTTTTTTCGGCGCTGCCTGCTCACCGGTTTCACGGATATGCGCCAGCAGCACGTCGCCATCTAGCGGGTGACCGAGCAGCAGCACCACACCGCTGCCGGCCTCGGCGACCGCAGCCATGGCGGCGCGCAGGCTCCAACGGCCCGGTTGCTTGACCATCAGCAGGTCGCGCAGCGGGTCCATGTTGTGCACGCGAACCAGCGTCGGCTCCTCAGCGCAGACAGTGCCCAGCGTCAGGGCCATGTGCACGTCGCCTTCCACCGAATCACGATAGGTCACCAGGTTGAATTGGCCCAGTTCGCTGTCCAGCGGCTGCTCGGCAATCCGCTGAACGGTACGTTCGTGGATCATCCGGTAGTGGATCAGGTCGGCGATGGTGCCGATCTTGATGTTGTGTTCGGCGGCGAATGCTTCGAGTTCGGCGCGACGGGACATGGTGCCGTCGTCGTTCATCACTTCGCAGATCACGCCGCTCGGCTCGAAACCGGCCATGCGCGCCAGGTCGCAGGCGGCTTCGGTGTGGCCGGCGCGAGCGAGGGTGCCGCCGGCCTGGGCCATCAGCGGGAAGATGTGGCCCGGACTGACGATATCTTCAGCCTTGGCGTCTTTGGCGGCAGCCGCTTGCACGGTGCGCGCACGGTCAGCGGCGGAGATGCCGGTGGTCACGCCTTCGGCAGCTTCGATCGAAACGGTGAACTTGGTGCCGAAACCGGAACCGTTGCGCGGCGCCATCAGCGGCAGCTTCAACAGTTCGCAGCGCTCGCGGCTCATCGGCATGCAGATCAGGCCACGGGCGTGCTTGGCCATGAAGTTGATGTGTTCGGCCTGGCAGCATTCGGCGGCCATGATCAGGTCGCCTTCGTTCTCGCGGTCTTCGTCATCCATGAGGATGACCATCTTGCCTTGGCGGATGTCTTCAACCAGTTCTTCGATGCTATTGAGCGCCACAAGGCACCCCCTTCTTTTGAATTATTTGAGGTAGCCGTTTTGGGCCAGAAAGCTTTCGGTGATGGTGCTGCCGGCGGTCTTCTCGGCGGCCTTGTCGCCCAGCAGCAGACGCTCCAGATAACGCGCCAGCAGGTCGACTTCCAGATTCACCCGGCGGCCCGGCTTGTATGAGGCCATGATGGTTTCGCTGAGGGTGTGCGGAATGATCGTCAGCATGAACTCGGCGCCATCGACTTCGTTCACGGTCAGGCTGGTGCCGTCGACGGTGATCGAGCCTTTGTGGGCGATGTACTTGGCCAGCTCTTTCGGCGCGCGGATGCGAAATTCCACGGCGCGGGCATTGTCGCTGCGCGATACCACTTCGCCGACACCATCGACGTGGCCGCTGACCAGATGCCCGCCGAGGCGAGTGGTCGGGGTCAGGGCTTTTTCCAGATTGACCGGGCTGCCGCTTTTCAGGTCATTCATGGCGGTGCAATCGAGGGTTTCGCGGCTGACGTCGGCGGCAAAGCCGTCGCCCGGCAACTCGACGGCGGTCAGGCAAACGCCGTTGACCGCGATGCTGTCGCCGAGTTTGACGTCACTCAGATCGAGCTTGCCGGTTGCGACGTGCACCCGCACATCACCGCCCTTTGGGGCCAGTGCGCGGATACTGCCGATGGATTCGATGATGCCGGTGAACATGGGGTTCTCCTTGAGAACGAGGCCAGCGCTAACGCGATGGCCGGGAATTATACGCGGGCTGCAGGGACAGGGATCGCAGTGACTCGCCAGTCATCGCCCACCGCGCGGATTTCAGTGATTTTCAGTTCCGGCGCATCTTTCATCTGCGCCAGCGGCCAGTCGAGCAGCGGACGCGCCGTGGAGCCAAGGAATTTGCCGGCAATGAAGATCACGAACTCGTCGACCAGCCCCAGTTGCGCAAAGGCACCGGCCAGACGCGGCCCGGCCTCGACCAGCACCTCGTTGGTGCCACGGTCGGCCAGTTGGATAAGCAACTGATGCAAATCGACTTGGCCGTCGTCACCCGGCACGATCAGGCATTCCGGGCCGTTGGCGTATTGCTCCTCGACCGCTACACAGGTGGCGACCAGCGCCGGCCCGGCCTTGAAGAACGGCGCATCCAGCGGCACTCGCAGGCGGCCATCGATCAACACGCGCAATGGCGGGCGACTCATGGCCAGCGCGGTTTGCTCGCTGTCCAGACCGAGTTCGTCCGCGCGCACGGTCAAGCGTGCGCCATCGGCCAGCACCGTATCGGCGCCGGTCAGCACCACCGCCGCCTCAGCGCGCAAACGCTGCACCGCCGAACGCGCCGCCGGGCCGGTGATCCACTGACTCTCGCCGCTTTCCATCGCCGTGCGCCCGTCGAGGCTCATGGCCAGCTTGACCCGCACGAATGGCAAGCCATGTTCCATGCGTTTCAGAAAACCTTGATTGAGCTTGCGTGCCTCTGCTTCCAGCACCCCGCTTTCAGTGGCGATACCGGCCTCGGCCAAGCGCTGCAAACCGCGCCCGGCAACTTGTGGATTGGGATCACGCATCGCCGCCACGACCCGGGCAACGCCAGCGGTCACCAAGGCGTCGGCGCACGGCGGCGTGCGTCCGTGATGACTGCAAGGTTCGAGGGTCACATACGCCGTCGCGCCCCGGGCCCGCTCGCCGGCGGCGCGCAGGGCGTGGACTTCGGCATGGGGTTGGCCGGCGCGCTCATGCCAGCCTTCGCCGACAATCTGCCCGTCACGCACCACCACGCAACCGACTCGCGGATTGGGATGGGTGGTGTAGTGCCCCTTGCGCGCCAGTTCCAGTGCGCGGGCCATGAAATGCGCGTCGAGGATCGCCTGCTCGGCGGCGGTGGTCATTCTTTCACCGGTTCGCGGGCGAGGCGGTCGATCTCTTCGCGGAATTCATTGAGGTCCTGGAAGCGCTTGTACACCGAGGCAAAACGGATATAGGCGACTTCATCAAGCTTTTGCAGCTCGGCCATCACCAGCTCGCCGACCACGAGGGATTTGACCTCGCGTTCGCCGGTGGCGCGCAGCTTGTGCTTGATATGGACCAGAGAGGATTCGAGGCGCTCGACGCTGACCGGACGTTTCTCCAGCGCGCGTTGCATGCCGGCGCGGAGTTTTTCTTCGTCGAACGGTTGGCGGCTGCCGTCGGTTTTGATCAGGCGCGGCAACACCAGTTCGGCCGTCTCGAACGTCGTGAAACGTTCGCCGCAGGCCAGGCATTCACGCCGGCGGCGCACCTGTTCGCCCTCGGCGACCAGACGCGAGTCGATGACCTTGGTGTCGTTGGCACCGCAGAAGGGACAGTGCATGGTGGCTGGCAACAAAAAATGGGAGGGCCATGGTAGCGCATCCCCGTGGCAAGACAAGCCATAGGCTTTGCGGTATACAGAACGGCATGATCGTCTGATCCATGGAATTCATTCTGCCGGAGCCTCCAATGCCGTTACGTCCGCTCGTTCTGCTCAGTCTTTTCAGCCTGCTGGTGGCCTGTGGCAGCGACGCACCCAAGCCGCAACCGCCGACGCCGGGCCCCGCGCCGCAACAGGCGCAGAAAAAAGCCAAAGAGGCCGCCGAACTCGGCCCGCTGCCAGCCCATCAGCGCGAATTGAGCGGCACCCTGCAAGGCGTGCCAACCGGCGCCGAAGTCGAATTGGCGCTGCTGGTGATCGATGAAAAGGATCGCCCGCAACAATTGCTCGCCAGTTCCAGCCTGATCGGCAACAACCAGATCCTGCCGTTTCACCTGCGCTTCAACCCCGAGGCATTTCCGGCCGGCGCACGGGTTGAGCTGCGCGGTCGCGCCAGCCAGTCCGGACAACTGATCCTGCACCTGCCGTCGCAGACCATCACTCAACCGACCACTCAGGCTTTGGGCCAGCTGCAATTCGTCAAAGCGCCATGACAGCACCGCTCGACCTGCAACAGGCCTTGGGGGAATTGCTCGGCGACGCCAGACTGAAAGCCTGTGCGTTGCCGGGCACTGATTTGCAGCTGTGGCTGATCGACGGAGACAACATGGCCCGCGAATTCAGCCAGGAAGAAACCCAGCGGATCCTGCATGAACCGCCCTATTGGAGCTTTTGCTGGGCCAGCGGCTTGGCGGTGGCGCGTTATCTGGCACAGTTTCCAGAGTGGGTGCGCGGCAAGCGCGTGCTGGATTTCGGCGCCGGATCCGGAATCGCCGGCATCGCAGCGGTCAAGGCCGGGGCGCTGGAAGTGGTGGCCTGCGATCTCGATCCGTTGGCGATCGCCGCGTGCAAGGCGAACGCCGAGCTCAACAATGTGCAGATGAGCTACTCGACGGATTTCTTTGCCGAGGCCGATCGCTTCGATCTGATTCTGGTCGCCGACGTGCTGTACGACCGCGCCAATCTGCCGCTGCTCGACGCGTTTCTCACTCGCGGACGCGAAGCGCTGGTGGCGGATTCACGGGTGCGGGATTTTCGTCATCCGTTGTATGAGCGAATTGAAGTGCTCGAGGCGATGACCTTGCCGGATCTGGCCGAGCCTGAGGAATTCAGACATGTCAGCCTCTACCATGCACGGCGCTAGCTGAAAGCATCGCGGGCAAGCCCGCTCCCACACTGGATCTATGTCGTTCATAAATCCCCTGTGGGAGCGAGCCTGCTCGCGAAGGCGTCCGCCCATGCAACACAGCTCTCGAACCCGCCCCGCTTCCGGCCACCCCCCACCAAGCCGTATAGTTGCCCCATTCCAAGCTTCTTCGACGAGATCCCCCATGAGTCAGCAAACGCCGTACATCTTCGACGCCACGACTGCCGATTTCGACCAGTCGGTGATCGAAGCCTCCTTCAACAAACCGGTGCTGGTGGATTTCTGGGCCGAATGGTGTGCGCCGTGCAAGGCGTTGATGCCGATGTTGCAAGGCATTGCCGAGAGCTATCAGGGCGAGTTGCTGCTGGCCAAGGTCAACTGCGACATCGAGCAGGACATCGTCGCCCGCTTCGGCATTCGCAGCCTGCCGACCGTGGTGCTGTTCAAGGACGGTCAGCCGGTCGACGGCTTTGCTGGCGCACAACCGGAATCCGCCGTACGCGCCCTGCTGGAACCGCATGTGCAGATGCCGCCACCGGCCGCTGCCGACCCGTTCGAACAGGCTCAGGCGATGTTCGACGAAGGTCACTTCGCCGAGGCGGAAGCGGTGCTGGTGACCCTGCTCAAAGAAGACAATACCAACGCCAAAGCGCTGATCCTTTACGCGCGCTGCCTGACCGAGCGCGGTGAGCTGGGCGAAGCGCAAACTGTGCTCGACGCGGTCAAGAGCGATGAGCACAAAGCCGCACTCGCTGGGGCCAAGGCGCAGATCCAGTTCCTCGGCCTCGCCCGCGACCTGCCGGACGCCGCCGACCTGAAAAGCCGCCTGGCGCAAAATCCACAGGACGATGAAGCGGTGTACCAACTGGCGATCCAGCAACTGGCGCGCCAGCAATACGAAGCGGCGCTGGACGCCTTGCTCAAACTGTTCATCCGCAACCGCAGCTACGGCGAAGGCTTGCCGCACAAGACCTTGCTGCAGGTGTTCGAGCTGCTGGGCAATGATCATCCGTTGGTGACGGCTTACCGTCGCAAAGTGTTTGCGGCGCTGTATTAAGGCCTTACCCGATCCAGCTATAGAGCGGCGTATCACCGCCGCTCGCCACTTTCACATCGGCACTGTGGCGCAGACGCACGAGCAAACGCTTGCCCGCTGCCGCACTGCCGGTCAGCACCTCCAACTGATCGAGCAGATCCGGCCCGCTAAGTTGCCCGGCGTTGCGCAACAAGTCTTTGGCCACCTGCCACAGCGCATCATCCTGATTCACCGGCTTCGCCGCCGGAGCGGGCGCAACCGCCTCAGACTGCGCAATCGGCGCCTGCCCGCTCAGCGCCGAACCCAGCCTGGCCCAATCGCTGTCATCCAGCTCCACCGTCAAATCCACCGGCACCTCGCCGACCGTTCCGCGTATCCGCAACATCAAGTTCGCTCCTGCATTATTCTGACCTGCATGCTCCCATGGGACTTGTGCAACGCCAAGCGACGTTGTCCAGTGTGGCGGTTATCGAGCATTCATCTACAGTGTCCTTTTTCTCACAGCACCCTGTAATGAAACGAAGTTACTACGCCCTATTGATGACCCCACTCTTGCTCATCGTGGCATGGCGCATCTGGTTGCCTGCCGATCTTTCGGCTTGTCCCGCTGAC
The DNA here is from genome assembly GCF_019145375.1 of Pseudomonas triticicola. NCBI lineage: Bacteria > Pseudomonadati > Pseudomonadota > Gammaproteobacteria > Pseudomonadales > Pseudomonadaceae > Pseudomonas > Pseudomonas triticicola. The sequence goes on along the minus strand of NZ_JAHSTX010000002.1, from coordinate 260,612 downwards.
GGCGAAACTGCAGGTCCACTGACCCTTGTTATTCGTGATTACTTTGAGCGCAATAGCCGGACCGACTGGCGAGACATGGATGATCGTTTCGACATACTTTCAACCCCCGAAGGCCAGAGCATAGCGAGTCAACCGAATTCACACACTTGCGAAGCATTGCGGGTACTGCAGAGTTCGGCGTTCAGTCAGAGTGAAAAAATCTTCACCATGGCACTTATGTTCAGACTGCCAATCGACCAGTACATGGCCCTGATGGATCGCAGTCATCAACTCTACACGCAGGGCAAAATGGATAAGGAGGTGCTGACTCTGGTGGTATTTCCGCGCGGAACAGCCATCAACTACTGGTGGCTTCCGGCTTGGCGACAGCGTTTCAGTCGCGATGCCCCGAGCGTGCTCGACGCAAATATGATCAACGATGTTCTTTCGGGACACTATTGGTTCGATTATCCCGGCGCAGGCTTCTGATTCTGCAAGCATGACATCCAATCCCAGCACCGCCCGCGAACTCATCCCGGGCGGTGCTTAGCCATGTCTTGCGCAATCTCAAGCGCACGGGCACACTCTGCGGACTTTCGTTATAAGATTACATAACAAACTTTTCATTTTTCTCGGAGTCCGTCATGCGTCGTTTGCTGCTCGCTTTGCCGTTTGCCCTGTTGCCGCTGGCCGCTGCCCATGCGGTTGATGAGCACGATCACGATCATGAGCACGGCAGCCTCGGCGCTCACGAACATGGCGTGGGCCGGCTGAACGCCGCGCTTGATGGTCAGACCCTGGAGCTGGAGCTGGAAAGCCCGGCGATGAATCTGGTCGGTTTTGAACACGCCGCCACGTCCAATGCCGACAAGGCCAAAGTCGCTGCCGCTCGGGCGCAGCTGGAAAAACCATTGGCTCTGTTCAGCCTGCCCGCTGCGGCCGGTTGCAAGGTGGTCAGCCAGGAATTGGAAAGCCCGCTGTTCGGCGACAAGCCGGACGCCGATGATCACGACGAAGATGAGGCGGACAAGGACGGTCACGAGCATCACCACGACCACAGCGAAATCCATGCGCATTACCAATTCAGCTGCGCCACACCGGGCGCGCTGAACACGCTGAATCTGGCAAACATCTTCAAGACCTTCCCGGCGACGCAGAAGATTCAGGTACAACTGATCAGCGCCAGCGGCCAGCAAGGTACCGAAGTGACGGCGAAATCGGCTGCGCTGAAATTCTAGGATCCACCGAAATCCCCTGTGGGAGCGAGCCTGCTCGCGAAGGCGGCGTGTCAGCTGACATGTGGATGTCTGACACAGCGCTTTCGCGAGCAGGCTCGCTCCCACAGGGTTATGTGTTCACTTCATGAAAATCGGTGCCATGACCCAAGCACTCATCGAACTTTCCGACCTTGGCTTCAACTGGCCCGGTCACCCGCCGCTGCTGGACATCCCGGCGTTTCGTCTGGAAGCCGGCGAAACCCTGTTTCTCAAAGGCCCCAGCGGCAGCGGCAAGACCACCCTGCTCGGCCTGCTCGGCGGGGTGCAGAAGCCCAATCGGGGCAGCATTCGACTGCTCGGCCAGGAGCTGACCGAACTGTCTGCCGGCAAGCGCGATACGTTTCGTGTCGATCACACCGGCTACATTTTCCAGCAATTCAACCTGCTGCCGTTTCTCTCGGTGCGCGAGAACGTTGAGTTGCCGTGCCATTTCTCGAAACTGCGTGCGCAACGGGCGAAACAGCGCCACGGCAGCGTCGATCAAGCCGCCGCCACGTTGCTCGCGCACTTGGGTCTGAAAGACGAAAGCATCCTCAGCCGCCGCGCCGACTCGCTGTCCATCGGCCAGCAACAACGGGTCGCTGCCGCCCGCGCGTTGATCGGCCAACCGGAGCTGGTGATCGCCGACGAACCGACCTCGGCGCTGGATTACGACGCCCGCGAGAGCTTCATTCGTCTGTTGTTTGCCGAGTGCCGCGAGGCCGGATCGAGTCTGTTGTTCGTCAGCCACGACCAGAGCCTGGCGCCGCTGTTCGACCGTCACCTGTCCCTGGCCGAGCTTAACCGCGCCGCCACGTCCGCCGAGGTCTGAGATGTATCTGTTTCGTCTGGCCATGGCCAGCCTGGCCAATCGCCGTTTCACCGCATTGCTCACTGCTTTCGCCATTGCTCTTTCGGTGTGCCTGCTGCTCGCCGTCGAGCGCGTGCGCACCGAAGCCAAGGCCAGTTTCGCCAGCACCATCAGCGGTACTGACCTGATCGTCGGTGCTCGTTCGGGCTCGGTGAACCTGCTGCTGTATTCGGTGTTCCGCATCGGCAACGCTACCAACAACATCCGTTGGGACAGCTTTGAACACTTCGCCAACAACCCGAAAGTGAAGTGGGCAATACCCATGTCCCTCGGCGATTCCCATCGCGGCTATCGCGTGATGGGCACCACCGAAGCCTACTTCGAGCACTACCAGTACGGGCGCCAGCAACACTTGGCGCTGGCCGACGGTCGCACGTTTGCCACCGATCCTTTCGAAGTGGTGCTCGGTGCCGAAGTCGCCGAAGCGCTGCACTACAAGCTCGGCGACAAACTGGTACTGGCCCACGGCGTGGCGGCGATCAGCCTGGTCAAGCACGACGACAAACCCTTCACCGTGGTCGGCATCCTCCAGCGTACCGGCACCCCGGTGGACCGCACGTTGCACATCAGCCTCGGCGGCATGGAGGCGATCCACATCGACTGGCACAACGGCGTGCCGGCGCGCGGCAACGGCAGGATCAGCGCTGATCAGGCGCGCAACATGGACCTGACGCCACAAGCGATCACCGCGTTCATGCTCGGCCTCAACAGCAAGATTTCCACCTTTGCCTTGCAGCGCGAGATCAACGAATACCGTGGCGAACCGATGCTGGCGATTCTGCCGGGCGTGGCCTTGCAGGAATTGTGGAGCCTGATGAGTACGGCCGAGAAAGCCTTGTTCGTGGTCTCGCTGTTCGTTGTGCTGACAGGGCTGATCGGCATGCTCACGGCGATTCTCACCAGCCTCAACGAACGTCGCCGCGAGATGGCGATTCTGCGTTCGGTGGGCGCGCGCCCTTGGCACATCGCGAGTCTGCTGGTGCTGGAAGCCTTTGCGTTGGCGCTGACCGGGGTGATTGCCGGGCTGGCGTTGCTGTACATCGGCATCGCTGCTGCGCAAGGCTACGTGCAGGCCAATTACGGTTTGTACCTGCCACTGGCATGGCCGAGCGAGTATGAATGGACGCTGCTCGGTGGCATTCTGGCGGCCGCGCTGCTGATGGGCAGCGTGCCGGCCTGGCGCGCGTATCGCCAATCCCTGGCCGATGGCCTGTCGATCCGTTTATGAGGATGTTCACCATGCCCCGCGCCCTGCTTGCGCTGCTGATGCTGGTCGCCCTGCCCGTGTGGGCGGCGGCGCCGAAAGACCTGACCTGGTCGGAAATGATCCCACCGGACGCCGCGCCGGAAGTACCCAACATGACCCCGCTGCACGACCTGTCGAAGATGGGCGACGCACTCTCCGCCGAGTCCGCGCCGGCGGCCAAGCAGGACATGCCCAATGCACCGGTAGTGAAGAGCCTCGACGGACAGAACATTCGCCTGCCCGGTTACATCGTGCCGCTGGAAGTCAGTGAAGAGGGGCGCACTACCGACTTTTTGCTGGTGCCGTATTTCGGCGCCTGCATCCACGTACCGCCACCGCCGTCGAACCAGATCGTCCATGTGAAAAGCGAACTGGGCGTGAAGCTTGATGAGCTGTATCAGCCGTATTGGGTTGAAGGAACGTTGCAGGTGAAAGCCTCGAGCAGTGAACTGGCCGATGCCGGGTATCAGATGGAAGCGGAGAAGATTTATGCGTATGAGCTGCCGGAGTGAGTCCCGGTAGTTTTGTATTGGCTGGTCTATCGTCTTCGCGAGCAGGCTCGCTCCCACAGGTGATCACATTCCAAGGTGGGAGCGAGCCTGCTCGCGAATAGGCCCTCAAAGGTTCCACAAAACCCCCGCCCCTTCACTGTTTCATTGAGCTGAGTCAAAACACCGTATCAGACGGCTTCGTACCCTAGGACATCGAATTTTTATGTCCTTTCGGAGCCCCCATGAACAAGTCCTTGCTCAGCGCCCCGCTGTTTGCCCTCGCGCTCGCAGCCCCGCTCGCCCACGCCCACGAAGCCGGTGACATCCTCGTGCGCGCCGGTGCGATCACCGTCAACCCGAAGGCCGACAGCTCCAGCGTCAAGGTCGACCAAGGTCCGCTGAGCGGCACCAATCTGGGCGGCAAGGCGACCATGAGCAGCGACACCCAACTGGGCCTGAACTTCGCCTACATGCTCACCAACAACATCGGTATCGAGCTGCTGGCAGCCACGCCGTTCGAGCATGACGTCAAGCTCAAGGGCACCGCCCTGCCCGCCGCCAACGGCAAGCTCGGCACCCTGAAACACCTGCCGCCGACCCTCAGCGTCGTCTACTACCCGCTGGATTCGAAATCGGCATTCCAACCGTATGTGGGTGGTGGCATCAACTACACCTGGATCTACGACGAACACGTCGGCAGCGAAGCCAGCGCCAACGGTTTCAGCAACTTCAAGGCGAAAAACTCCTGGGGCCTGGCCTGGCAGGTCGGCGCCGACTACATGATCACCGACAACATCATGCTCAATGCCCAGGTGCGCTACATCGATATCGATACCCGCGCGACCGTCGAGAACAACGCCGTCGCGCCGGGCACCCGTGCACGGGTGAATGTGGATGTCGATCCGTTCATCTACATGGTCGGTTTGGGCTATAAGTTCTAAGTCGATTTTTTACTGAACGTTCACGTGGTGGTGAATGAGGCTTGGTGGCGGGCAGGCACAGACCTGACGACGACCGTACGCAGTTGATCGGGGGATAACATTCCCTCGCCACAGGGATAGCGATATTCCGGCCGTGAAAAAGGCGCCTGATGAAGGGCGCCTTTTTCATTTGGTGCTGAGTCATGTGGGGCGTTGGAGGCCAGGACCCCTCACCCCAGCCCTCTCCCGGGGGAGAGGGAGCCGATTTGTGTGTTGTTCAAAACCTGAGTTCGACTGGGTATCGCAAGTCGGCGTACTTCTCACAAACACCTCAGTCAGTTCCCTCTCCCCCTGGGAGAGGGCTAGGGTGAGGGGCTTCTCAGGAGCGCCCGAGCAAGCGCGCCAACCCGACACTCATCGGCGTCTGCGGCGGCATTTCGAAGCGCTGCAGCAAGCGTCGGTTATCGGCTCGCGAATGGCGGATATCACCCGAACGCGCCGGCCCGTAACTCACGGGCGGCAACTCACCGATTACCGATTTCAACGCTTCGAGCATCTGCTTCAGGCTCATCGCCTGATTCCAGCCAACATTGACCGCGCCTTCCTGTACATCAGGCTTTTCCAGCGCCTGCACCAGCAAATCGACCAGATCACCGACATAGAGGAAATCGCGAGTCTGCTCACCATCGCCAAACACGGTGATCGGCAAACCCTTCGAGGCGCGTTCGCTGAAAATGCTGATCACCCCGGAATACGGCGAGGACGGATCCTGGCGTGGGCCGAAGATGTTGAAGAAGCGAAAAATTGCCGGTTCCAGGCCATGCTGGCGACGGTAGAAATCGAAGTACTGCTCACCGGCCAGTTTGTCCGAGGCATAGGGTGTCAGCGGCGCTTTTGGCGTGTCTTCATCAATCGACTCGCCCTCGCCATTGTTGCCGTACACCGCCGCGCTGGAGGCATACACCACACGTTTGACCCCGGTCAGGCGCATGGCTTCGCAGACATTCAGGGTGCCGATGAAATTGCTCTGGTGGGTTTTCACCGGATCGTCCACCGAGGCCTGCACCGAGGCCACGGCCGCCAGATGCGCGACAGCGTTGCATCCTTGCATGGTGCGGGCGACCAGGCCGGCATCAGCGACATCGCCGACCACCAGTTCGACTTTGGGATTGTCCAGCGGCAGGTTGCTGCGCTTGCCGGTCGACAGATCGTCGAGCACACGCACCGCATAGCCCTTGGTGAGCAACGCGTCGGTCAAATGCGAGCCGATGAATCCTGCTCCGCCGGTGATTAAAACTGTTCCTTCAGCCATGTCGGTAAAACCTGTCCAGTAGACCCGGGAGTGCGGCACGCCAGGCGCGCGGTTTGATCCCGAAAGTGTGGAGAATTTTCTTGCAGGCCAGCACCGCGTGCTGCGGTTCTTCGGCGGCGTCCGGGCGCGCGGCGTGGGCCTGCGCGGTCGGTGCTTCGATCGCTAGCGGATGCAGGCTGCGTGCTTCGGTGAGAATAGCCTGGCCCAGCGCCAGCGGTGTGGTCGCTTCATGGCCGGCGTAATGGTAAGTGCCCCACAGCGGCGCGGCGCAGTCGAGTTGCTTGAGCACGGAGATGATCACCCGTGCGGCGTCATCGACCGGAGTCGGATTACCGCGACGATCATCGGCCAGCAATAACTCTTCGGGTTTTTCCGCACGGGCGAGGAAGCGCCCGAGGGTGCCGTCCGCGCTGTCATCGAGCAGCCAGCCGAAACGCAGCAGCACATGCTGCGGGCAGGTCGCGCGCACACTTTGCTCGATGCGCCACAAGGCCTGACCGCGGAGGCCCAGCGGCACCGGTTCGTCTTTTTCGCTGTAGGCCGTAGCACGTGAACCGTCGAACACGCGATAGCTCGACGGCTGCACGAGGACAATGTTGTGGTGCTGGCACAGTTCGGCCAGACGCTCGATGGCGCGTTCCTGGCCGGTCATGCGGCTTTCGCTGACACTTTCGGCCTGGAACCAGTCGAAATAGTAGGCGAGGTTGATCAACGCATCGGGACGAGTGTCGTCGAGCAATTGGGTGAGGCTCGCGGCATCCCAGCCGTTTTCGGGTGGGCGGGGGGCGAGGAAACCGATGTCTTCTTCCGCACCGAGGCGAATCAGCGCCTGCCCAAGGGCATTTCCGCCGCCCAGTAACATAAGGCGCATTCGCATAGAGTCAGCAGGCCCAGTCTGATTGGAACGATGGCTTTGGCGACGGTCCTCGTGGAACCGTCGTCGATAATTGCCGGAATCGTTGCATTTTGCGGGTTTAGTGCGCAACCGTCATCCGTAAAGTGTAGATCCGCGGATTTGCGCCGTCCGGACCGGCCCCTTCGCGAGCAGGCTCGCTCCCACAGGGGACCGCATTCCAAGGTGGGAGCGAGCCTGCTCGCGAAGGCGTCCGAACGGTACTTGCATCTTCCCGCCCCCGCCCGCATAACTTCAGTCATGAATCTGCCCCTCCCCGCCGACAGCGCTCTGGCCGGTTTTCACCCCGCCGTCAGCGCCTGGTTCAGCAAGACTTTCCCGGCGGTCACCGCCGCTCAGGCCCGTGCGTGGCCGTTGATCCGCCAGCGCCGGTCGACGCTGATCGCCGCGCCCACTGGCTCCGGCAAAACCCTGACCGCGTTTCTCGCCGTGCTCGATGAGCTTGTCCATCGCGGTCTGGTACACCCCGATGGTCTGCCCGCCGAAACCCTGGTGGTCTATGTCTCGCCGCTGAAGGCACTGTCCAACGACATTCAGATCAATCTGCAGAATCCGCTCGCCGGCATCACTGCGCAATTGCGCGAAATGGGCCTGCCGGAGCTGACCATCACCACCGCCGTACGCACTGGCGACACGCCGCAGAAAGACCGCGCCGCCATGCGCAAGACCGCGCCGCACATTCTGGTCACCACCCCGGAATCGCTGTACGTGCTGCTTGGCTCGGAATCCGGGCGCAAGATGCTCGGCACCACGCGCACGGTGATCATTGACGAAATCCACGCCATGGCCGCCGGCAAGCGTGGCAGTCATCTGTCCTTGAGCCTTGAACGACTGCAAGCGTTGTGCGCCGAACCGCTGACCCGCATCGGCCTGTCCGCGACGCAGAAACCGGTAGAAGCCGTGGCGCAATTCCTGGTCGGTCACGATCGCCCCTGCGAAATCGTCGACATAGGCCACGCCCGCCCTCGGGATCTGGGCATCGAAGTGCCGCCGGTGCCGCTGTCGGCGGTGATGGCCAATGATGTCTGGGAACTGGTGTACGAGCGCCTCGCCGAACTCGCTCGCGAGCATCGCACCACACTGATTTTCGTCAACACCCGACGCCTTGCCGAGCGCCTCAGCCGGCATCTGAGCGAACGCCTCGGCAAGCAGGCCGTGGCTGCGCACCACGGCAGCCTGGCCAAGGAGTTTCGCCTCGATGCCGAACAACGGCTCAAGCGCGGCGAGTTGCAAGTGCTGATCGCCACGGCATCACTGGAACTGGGCATCGATATCGGTGAAGTCGACCTGGTCTGCCAGATCAGTTCACCGCGTTCGATCGCCGCGTTTCTGCAAAGGGTTGGCCGTTCCGGACACCAGGTCGGCGGCACGCCCAAGGGGCGTTTGTTCGCCACTACCCGCGACGATCTGATCGAGTGCGCCGCCCTGCTCGACTGCGTGCGCCGGGGCGAGCTGGATACGCTGCAGATTCCGGAAAAGCCGCTGGACGTGCTGGCGCAGCAGATCATTGCCGAGGTCAGTTGCCAGGAATGGTCGGAGGACGCCTTGCTGGCGATGTTCCGCCGTGCCTGGCCCTATCGCGATCTCGACGAAAAACACTATCAGGCCCTGCTGAGCATGCTCGCCGAGGGTTACAACGGCCGCCAAGGCATCCGCAGCGCCTACCTGCACCGCGACGCCGTCAGTCGCACCTTGCGTGGCCGGCGTGGTGCGCAGCTGACCGCCGTGACCAGCGGCGGCACCATCCCGGACAATGCCGACTACAGCGTGCTGCTCGAACCGCAAGGTTTGAACATCGGCAGCGTCAACGAAGATTTCGCCGTGGAAAGTATCGCTGGCGACGTGTTCCAGCTTGGCAATACCTCGTATCGCATCCTGCGGGTAGAAAGCGGCAAAGTGCGCGTCGAGGATGCGCAGGGGATGCCGCCGACCATTCCGTTCTGGCTCGGCGAAGCGCCGGGGCGCAGTGATGAACTGTCGGCGGCCGTCGCGCGCCTGCAAGCGCAGTTGGACGAATTGCTCAGCGCCAGCCCCGGTAATCTGCAACCGGCGCTCGACTGGCTGACCACCATACTCGGCCTCAACCTCGCCAGCGCCGAGCAATTGGTCGAATATCTGGCGCGCGCACGGCAAACCCTTGGCGCCCTGCCCTCGCAGGACACGCTGTTGATGGAGCGGTTTTTCGACGAGTCCGGCGGCACCCAACTGATCATTCACACGCCGTTCGGCAGCCGCATCAACCGCGCCTGGGGCCTGGCCTTGCGCAAGCGTTTCTGCCGCACCTTCAACTTCGAGTTGCAGGCCGCCGCCAGCGAAGACGCGATCGTGCTGTCGCTGTCCACCAGCCACAGCTTCGAGCTCGACGAAGTCTGGCGTTACCTGCACAGCAACAGCGCTGAACACACGCTCATTCAAGCCGTGCTTGATGCGCCATTGTTCGGCGTGCGCTGGCGCTGGAATGCCGGGGTGGCGCTGGCGTTGCCGCGCTTCACCGGCGGGCGCAAAGTCGCTCCGCAACTGCAACGGATGAAAAGCGAAGACCTCATCGCCAGCGTCTTCCCCGACCAGATCGCCTGCCTGGAAAACCTCGCCGGCGAGCGTGAAGTCCCCGAACATCCGCTGGTGGAACAGACCCTCGACGATTGCCTGCACGAAGCGATGGACAGCGAAGGCTGGCTGACCCTGCTGCGGCGCATGGAGCGTGGCGAGGTGCGCCTGATCGCTCGGGATTTACCGGCGCCGTCGCCGCTGGCGGCAGAAATTCTCAGCGCCCGACCGTACACGTTTCTCGACGACGCGCCGCTGGAGGAACGCCGCACGCAAGCGGTGATCAATCGACGCTGGAGCGATCCGCAGTCGACCGATGATCTCGGCGCGCTCGATGCCGATGCGATCACGGCAGTGCGCGAAGAAGCTTGGCCGTCGCCCAACTCCCTGGATGAAATGCATGAAGCGCTGATGAGCCTCGCCTGCATCAGCGACGCCGAAGCCCGCGCCAACGCGGGTTGGCCGGACTGGCTGCAAACGCTGATGGCCAGCGGCCGCGCCTGCCTGTTGCAGATCGACGCCGAGCATCAGTTATGGCTGGCCCGCGAACGCTTGAGTTGCCTGCAAGCACTTTATCCACAGGCCACGTTGCTGACTGAGGCGGTGGCGCTGCCCGGCTTCGACGACACGTGGGCATTCGATGAGGCTCTGGTCGAAGTGATCCGCGCCCGCCTCGGCGCCTTTGGGCCAATCCCGTTGCCCGCCATCGCCGAGCCGCTCGCCCTGCCAGCCGCGCAAGTCAATCAGGCTCTCGCGCAACTGGAACGCGAAGGTTATGTGCTGCGCGGCCAGTTCACGCCGAACGGCGCGATTGAAGAATGGTGCGAACGGCATCTGCTGGCGCGCATCCATCGCTACACGGTCAAGCGCCTGCGCCGGGAAATCGAACCGGTGGCATTGCAGGACTTCATGCGTTTTCTGTTCGACTGGCAGCATCTGACGCCGGCCACCCAAGGCCAGGGCAGCGCGGTGCTGCCGGCGATTGTCGGCCAGTTCGAAGGCTACCCGGCGGCAGCTTCGGCGTGGGACAGCGACATCCTGCCGGCACGCCTCAAGGACTATTCGCCGAGCTGGCTGGACGAACTGTGCCGCAACGGCAAACTGGTGTGGACGCGCATCAATGCGCGGCAGAAGGTCAGCGGCTCGGCATTGCGCAGTACGCCGATTGTGCTGCTGCCGCGTAGCCAGGTGGGTTTGTGGAGTGCGTTGGCTGAACAGACGCCAGTTAGTGAGTTATCGCCGAAAACACAGAAAGTCTTCGAGGCGCTGAGTCAGCATGGTGCGCTGTTTTTCGATGAGTTGATTCATGAAGCGCGCCTGCTGCGCAGCGAACTGGAAATCGCCTTGCAGGAACTGGTTGCCGCAGGTTTGGTGAACGCCGACAGCTTCGCCGGCTTGCGTGCGCTAATCACTCCTGCAAGCAAGCGCCAGCAGCGCAGCAGTCGACGCGGACGCGGGGCGTTTATCGGCGGCATGGACGATGCCGGGCGCTGGGCATTGCTGCGCCGGGGTTCGTCAGCCGATGCCGCCGAGACGCTCGAACATGTAGCCATGACCCTGCTGCGCCGCTACGGCGTGGTGTTCTGGCGTCTGCTGGAACGCGAAGCGGACTGGTTGCCGAGCTGGCGGGAATTGCTGCGCACCTTTCATCGTCTGGAAGCGCGGGGCGAGATTCGTGGCGGGCGGTTTGTCAGTGGTCTGGCTGGCGAGCAGTTTGCCTTGCCCGAAGCTATTCCCTTGCTGCGCGAAGTACGCCGACGCCCGCAGGACGGCAGCCTGGTGGCGGTGTGTGGGGTTGATCCGCTGAATCTGGCCGGGACCTTGTTGCCCGGGGTGAAAGTGCCGGCGCTGGTGAGCAATCGGCTGGTGTATCGCGATGGGGTGCCAGTGGCGGCGGTGATTGCCGGCAAGCAGCAGGTTTGGGTGGAGCTGGATCCGATAGCCATGGGACAACTGCATGCCAAGCTGATCCGGCATTGAGAGTGTTCGCACCGGCGTCTTCGCGAGCAGGCTCGCTCCCACAGTCCACTCCCGTTTCCCCTGTGGGAGCGAGCCTGCTCGCGAATGGCCGGCCCTCCACCCCAAAATCATGCTTCAGGTCCGCGACTCCTGCGGCACCTCACCCGCAACCACCGCCCGCTCCTCCTGCCGCTTCGGCAATAACACCTGCTGTGGATAAGTCTGCGCAAAATGCACATTCGGTGTGTTATCCACAAGCTTCTTCAAGCGCTGGTTGAACGCGCGGCTCACCGCATATTGCCCACCGGACACCGTGCGGAATTGCGCTGTCAACACCACCCCGTTCAAGTCCATTTTGTCCACGCCGAACACATCCAGCGGCCCTTGCAGGTTGTACTTGAGGAACGGGTCTTCGCGGATCGAATCGCCGGCCTCGCGGATCAGCTCGATGGCTCTGTCGACATCGGTGTCGTAAGTGAACTGCACCGAGAAAAACGCGAAGGCGAACTGGCGTGATTGGTTGGTCACAGCCTTGATCTGGCCGAACGGCACCGAGTGCACAAAACCCTTGCCGTCACGCAGGCGCAAGGTGCGAATGGTCAGGCCTTCCACGGTGCCGGCGTGGCCGGAATCGAGCACCACCCAGTCGCCGATCGACAGGGTGTCTTCGATGATGATGAACAGCCCGGTGATGACGTCCTGCACCAATTGCTGCGAACCGAAACCGATCGCCAGGCCGACCACACCGGCACCGGCCAATAGCGGCGCGACGTTGATGCCGAGGTTGGCCATGGTGGTAATCGCGCAGATCACCACGAGGATGATTTTGATCGCATTGCGCAGCAGCGGCAGGATGGTTTTCACCCGCGTGCTCGGCTGGCGTGCCGCGCGTTTGCTCAGCGGCGGTTTCAGCGCTTCCTGAATCGCCGTGTCGAGCACCACCCACAGCAGCCACGTCACCAGGAAGATCAGACCAATGCTGCTCAAGGCATTGCTGATCGCTCGCCCGACCGTGCTGCTCTGGGCGAAATCGAGCAACGACACGCCCCAGATCCGCCCGAGAATATCGATGAACACAATCGCCATGACGATCCGCAGCAACGCATGCAACAGGCTGAGAAAACGTTCCTTGTAGGCGCTGCTGCGCTGGATCGCCTCGGCTTTGCGCGACTTGAACAGATGCTGCAACACCGTGCTGAGAAACACCGTGGCGATCAGCAGCACGGTGGTGAACAAGGCACAGCGCAGGGCTTTCTGATTGTCCTCGCCAATGCCGATCAGGCTGACTGCCGAGACCAGCACCATCAGCACGATCGGCCAGTACCACAACCCGGAAAATATCCGCAGCGACTCCTGCAGCGACGGTTGTTTCAAACGCTGAGCGAGCGGGCGATTGCGGATCAGATGCGCCACGGGCCGGCGCAGGCGAATCACCAGCAAACCGAAAATCACCGAGGCGATCAGCCCGGTGAACACGGCGATGCTGCTGGTGATATTGCCGCCCAATTGTCGGGCGATCTGCGGGCTGGTCAGGGCATCGCTGAGGGCGGCGAGAAAGCCGATCAGGAACAGTGGGCGCGGGCAATATTCACGGATGATTCGCACGGCTGTGCGCTTGTGGCCGACGTTGAACATCACCACTACGCACAGCAACATCGACGTGGAAAAAATGCCGCTGCTGGTGGCGTAGGCCAGACACAGCGCCAGCGCACGGCCCACCGAAGCTTGCAGAAAATGGCTGACGTACAGTGTCAGCGGCAGGCAGATCAGCGCCGGCACGGTGTACGGCAGCACGTAGCCGAGCAGATCCTGACTGCGCTGGCGGGTGCGCAACCAGCGGCCCTCACGCAGACGCTTGGCCAACAGACTGCCGAGCACGGTGAGCAGGGCGAAACTGCCCAGCCACACTCCCGACAACGTGAGGAAATCCCCGGCCACGCTCCAGCCCGAGCGGTTCGACGGCTGCTTGACCAGCCTGTCGACCTCATCCGCCGCGCGGTCGGCGCGCAGCCGCCAGGCATCGACCAGGTGTTCGTTGAGATCGAGTTTTTCCTGCACATCGTCGATGCTCGTACTGATCGCCCCGAGCAGACCACCCTGCACCAGCGGTTCCGGTTCGGCGGGTTTTTCCGCCGTATCGGCGGCAGCCGGAACGCCCGGTAGCGCGGCGGCTTGCGATGCGTTGACGCCGAAGCACAGCAGCGCTCCCAGCAGAATGGCGATCCTGAAATTGCGCAAAGCTCCGATCTCCCGTGGCTGACCCTGGTAAGGAACTGATCGGTAATTGCGCGGCAAGTTCAAGAGCCCCCTCACCCCAGCCCTCTCCCCCAGGAGAGGGAGCCGACCGAGTTGCATGTCCAAAATCACCAACTGCACGTCTTGAGTCGAACTCAAGTCCTGAAGACCATGCAGATCTGCTCCCTTTCCCCCTCGCCCCCTTTGGGGGAGAGGGTTGGGGTGAGGGGGAAAGCTCTTGATCTTCGCTTCACCCGCGACCGTCCGTAACACCACCGAAACTTTCCCGCCCCCGCCGCAGTCATCACAGAACATCGGCAACACGAGGACTTTCTACGGGAGGATGGGATGGCGACGATTCACATCGGTATTTCAGGCTGGCGCTACGCCCCGTGGCGCGGGGATTTCTACCCGAAGGGACTGGCGCAGAAGCGCGAATTGCAGTTCGCCTCCCGCGCGGTCAACAGCATTGAAATCAATGGATCGTTCTACGCCCTGCAACGACCCGAACGTTACGCCCAGTGGTACGACGAAACCCCCGATGACTTCGTGTTCAGCGTCAAGGCGCCGCGCTTCATCACCCACGTGCGCCGTTTGCGCGAAATCGAAAAACCGTTGGCGAATTTCTTCGCTTCGGGTGTGCTGGAACTGAAGGAAAAACTCGGGCCGATCCTCTGGCAGTTTCCGCCGAATTTCAAATTCGACGCCGAGCGCTTCGATCACTTTCTCGCGCAACTGCCCCACGATACCCAAGCCGCAGCCGCCCTCGCCCGTCAGCACGACTCGCATCTGCCCGGCCACGCCAGCGTCAAAGCCTGGAGCAAGAAGCCGTTGCGCCATGCCGTGGAAATTCGTCACGAGAGTTTTATCGACCCGGAGTTCGTACGCCTGCTCAAGCGCCATAACACCGCGCTGGTGGTCGCCGACACCGCCGGCAAATGGCCGTACCGCGAAGACCTCACCAGCGACTTTGTCTATCTGCGCCTGCACGGCGCCGAAGAGCTCTACGCCAGCGGTTATTCCGAACAAGCGCTCAAGCGCTGGGCCGAGCGCATCGACGCCTGGCATCACGGTAAACAGCCAGAGGACGCCCACCTGATAGCGCCACGCCTGAAACCCCGCGCGCGCAAATCCCGCGAAGTGTTCTGCTACTTCGACAACGACATCAAAGTCCGCGCGCCCTACGACGCACGCAACCTCTTGCAGCGCTTCGACCTCGATAGAGACCTCGCCACGACTCCCGGGCAAGTTGCCGCAGAAGGAGTTCTGTCATGAGTATTCCCGAACCGGTCGGTTTCACCGACGAAGGCTCCGTGGTTGCGCCCTCGGTGCGCACTTTCACCGTACTGACGGTCAACACTCACAAGGGTTTCACTGCGCTGAACCGGCGTTTCATTCTGCCGGAGCTGCGTGAAGCGGTGCGCAGCGTCGCCGCCGACGTGGTGTTTCTGCAGGAAGTGCACGGCACTCACGAGCAGCATCCGAAACGCTACGACAACTGGCCGACGATGCCGCAATACGAATTTCTCGCCGACAGCCTCTGGCCGCAATTCGCCTACGGGCGCAACGCGGTGTATCCGGCGGGCGATCACGGTAATGCGCTGCTGTCGAAATTCCAGATCATCCGCCACGACAACCTCGACGTGTCGATCAGCGGCCATGAAAACCGCGGCCTGTTGCATTGCGTGCTGCGCCTGCCTGGCGACGGCACCGAAGTGCACGCGATCTGCGTGCATCTGGGCCTGCGCGAGAGCCACCGCAACGCGCAACTGGATCTGCTGATGCAACGTCTCGCCGAATTGCCCGCCGACGCCCCGGTGATCGTCGCTGGCGATTTCAATGACTGGCGCCAGCGCGCCGATGCGCAGCTCAAACCCTGTGGCCTGCGCGAAGTGTTCGCCGAGCAGTACGGCAAGCCGGCGCGCAGTTTTCCCGCGCGTCTGCCAGCGCTACGACTCGACCGCATCTACGTACGCAACCTCAAGGCCAGCCGGCCAAAAGTATTGACCAACCGGCCCTGGTCCCACCTTTCCGACCACGCACCGTTATCGGTGGAGATTGAACTATGAACAGTGCGCCACTGGAAAAATCCGCCGTCGACCCGGTCCCGCTGAATCCGCCGGTGCGCGAGCCCGGCCACGTTGACGTCGAGTATCAATGGCACAGCAACAACCGCGTAGAGCTGCTGGAGAACGGCGAGGAATATTTCCCCCGCGTGTTCGAAGCGATGCGCGCAGCCAAGAGCGAAATCCTGCTGGAGACCTTCATCGTCTTCGAAGACAAGGTCGGTGCCGAGTTGCAGCAAATCCTCATCGAAGCCGCCCAGCGCGGCGTGCGCACCACGGTCAGCCTCGACGGCTTCGGCTGTGGCGAGCTGAGCACTGGCTATCTGTCGGCCTTGAGCGATGCCGGCGTGCATCTGCAAATCTTCGATCCGGCGCCAAAGCATTTGGGCATCCGCACCAACTGGTTCCGCCGCTTGCACCGCAAGATCGTGGTGGTCGACGGCTTGATCGCGTTCATCGGCGGGATCAACTTTTCCGGCGATCACCTGGCCGATTTCGGCCCTGAAGCCAAGCAGGATTACTCGGTGGAGATCCAGGGCCCGGTGGTCGCCGATATCCATCACTTCGCCCTGCTGCAAAGCGGTCGTCCCGGACGCGCGCGGTTCTGGTGGCAGCGCCGGCGCCAGCGTCTGGAGGAAATGGCCTTCACCGATCACGACGGCCAGGTGCGCCTGGTGTTCCGCGATAACGATCAACACAACACCGATATCGAAGACGTGTATTTGCAGGTGCTGCGCAAGGCCAAGCGCCGGGTGATCATCGCCAACGCCTACTTCTTTCCCGGCTACCGTTTGCTGCGCGAAATCCGCAACGCCGCCCGCCGTGGCGTCGAGGTGCGGCTGATCCTGCAGGGCCAGCCGGACATGCTCGTGGCGAAACTGGCGGCGCGCATGACCTACGATTATCTGCTGCGTGCCGGCGTGCAGATCCACGAATACTGCCAGCGCCCGCTGCACGGCAAGGTCGCGCTGGTCGATGATGACTGGAGTACCGTCGGCTCAAGCAATCTCGACCCGCTGAGCCTGTCGCTGAACCTGGAAGCCAACGTGCTGATCCGCGACCGCGCATTCAATCAGCACCTGTACGAGCGCCTCGAAGACCTCAGCCAGAACCACTGCAAAGCCATGGACGCCAAGCTGTTGCCGCGTGGGCGCATCTGGCACATGACCGTGGGCTTTCTGGTATTCCACTTCCTGCGGCACTTCCCGGCCATGGCCGGTTGGCTGCCGGCGCATAAACCGCGTCTGAAGCCTTTCCGAGGTGCGCGTCCATGAGTCATTCCGAAGTGCACTCCGATAGCCATTCGGCACAAGCGGCGCCGTCGAAATGGAGCCGCTGGAAACGTCCGCTGACCATCCTGTTTTTCCTCGCGCTGATCGTCCTGCTGACGATGTTCGCCACGCGCATCGAATGGGCCGAGGTGCTGGAGACCCTCGCCGATTTCAAGGTGCGCACGCTGATCATCGCCGCCAGCCTGACCCTGCTGAGCTTTCTGGTGTACGCCAGTTTCGACCTGATCGGCCGCACCTACATTCGTCAGGACCTGACCTGGAAGCAGATCCTGCCGGTGGGCATCATCAGCTACGCCTTCAACCTCAATCTCAGCGCCTGGGTCGGCGGCATCGCCATGCGCTATCGCCTGTATTCGCGGCTGGGCGTAAGCAAAGGCAACATTGCCAAGATTCTCGGCCTGAGCCTGGCGACCAACTGGTTCGGCTACATGACCATCGCAGGCGTGGTGTTCAGCAGCGGTCTGGTGACGATGCCGCCGGGCTGGAAGCTCAGCAGTTCGGCCTTGCAACTGGTCGGTGTGTTATTGCTGCTGGTCAGCGCCGGCTATCTGGCGGCGTGTCAGTTTTCCAAGCGCCGCGAGTGGTCGATTCGCGGCGTGGAAATCAACCTGCCGTCGCTGCGCATGGCGGTGCTGCAATTGCTTTTGGGCGCGCTGAACTGGTCGCTGATGGCGGCGGTGATCTTCACTCTGCTGCCAAGCAAACTGGATTATCCGCTGGTGCTCGGCGTGCTGTTGATCAGCGCGATTGCCGGGGTCATCACGCACATTCCGGCGGGGCTGGGTGTGCTTGAGGCGGTGTTTGTGGCGCTGCTGCAGCACGAGGCATCGCGCGGCAGTCTGGTCGCGGGATTGCTGGCGTATCGGGCGATTTATTTTCTGCTGCCGCTGTTGATTACGGTGGTGATGTATCTGGTGGTGGAGGCCAAGGCCAAGGCATTGCGGATCGAAAAGAAACCCTCCTGACCATGCCTTGCTGCTGATGGCCCTTTCGCGAGCAGGCTCGCTCCCACATTTGAAATGCGTTCAACCTGTGGGAGCGAGCCTGCTCGCGAAGGGGCCGGTACACGCGACACATCATCTGGACTGGATAATGCTCAACCGCTCCCCCACCACCATCTCGGTAATCCAGTCCACCAGAATCGAGGTGTAGGCCTGCTGCGACACCGGGTCACTCAACGCGTGATCCGCGCCATCGATGATCCGGTGGGTCAACGAGTGGGTCTGCTGACACGCGGCGCGGTAACTCATGATCGTCGCGTGGGGCACGAAATCGTCGGTTTCCGATTCCACCAACAGCACGTCGCCCGTGAATTGCGAACAGGCATGCAGGGCGCGATTGCTGTCGGCGCGCACTAGCGTATTGCGATAATCGCGCAGGTCGGCCTTGTCCAGATCGCGCTTGGGCGTGTGCCATTGCTCGTCGCGGTACAGCGCCGGCACGCGCAGCGCCAGCCAGCGCACCGGGCGCAATGAGGTCAGAATCGAGGCCAGATAGCCGCCATAACTGGTGCCGACCACAGCGATCGCCGAGGTATCCAGCGCCGGGTGCGCCAACAGGCGATCATAGGCCGCCAGCAAGTCACGCAGATTGTCTTCACGGGTCACGCGGGTCAGCGGAATCCCGGTGCCGCCGGTATGCCCGCGCAAGTCGAAGGTCAGGCACACGCAACCCAGTCCGGCGATGCCTTTGGCCCGTTCCAGATCACGTTCCTGACTGCCGCCCCAACCGTGAACAAACAACACCCCCGGGACTTTCGATTTGGGACTGAGAAAGGTCCCGCTCATCTGTTCGTCATCAATGTCGATTTGAATGCTTTCGCTTCTAGCCGTCATAGGATTGGACCGTCACATATTTGAGAAGAAATGCGCTGTTTTCCGCCGGGCCGCGATAGACCTCGATTGCGTCCGCCGGCAGCGCCTGATCGGTATAGGTTTCCACCGACGACACGCGAATCGCGCGCATCTGTGGATCGTTGACGAAGCTTTGCAGCGCCGCCACTTCGGCGCTGCTGGCACCGCCCATGCGCCAGGATTGTTCGAGCACGCCGCTGCGCGGGTTGCCGCTGGCGTCGAGGCCTTGGGCGATATCGTAATTGCGCCGCGAGGCGAAGAAGCGCGGGTAGGCTTCGTTGGCGGCGCTGTCGAAGACCTGTGCCTGCTCAATGGCCAGACGCACATCGTCAGGCAGATCCAGCGCGAGCAATTGGTCATAGCCGCCCTGCACCACCAGCAGATTCGAACCGCCGTAGACCTCTTCGCCTTGGCCGTCCTCGGTCAAGTATTGATCACCGCAGTAGCTCAACACTTTGCCGCCGATGAACGACTGGCCGACGCTGTGGGTGACGACGTTGCTCAAGTCCTGCTCTAGCACTACGCCGTCCCTGAACAGGCTTTGCGCCTCGGGCCGCGCGAGGATCTCATCGAACGCGTCGAGGCTTTTGATCACTTCCTGACCGCGACCGGCGCAAGCGTGAACCGGCTTCAAGCGAATCGGCCCGGCGTACAGCAGATGTTCGGCGGCGGGCCGTGCATCTTCCAGGGCAAATACGCTGAGACCGTCGAGCACAACGTTGCGCACCCGCTCCGAAAACAGCGGCGACCAGCCCTGCGGCGCGTGCGCCAGATGACTGCGCAAACCGTGGCTGATGGCTTTGGTGCAGATGAAATCGTATTCGACGTAACCGCCCCACAAGTCATCGGGGCCGTTGATGCCAAGCGCTTGCGCGTGGGCGGCGCCGACGATTGTCTGCGTCGGCAGCAGATAGAGGTCGCGGCCCGAATGTTTGGCCGGGTCGTAACTGCCGCCGAACTTGCAACCGAGAATCTGCGCCAACCAGCGCGCCAGAGCCTTGTTGGTCTCGACTTCATGTTGCGGCGCCTCGGCACGCACCGAATGGGCCACGACGATTTTGTTGCTGGGTGTCGGGGTCATGCGTTCCCCTTGCATCAGTCGATGGGTTCACTCAGGGAAATTGCAGAGATCAGGCCAATCAACGCTCCCTCCGAACCGCCCGATAATCGGGAGTTTGCCGTGACTGTGCTGGCATCACGCCTGTTTCAAACTGCACGACAGCGCGCAAAACTCCGGCAAATTGCACGATCTCTCATCCTCGCCGCGATCATTGTGGGAGCGAGCCTGCTCGCGAAAGCGTAGTGTCAGCCGACTACAATTCTGTAGATCCAGCGCCTTCGCGAGCAGGCTCGCTCCCACATTAGTTCATCGTCGTTCTGGGAGCGGGGTTCACACCAAACCGCCCCCGGTAATCACTAGGCCCCAACCCGGTAATCTTCTTGAAAATCGCGCGAAACGCGCCCGGATCCTGATAGCCCACCGTCCAGGCAATGTGGTCGATCGTGCCATTGGTGAACTCGAGCATTTCTCGCGCTTTGCCAACCCGCAGGTGCTGGCAATACTCGGTCGGTTTCAAGCCTGTCGCGGCGCGGAATCGGCGCAGGAAAGTGCGTTCTTCAAGGCCCGCGCGCTCGGCCATCGCGTTCAGCGAAACATCCGTCGCCCCGGTGCTTTGCAGCCAGTGCTGGACCTTGAGAATCGCCGCGTCGCCATGACTGAGGATCGGCGCGAAATTGCTCCCGCATTCACTGGCGCTGTCGCTGTGTTCCATCACCAGAAAACGCGCGGTCGCGGTGGCGCTGCTCGGGCCGAGCAAGCGATCGACCAGGCGCAGTCCCAGTTCCGACCAGGCCATCAGCCCCGCCGTGGTGATCAGGTCACCGTCGTCGACAATCGGCGTGTCGGCCTTGAGTTTGATCTTCGGGTAACGCTCGGCAAAAGCCTGGGCCGAGGTCCAGTGCGTGGTGGCGCTGCGACCGTCGAGCAAGCCGCTTTCAGCGAGCATCAACGAGCCCACACAAACACCACCAAGGGTTGCGCCGCGCGCATGCTGATCGCGCAGCCATTGCGCAAGACTCGCGGTCATCTGCGCCGCATCGAACCCGCCGAGGGACGGCGGAATCAGCACGGCGAGCAAAGCGCCTTCGGCACCGGGATGACTGTCATAGACCCGGGTCGGCAACTGCTCGCCCTCGACCTGCCAGTGACTGACCCGCAGCAAGGGCAATTGCACAGCCTGATACTCGGCGGCGATGCGATTGGCCACGGCGAACAGGTCGGTCAGACCGTGCACCGCCGCCAGTTGCGCGCCGGGATAAATCAGCACGCCCAGTTCAGCGGTGGCGGCTCTTTGTGCAGCCATTGTCAGTTTTCCCCCGTCTATTGTCGGTGCGGCCAATCCTCGGATCCTCGGCAAGCGCCAATACTGAGACCACACCCAATCACTGCCTCGAGGACAATCCCATGGCCAAGCAAGCGCTCATCGTAGTCGATATCCAGAACGACTACTTCCCCCAAGGCAAGTGGCCGCTGGTTGGCGCCGACGCCGCTGCCGACAACGCCGCACGGCTGATCGCAGCCTTTCGCGAAACGGGCAATCCGGTGGTGCACATTCGGCATGAATTCACCTCCGAGGATGCGCCGTTTTTCACTCCCGGCTCCGAAGGCGCGAAACTGCATCCGAAAGTACTCAACCGCGCCAACGAGCCGGTGGTGCTCAAGCATTTCGTCAACTCGTTCCGTGAAACCGAACTGAAAGCGGTGCTCGACGAACACGGCATCACCGACCTGGTGGTGGTCGGCAGCATGAGCCATATGTGCGTCGATGGCATCACCCGCGCGGCGGCGGACATGGGTTACAGCGTGACCGTGATTCACGATGCCTGCGCCAGCCGTGATCTGGAATTCAACGGCCTGACGGTGCCGGCCGCTCATGTGCACGCAGCATTCATGGCGGCGCTGGGTTTTGCCTATGCCAGCGTGGTATCGACTGAGCAGTTCCTGGGCAGCAACGCCTAGCAACAACTGCGCAATCCCCTGGCCCGCTCCGTTGCGGGCCTTTTTGCGTCTGTCATGAAAATCTCACGCGTGAGTCATTGATGGCACTTTGCATTGGTTGTAGTGTGGCCCACGCGTGAGACGCTCATAACCGGATTCCAGCCATGACAAGCCGCACTCGGACGACTGCCGCAGCCAGCCCCAAGGGCGAGCGTGGCAAGAAGTCGGCGAAAAAACCATCGAGCTTCTACATGAAGCAGATGCGCGCAGGCCTGGCCGCCGCCGGTTATGTGAAACACGAAACTTGGGTGCTTCCGGAAAACCGAAGCTTGCTCAAGCAAATGGAGCAACAGCTACGCCAACCGATTCTGGCTGGCTCTTTCATGTCGGAGAAATACATGAGCGCAGGCAACAACTGGACCATCGACAGCCTCTTCAATGCCCTCAAGGCGCTGGACGAGGTGGCTTCCCAAGAGATTTCGCTGTCCCTGATCCAGAGCTCCGAGCCGAGCATCAAGCTGGAAATGAACGAATTCGGCGGCCTGCCGATTCACATCGCCCTGGCCGGCCAGCAGATCATCGTCGACACCGTGCTGGTGGACATCGATTCGATCAGCAACGTCCAGGCGTTCAACGATGCCGTGCTGCGCAGCCGCGAGATGTTCCCGCTGTCGTCGATCGGAATCGAATCGATGCCGAACGGGCAGACCGTCTACAACATGTTCGGCGCCCTCAGCGCCGACTCGAGCCTGACCAACGTGGTCACCGAGGTGAAAACCCTGGTCGACAACGTGCAGCGCGCCAGCGAAGCCTTCGAACACTTCTTCAAGTAATCAACAGGGAATATCCAATGACTCAGTCCATCTGGAGCAAGTTGTTCACCGCACTGCGCGGCGGCGCCAATGAAGTCGGCGAAGCCATCGCCGACCAGCAGGCCCTGCGCATCCTCGATCAGGAAATCCGCGACGCCGACACCGCGCTGTCCAATGCCCGCCGCGAACTGGTGACGATCATGGCCAAGCACAAACTGGCCGCCGACCGCGTCAGCGAGTACGACGCCAAGATCAAGGACCTCGAAGCCAAGGCTGTGGCCGCGTTGAATGCCGGCCGCGAAGACTTGGCGCTGGAAGTGGCCGAAGCGATTTCGACCCTGACCAACGACCTCGCTGCCGAGAAGAAACTCAGCGATGAATTCGGCGCCTACGCCGACAACATGCGCAAAGACATCAGCAAAGCCGAATCGCGGATCAAAAGCCTGCGCCAGCAAGTGGACATGGCCAAGGCCCGCGATAGCGTGCAGAAAGCCCAGGTCAGCGCCTCGATTGCCAGCGGCGGCGCCAACGGCAAACTGGAAACCGCAGTCGGCACCCTGAACCGCCTGCAAGCCAAGCAGCAGCAACGCGCTGCCGAACTGAACGCCGCAGACGAACTGGCCGACGCCTCCACCGGTAACGATCTGGAACGCAAATTGCGCGACGCCGGCATCACGCCGAACGAAGGCAGCGCCAATGCGATCCTTGAGCGGCTGAAGCAGAAGTCCGCGCAGTAATCACTGAACGGTAACTTGTGGGAGCGAGCCTGCTCGCGAAAGCGTCGTGACAGTCAAATAATCGAGTGACTGACACAACCCATTCGCGAGCAGGCTCGCTCCCACATGGTTTCACGGCGTAATTGCCTCTGCTCGTTCACCGCTTCGCCCGTTACACTACCGCCACTTTTTCACCCCCGAACACCTCCACCCGCTTCAAGGAACGTACCCATGGGATGGTTTAAAGACTTGCTCGGCACCAGCAATTGGCAGACCGCTGCGCCAACGAGCACCGGCGCCAGCGGTCCACTGGGCATGGCACAAGGCAAAGGCGTGCGCTTCGACACGACCCTGGCGTTGCTGCTGGAGGGCTCGACGTCGGTGCGGGTGCCATTCGATCAAGCGGTGTGGAGCGCCGGTTGGGTCGATCTCGGCCAGTCCAACAAGCTGCACCGCTACTACATGAACGACGAGGATTTCTGGGTGCAGATCCACGTCACCGGCGATGATCAGGTCGAGTCGGTCACCCTGTTCAATTACCTCAGCTATGTAACGGTCAACAGTGACGCCGAACTGCAGCGTCTGGCCGGCCCCAACAGCCTGATCGGTCTGCCGACCTACCACCACGACGGTGTTGAATACACCCGTGAATGGGGCACCGAACTGCATCAGACCGAACTGGTGCCAATGACCGAGCACGTGGTCAACCCGGACGAGTCCTACACCATCAAGCACCACGCCATGCTGTATGCCCGCGACACCGGCCTGACCGAT
Organism: Pseudomonas triticicola; assembly: GCF_019145375.1. Classification (NCBI taxonomy): domain Bacteria; kingdom Pseudomonadati; phylum Pseudomonadota; class Gammaproteobacteria; order Pseudomonadales; family Pseudomonadaceae; genus Pseudomonas; species Pseudomonas triticicola. Next base: position 236,372 of record NZ_JAHSTX010000002.1, on the reverse strand, counting down.
CGCCGCGAACTGCTGCTGTTCTCCGTGGAACAGGACGAAGAAGGCACCGTCAGCCTGAGCACCTCGCTGGGCATCTCGCTGTACACGACTGATTTGAGCGCCATTTAAAAAAGGAAGTTTTTCATGCTGGAAGTCTTGGCCGTTTCCCTGAACAAAACCGCGCTGGTCGGTTTTGTCGTCTACCTGATCGGCGCCGTGTTGCTGTTCATGCTGTTTCAATTCGTCTACACGCGCATTACCGCGCACAAGGAATTCGAACTGATCCGTGCCGGCAACACTGCCGCCGCCATTGCCCTGTCCGGGGCGATCATCGGTTTCGCCATTCCGGCGAGCAACGTGATCGCCTACTCGGTCAACGTGCTCGACTTCGTCCTCTGGGCGGTCATCGCCGCCGTCGTGCAGCTGTTGGCGTTCGTTGCGACCGGGCTGGTGCTCAAGGGCACGTCCCAGCGCATCGCCAACGGCGAAGTCGCCGCCGGCATTTATGTCGCCGCCGTGGCGATCAGCGTCGGCATGCTCAATGCCGCGTGCATGACACCGTCCCACTGACCGGCAGGAAGCCTCTCGATGAAACGCAGCAAATACGTGCAATTGTCCCTCGCCGCGTCGGTGGCGATGGCGATTTCCGGTGAAGCAGCGGCGCTGGATCAGCCGCGCAACTTCCAGAGCGTTGAACAGTGTGTCGACGCCGAAGTGGCCGCCGATCTCTGCTCCAGCGCCTACGTCGCCGCCCTGAACGAACACCGGCGCATCGCCCCGGCCTACACCGACAAGGCCAAGTGCGACGCAGACTTTGCCGCTGGCTGGTGTCAGAAAAATTCCGATGGTCGTTTCGTGCCGAAACTCGGCGGCTTCAAAGTGGCGCGCAATGCCGAGACGCCGCAGGATCTCGATGCCATCGCCAATTCGCAAATGCCGGCGGGCGACACCAGCAGCAGCGCAAGCCACGGCGGCTCGCACTATTCCGGTGGCTCAGGTGGCGGCGGCAATGGCTGGCTGACCGGCTGGCTGATCGGCAACGCAATGAGCAACAACGCCGAACGCACCGTTTACCGTGATCGCGAAACGCGCCAGCCGTACAACACCTCAACGCAGTACCGCCGAGCTGACACAACCTCGCGCAGCCAGTCGGATTACGAGAGCAGCAAGAGCAAACCGGTGAACGTTGCCTCGTCGACTTCGCGCGGCGGCTTCGGCAGTCAGTCCAGCGCCCGCAGCGGTTGGGGTGGCTGGGGCAGCAGTTCCGGACGCTCGAGCAGCTGACATGAAAAAGATCCACTGCGCCGAGCGCCCCGACTGGAAACACACCGCCGAAAGCCTCGGTTTCCTGTTCCACACCATCGACGACGAACCGTACTGGGACGAAAGCGCCTACTACCAGTTCAGCCTCGCGCAGATCGAAAACGATCTCGAAGATCCGACCACCGAACTGCACGAGATGTGCATGGATCTGGTTGATCGCGTCGTCAACAGCGAGGAGTTGCTCGATCGCCTCAGCATCCCGGCGACGTACTACGACATGATCCGCACCTCCTGGCGCGAGGGTCATCCGCATCTGTACGGTCGCATGGACTTTTCCTACAGCGGCAACGGGCCGGCGAAACTGTTGGAGCTCAACTACGACACGCCGACCAGCCTCTATGAAGCGGCGGCGTTTCAGTGGGGCTGGCTGGAGCAATGCATCGAGCGTGGCACGCTGCCGCCGCATGCTGACCAGTTCAACAGCATCGACACCAAGCTGCATCAGGCCTTCGCCGAGTTGCAGTTGAAGCGGCCGTTCTACTTTGCCTCGATGAAGGACTCGGTCGAGGACAAAGGCACCACCGACTATCTGCGGCTGATCGCGGCAAAGGTCGGCATCGAATCACGCCACATCGATATCGAAGACATCGGCCTGACGGCTGAGGGCCGTTTCGTCGATCTGCAGGATCGCTGGATCCCGCATCTGTTCAAGCTGCACGCCTGGGAATTCATCTTCCACGAACCGTTCGGCGCGGCGATCGCCGAGTGTGACACGCAGTTTTTCGAGCCGGCGTGGAAGGCGATCCTGTCCAACAAAGGTGCGCTGCCGCTGCTGTGGGAATTGCACAAGGGACATCCGAATCTGCTCGCTGCGCACCTTGATCCGAATCCGCAAAGTGCCGTGCCAAAGGGCTGGGTGCGCAAGCCGTACTTTTCCCGCGAAGGTGCCAACATCGAACTGCAAACAGCGGAGGGGCTGATCGTCAAAGAGGACGGGCCCTACACCGATGCGCCGTTCATCTTGCAGGAGTTCGCACCGCTGCCGAAGTTTGGCGACAGCTACACGCTGATTGGCTCGTGGGTGATTGGTGATGAGGCGGCAGGGATTGGTGTGCGTGAGGACAACAGTCTGATCACCAAAGACTCCAGCCGCTTCCTGCCGCACCTGATCCTGGATTAAGACGAAATTACCTTGTGGGAGCGAGCCTGCTCGCGAAAGCGTCCTGTCAGTTACAGGTGCATCGACTGATCTGACGCATTCGCGAGCAGGCTCGCTCCCACAGGATATTGTGAGTAGCCAGGAATTTCCTGAACAAAAAAGGCCCGTCGTTTAAGCGACGGGCCTTTTTCATTCAAAGCGGTTACAGCGGCAAATCAGAACGGAATATCGTCATCGAAGCTGTCGAAATCCGGAGCCGGTTGCGGTGCGGCCTGCTGTGGCGCTGGCGGAGCCGAACGCTGCTGTGGAGCCGACTGCTGCGGGCGCGGTGCCTGCTGACGTGGCGCCTGCTGCTGGTAGTTGTTGCCGCCGCCTTGCTGATCGCCCTGTTGTGGACGGCCGCCGAGCAGTTGCATGGTGCCTTGCATGTCGACCACGATTTCAGTGGTGTAACGCTTGATGCCGTCCTTTTCCCACTCGCGGGTCTGCAGCTTGCCTTCGATGTACACCTGCGAACCCTTGCGCAGGTATTCGCCGGCGATCTCGGCAACCTTGCCGAACATCGACACACGGTGCCACTCGGTCTTCTCGACCTTCTGACCGGTCTGCTTGTCGGTCCATTGTTCGCTGGTGGCCAGACTCAGGTTGGTCACGGCGTTACCGTTAGGCAGGTAGCGAACTTCGGGATCCTGGCCGCAAGTGCCGACCAATATGACTTTGTTAACCCCACGGGCCATAACGTTCTCCTAAGCGTCGCAAGCAGCCCCGGCCGGGTTGTTGACCAGGCGTTCGAGGGTGCTGCGATCCACTAATTCTTTGTCCAGTTTGATGTAAACAGCCGCCTCTTCGGCGACTATCACTGCATCTGTTACCCCTACCAGGGCCTTGAGGCGCTCGACCAGACCCGCTTCGCGGATCGCTTCGGGCGACAACGGCAAGCGCAGGCTCGTCACGTAGGGAGGTTCGCGCATGGTAACAGCAAAGGCCAGCCAAAGTGCAGCCAGCGCGGCGCATCCGAGGAACACAACCGACAGACCGCCATGCTGGAACAACCAGCCGCCGAGTATCCCGCCGAGTGCCGAACCGAGGAACTGGCTGGTGGAGTACACGCCCATGGCCGTGCCCTTGCCGCCTGCCGGTGAAACCTTGCTGATCAGCGACGGCAACGATGCCTCGAGCAGATTGAACGCGGTGAAAAACACCACCGTGCCGATCACCAGAGCACGCAGGCTGTCGCCGAACTGCCAGAAGAATAGTTCAGTCAGCATCAATGTCATGACGGCGCCGAGCAAAACTCGTTTCATTTTGCGTTTCTTCTCGCCGTAGATAATGAACGGGATCATGGCGAAGAACGAAATCAGCAACGCGGTGAGGTAGACCCACCAGTGCTGTTCCTTGGGCAAACCGGCTTTTTCCACCAGTGCCAGCGGCAAGGCGACGAAGCTCGACATCAACATGGCATGTAACACAAAGATGCCCAGATCCAGGCGCAGCAGGTCCGGGTGCTTGAGCGTCGGCATCAGCGCCTGCCGGGCCACGCCGGATTCCCGGTGCTGCAACGGCCCGGTGGACTGCGGCACCATGAACATGATGATCAGGATGCCGACCAGCGCCATGGCGCCAGTGGCGAGGAACAGCCCGGACAGCCCGAACGCACTGGTCAGTAACGGCCCGACCACCATGGCCACGGCGAACGACAGGCCGATGGTCATGCCGATCATCGCCATGGCTTTGGTCCGATGCTGCTCGCGGGTCAGGTCGGAAAGCAGCGCCATCACCGCTGCGGAAATCGCCCCGGCGCCTTGCAGGATCCGCCCGGCGATCACACCCCAGATCGAATCGGCCTGCGAAGCCAGAACACTGCCGAGAGCGAAGACGATCAGACCGAGGTAGATCACCGGCCGGCGACCGATGCGGTCGGAAATGATCCCGAACGGAACCTGGAAAATTGCCTGGGTCAGACCGTAAGCGCCAATCGCCAGCCCGATCAGGGCCGGGGTCGCTCCCGCCAGATCCATGCCATAGGTCGCCAGCACCGGCAACACCATGAACATGCCAAGCATACGGAAGGCGAACACCAGGGCCAGACCGCTCGCCGCGCGGGTCTCGCTGCCACTCATGCGTTCGCTGTGGGGATCGTGCATGGAAAAACCTCGTGTGAACCGGCGGCGATTCTACCAGTCCCATCGGAAGACGGGGTATATCGCGACGCTATGACGCGTATAGATGAAACTCTCTTCATGAACGGCAAAACGCCCTTCGTTGGATAGTGTGCATCCATCCAGTATTTGCCCGTATACTCCTACGTTTTCGCCGCCCGCCAAGCGAGGCCACTTTGGACAAGATCCTGATACGTGGGGCCCGTACCCACAACCTGAAGAACATCGACCTGACCCTGCCACGGGACAAACTGATCGTCATCACCGGCCTGTCCGGATCCGGCAAGTCGTCCCTGGCGTTCGACACGCTGTATGCCGAAGGTCAGCGCCGCTATGTCGAATCGCTGTCGGCCTATGCCCGGCAGTTCCTGTCGATGATGGAAAAACCCGACGTCGACACCATCGAAGGCCTGTCGCCGGCAATCTCCATCGAACAAAAGTCGACCTCGCACAACCCGCGTTCCACGGTCGGCACCATCACCGAAATCTACGACTACCTGCGCTTGCTCTATGCCCGCGTCGGTACGCCGCGTTGCCCGGATCACGACATTCCACTGGAAGCGCAGACCGTCAGCCAGATGGTCGATCTGGTGCTGGCGCAGCCGGAAGGCAGCAAACTCATGCTGCTGGCGCCGGTGATCCGCGAGCGCAAGGGCGAACACCTGTCGGTCTTCGAAGAACTGCGTGCGCAAGGTTTCGTCCGTGCCCGGGTCAACGGGCGGATCTGCGAGCTCGACGAGCTGCCGAAGCTGGATAAACAGAAGAAGCATTCGATCGATGTGATCGTTGACCGCTTCAAGGTCCGCGCCGATCTGCAGCAGCGCCTCGCCGAGTCTTTCGAGACTGCGCTGAAACTCGCCGACGGCATTGCCCTGGTCGCGCCGATGGACGACGAGCCGGGCGAAGAAATGATCTTCTCCGCACGCTTCGCCTGCCCGATCTGCGGCCATGCGATCAGCGAGCTGGAACCCAAGCTGTTTTCCTTCAACAACCCTGCCGGCGCCTGCCCGACCTGTGATGGCCTGGGTGTGAAGCAGTTCTTCGACATCAAGCGTCTGGTCAATGGCGAGCTGACCCTGGCCGAAGGTGCAATACGCGGCTGGGACCGGCGCAACGTCTATTACTTCCAGATGCTCGGCTCACTCGCCTCGCACTACAAGTTCAGCCTGGACAAGCCCTTCAACGACCTGAGCGCCGAGCAGCAGAAGTTCATCCTGCACGGCAGCGGCTCGCAAAACGTCGACTTCAAATACCTGAACGACCGTGGCGACATCGTCAAACGCTCGCACCCGTTCGAAGGCATCGTGCCGAATCTTGAGCGTCGCTATCGCGAAACCGAATCGGCGAGCGTGCGCGAAGAGCTGGCCAAGTTCCTCAGCCATCAGGCCTGCCCGGATTGCCGTGGCACGCGTCTGCGTCGCGAAGCCCGGCACGTCTGGGTCGGCGAGAAAACCCTGCCGGCAGTGACCAATCTGCCGATCGGCGATGCCTGCGAATATTTCGGCGCACTGAAGATGACCGGCCGCCGCGGCGAGATCGCCGACAAGATCCTCAAGGAAATCCGCGAGCGTCTGCAATTCCTGGTCAACGTCGGCCTCGACTATCTGTCGCTGGATCGCAGCGCCGACACCCTGTCCGGTGGCGAGGCGCAGCGGATTCGTCTGGCCAGCCAGATTGGCGCCGGCCTGGTCGGTGTTCTGTATATCCTCGATGAACCATCCATTGGCCTGCATCAGCGCGACAACGACCGGCTGCTCGGCACGCTCAAGCATTTGCGCGATATCGGCAACACGGTGATCGTGGTCGAGCATGATGAAGACGCGATTCGTCTGGCTGACTATGTCGTCGATATCGGCCCGGGCGCCGGTGTGCACGGCGGGCGGATCGTTGCCGAGGGCACGCCGGACGAAGTCATGGCGCACCCTGATTCGCTGACTGGCAAATACCTGTCCGGCCGGGTGAAGATCGAAGTGCCGGCCAAACGCACGCCCCGCAACAAGAAGCTCAACCTGTCGCTCAAGGGTGCGCGCGGCAACAATCTGCGCAATGTCGATCTGGACATCCCGATCGGCCTGCTGACGTGCGTGACTGGCGTATCCGGTTCGGGCAAATCGACACTGATCAACAACACGCTGTTCCCACTCAGCGCCACGGCACTGAATGGCGCGACCACGCTGGAAGCGGCTGCGCATGACAGCATCAAAGGCCTGGAACATCTCGACAAAGTCGTCGACATCGACCAGAGCCCGATCGGGCGCACGCCGCGTTCCAACCCGGCGACCTACACCGGGCTGTTCACGCCGATCCGCGAACTGTTTGCCGGCGTGCCCGAGTCACGCTCCCGTGGTTACGGCCCGGGGCGTTTCTCGTTCAACGTCAAGGGCGGTCGCTGCGAAGCGTGCCAGGGCGATGGCCTGATCAAGGTGGAAATGCACTTCCTGCCGGACATCTACGTGCCCTGCGATGTGTGCAAGAGCAAGCGCTACAACCGCGAAACCCTTGAGATCAAATACAAGGGCAAGAGCATCCATGAAACCCTCGAAATGACCATCGAGGAAGCACGGGAGTTCTTCGATGCGGTGCCGGCACTGGCGCGCAAGCTGCAAACGCTGATGGATGTCGGCCTGTCCTACATCAAGCTGGGGCAGTCGGCTACGACCCTGTCCGGCGGTGAAGCACAGCGGGTCAAGTTATCGCGCGAGCTGTCCAAACGCGATACGGGCAAAACCCTGTATATCCTCGATGAGCCAACCACCGGCCTGCACTTCGCCGATATCCAGCAGTTACTCGATGTTCTGCATCGTCTGCGCGATCACGGCAACACCGTGGTGGTGATCGAGCATAACCTCGATGTGATCAAGACCGCTGACTGGTTGGTGGACCTCGGTCCTGAAGGCGGTTCCAAGGGCGGGCAGATCATTGCCACCGGTACGCCGGAGGAAGTTGCCGAGATGAAGCAATCTCACACCGGCCATTACCTCAAGCCGCTGCTGATCCGCGATCGGGCTTAACTGCCAGGCATGAAAAAGCCCCTGTCACCGTTGAAGTGACAGGGGCTTTTTTGTAGCCGTGCAATCAGGACGCGTGGGATTGCAGGTAGTTCTCGAGACCGATCAGCTTGATCAGGCCCAGCTGCTTTTCCAGCCAGTAGGTGTGATCTTCTTCGGTGTCGTTGAGCTGAACCCGCAGAATTTCGCGGCTGACATAGTCCTTGTGTTGCTCGCAAAGTTCGATGCCTTTGCACAGCGCAGCGCGGACTTTGTATTCGAGGCGCAGATCAGCTTCGAGCATCGTAGGCACCGTGGTGCCGACATCCAGATCATCCGGACGCATGCGCGGCGTGCCTTCGAGCATCAGAATCCGCCGCATCAACGCATCGGCGTGGCCGGCTTCTTCTTCCATCTCGTGGTTGATGCGCTCGTAGAGCTTGGTGAACCCCCAGTCCTCATACATCCGCGAATGAACGAAATATTGGTCACGCGCGGCCAGTTCGCCGGTCAGCAACGTATTGAGGTAATCGATTACATCTGGGTGGCCTTGCATCGCCCTACATCTCCCTTCCTGAAAGTCTGTAGTTTGAACCAACCTGACCGGAAGGTCACTCGCTTCGCGCAATAAAAGCGAAGATATTCTGAGAAAAGCAGGCCAAATAACGCAAAAACCGCCCAAATGAGGGCGGTTCTGCTTCTCGTTTAGACTACGTTAAGCTGTCAGTTGAGCAGCTTTGCGATTGCTTCTCCATACGCCGGATCGGCTTTGTAGAAATGCTGCAACTGACGATCGACGACGTCGCTGGAAACACCCGCCATGGCACCGGCAATGTTGCTGACCAGCAATGCTTTCTGCTCGTCGCTCATCAAGCGGAACAAGGCACCGGCGTGGCTGTAGTAGTCGGTGTCTTCGCGGTGATCATAACGATCAGCAGCACCGCTCAAGGCCAGCGCTGGCTCAGCGTAATGTGGCGCTTGTTTAGGCGACTCAACGTAGCTGTTCGGTTCATAGTTCGGCGCCGCGCCGCCGTTGCTGCCGAAAGCCATGGAGCCGTCACGCTGATAAGTATTCACCGGGCTGCGCGGAGCGTTCACCGGCAATTGCTGGTGATTGGTGCCCACACGGTAACGGTGCGCGTCAGCGTAGGCGAATACGCGACCTTGCAGCATGCGGTCTGGCGACAGACCGACGCCTGGCACCATGTTGCTCGGGCCAAACGCAGCCTGTTCAACTTCCGCGAAGTAGTTCAACGGGTTGCGATTCAGCTCCAGCTCACCGACTTCGATCAGTGGAAACTCTTTCTGCGACCAGGTCTTGGTCACGTCGAACGGATTCTCGTAATGAGCCGCCGCTTGCGCTTCGGTCATGATCTGAATGCACACGCGCCATTTCGGGAATTCACCGCGCTCGATGGCCTCGAACAGGTCACGCTGCGCATAGTCCGGGTCGGTACCGGCCAAACGGGCGGCCTCGGCTGGCGCCAGGTTCTTGATGCCCTGCTGGGTCTTGTAGTGCCACTTCACCCAGTGACGCTCTCCTTTGGCGTTGATCAGGCTGTAGGTGTGGCTACCGAAGCCGTGCATGTGACGGTAGCCGTCAGGGATGCCACGATCAGAAAACAGGATGGTGACCTGATGCAGCGCTTCAGGCGAATGCGACCAGAAATCCCACATCATCTGCGCGCTTTTCAGGTTGCTTTGCGGCAGACGCTTTTGCGTGTGGATAAAGTCAGGAAACTTCAGCGGATCACGGATGAAGAACACTGGCGTGTTGTTGCCAACGATGTCCCAATTGCCTTCCTCGGTGTAGAACTTCAAGGCGAAGCCGCGCGGATCGCGCTCAGTGTCGGCCGAACCACGCTCGCCACCTACGGTAGAAAAGCGCAGAAAGGTTGGCGTTTGTTTGCCGACCGACTCGAACAACTTCGCACTGGTGTATTCAGTGATGCCACGGGTGACGGTGAACGTGCCGTAGGCGCCCGAGCCTTTAGCGTGGACACGGCGTTCTGGAATGTTTTCACGGTTGAAGTGCGCGAGCTTTTCGATCAGATGGAAATCGTCGAGCAGCAGCGGACCGCGTGGGCCGGCGGAACGGGAATTCTGGTTGTCAGCGACTGGCGCGCCACTGGCGGTTGTAAGCGTCTTGGTCTGGCTCATGCGGTCTTCTTCCTCTGTCAGTCTTGAACTGCCGGCTTATGGGCTTGGCGGGAAGTATTGATCATCGACGTTACAGCTACAAATTCATTAACCTGCAAGCATCGATAGATAATTACTAATTATGTTTCCCGGCACATAGTGGCAGTTCAGCGATGTCAGAAACTTGTATGGACGGCGCATTTCTTACGGCCACAAAAAACCGGGCACTAGGCCCGGTTCTTCGTTTCAGACTGACGTCTTACTCGGCGGATACAGCTTCGCCAGCAGTAGCACGATCAACCAACTCGACGTACGCCATAGGCGCGTTGTCGCCAGCGCGGAAACCGCACTTGAGGATGCGCAGGTAACCACCCTCACGGGTAGCGTAACGCTTGCCCAGGTCGTTGAAGAGCTTACCAACGATAGCTTTCGAACGAGTACGGTCGAAAGCCAGACGGCGGTTAGCCAGGCTGTCTGTCTTGGCCAGAGTGATCAGCGGCTCGGCAACGCGGCGCAGTTCTTTGGCTTTTGGCAGAGTAGTTTTGATCAGCTCGTGCTCGAACAGCGACACCGCCATGTTTTGGAACATGGCCTTGCGGTGCGAGCTGGTGCGGCTCAGGTGACGACCACTTTTACGATGACGCATGGTTCATTCCTTACCAAACACTACGTTCGGTGATTACGACGATCAGGCAGTCGCCTTGTCGTCCTTCTTAAGACTTGCAGGCGGCCAGTTGTCGAGGCGCATGCCGAGGGACAGACCGCGGGAGGCCAGAACGTCCTTGATTTCAGTCAAGGATTTCTTGCCCAGGTTCGGAGTCTTCAACAGCTCTACTTCGGTACGCTGAATCAGGTCGCCGATGTAGTAGATGTTTTCCGCCTTAAGGCAGTTAGCCGAACGTACAGTCAGTTCCAGATCGTCAACCGGGCGAAGCAGGATCGGATCGATCTCGTCTTCCTGCTCGACAACCAGCGGCTCACTTTCACCTTTGAGGTCGACGAACGCAGCCAGCTGCTGTTGCAGGATGGTTGCAGCGCGACGGATAGCCTCTTCAGGATCCAGGGTACCGTTGGTTTCCAGATCAATAACCAGCTTGTCCAGGTTGGTGCGCTGTTCGACACGGGCGTTTTCCACCACGTAAGCGATACGGCGAACCGGGCTGAACGAAGAGTCAAGCTGCAAGCGACCGATGCTGCGGCTTTCATCTTCATCGCTCTGACGCGAGTCGGCTGGTTCATAACCACGACCACGAGCTACGGTGAGCTTCATGTTCAGGGCGCCGTTAGACGCCAGGTTAGCGATTACGTGATCGGGATTAACGATCTCGACATCATGATCCAGCTGAATATCGGCAGCGGTAACCACCCCCGAACCCTTCTTCGACAAGGTCAGCGTAACTTCGTCACGACCGTGCAGCTTGATGGCCAGACCTTTAAGGTTCAACAGGATTTCAATTACGTCTTCCTGTACACCTTCGATGGCGCTGTACTCGTGGAGCACACCGTCAATCTCGGCCTCGACTACTGCGCAGCCGGGCATTGAGGACAACAGGATGCGGCGCAGCGCGTTGCCCAGGGTGTGGCCAAAACCACGCTCGAGAGGCTCGAGAGTGATCTTGGCGCGGGTTGGACTGACAACCTGCACATCAATGTGGCGGGGTGTCAGGAACTCATTTACCGAAATCTGCATGGATGCACCTATTTTCTAGCCCTTACTTGGAGTAGAGCTCGACAATCAGGCTTTCGTTGATGTCGGCGGACAGATCACTGCGAGCAGGAACGTTCTTGAAAACGCCCGACTTCTTCTCAGTGTCTACTTCTACCCATTCTACGCGGCCACGTTGGGCACACAGATCGAGAGCTTGGACAATGCGAAGTTGGTTTTTTGCTTTCTCGCGAACTGCAACCACGTCACCAGCACGAACCTGATACGACGGAACGTTTACGGTCTGACCGTTTACGCTGATCGACTTGTGCGATACCAGCTGGCGGGATTCGGCACGAGTCGAACCAAAGCCCATACGGTATACAACGTTGTCCAGACGGCATTCGAGAAGTTGCAGCAGGTTTTCACCGGTTGCACCTTTCTTGCCAGCAGCTTCTTTGTAGTAGCCGCTGAACTGACGCTCGAGAACGCCGTAGATACGACGGACCTTCTGCTTTTCACGCAGTTGGGTGCCGTAGTCGGACTGGCGACCGCGGCGTTGGCCGTGGATACCAGGTGCTGCTTCAATGTTGCACTTCGATTCGATCGCGCGCACGCCGCTCTTCAGGAAGAGATCGGTGCCTTCGCGACGAGCGAGTTTGCATTTTGGACCAATGTAACGAGCCATTCTTTACAATCTCCTGGATTACACGCGGCGCTTCTTCGGCGGACGGCACCCGTTGTGCGGGATTGGCGTCACGTCGGTGATGCTGGCGATCTTGTAGCCACAGCCGTTCAAAGCGCGGACTGCGGATTCACGACCTGGACCTGGACCCTTGACGTTTACGTCGAGGTTTTTCAGGCCGTATTCCAGCGCAGCTTGACCAGCACGCTCAGCAGCTACTTGAGCAGCGAACGGGGTGGACTTGCGGGAACCGCGGAAACCCGAACCACCGGAGGTAGCCCAGGAAAGAGCGTTACCTTGACGGTCGGTGATGGTCACGATGGTGTTGTTAAAAGATGCATGGATGTGGGCGATGCCATCAACCACTGTCTTTTTAACTTTTTTACGAGGACGAGCAGCAGGTTTTGCCATGATTAAATTCCTGTCGATTCGCTGGGGCGATTACTTGCGGATCGGCTTACGCGGACCTTTACGGGTACGCGCGTTGGTCTTGGTACGCTGACCGCGTACTGGCAGACCACGACGATGACGCAGACCGCGATAGCAACCGAGGTCCATCAAGCGCTTGATTTTCATGTTGATTTCGCGACGCAGGTCACCTTCAGTGGTGAACTTCGCCACTTCGCCACGCAGCTGTTCAATTTGCTCGTCGCTCAGATCTTTGATCTTTGCTGCTGGGTTTACCCCAGTCACTGCACAGATCTTCTGCGCAGTAGTGCGACCAACACCATAGATGTAGGTCAGCGAGATAACAGTATGCTTGTTATCTGGAATGTTAACGCCTGCAATACGGGCCATTCAGTGGGACTCCAATTGACAGCTACCTACGCCCCGGAAGCCAAGAAATAGGGCGCGAGATAATATCGCTGTAATAACAAATAATCAACCCGGTAGCGCACTAGCTACCGGGCTTGAAGCACAATCACACTCAGCCTTGGCGCTGTTTGTGACGCGGTTCCGCGCTGCAAATTACTCGAACAACACCTTCGCGGCGAATAATCTTGCAGTTACGGCACAGCTTTTTCACCGATGCACGAACTTTCATCACCAACTCCTCGAACCTTATGGGTACTCAGCGCAACATGCCGCTGCCGTAACCCTTCAGGTTGGCTTTCTTCATCAGGGATTCGTACTGGTGCGAAACGAGGTGCGATTGTACTTGGGACATGAAGTCCATCACAACCACGACCACGATCAGCAACGAGGTCCCGCCAAGGTAGAACGGAACGTTTGCTGCAACCACCAGGAATTGGGGCAACAGGCACACGGCCGTCATGTAAAGAGCACCGAACAGGGTCAAGCGGGTCAGAACGCCATCAATATAGCGCGCAGACTGCTCACCTGGACGGATGCCCGGAATAAAGGCACCGGACTTCTTCAGGTTTTCCGCTACGTCTTTCGGATTGAACATCAACGCCGTATAGAAGAAGCAGAAGAAAATAATCCCTGCACTAAACAGCAGAATATTCAACGGCTGACCAGGAGCGATCGACTGCGAGATGTCCTGCAACCAGCCCATACCTTCAGACTGACCGAACCAGGCACCCAACGAAGCCGGAAACAGCAAGATGCTGCTCGCGAAAATAGCCGGAATAACACCGGCCATGTTCACCTTCAGCGGCAAGTGGCTTGTCTGCGCAGCAAAAACCTTGCGGCCCTGCTGACGCTTGGCGTAGTGAACAGCAATACGACGCTGACCACGCTCAATGAACACCACGAAACCGATAATCGCTACTGCCAGCAAACCGATGGCAACCAGGGCGAAGATGTTGATATCACCCTGACGCGCAGACTCGAAAGACTGCCCGATTGCTCTCGGAAGACCGGCGACGATACCCGAAAAAATCAACATCGAGATACCATTGCCAACACCACGCTCAGTAATCTGCTCACCCAGCCACATCATGAACATCGCACCAGCCACAAATGTGGTTACCGCGACGAAATGGAAGCCAAAGTCACCAGTGAACGCGACGCCCTGCCCGGCCAGACCAATGGACATGCCAATAGCCTGGACCAGAGCGAGAGCGACGGTGAGGTAGCGGGTGTACTGGCTAATCTTGCGACGGCCAGCTTCACCTTCCTTCTTCAACTGCTCCAGCTGCGGGCTGACGGCGGTCATCAGTTGCATGATGATCGATGCCGAAATGTACGGCATGATCCCCAGTGCAAAGATGCTCATCCGTTCCAGCGCGCCGCCGGAGAACATGTTGAACAAGCTAAGAATGGTCCCCTCATTCTGTCGAAACAGGTCTGCGAGTCGGTCCGGGTTGATACCTGGAACCGGGATGTGTGCGCCTATTCGGTAGACGATAATCGCCAGGAACAGAAAACGCAGACGAGCCCAGAGTTCAGACATACCGCCTTTGCCGAGCGCAGAGAGAGCACCTTGCTTAGCCATTTATTCCTCGAACTTGCCGCCAGCTGCTTCGATAGCCGCACGCGCACCTTTGGTGGCGCCGATTCCCTTGCCGATAGTGACAGCGCGAGTCACTTCACCGGACAGCATGATTTTCACACGCTGTACGTTGACGTTGATCACGTTGGCATCTTTCAGGGACTGCACAGTAACGATGTCGCCTTCCACTTTGGCCAGCTCGGACAAACGCACTTCTGCGCGATCCATGGCTTTCAGGGAAACGAAACCGAACTTAGGCAGGCGACGATGCAGCGGCTGTTGACCGCCTTCAAAGCCTGGAGCGATGGTGCCACCGGAGCGGGAGGTCTGACCTTTGTGACCACGGCCACCAGTCTTGCCCAAACCACTACCGATACCACGGCCCGGACGATGCTTTTCGCGACGGGAACCCGGCGCTGGACTCAGATCATTGAGTTTCATCGATTAACCCTCGACACGCAGCATGTAGTAAGCCTTGTTGATCATCCCGCGATTCTCGGGAGTATCCTGGACTTCTACAGTGTGACCGATGCGACGCAGACCCAGACCCTTAACGCACAGTTTGTGGTTAGGGATGCGGCCGGTCATGCTTTTGATCAGCGTAACTTTAACGGTAGCCATGATTACTTGATCTCCTCAACACGCAGGCCACGCTTGGCAGCGATGGACTCAGGAGACTGCATAGCCTTCAGACCCTTGAAAGTGGCGTGAACCACGTTTACCGGGTTAGTCGAGCCGTAGCACTTGGCCAGAACGTTCTGAACGCCAGCAACTTCGAGGACAGCACGCATAGCGCCGCCAGCGATGATACCGGTACCTTCAGAAGCAGGCTGCATGTACACCTTCGAAGCGCCGTGAGCGGACTTCATTGCGTACTGCAGAGTGGTGCCGTTCAGATCAACTTGAATCATGTTGCGGCGAGCAGCTTCCATTGCCTTCTGGATCGCAGCAGGCACTTCACGCGACTTGCCACGGCCGAAGCCAACACGCCCTTTACCATCACCAACCACGGTCAACGCGGTGAAAGTGAAGATACGGCCGCCTTTAACGGTTTTGGCTACGCGGTTAACTTGAACCAGCTTCTCGATGTAGCCTTCGTCGCGCTTTTGGTCGTTATTTGACATAACTTAGAACTCCAGCCCAGCTTCACGAGCAGCATCAGCCAGCGCTTTAACGCGGCCGTGGTACTTGAAGCCAGAGCGGTCGAAAGCCACTTGCGATACGCCAGCGGCCTTAGCACGCGTAGCGACCAGCTGGCCAACCTTTGTGGCCGCGTCGATGTTGCCAGTGGCACCATCACGCAGTTCTTTATCCAAAGTCGAGGCACTTGCCAGGACTTTGTTGCCGTCGGCCGAGATGACCTGGGCGTAGATGTGCTGCGACGAGCGGAACACGCAGAGACGCACGACTTCGAGTTCGTGCATTTTCAGGCGTGCTTTGCGAGCGCGACGCAGTCGAGTAACTTTTTTGTCGGTCATTTGCTATGCCCTACTTCTTCTTGGCTTCTTTACGACGGACGACTTCGTCCGCGTAGCGCACACCTTTGCCTTTGTATGGCTCTGGTGGACGGAAGTCGCGGATCTCGGCGGCCACTTGACCTACCAGCTGCTTGTCGATGCCCTTGATCAGGATATCGGTCTGGCTAGGAGTCTCAGCGGTGATGCCTTCCGGCAGTTCGTAATCCACTGGGTGCGAGAAGCCAAGAGCCAGGTTCAGAACCTGACCTTTTGCTTGCGCTTTGTAACCAACACCGACCAGCTGGAGCTTGCGCTCGAAGCCTTGGCTTACGCCCTGGACCATGTTGTTTACCAACGCACGCGTGGTACCGGCCATTGCGCGAGTTTGTTGATCGCCATTGCGAGCAGCGAAACGCAGCTCACCAGCTTCTTCAACGATCTCAACGGACGAATGGATGTTCAGTTCAAGAGTACCCTTGGCACCCTTCACCGAAAGCTGTTGGCCTGCGAATTTGACTTCGACACCGGCTGGCAGCTTAACGGGGTTCTTAGCGACGCGAGACATGCTTATCCCCCCTTAGAACACAGTGCAAAGAACTTCGCCGCCGACACCGGCAGCGCGCGCAGCACGATCCGTCATCACACCTTTGTTGGTGGAGACGATAGACACGCCAAGACCGCCACGAACTTTCGGCAGATCTTCAACGGACTTGTACTGACGCAGGCCTGGACGACTAACGCGCTTCACTTCTTCGATAACCGGACGGCCTTCGAAGTATTTCAGCGAGATGGACAGCGACGGCTTGGCGTCGGTGGTGATCTGAAAATCCGCGATGTAACCTTCGTCCTTCAGGACTTTTGCTACAGCTGCCTTCAACGTGGAAGACGGCATGCTTACGACAGACTTTTCAGCCATCTGGGCATTACGGATTCGAGTTAGCATGTCCGCTAACGGGTCCTGCATACTCATGGGCTAGACGCTCCTAATACAAAAAAATTAGCCTTGCGGCTACTACTTGTCGCCGAGAACTTCCGGGCAGAAAAACACGGGCTCAGGCGAGCCGGTCATTCTAGACACACCCCAGAAATGAATCAAGCCCCAAAAGGGGCTTGATTCAGATTCAAGGCCACCGATGGTCAGGTTCTTGCGAACCCGAACACCGAGACTTTGACAACTATTACCAGCTGGCTTTAACCAGACCTGGCACGTCACCACGCATTGCAGCTTGACGCAGCATGTTACGGCCGAGGCCGAACTTGCGGTACACGCCGTGCGGACGACCAGTCAGGCGGCAACGGTTACGCATGCGCGAAGCGCTTGCGTCACGTGGTTGCTTCTGCAGAGCTACGGTAGCTTCCCAACGCGCTTCTGGACTTGCGTTCAGATCGACGATGATAGCTTTCAGCGCTGCACGCTTGGTGGCGTACTTGGCAACGGTGAGCTGACGCTTCAGCTCACGGTTCTTCATGCTCTTCTTGGCCATTTTCCTACTCCAATCAGTTGCGGAACGGGAATTTGAAAGCACGCAGCAGAGCGCGGCCTTCATCATCGTTCTTGGCAGTGGTGGTCAGGGTAATGTCCAGACCGCGGAGAGCATCGATCTTGTCGTAGTCGATTTCCGGGAAAATGATCTGCTCTTTCACGCCCATGCTGTAGTTACCACGACCATCGAAGGACTTGGCATTCAGGCCGCGGAAGTCGCGAACCCGAGGCAGGGAGATCGACAGCAGACGATCCAGGAACTCGTACATACGCTCACGGCGCAGGGTCACTTTGACGCCGATCGGCCATCCTTCACGGACTTTGAAGCCAGCGATGGATTTACGAGCGTAGGTCACAACGACTTTCTGGCCGGTGATCTTTTCCAGGTCAGCAACAGCGTGCTCGATGACTTTTTTGTCGCCGATCGCTTCGCCCAGACCCATGTTCAGGGTGATTTTGGTAACGCGCGGAACTTCCATCACGTTCGAAAGCTTAAGTTCTTCCTTAAGTTTCGGAGCGATTTCCTTCCGGTAAATCTCTTTTAGTCGTGCCATGGTCTTCTACCTAGCAGTGTTCAAGCATCAACCGCTTTTTGGGTCGACTTGAAGACACGAATTTTCTTACCGTCTTCTACTTTGAAACCAACGCGGTCAGCCTTGTTGGTTTCGCCGTTGAAGATGGCGACGTTGGAAGCGTGCAGTGGCGCTTCTTTCTCGACGATACCGCCCTGTACGCCCGACATCGGGTTAGGCTTGGTATGACGCTTGACCAGGTTCAGACCACCAACAACCAGACGGTTGTCAGCAAGAACCTTCAGCACCTTACCGCGCTTACCTTTGTCTTTGCCGGCGATCACGATGATCTCGTCGTCACGACGAATCTTTTGCATGTCGGATCTCCTTACAGCACTTCTGGGGCGAGCGAGACGATCTTCATGAACTTCTCAGTACGAAGTTCACGGGTCACTGGCCCAAAGATACGGGTGCCGATCGGCTCTTGCTTGTTGTTCAGAAGAACAGCAGCGTTGCCATCAAAGCGGATAATGGAGCCATCAGCACGACGTACGCCGTGACGAGTGCGGACTACAACAGCAGTCATCACCTGGCCTTTTTTCACCTTACCGCGAGGAATTGCTTCCTTCACGGTAACTTTGATGATGTCACCGATACCAGCGTAACGACGATGGGAGCCACCCAGCACCTTGATGCACATAACACGGCGAGCGCCGCTGTTATCGGCCACATCGAGCATGGATTGAGTCTGAATCATATAATTTCTCCGACCCCTAGCCCTTAGACTTCCACAGCGCGTTCGAGAACATCAACCAGCGCCCAAGACTTGGTCTTGGCCATCGGACGAGTTTCACGAATAGTGACTTTGTCGCCGATGTGGCACTGATTGGTTTCGTCGTGCGCGTGCAGCTTAGTCGAACGCTTAACGTATTTACCGTAGATCGGGTGCTTTACGCGACGCTCGATCAGAACGGTGATGGTTTTGTCCATCTTGTCGCTGACAACACGGCCAGTCAGCGTACGGACAGTTTTTTCGGCTTCAGCCATGATCACTTACCTGCCTGCTGGTTGAGCACAGTCTTCACGCGAGCGATGTCACGCTTAACTTGCGAGAGCAGATGAGACTGCCCCAACTGGCCAGTTGCTTTCTGCATGCGCAGATTGAACTGGTCGCGCAGCAAGCCGAGCAGTTGCTCGTTCAGCTGCTGTGCGGATTTTTCACGAAGTTCATTCGCTTTCATCACATCACCGTCCGTTTAACAAAGGAGGTGGCGAGCGGCAGCTTTGCAGCAGCCAGGGCGAAAGCCTCACGCGCCAGCTCTTCAGAAACACCCTCGATTTCATACAGGACTTTGCCTGGCTGAATCTGGGCAACCCAGTACTCCACGTTACCCTTACCTTTACCCATACGAACCTCGAGAGGTTTCTTGGAGATCGGCTTGTCCGGGAATACACGGATCCAGATCTTGCCGCCACGTTTTACGTGACGGGTCAGAGCACGACGCGCTGACTCGATCTGACGAGCGGTGAGACGACCACGAGCAACAGACTTCAGCGCGAACTCGCCGAAGCTGACTTTGCTACCGCGCAGTGCCAGACCACGGTTGTGGCCGGTCATCTGCTTGCGGAACTTCGTACGCTTTGGTTGCAACATTTGGCGTACCCCTTACTTAGCAGCTTTTTTACGAGGCGCTGGTGCTTGTGGTTTCAGTTCTTCTTGGCGACCACCAATAACTTCGCCTTTGAAGATCCAAACCTTTACACCGATCACACCGTAAGTGGTGTGAGCTTCGTAGTTGGCATAGTCGATGTCGGCACGCAGGGTGTGCAGTGGCACACGACCTTCGCGATACCATTCAGTACGTGCGATTTCAGCACCGCCGAGACGACCGCTCACTTGGATTTTGATGCCTTTGGCACCAATGCGCATGGCGTTCTGTACAGCGCGCTTCATAGCGCGACGGAACATTACACGACGCTCCAGCTGCTGAGCTACGCTCTGCGCAACCAGCATACCGTCGAGCTCCGGCTTGCGGATCTCTTCGATATTGATGTGCACAGGCACACCCATTTGCTTGGTCAGGTCCTGACGCAGTTTCTCAACATCTTCACCTTTCTTCCCGATAACGATACCTGGACGAGCGGTGTGGATGGTGATGCGTGCAGTTTGGGCCGGACGATGGATATCGATACGGCTTACGGACGCGCTTTTTAGTTTGTCTTGGAGATACTCACGCACTTTCAGATCTGCGAACAAGTAGTCCGCATAAGTCCGACCGTCTGCGTACCAGACGGAGGTGTGCTCCTTGACGATTCCCAGGCGAATGCCAATGGGATGTACTTTCTGACCCATCTCTTCGACTCCGTTACTTGTCAGCAACCTTGACAGTGATATGGCAAGACCGCTTGACGATGCGATCAGCACGGCCTTTGGCACGTGGCATGATGCGCTTCAGCGAACGCCCTTCGTTGACGAAAACGGTGCTGACCTTCAGGTCATCAACGTCTGCGCCTTCGTTATGCTCGGCGTTGGCTACGGCCGACTCCAGCACTTTCTTCATGATCTCGGCGGCTTTCTTACTGCTGAAAGCCAACAGGTTGAGCGCTTCGCCCACCTTCTTCCCGCGGATCTGGTCGGCGACCAAGCGGGCTTTCTGGGCGGAGATTCGAGCGCCCGACAACTTAGCGGCTACTTCCATTTCCTTACCCCTTAACGCTTGGCTTTCTTGTCAGCCACGTGCCCGCGATAGTTGCGGGTACCGGCGAACTCGCCCAGTTTGTGGCCGACCATGTCTTCGTTAACGAGAACTGGGACGTGCTGACGACCGTTGTGTACTGCGATGGTCAGACCGACCATTTGTGGCAGGATCATCGAACGACGCGACCAGGTTTTAATTGGTTTGCGATCGTTCTTTTCCGCCGCCACTTCGATCTTCTTCAGTAGGTGAAGATCAATAAAAGGACCTTTTTTCAGAGAACGTGGCACTGTCGTATCCCTCTATTTACTTGCGACGACGGACGATCATTTTGTCGGTACGCTTATTACCACGAGTCTTCGCGCCCTTAGTCGGGAAGCCCCATGGCGATACCGGATGACGACCACCAGAGGTACGACCTTCACCACCACCATGTGGGTGGTCAACCGGGTTCATGGCAACACCACGAACGGTTGGGCGAACGCCACGCCAGCGTTTGGCACCAGCTTTACCCAGCGAACGCAGGCTGTGCTCGGAGTTCGAGACTTCACCCAGGGTCGCACGGCATTCAGCCAGGACTTTACGCATTTCACCGGAACGCAGACGCAGGGTCACGTAGACACCTTCACGAGCGATCAGCTGAGCCGAAGCACCAGCGGAACGAGCGATCTGTGCACCTTTACCTGGCTTCAATTCGATGCCGTGTACGGTAGAACCGACTGGAATGTTGCGCAGTTGCAGAGCGTTGCCTGGCTTGATTGGAGCCAGAGCGCCTGCGATCAGCTGGTCGCCAGCACTCACGCCTTTAGGGGCGATGATGTAGCGGCGCTCGCCGTCTGCGTAGCAGAGCAGTGCGATGTGAGCAGTACGGTTTGGATCGTATTCGATACGCTCGACAGTGGCGACGATGCCATCTTTGTCGTTGCGACGGAAATCGACCATACGGTAATGCTGCTTATGACCACCACCGATGTGACGAGTGGTAATACGGCCATTGTTGTTACGACCACCAGACTTCGATTTTTTCTCGAGCAGCGGTGCGTGAGGAGCGCCTTTATGCAGCTCCTGGTTGACCACCTTGACCACAAAACGGCGGCCAGGGGAAGTCGGTTTGCATTTAACGATTGCCATGATGCACCCCTTCCTTACTCAGCACTGCTGCTGAAATCGAGATCTTGGCCTGGCTGAAGGGAGATAACTGCCTTCTTCCAGTCATTACGCTTGCCCAGACCGCGAGCAGTGCGCTTGCTCTTACCCAGAACGTTCAGGGTAGTGACGCGCTCTACTTTCACGCTGAACAGGCTTTCGACGGCCTTCTTGATTTCCAGCTTGGTTGCATCAGTAGCAACCTTGAAAACGAACTGGCCTTTCTTGTCTGCCAGAACCGTAGCCTTCTCGGAAACGTGCGGGCCAAGCAGAACTTTAAATACGCGTTCCTGGTTCATCCCAGCAGCTCCTCGAATTTCTTCACGGCCGACACGGTGATCAACACCTTGTCGTATGCGATCAGACTAACTGGATCGGAACCTTGCACATCACGTACATCTACGTGCGGCAGGTTGCGAGCAGCCAGGTACAGGTTCTGATCAACAGCGTCCGACACGATCAGAACGTCGGTCAGGCTCATGTTGTTCAGTTTGCCCAGCAGATCTTTGGTTTTCGGAGTTTCAACAGCGAAATCCTGAACCACGACCAGACGATCAGTACGCACCAGCTCAGCAAGGATGGAACGCATTGCTGCGCGATACATCTTCTTGTTCAGCTTCTGGGAGTGATCCTGTGGACGAGCTGCGAAAGTGGTACCGCCGCCACGCCAGATTGGGCTACGGATAGTACCGGCACGAGCACGGCCAGTACCTTTCTGACGCCATGGGCGCTTGCCGCCACCACGGACGTCGGAACGGGTCTTCTGCTGCTTGCTACCTTGACGGCCGCCGGCCATGTAGGCCACGACTGCTTGGTGAACCAGCGTCTCGTTGAATTCGCCGCCAAATGTCAGTTCGGAAACTTCGATCGCTTGAGCGTCATTTACATTTAATTGCATGTCAGCTTCCCCTTAACCGCGAGCCTTGGCTGCTGGACGTACAACCAGGTTGCCGCCAGTAGCGCCAGGAACAGCACCCTTGACCAACAACAGATTGCGTTCAGCGTCCACGCGCACTACTTCCAGGGACTGCACGGTCACGCGCTCAGCGCCCATATGACCGGACATTTTTTTGCCCTTGAATACACGACCAGGAGTCTGGCACTGGCCGATAGAGCCTGGGACGCGGTGGGATACGGAGTTACCGTGGGTGTTATCTTGCCCGCGGAAATTCCAACGCTTGATCGTACCCTGGAAGCCTTTACCCTTGGACTGACCGGTTACATCAACCAGTTGACCAGCGGCGAAGATTTCAGCGTTGATCAGATCGCCAGCCTGGTACTCGCCTTCTTCAAGGCGGAATTCCATGGTGGTGCGACCAGCGGCAACGTTCGCTTTAGCGAAGTGGCCAGCCTGAGCTGCTGTTACACGCGAAGCGCGACGCTCGCCGACAGTGACTTGCACTGCACGATAGCCATCGGTCTCTTCAGTTTTGAACTGGGTGACGCGATTCGGCTCGATCTCAATGACCGTGACCGGAATGGAGACACCTTCTTCGGTGAAAATACGGGTCATACCGCATTTACGACCGACTACACCAATAGTCATGTTGTAAACCTCATGAGTGTACGGGGCTTTCACCCGCTATGGCCGCCCATTTCAGAGCGTTACACGACCAAGACCGAGTCTTAGCCGAGGCTGATCTGCACTTCCACACCGGCCGCAAGATCAAGCTTCATCAGCGCATCAACGGTTTTATCCGTTGGCTGGACGATGTCCAGAACACGCTTATGAGTGCGGATCTCGTACTGGTCACGCGCGTCTTTGTTGACGTGCGGGGAAACCAGAACGGTGAACCGCTCTTTACGGGTAGGCAGTGGAATTGGACCACGCACTTGAGCACCAGTACGTTTCGCGGTTTCCACGATTTCCTGGGTTGATTGGTCGATCAGGCGATGGTCAAAAGCCTTCAACCTGATACGGATTTGCTGATTTTGCATTGGATTTCAGACTCCGGCTGCTATTCCCACCGGGCGCAATACGCCCGTTAAAAGGAGGCGCAATTCTATAGACGCCCCTGATAGGTGTCAACCCAATAAAAAAGCCCCCGCTGAGCGGGGGCTTTTTCAATCCATCAAGCTGACTTTAAAAGTCTTACTCGATGATTTTGGCTACGACGCCAGCGCCGACGGTACGACCGCCTTCACGGATAGCGAAACGCAGACCGTCTTCCATCGCGATGGTTTTGATCAGGGTAACAGTCATCTGAATGTTGTCACCTGGCATTACCATTTCAACGCCTTCTGGCAGCTCGCAGTTACCAGTCACGTCAGTAGTACGGAAGTAGAACTGTGGACGGTAGCCTTTGAAGAACGGAGTGTGACGACCGCCTTCTTCCTTGCTCAGAACGTAAACTTCTGCGGTGAACTTGGTGTGCGGCTTGACCGAACCTGGCTTGACCAGAACCTGGCCACGCTCAACGTCGTCACGCTTGGTACCACGCAGCAGAACGCCGCAGTTCTCGCCAGCACGACCTTCGTCGAGCAGCTTGCGGAACATCTCAACACCGGTGCAGGTGGTGGTGGTGGTGTCACGCAGACCAACGATTTCCAGAGCGTCCTGAACGCGAACGATACCGCGCTCGATACGACCAGTCACAACAGTACCGCGACCCGAGATCGAGAACACGTCTTCGATTGGCATCAGGAATGGCTTGTCGATCATACGAACTGGTTCTGGGATGTAGGTATCCAGAGTTTCAACCAGTTTACGAACGGCAGTGGTGCCCATTTCGTTGTCGTCTTTGCCTTCCAGCGCCATACGAGCCGAACCGATGATGATCGGAGTGTCGTCGCCTGGGAAGTCGTAGGTCGACAGCAGGTCACGAACTTCCATCTCAACCAGTTCCAGCAGCTCAGCGTCGTCTACCAGGTCAGCCTTGTTCAGGAAAACCACGATGTACGGAACGCCTACCTGACGGGACAGCAGGATGTGCTCACGGGTTTGTGGCATCGGACCATCAGCGGCCGAGCAAACCAGGATCGCGCCGTCCATCTGGGCAGCACCGGTGATCATGTTCTTCACATAGTCAGCGTGACCTGGGCAGTCAACGTGAGCGTAGTGACGAATAGTCGAGTTGTACTCAACGTGAGCGGTGTTGATGGTGATACCGCGAGCTTTTTCTTCTGGTGCGCTGTCGATCTTGTCGAATTCAACGACGGCCGAACCGAAAACTTCGGAGCAGACGCGAGTCAGAGCAGCAGTCAGAGTGGTTTTACCGTGGTCAACGTGACCAATGGTGCCAACGTTGACGTGCGGTAGGGAACGATCAAATTTTTCTTTAGCCACGACAATTAACTCCTAGCCTAAAGGGGCTGAATCAGCCTTGTTTTTTGGTTACGGATTCGACGATGTGCGACGGAGCCGTATCGTATTTTTTGAATTCCATAGAGTAGCTTGCGCGACCCTGGGACATGGAACGAACGTCGGTCGCATAACCGAACATCTCACCCAGTGGAACCTCGGCACGGATAACCTTGCCGGACACTGTGTCTTCCATACCCTGGATCATGCCGCGACGACGGTTAAGGTCGCCCATCACATCACCCATATAGTCTTCAGGCGTAACAACCTCTACCGCCATGATCGGCTCGAGCAACTCACCACCACCCTTCTGGGCCAGTTGCTTGGTCGCCATGGAGGCAGCCACCTTAAACGCCATCTCGTTGGAGTCGACGTCGTGGTAAGAACCATCGAACACGGTAGCCTTCAGGCCGATCAGCGGATAGCCGGCAACAACGCCGTTCTTCATCTGCTCTTCGATACCCTTCTGGATAGCCGGGATGTATTCCTTAGGAACCACACCACCTACAACTTCGTTCACGAATTGCAGACCTTCCTGACCTTCGTCAGCAGGAGCAAAACGGATCCAGCAGTGACCGAACTGACCGCGACCACCGGACTGACGAACGAACTTGCCTTCGATTTCACAGTTCTTCGTGATGCGCTCACGATACGAAACCTGAGGCTTGCCGATGTTGGCTTCGACGTTGAACTCACGGCGCATCCGGTCAACCAGGATGTCCAGGTGCAGCTCGCCCATGCCCGAGATGATCGTCTGACCAGTCTCTTCATCAGTTTTAACGCGGAAAGACGGGTCTTCCTGAGCGAGTTTGCCCAGAGCGATACCCATTTTTTCCTGGTCATCCTTGGTCTTAGGCTCTACGGCAACCGAAATAACCGGCTCCGGGAAGTCCATGCGAACCAGGATGATCGGCTTGTCAGCGTTGCAGAGGGTTTCACCAGTGGTGACGTCCTTCATGCCGATCAGGGCCGCGATGTCACCAGCGCGCACTTCCTTGATCTCTTCACGGGCGTTTGCGTGCATTTGCACCATACGACCCACGCGCTCTTTCTTGCCCTTGACCGAGTTGATCACGCCGTCGCCGGAGTTCAACACGCCCGAGTAAACGCGGACGAAGGTCAGGGTACCCACGAATGGGTCGGTAGCGATCTTGAACGCCAGAGCCGCGAAAGGCTCGTTGTCGTCTGCATGACGCTCCATCTCTTCTTCCTCGTTATCAGGGTTGGAACCCTTGATAGCAGGAATGTCGGTCGGAGCAGGCAGGTAGTCGATAACGGCGTCGAGAACCAGGGGAACGCCCTTGTTCTTGAACGAAGAACCGCAAACAGCCAGAACGATTTCGCCGGCGATAGTACGCTGACGCAAAGCAGCCTTGATCTCTTCGATCGACAGCTCTTCGCCTTCCAGGTACTTGTTCATCAGCTCTTCGTTGGCTTCGGCAGCAGCTTCAACCATGTTGTTGCGCCACTCTTCAGCCAGCTCTTGCAGCTCGGCAGGAATGTCCTTGCGAACAGGGACCATACCTTTGTCGGAGTCGTTCCAGTAGACAGCTTGCATGTTGATCAGATCGATCTGACCCTGGAAGTTGTCTTCGGAACCGATGGCCAACTGGATCGGCACCGGAGTGTGACCCAGACGCTGCTTGATTTGACCGATCACGCGCAGGAAGTTGGCGCCGGCACGGTCCATCTTGTTTACGTAAACAAGACGTGGAACGCCGTATTTGTTGGCTTGACGCCATACGGTTTCCGACTGCGGCTCAACACCCGAAGTACCGCAGAACACAACGACAGCGCCGTCGAGTACGCGCAGGGAACGCTCAACTTCAATGGTGAAGTCAACGTGGCCCGGGGTATCGATTACGTTGAAACGGTGCTCGTGAGAGTACTGCTTCTCGGAACCTTTCCAGAAGGCGGTAATGGCAGCAGAAGTAATGGTAATACCACGCTCCTGCTCCTGAACCATCCAGTCTGTGGTCGCGGCGCCATCATGCACCTCGCCCATTTTGTGACTTTTGCCGGTGTAAAACAGTACGCGCTCGGTGGTGGTGGTTTTACCAGCATCCACGTGAGCGACGATACCGATGTTACGGTAGCGGCTAATCGGAGTAGTACGAGCCATAAAGCCCTCGCAAAATTAGTGAAGCTAAAATTAGAAGCGGTAGTGCGAGAAAGCTTTGTTAGCTTCGGCCATACGGTGCACGTCTTCACGCTTCTTAACAGCAGCACCTTTACCTTCAGCAGCATCCAGCAGTTCGCCAGCCAAACGCAGAGCCATAGACTTCTCGCCGCGCTTACGGGCGAAGTCTACCAACCAGCGCATTGCCAGAGCGTTACGACGGGAAGGACGAACCTCGACCGGAACCTGGTAAGTAGCACCACCAACGCGGCGCGACTTCACTTCGACCAGCGGAGCGATGGCGTCGAGTGCTTTTTCGAAGAGTTCCAGGGGATCGGTGCCAGCCTTACGGGCCGCAACGGTTTCCAGGGCACCATAAACGATACGCTCGGCAACGGCTTTCTTGCCGCTTTCCATAACGTGGTTCATGAATTTGGCGAGGATCTGGCTTCCGTATTTCGGATCGTCCAGAATCTCACGCTTTGCTGCTACGCGACGTCTTGGCATGATAAGCCCTCAAGCGGTCTTCAGGTTAGCTCGGGACAGATCCAGAGGATGCGTGCCCGACCTTACTCTTATCGACTCAATAAAATAAAAATCTGCAAAACGGCCGATTACTTCGGACGCTTGGTACCGTACTTCGAACGACCCTGGTTACGGCCTTTAACGCCGGAAGTATCCAAGGAGCCGCGAACGGTGTGGTAACGAACACCTGGCAAGTCTTTTACACGACCGCCGCGGATCAGTACCACGCTGTGCTCTTGCAGGTTGTGGCCTTCACCGCCGATGTACGAGGAAACCTCGAAACCGTTGGTCAGACGCACACGGCATACTTTACGCAGTGCCGAGTTAGGTTTTTTCGGCGTGGTGGTGTACACACGGGTGCACACGCCACGACGTTGCGGGCAGTTCTGCAGCGCAGGTACGTCGGATTTCTCGACGATACGCTTACGCGGCTGACGTACCAGCTGGTTGATAGTTGCCATCTACTAGCTCCACTGTTGTCTTGCGACGCTATTGTCTTGCAAGAAAAGCAAAATGGCAGGAACGAATTCCCGCCAAATTTAGGGGATCAAGAGTCTAAAGAGGATCTTGATTCCAGTCAAGGCAAGGCCCCGACCTCCCCGCCCATCGAACCTTGACTTAATGTCTCGATTCGACGAACGGAGCGATCAGGGCCTCACTCTCGTTTATCGCAGAACTCAGTTACCGCTCGAGTTCAGCGCTTCGGTCAGTGCAGCTTCCACTTCACTGGCGCTTACGCGCAACGGCTTGTCGGCATCACGGCGACGCTTGCGCTCGCTGTGATAGGCAAGACCGGTACCGGCCGGGATCAGACGACCCACGACTACGTTTTCTTTCAGGCCGCGCAGGTAATCGCGCTTGCCGGTGACTGCCGCTTCGGTCAGTACGCGGGTGGTTTCCTGGAAGGAAGCCGCCGAGATGAACGATTCGGTGGACAACGACGCCTTGGTGATACCCAGCAGAACGCGAGTGAACTTGGAGACAAACTTGTCTTCCGCGCTCAGACGCTCGTTCTCTACCAGAACGTGAGTCAGTTCCATCTGGTCGCCCTTGATGAAGCTGGAATCGCCGGACTCGGAGATCTCAACTTTACGCAGCATCTGACGCAGGATGGTCTCGATGTGCTTGTCGTTGATCTTCACGCCTTGCAGACGATAAACGTCCTGGATCTCGTTGACGATGTACTTGGCCAGCGCGCTTACACCCAGCAGACGCAGGATGTCGTGCGGATCGCTTGGACCGTCGGAGATAACTTCGCCGCGGTTTACCTGTTCGCCTTCGAAGACGTTCAGGTGACGCCACTTCGGAATCAGCTCTTCGTACGGATCGCTACCGTCGTTCGGGGTAATGACCAGACGGCGCTTGCCCTTGGTCTCTTTACCGAACGCGATGGTGCCGCTGACTTCAGCCAGAATCGACGCTTCTTTCGGACGACGGGCTTCGAACAGGTCGGCAACACGCGGCAGACCACCGGTGATGTCACGGGTCTTCGAAGTTTCCTGCGGGATACGAGCGATAACGTCACCGATCGCAATCTTCGCACCGTCAGCCACACCGACCAGGGCGTTGGCTGGCAGGAAGTACTGAGCGATAACGTCAGTGCCTGGCAGCAACAGATCCTTGCCGTTGTCGTCGACCATCTTCACTGCTGGACGGATTTCCTTACCGGCAGCTGGACGATCTTTCGCGTCAAGTACTTCAATGTTGGTCATACCGGTCAATTCGTCAGTCTGACGCTTGATCGTGATGCCTTCTTCCATGCCCACGTAGGTCACGGTACCTTTCATTTCGGTAACGATCGGGTGAGTGTGCGGATCCCACTTGGCCACGATTGCGCCAGCGTCGACCTTGTCACCTTCTTTAACCGAAATCACAGCACCGTACGGCAGCTTGTAACGCTCGCGCTCACGACCGAAGTCGTCCGCGATTGCCAGCTCACCGGAACGGGACACAGCAACCAGATGGCCATCCACTCGCTCAACGTGCTTCAGGTTGTGCAGACGGACGGTACCGCCATTCTTCACCTGAACGCTGTCGGCTGCGGAAGTACGGCTTGCCGCACCACCGATGTGGAACGTACGCATGGTCAGCTGAGTACCCGGCTCACCGATGGACTGGGCAGCGATAACGCCGACCGCTTCACCGATGTTCACCTGGTGACCACGAGCCAGATCACGGCCGTAGCACTTGGCGCAGATGCCGTAGCGGGTTTCGCAGCTGATCGGCGAACGCACGATCACTTCGTCGATGCTGTTCAGCTCGATGAACTCAACCCACTTCTCGTCAACCAGAGTGCCGGCAGGAACGATAACGTCCTCGGTACCCGGCTTGAATACGTCACGGGCAATGACACGACCCAATACGCGCTCACCCAACGGTTCTACAACGTCACCGCCTTCAATGTGCGGAGTCATCAGCAGACCGTGTTCGGTGCCGCAATCGATCTCGGTAACCACCAGATCCTGCGCCACGTCTACCAGACGACGAGTCAGGTAACCGGAGTTAGCGGTTTTCAACGCGGTATCCGCCAGACCTTTACGAGCACCGTGCGTCGAGATGAAGTACTGAAGTACGCTCAGACCTTCACGGAAGTTCGCAGTAATCGGCGTTTCAATGATGGAACCGTCCGGCTTGGCCATCAGACCACGCATACCGGCCAGCTGACGAATCTGTGCTGCGGAACCCCGCGCACCCGAGTCGGCCATCATGTACATCGAGTTGAAAGACTCTTGGTCGACTTCGTCGCCGTGACGGTCGATGACTTTCTCTTTCGAGAGGTTGGCCATCATCGCCTTGGAAACTTCGTCGTTCGCTTTCGACCAGAGGTCGATCACTTTGTTGTACTTCTCGCCCTGGGTTACCAGGCCGGAGGCGTACTGGCTCTCGATCTCTTTCACTTCGTCGGTGGCTGCACCGATGATGCGGGCTTTTTCATCCGGGATAACGAAGTCGTTAACACCGATGGAAACGCCGGAGATGGTCGAGTAAGCGAAACCGGTGTACATCAACTGGTCAGCGAAGATCACGGTCTCTTTCAGACCAACCACGCGGTAGCACTGGTTGATCAGCTTGGAGATCGCCTTTTTCTTCATCGGCAGGTTGACGACGTCGAACGACAGACCTTTTGGCACAACCTGGAACAGCAGCGCACGGCCGACAGTGGTGTCGACGATACGGGTACCGCTCACGCTGTTGCCGTCACGGTCGTTGACGGTTTCGTTGATACGAACCTTGACCTTGGCATGCAGTGCGGCTTCGCCGGCACGGAACACACGGTCGACTTCCTGCAGATCCGCGAATACACGACCTTCGCCTTTGGCGTTGATCGCTTCACGGGTCATGTAGTACAGACCCAATACAACGTCCTGCGACGGAACGATGATCGGCTCACCGTTGGCTGGCGACAGAATGTTGTTGGTCGACATCATCAACGCACGCGCTTCGAGCTGGGCTTCCAGTGTCAGCGGTACGTGCACGGCCATTTGGTCGCCGTCGAAGTCGGCGTTGTACGCGGCGCAGACCAGCGGGTGCAGCTGGATAGCCTTACCTTCGATCAGTACCGGTTCAAACGCCTGGATACCCAGACGGTGCAGGGTCGGTGCACGGTTGAGCAGGACCGGGTGTTCGCGAATCACTTCAGCGAGAACGTCCCAAACCTCTGGCAACTCGCGCTCGACCATTTTCTTGGCCGCTTTGATGGTGGTCGCCAGACCACGCATTTCCAGCTTGCCGAAAATGAACGGCTTGAACAGCTCGAGAGCCATCTTCTTCGGCAGACCGCACTGGTGCAGACGCAGGGTCGGGCCTACGGTAATTACCGAACGACCGGAGTAGTCAACACGCTTACCGAGCAAGTTCTGACGGAAACGACCTTGCTTACCCTTGATCATGTCAGCCAGGGATTTCAGAGGACGCTTGTTGGAACCAGTGATTGCGCGGCCACGACGACCGTTGTCGAGCAGTGCATCGACCGCTTCCTGCAACATACGCTTTTCGTTGCGCACGATGATGTCCGGCGCGGACAGATCCAGCAGGCGCTTCAAACGGTTGTTACGGTTGATCACTCGACGATACAGATCGTTGAGGTCGGAGGTCGCGAAACGACCGCCATCCAGCGGGACCAGTGGACGCAGATCTGGCGGCAGAACCGGCAGAACGGTCAGCACCATCCACTCTGGCAGGTTGCCGGAACCCTGGAAGGCTTCCATCAACTTCAGACGCTTGGACAGCTTCTTGATCTTGGTTTCCGAGTTGGTTTGCGGAATCTCTTCACGCAGACGGCCAATCTCGTGCTCCAGGTCGATAGCGTGCAGCAGTTCACGGACAGCTTCGGCACCCATGCGGGCGTCGAAATCGTCACCGAACTCTTCCAGCGCTTCGAAGTACTGCTCGTCGTTCAGCAGCTGACCTTTTTCAAGGGTGGTCATGCCTGGATCGATAACGACATAGCTCTCGAAGTAGAGAACGCGTTCGATATCACGCAGGGTCATGTCCATCAGCAGGCCGATACGCGACGGCAGCGATTTCAGGAACCAGATGTGGGCAACCGGAGAAGCCAGTTCGATGTGCGCCATGCGCTCACGACGAACCTTGGCCAGTGCAACTTCAACGCCGCACTTCTCGCAGATCACACCACGGTGCTTCAAGCGCTTGTACTTACCGCACAGGCACTCGTAATCCTTTACCGGGCCAAAGATCTTGGCGCAGAACAGGCCGTCACGCTCAGGTTTGAACGTACGGTAGTTGATGGTTTCCGGCTTTTTAACTTCACCGAACGACCACGAACGGATCATCTCCGGCGAGGCCAATCCGATACGGATGGCGTCGAACTCTTCGACTTGACCCTGGTTTTTCAGCAAATTCAGTAGGTCTTTCAAGGCCTTTCCTCCTGGCGGAGCAGAGAGCGGGCAATCCTGCCCCGCTCTCGATTCGCGTCACGTGTTATTCGGTTTCCAGATCGATATCGATGCCGAGGGAACGAATTTCCTTGATCAACACGTTGAAGGACTCGGGCATGCCCGGCTCCATACGGTGATCGCCATCCACGATGTTCTTGTACATCTTGGTACGGCCGTTCACATCGTCCGACTTCACTGTGAGCATTTCTTGCAGAGTGTAAGCAGCACCGTATGCTTCCAGTGCCCAGACCTCCATCTCCCCGAAACGCTGACCACCGAACTGCGCCTTACCACCCAGCGGCTGCTGGGTAACCAGGCTGTAAGAACCGGTAGAACGAGCGTGCATCTTGTCGTCTACCAAGTGGTTCAGCTTCAGCATGTACATGTAGCCAACGGTAACTGGACGCTCGAACTTGTTGCCGGTACGGCCGTCGGTCAGCTGCATCTGGCCGCTTTCCGGCAGGTCTGCCAGTTTCAGCATGGCCTTGATTTCGCTTTCCTTGGCGCCGTCGAACACTGGAGTGGCCATTGGAACGCCGCCACGCAGGTTGTTCGCCAGATCGAGGATTTCCTGATCGGAGAAGCTGTCCAGATCTTCGTTACGACCGCCGATCTGGTTGTAGATCTCGTCCAGGAAGGTGCGCAGTTCAGCGACTTTACGCTGCTCTTCGACCATCCGGTTGATCTTCTCGCCCAGACCTTTGGCCGCGAGGCCCAGGTGGGTTTCGAGGATCTGACCAACGTTCATACGCGAAGGTACGCCCAGCGGGTTGAGGACCACGTCGACCGGGGTGCCATTGGCATCGTGCGGCATGTCTTCAACCGGCATGATCACGGAGACCACACCCTTGTTACCGTGACGACCGGCCATCTTGTCGCCAGGCTGGATGCGGCGACGGATTGCCAGGTAAACCTTGACGATTTTCAGCACGCCTGGAGCCAGGTCATCGCCCTGCTGCAGTTTGCGCTTCTTGTCTTCGAACTTGTCGTCCAGCAGACGGCGACGATCAACGATGTAGGCCTGAGCCTTCTCGAGCTGCTCGTTCAGAGCATCTTCAGCCATGCGCAGTTTGAACCACTGGCCGTGCTCAAGACCGTCGAGTACTTCGTCGGTGATGTCCTGACCTTTCTTCAGGCCGGCACCGCCTTCGGCCTTGTGGCCTACCAGTGCGGAACGCAGACGCTCGAAAGTCGCGCCTTCAACGATGCGGAACTCTTCGTTCAGATCCTTGCGGATCTCGTCCAGCTGGGACTTCTCGATCGACAGTGCACGAGCATCACGCTCAACGCCGTCACGGGTGAAGACCTGTACGTCGATGACAGTACCTTTGGTGCCGGTTGGCACGCGCAGGGAGGTGTCTTTAACGTCGCTGGCTTTTTCACCGAAGATTGCACGCAGCAGTTTTTCTTCCGGAGTCAGTTGGGTCTCGCCTTTCGGAGTGACCTTGCCAACCAGGATGTCGCCTGCGCCTACTTCAGCACCTACGTAAACGATACCGGCTTCGTCCAGCTTGTTCAGTGCAGCTTCACCCACGTTCGGGATGTCCGCAGTGATTTCCTCTGGGCCAAGCTTGGTGTCACGGGCCACACAGGTCAGTTCCTGAATGTGGATCGTGGTGAAACGGTCTTCCTGAACCACACGCTCGGACAGGCAGATGGAGTCTTCGAAGTTGAAGCCGTTCCATGCCATGAACGCGATGCGCATGTTCTGACCCAGTGCCAGTTCACCCATGTCGGTGGACGGGCCGTCGGCCATGATGTCGCTACGTTGAACGCGATCACCTTTACGCACCAGCGGACGCTGGTTGATGCAGGTGTTCTGGTTCGAGCGGGTGTATTTGGTCAGGTTGTAGATGTCGACACCGGCTTCACCGGTTTCCACTTCGTCATCGGCAACACGAACCACGATACGGCTGGCATCGACGGAATCGATCACGCCACCACGACGAGCCACGACGCAAACGCCGGAGTCACGGGCAACGTTACGCTCCATGCCGGTACCTACCAGCGGCTTGTCAGCGCGCAGAGTCGGTACAGCCTGACGCTGCATGTTCGAACCCATCAACGCACGGTTGGCGTCGTCGTGCTCGAGGAACGGAATCAGCGACGCTGCAACCGATACAACCTGCTTCGGCGAAACGTCCATCAGGGTGACGTCTTCCGGCGCCTTGACGGTGAATTCGTTCAGGTGACGTACGGCAACCAGTTCGTCGATCAGGACTTTCTGCTCGTTCATGGTCGCCGAAGCCTGCGCGATCACGTGATCGGCTTCTTCAATAGCGGACAGGAACACGATCTCGTCGGTGACGACACCCTCTTTCACCACGCGGTACGGGCTCTCCAGGAAGCCGTACTGGTTGGTGCGAGCGTACGCAGCCAGGGAGTTGATCAGACCGATGTTCGGACCTTCCGGCGTTTCAATCGGGCAGACACGACCGTAGTGAGTCGGGTGTACGTCACGAACTTCGAAGCCCGCGCGCTCACGAGTCAGACCACCAGGGCCGAGTGCGGAGACACGACGCTTGTGGGTGATCTCGGACAGCGGGTTGTTCTGGTCCATGAATTGCGACAGCTGGCTGGAACCGAAGAACTCTTTCACCGCCGCAGCCACTGGCTTGGCGTTGATCAGGTCTTGCGGCATCAGGCCTTCGCTTTCAGCCATCGACAGACGCTCTTTGACCGCACGCTCAACACGTACCAAGCCAACGCGGAACTGGTTCTCGGCCATTTCGCCTACGCAGCGAACACGGCGGTTACCCAGGTGGTCGATGTCATCGACGATGCCTTTACCGTTACGGATGTCGACCAGAGTCTTCAGAACCGCGACGATGTCTTCCTTGCACAGCACGCCCGAACCTTCGATCTCGGTACGACCGATACGACGGTTGAACTTCATCCGGCCGACCGCAGACAGGTCATAGCGCTCAGGGCTGAAGAACAGGTTGTTGAACAGGGTCTCGGCAGCGTCTTTGGTTGGCGGCTCGCCTGGACGCATCATGCGATAGATCTCGACCAGCGCTTCCAATTGGTTGCTGGTGGAGTCGATCTTCAGCGTGTCGGAGACAAACGGACCGCAGTCGATGTCGTTGGTGTACAGGGTCTCGATGCGAACGACCTGAGCCTTGGCGATTTTAGCCAGGACTTCAGTGTTCAGCTCGGTGTTGCATTCGGCCAGGATTTCGCCGGTAGCCGGGTGCACGATAGCCTTGGCGGTGGTGCGGCCAAGGACGTAGTCCAGTGGCACGTCCAGCGTCTTGATACCGGCTTTTTCGATCTGGTTGATGTGGCGCGCGGTAATACGGCGGCCTTGCTCAACGATGACCTTGCCCTTCTCGTCCTGGATGTCCAGAACCGCAACTTCACCACGCAGGCGCGATGGCACCAGTTCCAGGCTGAGGGTTTCGCCGC
Organism: Pseudomonas triticicola; assembly: GCF_019145375.1. Lineage (NCBI taxonomy): Bacteria > Pseudomonadati > Pseudomonadota > Gammaproteobacteria > Pseudomonadales > Pseudomonadaceae > Pseudomonas > Pseudomonas triticicola. The sequence goes on along the minus strand of NZ_JAHSTX010000002.1, from coordinate 200,413 downwards.
TCAGGTGGAATACATTGGTGGTGTAGAACGCGTCCAGCACTTCTTCGGTGGTGTAACCGAGTGCGCGCAGCAGTACCGAAGCCGGCAGTTTGCGACGACGGTCGATACGCACGAAGACGCAGTCTTTCGGATCGAATTCGAAGTCCAGCCACGAACCGCGGTAAGGAATGATGCGAGCCGAGTACAGCAGTTTGCCGGAGCTGTGCGTCTTGCCGCGGTCGTGGTCGAAGAACACGCCCGGGGAACGGTGCAGCTGGGAAACGATAACACGCTCGGTACCGTTGATTACGAAGGTACCGTTCTCAGTCATCAGGGGGATTTCACCCATGTAGACTTCTTGCTCTTTGATGTCCTTGATCGCTTTGTTCGACGATTCTTTGTCGAAAATGATCAGGCGCACTTTTACCCGCAAAGGTACGGCGAAAGTTACACCGCGCAATACGCATTCTTTGACATCAAATGCCGGTTCGCCCAGGCGATAACCGACGTACTCCAGCGCAGCATTGCCGGAGTAGCTGATGATCGGGAAAACGGATTTGAAGGCCGCATGCAGGCCCACGTCGCGGAACTGATCTTTAGTCGCTCCCGCTTGCAAGAATTCACGATACGAATCCAGCTGGATGGCCAGGAGGTAAGGCACATCCATGACGTCCGGCAACTTGCTAAAGTCCTTGCGGATACGTTTTTTCTCAGTATATGAGTAAGCCATCAGCGTTCCCCAGCTTGGTCACCTGCTTGTTTGGCCCCTCCCGACGGGAGCAGCCAGAAAATCGTGCAAACCCCATGGTTTGCGCCACCGCATCGGGTGGTTACAGCGCCTTTACCGGCACCGACCCAGTCGGCTGCCAATAACGGAAAAAGGCCGGTGGCAAGAGCCACCAGCCATCAGCCTGTCGCTTGACGCTCGGGCTGGAGGAGCAAAGTCGATGCTTACTTCAGCTCGACTTTAGCGCCTGCTTCTTCCAGCTTCTTCTTGGCGTCTTCAGCCGCTTCTTTCGAAACGCCTTCAGCTACAACCTGAGGAGCGCCGTCTACTTTCTCTTTGGCTTCTTTCAGGCCCAGACCGGTCAGTTCACGAACTGCCTTGATCACGTTAACCTTCTTCTCGCCAGCTTCCAGCAGAACAACGTTGAACTCGGTTTGCTCTTCAACAGCAGCAGCAGCTACAGCTGGGCCAGCCGAAGCGGCAGCAGCGGTAACACCGAAGGTTTCTTCCATCGCTTTGATCAGCTCAACGATTTCCACTACGGATTTCTGGCCGATTGCTTCGATGATTTGTTCGTTAGTCAGAGACATGACTCAATTCCTGAATTGGGGGACGGCCTACGCGACCATCGAAATAAACAAAAAACGCGAGAAGTGACGAGCCTTAGGCTGCGGCAGCTTCTTTCTGGTCGCGAATTGCCGCCAGAGTACGAGCCAATTTGCTGGTTGCGCCTTGAATCACGCTCATCAGCTGAGAAATTGCTTCGTCACGGGTCGGCAGAGTTGCCAGTACGTCGATCTGATTAGCTGCGAGGAACTTGCCCTCGAACGCAGCTGCCTTGATCTCGAACTTGTCCTGACCCTTGGCAAACTCTTTGAAGATACGGGCAGCAGCGCCCGGATGTTCGTTCGAGAATGCAATCAGGGTCGGGCCGGTGAACACGTCGTTGAGGACACTGTATTGAGTGTCAGCAACAGCGCGCTTGAGCAGGGTGTTACGTACAACACGTACGTAAACGCCAGCTTCACGAGCCTCTTTACGGAGTCCGGTCATTGCGCCTACTGTTACGCCACGTGCATCAACCACGACAGCGGACAGAGCGACTTTGGCAGCCTCGTTGACTTCAGCGACGATGGCCTTCTTGTCTTCGAGATTAATTGCCACGGGTTTAACTCCTGCTTGTTACCGTTTCATTCGATCGGAACCGAATGTCGTTTTGGTGTCTGATTCGGTAAGGAACCGGGAGCACCATCTGCGTAGGCTTGAGGTTTAAGGCTTGCGCCGCCTACGGTCTTGGATAGCCCCCGCCAGGCAGGGACCCCAATCTTTCAATTGGCGCGGCAAACCGCGCCAACCTTTGTCTTACGCGTCGAGCGAGCTCTGGTCGATAACCAGACCTGGGCCCATGGTGGTGCTCAGGGTAACGCGCTTGACGTAAATGCCTTTCGAGGAAGCTGGCTTGATACGCTTCAGATCAGCGATCAGGGCTTCAACGTTTTCCTTCAGCTTGACGGCGTCGAAGCCCATCTTGCCAACGGAAGTGTGGATGATGCCGTTTTTGTCGGTGCGATAACGAACCTGACCAGCCTTGGCGTTCTTGACCGCGTTGGCTACGTCTGGAGTTACGGTGCCGACTTTCGGGTTAGGCATCAGGCCACGTGGACCGAGGATCTGACCCAACTGACCTACAACGCGCATGGCATCCGGGGATGCGATCACTACGTCATAGTTCAGATCGCCGCCTTTCATTTCGGCAGCCAGGTCGTCCATACCTACACGGTCAGCGCCGGCAGCCAGAGCGGCCTCAGCAGCTGGACCCTGGGTGAACACAGCAACGCGAACGGTCTTGCCAGTGCCGTGCGGCAGCACAGTAGCGCTACGAACAACCTGGTCGGATTTACGCGGGTCTACACCCAGGTTTACAGCAACGTCGAACGACTCGCTGAACTTGACAGTCGACAGCTCGGCCAGCAGAGCAGCGGCGTCTACGATGTTGTAGGCCTTGCCTGCTTCGATTTTGCCGGCGATAGCCTTTTGACGCTTGGTCAGCTTAGCCATTACACACCCTCCACGTTAAGGCCCATGCTACGAGCAGAACCGGCGATAGTACGCACGGCTGCATCCATATCAGCTGCAGTCAGATCCGCGTTTTTGGTTTTCGCGATTTCTTCCAGCTGAGCACGGGTAACAGTGCCAACCTTAACGGTGTTCGGACGAGCGGAACCGCTGGTCAGACCGGCCGCCTTCTTCAGCAGAACCGAAGCAGGGGTGGATTTGGTTTCGAAAGTGAAGCTACGGTCGCTGTAGACAGTGATGATCACTGGAGTCGGCAGACCTGGCTCAAGACCCTGAGTACGGGCGTTGAAAGCCTTGCAGAATTCCATGATATTCACGCCGTGCTGACCCAGAGCAGGACCAACCGGTGGACTTGGGTTAGCCTGAGCGGCCTTCACTTGCAGCTTGATGTAAGCGGTAATTTTCTTGGCCATGAGGCACTCCAATTACGGGTTCGAACGCCTCGAAAGGCTCCCCGGTTACTTGCGCGTTTATCCCAGTGACGACAAAACCCCACAGCCTAAGGCTGCGGGGTTGGGATTGCTTGCCCAGCTAGACCTTCTCGACCTGACTGAACTCGAGCTCCACCGGAGTAGAGCGACCGAAAATGAGCACTGCCACTTGGATCCGGCTCTTTTCGTAGTTAACTTCTTCCACAACGCCATTGAAATCAGCGAATGGACCGTCATTGACACGCACCGTCTCGCCTGGCTCGAACAACGTCTTCGGCTTCGGCTTGTCGCTACCATCAGCAACGCGACGCAGAATCGCTTCTGCCTCTTTATCGGTAATCGGCGCTGGCTTGTCAGCGGTACCGCCGATGAAACCCATCACCCGAGGAGTATCCTTGACCAAGTGCCAAGTACCCTCGTTCATATCCATCTGGACCAGCACATAGCCTGGGAAGAACTTCCGTTCGCTTTTGCGCTTCTGGCCGTTACGCATCTCAACCACTTCTTCAGTGGGAACCAGAATCTCGCCGAAGCCATCTTCCATGCCAGCCAGCTTTACGCGCTCGATCAGCGAGCGCATCACATGCTTCTCGTAACCCGAGTAAGCATGCACAACATACCAACGCTTAGCCACGGGACACCCTTAGCCGACAATCAAGGAAACAAGCCAGCCGAGCAGGGAATCGAGCCCCCACAACAGCAACGCCATAACCAGAACCACAGCCACGACAATCAGCGTGGTCTGCGTGGTTTCTTGGCGAGTTGGCCACACGACTTTACGAATCTCGGTGCGAGCTTCCTTAACCAGTACAAAGAAAGACTTGCCCTTCGCGGTCTGCAGGCCTACAAAGGCAGCTACGACAGCAATGGCAAGCAAAGCGAGTACACGGTACAGGATCGGCGAAGCAGCGTAATACTGATTGCCAACAACGCCAACAACCACCAAAGCGACTACTACAAGCCACTTGAGCAGATCGAAGCGAGAGCCTTGAGCTTCAGCTTTAGGAGTCATCTATGAAGATCCTGTGAAAAGAAAGCCAGATACACCGAGTGAATCTGGCAGGTCAGGAGGGAATCGAACCCCCAACCTACGGTTTTGGAGACCGTCGCTCTGCCAATTGAGCTACTGACCTAAAACAAAATCAGGCCGACCATTATGCCGGCCCGAAAAATACATTACAACCGCTTATTCGATGATTTTGGCTACGACGCCAGCGCCGACGGTACGACCGCCTTCACGGATAGCGAAACGCAGACCATCTTCCATCGCGATGGTTTTGATCAGGGTAACAGTCATCTGAATGTTGTCACCTGGCATTACCATTTCAACGCCTTCTGGCAGCTCGCAGTTACCAGTCACGTCAGTAGTACGGAAGTAGAACTGTGGACGGTAGCCTTTGAAGAACGGAGTGTGACGGCCGCCTTCTTCCTTGCTCAGAACATAAACTTCTGCGGTGAACTTGGTGTGCGGCTTGACCGAACCTGGCTTGACCAGAACCTGGCCACGCTCAACGTCGTCACGCTTGGTACCACGCAGCAGAACGCCGCAGTTCTCGCCAGCACGACCTTCGTCGAGCAGTTTGCGGAACATCTCAACACCGGTGCAGGTGGTGGTGGTGGTGTCACGCAGACCAACGATTTCCAGAGCGTCCTGAACGCGAACGATACCGCGCTCGATACGACCAGTCACAACAGTACCGCGACCCGAGATCGAGAACACGTCCTCGATTGGCATCAGGAATGGCTTGTCGATCATACGAACTGGTTCTGGGATGTAGGTATCCAGAGTTTCAACCAGTTTACGAACGGCAGTGGTGCCCATTTCGTTGTCGTCTTTGCCTTCCAGCGCCATACGAGCCGAACCGATGATGATCGGAGTGTCGTCGCCTGGGAAGTCGTAGGTCGACAGCAGGTCACGAACTTCCATCTCAACCAGTTCCAACAGCTCAGCGTCGTCTACCAGGTCAGCCTTGTTCAGGAAAACCACGATGTACGGAACGCCTACCTGACGGGACAGCAGGATGTGCTCACGGGTTTGTGGCATCGGACCATCAGCGGCCGAGCAAACCAGGATCGCGCCGTCCATCTGGGCAGCACCGGTGATCATGTTCTTCACATAGTCAGCGTGACCTGGGCAGTCAACGTGAGCGTAGTGACGAATAGTCGAGTTGTACTCAACGTGAGCGGTGTTGATGGTGATACCGCGAGCTTTTTCTTCTGGTGCGCTGTCGATCTTGTCGAATTCAACGACGGCCGAACCGAAAACTTCGGAGCAGACGCGAGTCAGAGCAGCAGTCAGAGTGGTTTTACCGTGGTCAACGTGACCAATGGTCCCAACGTTGACGTGGGGCAGGGAACGATCAAATTTTTCCTTAGCCATCGATATCACCCTCTACAGAAGAAATTAGACAAACAATATCAACCATTAAAACAAAGGCAGATATTTTCATATCTGCCTTGTTATATGGAGCTCTTGAGCGGATTTGAACCGCTGACCTCACCCTTACCAAGGGTGTGCTCTACCAACTGAGCTACAAGAGCAAAACCCTTTTGCACAACCTGCAAACTTGGAGCGGGTAGCGGGAATCGAACCCGCATCATCAGCTTGGAAGGCTGAGGTTCTACCACTAAACTATACCCGCGGAGCTTGCAGCTCACGCTTAAATCTGGTGGAGGGAGAAGGATTCGAACCTTCGAAGTCGTAGACGTCAGATTTACAGTCTGATCCCTTTGGCCGCTCGGGAACCCCTCCTAATCAGGCCGGCATTCTATATCATGCCAAACCCCTGTCAAGCATTTTCTCATTTAAAAACCTGAGGTTAGCTGCGTTGACACGCTTCACTTCGAATCCCGTTTAAGGTGTTCGCTGTGGAGCGGGCGCCATTCTATGCAAACTATTGAGCAGGTGCAACCCCTTCGCACAGCATTATTTTATGTTTTAACTCATTGAATTCCTTGGAAAGGTTTTGCAACTGCTGATCGCCCAACAAACGCTGGCCATCCGGCGCAACTGCAAGCCAGTAACCGCTTCCTGCAGCATCTTTCGGCACGGATTGAGCATTGACCTTCATCGCCACCAGGCGCTGTTGCAACCTGGCGATTGAATCCTCTTCAGAAAATCCACCAAGGAAAAGACACTGCTGACGCGGCACCACCTGCCCTCTCCCGCCTTCACCAGCAGTTTCGCTCAGCAGACGGATATCCTGCTGCGAACCGCGATACAGACTAAGGGGCGTTACATCTTTGGCTCGCAAGGGCGCTTCCTGCTGATGCCAGACATAGTAAAAAACATTGAGAACCACTAGGAGCAGGAACAACCAACGCATATAAACCTCAGGACAAGGGACACGCCATGGCCAAGCCGACAAAAACCAGGTCGGGCACAACCCTGGCGTCAGGCGCGACGCCTTTAACCAACTCGGCATCCCCTCCCGTAATAAAGACGGTGAATTGCTCTCCCCAGTACGCTCGAGCCAGCTCTAATTGAGTGAGAACAAAGCCCCTCAGCATCAAAGAACAGCCGCGCTCCACCGCTTCCACGGTGGTACGCCCCGGGACATGACTGGAAAGGGCACGCTCTGCCGCGTCATCACCATAACGAATTTTACGGGTATGGGTGCGAAGCTGGTTTCGCATCAAAGGCATGCCTGGACAAATGAACCCACCAAGATGCTCACCGTCAGCCCCGACAAAATCGGCAGTAACCGCGGTACCGAAGTCGAGAACCAGACAAGCACTCCCGGCAGCCAGGTGAAACCCGCCAAGCATCGCCAGCCAGCGATCAAGCCCCAGACGCTCATAGTCTTCGTAGCCGTTTCGAACACCGGACATCTCGCGAGCGGGCCTCGCACACACGATAGGAATACCGAACTCGCGCTCAAGCATTTCGGTTAAAGCGCTGGTTTCCTCGTTAGTCCTTACGCTTACCAAACGACACTTGCGCAGTGAGAGCGGCTTCATGATCCGTAGGCTCTCAAGCAAAGCCTGATTCGAATCTACTACCCCTTCCGAAACGAGCTCGCTGGCGGAGGCATCCAGCACGCGCCATTTTATAAAGCTGTTACCGCAGTCAAGCTCAAGAATCATCACGCAACCTCAGGCTGAGCTCTCCGCCACTAAAGGCTCTTTCAACACCATCTACAATCAGGCGCAACCCGCCTTGGTTATCAATCCCGAGCACTACTCCATCGATACGGCTGTTACCCGCGATCAACGATACGGACCGACCCTGCCACAGATGATTTTCCGCCCATTCTGCCTGCAGGCTTGCGAACCCGCTGAGCTGGTGTTTGTGGATATAAGTCTTGAGTTGATTACTCAATTCAACCACCAGAGCATTGCGCTCGCAGGCTTTGCCTGACTCCAGTTTTATAGAAGTCCATTGCTGGTCGACCTCATCGGCAACCTGCATATTCACGTTGATTCCTATACCCAATACAACATGACACACATCCGCTGGATCGCCGACGAGCTCGAGCAGGATCCCTGCTATTTTCTTGTTACCCACCAAAACATCGTTGGGCCATTTCAATCCGGCAGTCGGCACGCCGACACTTCGCAAGGTCTGCATTACAGCTAAGCCAACGACAAGGCTCAACCCTTCAATCTGGCGCATTCCGCCTTCGATACGGAGTACAAGACTGTAATAAAGATTTTCCGCAAATGGGCTTACCCACTTACGACCTCGACGACCACGACCTGCCAATTGTCGCTCCGCGAGCACCAAAAACGGCGCGGGGACGCCATCACTGATGGAGCGCAGAGCTTCGGCATTTGTCGAGTCAACAGAGTCGAACACACGCACCGGCCATTGAGGCATCTTCCTGTTTATTTCACGAGGATCAAGGAGCGTCAGAGGCGTCGACAATTGATATCCGCGACCGCGAACTTTATGGATCGACAGGCCAAGTTCAGCTTCAAGCTGTTGTAGCTGCTTCCATACAGCACTTCGGCTTATTCCCAGGGCAACGCCCAGGTCCTGTCCGGAATGGAATCGTCCATCCTTCAGTAGATTCAACAACGTCAGCATGCAGGTATCGCCTCACAATGAGGCCCGCATAATAGCCATGCCCCGGGCCGTTGCATAGAAATCAAGCGGACACATTTCTCGCAGGCAAAACAAAACCCCAACTGCTTTCGCAATTGGGGTTTCGGAATTTAATCTTGACGATGACCTACTCTCACATGGGGAAACCCCACACTACCATCGGCGATGCATCGTTTCACTGCTGAGTTCGGGATGGGATCAGGTGGTTCCAACGCTCTATGGTCGTCAAGAAATTCGGGTACTGACTCGCGACCAGATGGCCTCGCTTCAGCAAATTGGGTATGTGACAGCTAGGTGTTTGTGAACTTCGAACTTTCGGTTCGTTTCGTCTTCACACACCGCAATCTGGCTTTTAAGCGCAAATTGCTTGGGTGTTATATGGTCAAGCCTCACGGGCAATTAGTATTGGTTAGCTCAACGCCTCACAGCGCTTACACACCCAACCTATCAACGTCGTAGTCTTCGACGGCCCTTCAGGGAACTCAAGGTTCCAGTGAGATCTCATCTTGAGGCAAGTTTCCCGCTTAGATGCTTTCAGCGGTTATCTTTCCCGAACATAGCTACCCGGCAATGCCACTGGCGTGACAACCGGAACACCAGAGGTTCGTCCACTCCGGTCCTCTCGTACTAGGAGCAGCCCCTCTCAAATCTCAAACGTCCACGGCAGATAGGGACCGAACTGTCTCACGACGTTCTAAACCCAGCTCGCGTACCACTTTAAATGGCGAACAGCCATACCCTTGGGACCGGCTTCAGCCCCAGGATGTGATGAGCCGACATCGAGGTGCCAAACACCGCCGTCGATATGAACTCTTGGGCGGTATCAGCCTGTTATCCCCGGAGTACCTTTTATCCGTTGAGCGATGGCCCTTCCATACAGAACCACCGGATCACTAAGACCTACTTTCGTACCTGCTCGACGTGTCTGTCTCGCAGTCAAGCGCGCTTTTGCCTTTATACTCTACGACCGATTTCCGACCGGTCTGAGCGCACCTTCGTACTCCTCCGTTACTCTTTAGGAGGAGACCGCCCCAGTCAAACTACCCACCATACACTGTCCTCGATCCGGATAACGGACCTGAGTTAGAACCTCAAAGTTGCCAGGGTGGTATTTCAAGGATGGCTCCACGCGAACTGGCGTCCACGCTTCAAAGCCTCCCACCTATCCTACACAAGCAAATTCAAAGTCCAGTGCAAAGCTATAGTAAAGGTTCACGGGGTCTTTCCGTCTAGCCGCGGATACACTGCATCTTCACAGCGATTTCAATTTCACTGAGTCTCGGGTGGAGACAGCGCCGCCATCGTTACGCCATTCGTGCAGGTCGGAACTTACCCGACAAGGAATTTCGCTACCTTAGGACCGTTATAGTTACGGCCGCCGTTTACCGGGGCTTCGATCAAGAGCTTCGCGTTAGCTAACCCCATCAATTAACCTTCCGGCACCGGGCAGGCGTCACACCCTATACGTCCACTTTCGTGTTTGCAGAGTGCTGTGTTTTTAATAAACAGTCGCAGCGGCCTGGTATCTTCGACCGGCATGAGCTTACGGAGCAAGTCCTTCACCCTCACCGGCGCACCTTCTCCCGAAGTTACGGTGCCATTTTGCCTAGTTCCTTCACCCGAGTTCTCTCAAGCGCCTTGGTATTCTCTACCCAACCACCTGTGTCGGTTTGGGGTACGGTTCCTGGTTACCTGAAGCTTAGAAGCTTTTCTTGGAAGCATGGCATCAACCACTTCGTCACCCAAAGGGTAACTCGTCATCAGCTCTCGGCCTTAAGATCCCGGATTTACCTAAGATCTCAGCCTACCACCTTAAACTTGGACAACCAACGCCAAGCTGGCCTAGCCTTCTCCGTCCCTCCATCGCAATAACCAGAAGTACAGGAATATTAACCTGTTTTCCATCGACTACGCTTTTCAGCCTCGCCTTAGGGACCGACTAACCCTGCGTCGATTAACGTTGCGCAGGAAACCTTGGTCTTTCGGCGTGGGTGTTTTTCACACCCATTGTCGTTACTCATGTCAGCATTCGCACTTCTGATACCTCCAGCAAGCTTCTCAACTCACCTTCACAGGCTTACAGAACGCTCCTCTACCGCATCACCCGAAGGTGATACCCGTAGCTTCGGTGTATGGTTTGAGCCCCGTTACAT